>RZZW01000045.1 GCA_009929695.1 Clostridia bacterium
CTTTGCTGTTTAGTCTCGCAACTTAACTGTACAGCAGGTTCGTCCTATTCGCTATTCTTTTTTTGCTTATCTGTAACACATCTATGGTAAACCTACAAGCCATGACATTTTTTTAACAAATGTGACGAACAAATAAAAGAAAAAAGAAGAAAGAAGAGATAAAATGTGACGGCGCAGCCGGCACTCCTTACTTCTTCTTTCTTCTATCTTATTTTTTCTTTTAGTTTATACGCAAAGTGAGATAAGTCTCAGCATGAACAGGACGAAAACTATCCACATGACGGGATGGATGTCCTTGAATTTGCCGCGGAAGATTTTGAGGAGCATCCATGCGAGAATGCCGAACATGATGCCGTTTGCGATTGAATATGTGAAGGGCATCATGATGATGGCGATAAATGCGCCGAGAACGTCGGCCATGTCGCCGTCAAATTTCACCTTGAGCACGCTTGACATCATGAACAAGCCAACGACGATGAGCGCCGGTGCTGTGGCGAAGCTTGGGATAGCGCCGAAGATAGGCCACAGGAATATCGCGAGAAGGAACATGATGGCTGTTGTCAAAGAGGTAAGACCTGTGCGGCCGCCCTCTGCAACGCCCGATGAGCTCTCGACATAGCTTGTGACTGTCGATGTGCCGAGGCACGCGCCGACAACAGTGCCGACAGCGTCAGACATAAGTGCCTTGCCGACGCGCGGGAGCTGACCCTTTTCGTCGAGCATGTTGCCCTTTGCCGCAACGCCGATAAGTGTGCCGACTGTGTCAAACAAGTCAACAAACAAGAAAGCGAAGATGATTGTCGCAAACTCAATCGCGTTTTCAGCGATATATGAGAAGTCAAACTTAAACGCTGTCTCGCCGAGCGCGGCGAAGTTCGGCAGGAAGTCGCCCACGCCTGTGACGGCGGGGATAAGCGAGTAAACGCCCGCGTCAACGTCGACAACATACCAGCCCGTGAGCTGTGCAATGATGCCAAAGCCCCATGTTATGAGGATGCCCCACAAAATAGCGCCCTTTATATTGTAATAAAGCATGATGCCGATGACGACAACGCCGATGAGCGCGAGCGCAACCTGCGGTGTTTTGATAGCGCCGAGGTCAACAAGCGTGGCGTCGCTGTTTGTGGCAATGCCCGCGTTTTGCAAGCCGATAAATGTGATGAAAAGACCGATGCCTGTCGTGATGCCGTATTTAAGGTTTTCCGGAATGCAGTTGACAAGCGTCTCGCGGAACTTGAAAAGCGAGAGAATGATGAAGATGATACCCTCAAAAAGTATTGCTGTGAGAGCTATTCTCCACGCGTTGGGGTGGTCTGCAAGCTGACCTAAGCAGATTGTGTATGCAAAATACGCGTTAAGACCCATGCCTGACGCAAGGGCGACAGGGTAGTTTGCAAAAAATGCCATGATGAGCGTTGCTATTGCCGCAGAAAGTGCCGTCGCAAGAAATACGCCCTGTGTGTTCATGCCTGCCGCGCCCAGCATACCCGGGTTGACAGCGAGAATGTACGCCATTGCCAAAAACGTTGTAATGCCTGCCATTATCTCGGTTTTGACGTTGGTGCCGTTCTCCTTTAGCTTGAATAATTTCTCCATTGTGTTCACCGTCCGTTTAATTTATGTATCTTAATAAAAAATACACATTTACTATATCACATTGACAAGATAATGACAATAGCGACTTTTATTTATCTTTTTTGCGGCTCGCCGCCTACGGTGCATGTTGTAAAATTGTGTGAAACTAGCGGACGAGCGAAGCTCGCCCCTACAATTTTACAAAGTGCGTAGGGCACGACGACTCGGCGTGCCGGAGTCGTAAGTGCTCTGCGGGTGCACTGTAGGGCGGGGGCTTGCTCTCGCCGCAACTTACGGCTTACGGTTGCAACGGCGGGAGCAAGCCCCCGCCCTACAGAAATCGAGGAGGACAGCGATAAATTTTAGTTGACAAATGTAAATGAACGTGATGAGCTGTATTTAACGACAAATGTAAACGAAAGTGAGCGCGTAAAAATGACAATTCCCGAAAAACTGCCCGATACAGAGCTTGATATTATGCTGTGCCTTTGGAAGCATAAAAAACCTGTGCGCACATCAGAGATTGCAAAGGAACTGCTACCCGCGCACGATTGGTCGCTATCAACCTTAAAGGCGCTGCTTGGGCGGCTTGTCGAAAAGGGCTGTGTTGAGCTCACGCGCGACGGACGCTTCACGCTTTACCGCGCCTTAGTGCCCGAGAGCGCATACCGCAAGCGCGAGGTGCAAAGCGTCGTGCAAAAATATTACAACAACTCAATAAAAAGCATGGTGGCCGCGCTCGTGACCGACGACGCGCTGTCGGGCGAGGACATAAGAGAATTAGAGGACATTTTGCGAAAGGCAGGACAAAATGAGTGAGATATTCAGCACCGTTCTTTCAATAAAGCTGTGGTCGTCTGCTTTTATCGCGGCGCTTTTGTGTGTGCACAGGCTGTTTTCGCGACGCATAAGCGCGGGGTTTTTCCGCCTTGCGTGGCTCGTGCTCGCGCTTAGGCTTGCAATTCCGTTTAATCTTGAAATAAAAAATCCGCCTGTAAAAATAGACGCAAAGCGGGCGCGTATTACGCCGAGGCCGCAAGAGAGCAGTTCGGGCGAAGCGTCGCGGTTTATACTGCTGACGTCTCAAGCCCGATGCTCGTCGGCTTTTTGCGCCCCGCTGTTTATCTTCCGCTTGATGTCGATTTTAACGCACTGCCGTATATTTTGGCGCACGAGGCAAGGCACGGAAAATGTGGCGATATTCTTTATCAATATGTAATGCTTGCGGCGCAGAGCATACATTGGTTCAACCCGCTTGTGCATGTGATGTCTCGCGTTTCGCGGCGCGACATGGAGATTGCGTGCGACGCGGCGGTGCTCGGCGGCAGAGAGACGGCCTATCGTCAAGCCTACGGCGCGGCGGTGCTTTCAACAATCGCAAACACAAGGGCAAGGGCGCTCACCACCTGCTTTGGCGGCAGTGCAAAGTCGATAAAAGCAAGGTTTACCGCAATGTTCGACAGCGCCAAAAAGCACAAATGCACAGCGCTTTTAGCGGCACTTTTAGCGTGCGTAATATTTGCAAGCACACTTGTGGCGTGCAACGCAAAAAGCGTGGCGGAGCCGTCGTCTGCTGCGTCATCTGTCGCCGAAAGCACCGCAAGCTCAATAGTCACCGCAGGCTTTTGGGACAACAGCGTCATCATAGGCGACAGCATAGCGCAGGGCTTTTCGATATATGATTGGGACGGCAAGGAAACTGTCAAATTCTGCACCTACACAGGCGTGGCGGCGCAGGATATCCTCGACAACGCCGAGAGGCAAAACGAAAACGGCGAAAAGGTGAAAATGCTCGACGACGTGACCGCAAAAATAAAAGACGCGGCTAAGGTCGTTGTCATGCTCGGCGTCAATTCAGCCGTCAAAGACGATGCCGAAGCCACAGCCGCACAGACAGGCAAGCTTGTGGAATATATAAAGCAAACCGCGCCGAATGCGGAGGTTGTTGTGTGTTTAGCAAGCAACGTGACTGTAACGGCAATGTCTGTAAATACTGCTCAAGTTTCAAAATACAACTATTATCTGGCGCAGTGGTGTGAAGAAAATGGCATAGCAATAAAAATTTTTCCGAATGAACTCAATGACGAATACAGTCATCTTGAGGAGGCGTATGCCGCAATAGACGGCTATCACTTTAAAGACGGCACGGCCTATAAGCTTTGGGCGGCGGTGCTTGAGGGGGCAGACATTTCGTCTATGATGGAAAAGGAAGAGACAGACACGCTGCTATGGGCTATTCCGTCATATTACACGTTAAGCAAAGACTTTGGCGCAACAAACGACGGCATTGACGTTCCTGCGCCCGCCGGCACGCCGGAATTTGCCGTTGCGGACGGCGTTGTTATATCGCCGGAGTCTGACTGGTCGCTTGGGACAGTTGTCACGATAAATATCGGCAACGAAATGACGGCGCAGTATGGCAATCTTTCCGCAAGAAGCGTCAGCGAGGGTCAAATTGTAAAAAGGGGAGACATAGTAGGCTATGTTGGCAGCACAGGCAACTCAACAGGCAATCATCTTCATTTTACCCTCACAAAAGACGGCACAGCCGTAGACCCCAAGCCGTATTTCAGCGAGAAGCTGCAAGCGAAGCTTGAGTATCAAAAATAAAAATAAGGCGGGGTGTGACAACCCCGCCTTATGCTATTTTAAAATTGTGCAGCGATTACCCCTATCCGTCACGCTGCGGCGTGCCACCTTCCCCCGAGGGGGAAGGCTTCCCCTTGAGGGGAAGCTGTCGCCCGCAGGCGACTGATGAGGTGTAGCCCAAATGCGCATATCTCAATAAGTAAACCTTTATTTTTTTATGCTTTAGATTTTGCCTTCGTCGGTATCTGCGCAAAAACTATTGCTGCAAACATTAAAACGCAGCCGAAAATCTCGCGGCCGTTCATTGTTTCGTGCAAAATTATTGCGCCGCAAATCACTGCAAAAACCGACTCAAGGCTCATCAGCAGTGACGCAACCGTGGGCTGTGTGTATTTTTGACCAATAATTTGCAGTGTGTACGCAACGCCGCACGACATCACGCCCGCGTATAATATCGGCTGTGCCGCCGCAATTATCTGCGCAAGCTGCGGGCTTTCAAACATCAGCGCCGGTATGCCGCAAAGTATGCCGCACACAAAAAATTGTATGCAAGACATTCTCACGCCGTCAACCATCGGCGAATATTTGTCGACAACCATTATGTGAAACGAAAAGCTGAACGCGCACGCCATCATAAGCACGTCGCCCGCTGACAGAGCAAAGCCGTCCGTCATGCAAAGCAGATACAGCCCCACAACCGCAAGCCCCACGCCGCCCCACGTTAAAAGCGGAACCTTTTTGCCCGCGAAAAGACCAAGTATCGGCACTATTAAAATATACATAGCGGTGATAAAGCCCGATTTGCCGACTGTCGTGTACTGTATGCCCATCTGCTGAAAGCTCGAGGCTATCGCCAGTAAAACGCCGCACAAAACGCCGCCTGTAACAAGTGTTTTGCGTGCGGCGTTTTCGTTTGTGCCCCATACAGATATTTTTCTGCCGTTCATTTTGTCAAGCAGCGCAATGCACGGCAAAAGCACAATGCCGCCGATTATGCACCGCACACTGTTAAATGTAAACGGCCCAACATAGTCCATCCCCACGCTCTGCGCCACAAATGCACTGCCCCAAATCAGCGCCGTCAAAAGCAGCAAAACGCTGCCTTTTAATTGAGTTTTCATATTATACTTTCGCTCCCATTTGTAGGGGTCGGCGTCCCCGACGACCCGCTTTCGCTTGCTGTTATCATAATAATTAAATGAATTTGGTTAGGCATAATCACATATTTTTCAATCGATAAATTCTTATATATATCGTTCATTTTGCGTATTTGATTTTCGACTATTTTTCCATGCGGCAAAAGCGTTACAACAGCGTCGCTATACGGGTCGTCGAGGACGCCGACCCCTACATGCGACAGCGTTTTTGCTTTGTTCTGCGTGCACATGGTTATGAAATACGCACCGTTTTGGCTGTAATCGTAATTTGATAAACGGTTTGGTTTTCGTGTTGGTAAATTCATGATTTAATCAAACCGGCCTCGCATACACAAACCATCTATATGGCGTATGCTGCAGGATGCCGAAGGGGTAGCAGGTGTAGAGGATGCAGCTTTCTTCTTCGGCGTCGAATTTGCAGGCGGCTATGTCGTGCTCTTCGATTATTTGCATGTCGTAAATCTCGTAAGTATATTCGCCAAAGCCGGTGCTTAAATGGATGATATCGCCTATTTGTGCGCCGGAAAGCGTTGAGAAAAACGTGCCTGTGTGCCCGCCAATCAGCACCGTGCGTCCGCCGCCGGGCAGGGCTGCGCCGTCGTTTGAATGCGCTGCTGCGCCCAAATCAAGCTGTGCGCCGTCGTCGCCCCAGTAAAGTCCGCAGTCTATCGAGGTGTTATCCACCGTCAAAACGCCGAATTTCTGCCCGATTTTCACCGCGTCACGGTCTGCGCCGTACTCCGCTTTAAGCGCGTCGAGCCTAGCCTGCTCCTTCGCGGCAAGTGTGGCGGCCTCCACTTCATAAATTGTTTTTGTTCCTTCAACAGCCGTTTTAACGGTGCTGCTCACAGGCGTGCCGAGCGACACTGCAACTGCTTTCGCGTCAAAAATATCCGCCTCTGCCGCGTGTTTATTCGCAAATTCAAGATACAAAATCACGCCGATGCAAACTATAAGCACCGCCGAAAGCGCGGCTATGACATAGCTATACCATTTCATTAAAACTCTCCGCTATCGCGCAAAACCTTTACCTTTAATATAGCGGCAACGGTTTTGCCGTCTGTTATCTCGCCCGACATCACCTTTGCAACGGCTTCGTCAAGCGGCATTGTGTACACCGAAACAAATTCGTCCGCGTCAAGATGCTGCGGCACGCATGAAAGATTTTTCGCCGCATAAAGATAAATCAGCTCGCTGTCGTAGCCGCAGGTGGGTATTATGTAGCCCAAATCTTTATATTCCGCCGCCACAAGCCCCGCCTCTTCGCCAAGCTCGCGCTTTGCGGCTTCAAACGGGTCCTCGCCCTTTTCAAGCTTGCCCGCGGGAATTTCAATAAGCTCAAGCCCAAGCGCATAGCGGTATTGCTTCACAAGATAAATCTCGTTATTTTCATTCAGCGCAACAACTGCCGCGCCGCCGTGGTGGTGCACCACCTCGCGCTTGCTCGTGTTGCCGTTTTCAAGCTCCACGGTGTCAAGCGTCACCTTTATGACTTTGCCGTCGTATATCAATTTGCTGTCAAGCTGTTTTTCAAAGTGTGCCATCTTCTACCTCCTGCGCCGCTTTCGCGTCCGCGTCTTTTTTCGGCGCACGCGCACATTTCACACGCACAACGCGCCTGTCGCTCACTTCAAGCACTGTAAATTTAAGCCCGCCGTACTCAACAGACGGGTTTTCGCCCTGCGTCGGTATGCGCCCCAAGCTGTCTATCACAAGCCCGCCGACTGTGTCGAACTCGCGCTCGTCGTCGCCGTCGGGCAATTCCACGTCAAATGCCTCGAAAACGTCGTCGAGGTCTGCGCCGCCTGTCGCTGTCAGCGTGCCGTCGTCGGAGAGCATTAAATCATCCTCTTCGTCGTCAAATTCGTCTTGAATATTGCCGACGATTTCCTCGAGGATATCCTCCATAGTCGCAACTCCGCTCGTGCCGCCATACTCGTCCACAACGACGGCAATCTGCATGTGTTTCACCTTAAAATCAACAAGCAGCTCGCGCGCGCGGCACGTCTCGGGCACAAACATCGCAGGGCGCAAAAACTCAGTCACAGGGCGGTTTGAGCGCTCGTGGTCAGTCCATACATCGAGCAAATCTTTGACGTACAAAAAACCCACAATGTCGTCCATGCTCTTGCCGTAGACCGGTAAACGCGACACGCCGCTCTCCGCGGCAATTTTCACAGCTTCGCCCGTGAGCGCGGTTGACGGCACGGCGGCGATTTCGGTTCGGTGCGTCATTATGTCGCCCGCTGTCACGTCGTCAAGCTCAAATATGTTCGTTATCATTTCCTTTTGGTTTTCGTCGATGAGCTCCTGCTCCTCAACGTCGTCAACCATGTTGAGCAAGTCCTCCTCAGTCACGTCGCTTTGCGCGGAAAGCTTCGCGATTGAGAAAACAGCCCGCGCGGGCAAGGCAAACACAGTGCCGATTGCATTCGCAAGCTTAGATTTTGTCAGCGGCTTGCCCCTTGCAATGCCAAACGCAAGCACAAGCGGAATGACGAGCGCCGTCACAAACGCCCATAAAACGAGCCAAAGCGGGCTGGCCGCATATATTCTCACAAGCCCAAAAATATAGGAGCTGCCTGCAAAAACAAGCCCCGCCAGTATGCCCGCCATGCGTTTTGAAAAGCCGAGCGCGGATATCTCCTCGTCCTTTTCGCCAAAATGTACAGCGCCCGCCGCAAACGTCAGCGCCAAAACAGCCGCGCCGCCCACGCAGGCGGCAATAATACTAAGACCATCGGGGTCCATCTATAAACCAAACTCCTTTATTTTAAATATAATTAATCGACGTTGCCATGTAGGGGCGCGCATTGCGCATCTGTTAAGCTTTGTGCGAATTTCATGTCGGGAGGCGAAACGCCTCCCCTACAAGATTGTCTTGAATATGTTGTAGGGGACGGGTTATCCGTCCCGCACGGTTTGCGCAAACGAACCGGAACGCATACAATGCGTTCCCAACAATATTTTCAAGGCAAGATTGTAGGGGCGATTCACGAATCGCCCAATAGATATATACAATTAAATAATATTCCTTTTTCACTCGCGTGTCAATTCCAACACACAAAATGTGACAAATCACGAAAAATAAAGTGGAAAAAGCTTAAAATTTATTATTTTCCAATACTTTCAGCTAAAAATGCAACCTTTAATATTTACTTTTGCCGCTTAATTTGTTAGAATAGATAAGAGCGTAAAGCAGAAACGTAGCTGGGACTGTGAAGCAACGCCTGTTTCTGCGCCAATAACCAATATAACGGAGGAAGAAAAATGCCAAGATCTAAAAAATCTATGGACGGCAACACCGCTGCTGCGCACGTAGCATATGCGTTTACAGAAGTTGCCGGCATCTACCCCATCACCCCGTCAAGCCCCATGGCTGACGTAGTGGACCAGTGGTCAGCCGCCGGTCAAAAAAATATTTTCGGCACTCAGGTAAGAGTCACCGAGATGCAGTCCGAGGCAGGCGCCGCAGGCACTGTTCACGGCTCACTTGCAGTAGGCGCTCTGACAACAACGTTTACTGCTTCTCAGGGCTTGCTTCTTATGATTCCGAACATGTACAAAATCGCCGGCGAGCTTTTGCCCTGCGTTTTCCATGTTTCGGCTCGTACAGTTGCATCACACGCCCTTAACATTTTCGGCGACCACAGCGACGTTTACGCCTGCCGTCAAACAGGCTTCGCAATGCTTGCCGAGTCAAACCCGCAGGAAGTTATGGATCTCGCTCCTGTTGCTCATCTTGCAGCAATCGAGGGCAAGGTTCCTTTCATCAACTTCTTCGACGGCTTCCGCACATCACACGAAATTCAGAAAATCGAAGCTTGGGACTATGCCGACCTTAAGGAAATGTGCGACATGGAGGCCGTTCAGGCTTTCCGCGACCACGCCCTTAACCCCGAGCACCCCGCAATGCGCGGCTCACACGAAAACGGAGATATCTTCTTCCAGCATCGTGAAGCCTGCAACAAATTCTACGACGCTCTGCCCGCCATTGTTGAAAAATACATGGGCAAGGTCAACGCAAAGCTCGGCACAAAATATTCAAGCTTTGAATATTACGGCGCCGCCGACGCTGACCGCGTAATCATCGCCATGGGCTCTATCTGCGACGTTGCAGAGGAAGTCATCGACTACATGACAGCCGCCGGCGAGAAGGTCGGTCTTGTAAAGGTTCGTCTGTATCGTCCGTTCGTTGCAGAGGCGCTTTTGAAAGCAATCCCCGCAACAGCGACAAAAATCGCAGTTCTCGACAGAACAAAAGAGCCGGGCGCTCTCGCAGAGCCGCTTCATCTTGACGTTCTTGCAGCATTTACAGAAGCACATCGTGACGCTGTCATCGTTGGCGGTCGCTACGGTCTTGGCTCAAAGGACACACCTCCTTCAAGCGTTTTCGCAGTATACGAAGAGCTTAAAAAGGACGCTCCCAAAGCCCGCTTCACACTTGGCATCAACGACGACGTTACCTATCTCTCACTTGAAGAGAAGCCCGCTCCCGACACAGCAGCTCCCGGCACAAAGGAGTGCAAGTTCTGGGGTCTTGGCGGCGACGGCACAGTTGGCGCAAACAAAAACTCAACAAAAATCATCGGCGACTACACCGACAAGTATATTCAAGCATACTTCCAGTATGACTCGAAGAAAACCGGCGGCGTAACAATCAGCCATCTGCGCTTTGGCGACAAGCCCATCCGCGCACCTTACTATATTAATAAAGCAGACTTCGTTGCCTGCCACAACCCGTCATACGTCATCAAGGGCTTTAAAATGGTCAACGACGTTAAGCCGGGCGGCGTGTACATGATTAACTGCCAGTGGTCTGACGAAGAGCTCAACGAGCATATGCCCGCTGAAGCAAAGCGTTACATCGCAAACAACAACATTCAGCTTTACACAATCAACGCTATCGACAAGGCTATCGAAATCGGCCTTGGCAAGCGCACAAACACAATCCTTCAGGCTGCATTCTTTGCCCTTGCCGAGGTTATGCCCCGCGAGGAAGCTATTCAGCACATGAAGGAAGCCGCAACAAAATCCTTCAGCAAGAAGGGTCAGGCAATTGTCGACATGAACCATGCAGCCATCGACGCAGGCTTCGGCTTTGCTCATAAGGTTGAAGTTCCCGCCGACTGGAAAGACGCAAAAGACGCAGCCGACAAAGCAGCTCTTAAGGGCAATGCAAAGCTCGTCGCACAGATCAAAGACATTCAGATCCCTGTCACAGAGATGAACGGCGACTCACTGCCCGTTTCTGCCTTCACAGATTATGTTGACGGCCAGTTCGAGCAGGGCGCATCTGCATATGAAAAGCGCGGCGTAGCCGTCACAGTTCCGTCATGGAACGCCGAAAAGTGCATTCAGTGCAACCAGTGCTCATATGTATGTGCACACGCTACAATTCGCCCGTTTGCTCTCACAGACGACGAAGTGGCTAAGGGACCCGCAAGCCTCAAAACAGTTGCAATGAAGGGCAAGGATTACAAATTTGCAATCACTGTCTCTCCGCTTGACTGCATGGGCTGCGGCGTTTGCGTAGGCACATGCCCCACAGGCGCTATCACAATGCAGCCGCAGGAAGCCGAGCTTGCACAGCAGGAAGGCTTTGACTACTGCGTCGCAAACATCGAGCCGAAGGCTGACCTCGTCGAGAAAATGAACGTCAAGAGCTCGCAGTTCAAACAGCCGCTTCTTGAGTTCTCAGGCTCATGCGCAGGCTGCGCCGAGACAACATATGCACGCATCATCACACAGCTTTTCGGTGAGCGTATGTATATCTCTAACGCAACAGGCTGCTCGTCAATCTGGGGCGGCACAGCCGCAATTTCTCCGTACACAACAAACCTCAACTCAGGCAAAGGCCCGGCATGGGCAAACAGCTTGTTCGAGGATAACGCCGAGCACGGTTTTGGCTTGCACCTCGGCCAGAAAGCTATCCGCGAGCATCTTATCGACCTCGTGAAAGAGCTTGTCGCCGACGGCAAAGACGCTGCACTCGTAGAGGCAGGTCAGAAATATCTCGACACAGTAGACGACGGCGAAGCAAACACACCTGCTTCAAAGGCACTTCTCGCCGAGATTGAAAAGCACGCCGCACAGTGCGAAAAATGCGCTGAAATCGTTGCAAAGAAGCAGTACCTCTCAAAGAAGAGCGTATGGATCTTCGGTGGCGACGGCTGGGCATATGACATCGGCTTCGGCGGCCTTGACCACGTGCTTGCCACAGGCGAGGACGTAAACGTCATGGTATTCGATACCGAGGTTTACTCAAACACAGGCGGACAGGCTTCAAAGGCAAGCCGCATCGGTCAGGTTGCACAGTTTGCTGCCTCCGGTAAAGCAATCGCCAAGAAGAACCTTGCCGAAATGGCAATGAGCTGTGGCTACGTCTACGTTGCACATATCGCAATGGGCGCAAATCCGGCTCAGACACTCAAAGCATTCCAGGAAGCAGAAGCCTACCACGGCCCGTCACTTATCATCGGCTACGCACCTTGCGAGCTGCATGGTATCAAGGGCGGCATGGCAAACTGCCAGAAGGAAATGAAGCGCGCAGTTGAAGCCGGCTACTGGGATATGTTCCGCTTTAACCCGATGCTCAAGGCAGAGGGCAAAAACCCGTTCGTTCTTGACATGAAAGAACCGACAGGCGACTACAAAGAGTTCATCGAAAGCGAAACTCGCTACAGCCGCTTGGAGCGCTCGTTCCCCGACCGCGCAAAAGAGCTGTTCAACGAAGCAGCCGACAACGCAAAAGACCGTTACGCATACCTCAACAAGCTTGTTGAGCTCTATAAGTAATAATTTTTTCACCCCCTTTGGGTTATGCAAAGGGGGTGTTTTTTTGTTTGTGAACAAAGCAAATTTTCCTCAAATGTAGGGAACGCATAAAATGCGTTCCCTACAATATTACAAAATGCGTAGGGGCGCGCATTGCGTGTCCGCTTAGTTCGCATAAACTTACCTCCTCCGTCGCGCCACCTTCCCCCAAGGGGGAAGGCATTTCGCAAGGCTTCCCCTTGAGGGGAAGCTGTCAGCGCAGCTGACTGATGAGGTGAAAATATTTATCGCTTGTTTAAATTCCCACAAAATGCCAAAACTCCCTGTAATAAAATTACTTACAGGGAGTTTATTTATGTTTAATTCACGTTTTGTCAAAATGGAATTGTCGGTGCTGCTCGGGCTTATATTGGCGCTGTCGATGTGCGGGTTTGCCGATTTTTCGGCCACGTGCGACGAGGTGCGGGCGGACACTTTACGGCTGCACATTCTCGCGAATTCCAATTTAGCCGCTGACCAACAGCTTAAATTAGAGGTGCGCGACGCGGTGCTTCAAAGCTTCGGCTCAAAGCTCGGAGGCATGGCGACAAAGCGGCAGGCACAAAATTTCATCGCTGAAAATACGCCCGCCATAAAAGCTCTCGCCGTAAAAACGCTACGCGAAAACGGATGCGCGTATGATGTCGCCGTCAGCATAGAGACGGCGTTTTTTGACACAAAGCAGTACGGCGACGAAACGTTGCCCTCGGGCATGTACGATGCAGTGCGCATAGAAATCGGCACAGCCGCCGGCCACAACTGGTTCTGCGTCCTCTACCCCCAAATCTGCATATCCTCGTCAACAGGCAAATCCGACTACACCCAAAAACAACAATCCGCAATAAAAACCACCGCCACAATAAAATTTGCGGCGGTAGAAATAATAGAAAAATTTAAAAATCAAATAAAATAAAAGAAGAAAGAAGATAGAAGAAAGAAAAAGTAAGGTGTGGCGGCGTGCCGCCACATTTTAATGCTTTGTGCTTTTTTACAACAGCTCACAAAGCATTAAAATGTGATTGCGCAGCAATCACTCAATCATTTTTCTTTTTTCTTTCTTCTCTCTTCTTTTCGCTCTCATATCTTATTTCACAATTACTTATACTTGACTTCCGGCATATAAAACTCAAAAATCACTGCGTCGTTGTCCTCGTTTATCTGCTCTACGTCGTTTTCGGGGTGCACTGTCCAGCGGACTTTTATTGCGCCCATGTATTCAACAAGCTTCACAAAAATCGACTTTTTTCCGCTGCCGTAGGCTATGAACTGCGGGCGGGCGATTATGTTTGTGAGAAGATTTCCAAGCGCTATTGCCTGAATTTTCGGCTGATCCTTAAAATTCGCCGTGCTGTCCGAAAGCTGACCGCGCAAAATGATCGGCCGGTGCTTTTTAAACCACGCAACTATGCGCGGGTCAAAGCTCTCAATGCAATACACGCCCTCGTAGCTGTCGAGTATCTGCATCGCCTTTTCGCAAAGCTCTGTGTTGCGCGGGCCTGTTTTAAGCTCAATTATAATCGGCACTCTGCCCGCCACTACGTCCAAGACCTCTGTAAGTAAAGGTATTTGCTCGTTTGTGCCGCAAAGATGAAACTTTTTAAGCTGCGTCAAAAGGTAATCGTCAACGCGCCCTGTTTTGCCGGTCACGCGCGGCAATGTGTCGTCGTGAAACACAACCACATAGCTGTCGCGCGATAGCTGTATGTCAAGCTCTATGCCATAGCCCGCCGCCGACGCCGCCTTGAATGCCATCAGGCTATTTTCAGGTATGCTTTTGTCGGGAATATGCAGCCCGCGGTGTGCAAAGCTGATGCCGTACACCATGTCACGCTGCGCCTGCGTCACATGCCCGGGATGCAAAACAGCCCACAAAATTATGATTATTACCGCAATTATACAAATAAAAACGACCACAATTGCCGCCCCTTACTATATATATTGTATATATAGTACAATTAAAATTTGCCAATGTCAAACGTCAAACCATAAATAATTGACAAATCCCACAAAACATTTGCATTATTTTTTTGCTTGTATACAAATATGCAAGTTGAATACAATGTGGTACAATTGTATTGTACAAAAAAGGAGTGGTGAAGATGGACGCGCAGGCAAATAACAGCGAGAACATATACCGCACGCTTCGCGCTGAAATACTTTCGCTGCAAATAAAGCCCGGTCAGCCAATGCCGGAAAATGAGCTTTGCGGGCGATTTTGCGTCTCGCGCACGCCGATACGTGCCGTTTTGCAAAGGCTGTCAAACGCGGGGCTTGTCACGATAGTTCCGTATAAAATGACAACCGCAAGCCTGCTCAATTTCGAGGAGATAAATCAGCTCATCTACATGCGCGTCGCTGTCGAAAGCATGGTTTTGCGCGATTTTATAAAAACCTACACGCCCACTCAGCTTGAAAAGGTGCGCTACGTCATACGCAAGCATACGGTGCTTTTGCAGGGCGAGCACACAACAGAACAGTTTTACGCGCTAGACAGCCAACTTCACGAGATATGGTTTGCCGCCATAAGCATGAACGGCCTTTGGCGCGCGATACAAAAGGCGCAGACAAACTACACGCGCTTTCGCATGCTCGACATCGTTGCCACACAGCATTTCAGCGCCATATTAAAAGAGCACGAAACGCTGTTTGACATAATAGAAAAAAAGGACGAGGCAGCCGTCGAACCGTTTGTGCGCAAGCATCTTTACGGCGGCGTTGAGCGTCTTGGTGAGCGTCTCACCACCGAATTTGCCGATTATTTTATAAAACAATAAATGGAGGATACACTTATGCAGATGAAGGATTTTTCACTTGAGGGCAAGGTAGCCCTTATCACAGGCGCGAGCTACGGCATCGGCTTTGCCATCGCAGAAGCTTATGCAATGGCGGGCGCAACAATAGTTTTCAACGATATTAAGCAAGAGCTTGTCGACAAAGGTCTTGCAAGCTATGAAGCCGCTGGCATCAAAGCGCACGGCTATGTGTGCGACGTCACAAACGAAGCACAGGTCAACGACATGGTCGCCAAAATCGAGGTCGAGGTCGGCGTAATCGATATTCTTGTCAACAACGCGGGCATCATCAAGCGCATTCCGATGTGCGACATGACAGCCGAGCAGTTCCGTCAGGTTATCGACGTTGACTTAAACGCACCGTTCATCGTGTCAAAGGCGGTCATTCCCGCAATGATTAAAAAGGGGCACGGCAAAATCATCAACATTTGCAGCATGATGAGCGAGCTTGGCCGCGAGACAGTCTCCGCATACGCCGCGGCAAAGGGCGGCCTTAAAATGCTCACACGCAACATTTGCAGCGAGTACGGCGAGGCGAATATCCAGTGCAACGGCATCGGCCCGGGCTACATCGCAACACCGCAGACAGCCCCGCTGCGCGAGCGTCAGGCAGACGGCAGCCGCCATCCGTTTGACCAGTTCATCGTCAGCAAAACCCCCGCAGCCCGTTGGGGCGAGCCGGAGGATCTGCAAGGCCCCGCAGTGTTCCTCGCGTCAGACGCATCAAACTTCGTAAACGGCCACGTCCTCTACGTCGACGGCGGCATCCTAGCCTACATCGGCAAACAGCCGCAATAATTTTAATTTAACCGTAAAACCCCCGCTGTGTTTTTGCAGCGGGGGTTTTTGGTTTGCGAAAGCCAAGCGGACGCGCAATGCGCGCCCCTACAATCTGACGTTAATTTACGGTGAACCGTAGGGGCGGATTCCATATCCGCCCGAAATTTCGCGCAA
>RZZW01000014.1 GCA_009929695.1 Clostridia bacterium
AAAAAACTGCCTAATGACACAGTTATTCTTACAGCGGGATGTGCCAAGTACCGTTACAATAAACTTGGATTAGGAGATATCGGAGGCATTCCAAGAGTTCTTGATGCTGGTCAGTGTAATGATTCCTACTCGCTTGTATTAATCGCATTGAAGCTGAAAGAAATATTTGAACTTGAGGACGTTAACGATCTGCCGATTGCATTTAACATCGCATGGTATGAGCAAAAAGCGGTAATTGTCTTACTTGCGTTACTTTATTTAGGTGTGAAGAATATCCATCTTGGTCCTACCTTACCAGGATTTTTATCTCCGAACGTTGCAAAGGTCCTTGTTGAAAAGTTTGGTATTGCAGGTATCGGACAAGTTGATGATGATATCAAGTTATTCATGGGCGAATAATTCGTACTGATATTTTAAATAAAAGGCAAAGATTCTGATTACCATTGGAATCTTTGCCTTTTGTGTTTGAAAGCAAACCTATAATCGTCCTTTTGCAAGGATTGACTGGACTATACTTGGCATATGCATATCGCAAGGGTGCAGACGGAGAACCCGAAATAATACCAGAGGAAGCCCAAACCATTCAACTTATCTACCGCCTATACTTAAAGGGTATGAGCGCAGTAGCCATCATAAAGGAACTACAAAAAAGAAAAATCAGCTCCCATGCCAAGGGTGGAAATTGGACGGACAGCACTATCTACTCCATACTCGAAAACGAGCGTTATTGCGGAGATGTATTGCTACAAAAGACATTCATCACCGATCCCATCAGCAAAAAGGTTAGAAAGAACAATGGTGAGTTGCCCAAATACCTCATACGAAACAATCATCCCCCGGTGGTCAGCCGAGAGCTATATGATAATGTGCAAGCTGAACGGTCACGCAGAAACAGCAAGCGAAAGGTAAGCAAGCAATCCACAACGGAACAGAGCCGATACAGTGGACTCTATAGAATCAGCAACCAAAAGGTTTCGATATTTTATACGATGCGTTCCACCTCTGGCAAGCATTGCTCAGAGAATGAAAATACCGATTTTCCTAATGACATAGTAAAATCGTGACTGGCCGAAAAAGTATTGTGGCTAATTAGGCTTTAGATGCGTGATAGTTCAAATCCTCTATCAAAAATGCGAGGATAACATTAATACGCAGACCACTCACCACCTGCGGTGGGGCAATGTGTCCCCGCTTTTTTCTTTTTTCACATACGCTTTAGACAATATTGTCTAAAGCGTTTTTTGTTTTGTTAGCTTTTACACAGTATGGCAGGGGCTTGCTCCCGCCGCAACTTATGGTTAGCGGTTGCAACGGCGGGAGCAAGCCCCCGCCATGCTGTGCACTGCTTATTTATACGACATTTTTATTATTTTTTGCAAAACCCACTTGACTTTTTTTAACTTGCGAGTATACTTATGAACAGATGTTCATATGTTAATTTGTGGAGGTGAATTAAATGATTATAGACGAGGTTGAAGTATGCGACGACTGCTGTGTGCACTCGGACGCTGTCAAAAACGCCGCTGACCATATGCCGCCGGACGCTGCGCTTTATTCTGTGGCTGACCTTTTTAAGGTATTTGGCGACGCGACGCGCATAAAAATACTTTATGTGCTTATGGAAAACGAAATGTGCGTGTGCGACATAGCTGAGGTTCTCGGCATGACGCAGTCCGCTATATCTCATCAGCTTAAAACGCTGAAGCAGTCGCGGCTTGTAAAGTTCAGGCGCGACGGCAAAAGCGTGCTGTATTCCCTCTCTGACGACCACGTGCACACAATGATTGCACAGGGCATGGAGCATATCTGCGAATAAAAAATATTTATAAGGAGTTACACCATGAAAAAAATATTCAAACTGAACGACCTCGACTGCGCAAACTGCGCCGCAAAAATGGAGGACGGCATCAAAAAAATAGACGGCGTAAACTCAGCCACCGTCAGCTTTATGGCGCAAAAGCTCACCGTTGACGCGGACGACGCAAAATTTGACAGCATAATGAAAGAAATCGTCAAGGTTTGCAGTCGCATAGAGCCGGACTGCGAAATCGTGCTTAAATAATTATTTTGAGGTGAATGACTTTGACAAAAAAACAAAAGAAATCCCTTATTAGGCTTGGCGTCGGCGTGGCATTTTTGCTTTTTGCGATACTTTTCCCCGTTGACAGCTTTGCCGCCGAGCCGATTTCGACATGGATAAAGCTTGCGCTTTACATGATACCTTATTTGATCATCGGCGGTGACGTGCTTTTGCGCGCTGTGCGAAATATATTTCACGGCGAGATTTTCGACGAAAACTTTCTCATGTGCGTCGCCACTGTCGGCGCCTTTGCACTTTCGCAGTTTGAAGAAGCCGTCGCGGTTATGCTATTTTATCAAATCGGCGAGTTTTTTCAAAGCTACGCCGTCAACCGCTCGCGCCAAAGCATTGCCGCAATGATGGACATTCGCCCAGACTTTGCAAACGTCGAAATTGACGGCAAGCTCACACAGGTAGACCCCGACGAGGTTGAGGTCGGCACAATAATCATTGTGAAGCCCGGCGAGAGAGTGCCTATCGACGGCGTTGTGACAGACGGCGCATCACAACTCGACACCGCCGCGCTGACAGGCGAAAGCGTGCCGCGCAGCGTAAAAATCGGCGACGACGTAATAAGCGGAACTGTTAATATGTCGGGCGTTTTGAGCATAAAAACGACAAAGGCATTTGGAGAATCGACCGTTTCGCGAATTTTGGAGCTTGTCGAAAACGCGAGCGAGAAAAAGGCGAAATCGGAGAATTTCATAACAAAATTTGCCCGCTACTACACCCCCGCAGTCGTCGGCATTGCGGCTATCCTCGCGGTCATTCCCCCGCTGCTGTTTGGCGGCGTGTGGGCGGACTGGATTGAGCGCGCGCTCATATTCCTCGTTGTCTCGTGCCCATGCGCGCTTGTAATTTCAGTGCCGTTAAGCTTTTTCGGAGGCATCGGCGGCGCGTCAAAATGTGGCATACTTGTAAAGGGCAGCAACTATCTTGAAGCACTTGCAGAGGTTAAAACAATCGTTTTCGACAAGACAGGCACGCTTACAAACGGCACGTTTGAAGTGGTTGAGATAGCGCCCGTCGGCATAACAAAAGAGCAGCTTATCGACCTCGCCGCGTGCGCCGAGAGCATGAGCACACACCCGATAGCGCTTTCTATTAAACGCGCCGATAAGGGCGAGGTTGACAGCTCGCGCATAAGCGACATAAAAGAGATTGCAGGGCACGGCATAAGCGCTGTTGTGGACGGCAAAAGCATACTCGCCGGCAACGCAAAAATGATGCAGGACAACGGCATAGCCTTCACGCCTTACTCCGATGCCGGCACGGTTGTCTATATTGCGGCAGACGGCAAATTCAGTGGATATATCGTGATTTCCGACACAATTAAAGGCGACGCGAAAGACGCGATTTCACAGCTTAAAGCGCTCGGCATTGAAAAGACAGTCATGCTGACAGGTGACAGAGAAGCCACCGCGCAGGACGTTGCCAAAAAGCTTGGGCTTGACGCATACCACGCAGAGCTTTTGCCCGACGACAAGGTGAGCATGGTCGAAAAGCTGCTTGCGGAAAAAGCCGCTGGCACAAACCTTGCCTTTGTGGGCGACGGCATAAACGACGCGCCTGTGCTCACCCGCGCCGACGTTGGCATAGCGATGGGCGCGATGGGGTCTGACGCCGCCATAGAGGCCGCCGACGTAGTGCTGATGAACGACAATCCGTCAGACATTGCGCTCGCGATAAAAGCCGCGCGCAAAACACTGCGCATAGTTCACCAAAACATAGTTTTCGCGCTCGGCATAAAGCTGCTTGTGCTTATTTTAGCGGCATTTGGCGACGCGACAATGTGGGAAGCCGTTTTTGCGGACGTTGGCGTTTCGTTCATAGCAATTTTAAACGCAATGCGGTGCTTGAAGGTTAAATAAAATACGTTTTGCTATTCCTCCTACAACGTGTTATAATTAAAAACATTGAAAGTAAGGAGATTGACTATGTGGTATGATGAAAGCGTATTCTATCAAATATATCCCCTCGGCTTTTGCGGTGCGCCGCACGAAAATGACGGCGTGCTGCAAAGCAGAATTTCAAAAGTGAACGACTGGATACCTCACATAAAAAAGCTTGGCGCTGACGCGATTTATTTTTCACCTGTGTTTGACAGCGACCGTCACGGCTACGACACACGCGACTACTCCAAAATAGACTGCCGCCTCGGCACTAACGCAGACTTTGCCGCCGTGTGCAAGCAACTTCACGAAAACGGCATCCGCGTAGTGCTTGACGGCGTGTTCAACCACGTTGGGCGCGGCTTTTGGGCATTTCGCGACGTGTGTGAAAAGCGCTGGGAAAGCCCGTATAAGGACTGGTTCAGAATAGATTTCAACGGCAACTCAAACTACAACGACGGCTTTTGGTACGACGGTTGGGAGGGGCATTACGAGCTTGTGAAGCTCAACTTGCAAAACAACGACGTTGTGAACTACCTGCTCGGCTGCGTTAAAGGGTGGGTTGACGAATTTGACATCGACGGACTGCGCCTTGACGTTGCATACTGCCTTGACGAAAGCTTTGTGCGCCGTCTGCACGACTTTACGAAGGCGCTTAAGCCCGATTTTTTCCTGCTCGGCGAAATGCTGCACGGAGACTACAACCGCCTTGTGAACGACGCAATGCTTGACAGCGCCACAAATTACGAGTGCTACAAGGGCATTTACTCGGCGTTTAACAGCATGAATATGTTCGAGATTGCACACAGCATAAACCGCCAGTACGGCAGCGAGCAGTGGTGTTTATATCGCGGTAAGCATATGTTTAATTTTGCCGACAACCACGACGTTTCGCGCATCGCAAGCATACTTTCAAACGAAAAACAGCTTGAAGCGGTGTACGGCCTTGTGATGGCAATGCCGGGTATTCCGTGCGTATATTACGGCAGCGAATGGGGTGCAAAGGGCGACAAGCACGACGGTGACGACGCGCTAAGGCAGTCGTATGACGAGCCTATCGAAAATGAGCTTTCGGCGTTTATATCAAAACTCGCAGCGGCGCATAAAAGCAGCAAAGCGCTTTCCTATGGCAGCTACCGCACAGTGCTTTTGACAAATCATCAATATATTTTTGAGCGCAAAACAGACGACGAGCGCGTGCTTGTTGCGATAAATGCGGCTGATTATGAATTTGAAGCCCATTTCGACGCACAAGCAGGCTGCGCCACAGATTTGATAACCGGCGAATACCACGATTTCGGCGGAGGAAGCAAATTGTTGCCATATAGTGTGGCGTATTGGAAAGTGCAGTAAAAGAAGATAGAAAAAAGAAGAAATAAAAAGTAATGAGTGACGGCTGCGCCGTCACATCCAAATAAATAGAGCGCCTACACTTGATTTATACAAAATCTTGCGTAGACGCTCTACTTATTATAATGTTACCTCAAAGCGGTAACTCCTTACTTCTTCTATTTTCTTTCTTCTCTCTTCTTTTATTTATTCCTCTTCAATCTCCGCTGTCCCTGACACTGCTGACAGTTTTCTTATCATTTGTCTTGTGCGCACGCCGACTAGCTTTTCTAGCTCGCTGCTTGCCTGCTCCATGCGCATTTGGGTTTGTTCCAAGGCTTTGCCGAAATTGTCAAACTCGCTCTTTACGCTGCCGAGCACCTTCCACACCTCGCTTGAACGCTTTTGTATCGCGAGTGTTTTAAAGCCCATTTGCAGGCTGTTCAAAAGCGCCGCCATCGTTGTAGGGCCTGTAATTACCACCTTATGCTCCGCTTGCAGCTTCTCAATCATGCCGCGGCGCACAAGCTCGGAATAAAGTCCCTCAACCGGCACAAACATTATGCCGAAATCTGTCGTCTCTGGTACATTGATATATTTTGTGTGAATATCCTTTGCAAAGCCGCGTATACGCTGTTCAAGCGCTTTTGACGCGGCTTCAACATTCTGCGCGTTTGCGGTTTCGTAGGCTTCTAATAATGCGCTGTATGCGTCCACAGGAAATTTTGCGTCTATCGGCAGCAGAACCGGCGTCTCGCCGTCGCCTGGCAGTTTGACGGCAAATTCAACGCGCTCGGTGCTGCCTGTGACAGTCGCGACATTTTCAAGATACTGCTCCTTCGACAAAATCTGTTCTAAGATTGCGCCAAGCTGTATTTCGCCGAGTATTCCGCGCGTTTTGACGTTGCTAAGCACCTTTTTCAAATCGCCAACGCCTGTCGCGAGCGTTTGCATTTCGCCAAGACCCTTATACACCTTTTCGAGCTGATCTGTCACGCGCGCAAACGACTGCGCGAGCTTTTGGTCGAGCGTCTTTTGCAGCTTTTCATCGACTGTATTTCGCATTTCGTCAAGCTTTTTGCTGTTTTCCGTCTGCAAATTCGCAATGCTTGTCTCCATCGTTTTGCGTATGCTTTCAAGGCGTTGTTCGTTGGCGGCAAGCTGTGTGCTGACTGTATTTTGCAGCGTCGTCTGCCTTTGCGCAAGCAGATTTGTAAGCTCGCGCAAGCGCTCGTTTTGCATGTCCGACATCTGCCTTTGCGCGTTTGACTGCAAGTCCGACGACATCTTAAGCGTCTGTGCAATGCTTTGCGCAAGCTCTGTGCGCAGCTCGCGCAGGCTGTCCTCCATCTGCTCGTTTCTTTCGTCGAGCATTTTGTCAAGCTGCTTTTCTGTTATGGCCTCATTTTTATTTTTCATAAAGCAAGCGGCAGAAAACGCGGCGGCAACTGCCGACAAAATAAGTGCTACTATTAAAAGTATAGTTTCAAGCGGCATATTATGCGTTCCTTTCAAGTAAATATGTACTATATAATTATAGTGCATTTTGCGGTTAAACGCAACAGAAGGGTGGAACATCAAATGCGTAATACAGAGCTTTTGAAAAAGATACTTTACTCAGTTATGTCCTTTGGCGCAATGGGCGTGCTTGCGCTTTGAATATGGTCGTTTGCGCCACCGACAGGCTGCTCTGCCGAAGATTTAGAATATCAAACCTTTGCCCCTGTTGAAGCCTCCGCAGACTCCCCTGCCCCCGCCGAAAAAGAGGTTTACCTAACATTTGACGACGGCCCCTCAAAATACACAGAGGAAATTCTTGACATTTTAAATGAATACTGTGTAAACGCGACGTTTTTTGTGATAGCCGACGGAAATAACGACAAATATCTGCCGATACTGACGCGATTAGTGTCGGAGGGCAACGAAATAGGGCTTCACAGCTGCACGCACAATTATTCAAAAATCTACACCGGTGACAATTCCTTTTGGGAGGACATAGATATGTTAAAGGAGAAGCTTGAGCCGTACGGCTGTGCTGACAGCAAGCTTTTGCGTTTTCCCGGCGGCAGCAGCAACACCGTGAGCCGAAAATACGGCGGCAGCGGCATAATGTACACGCTTGAAAAAGAAGCAGCCGAAAAAGGCTATACGGTCGTTGACTGGAACGTGTGCTCCGACGACGCGGCGGGCAGAAAGCCTTCCGCAAACGAGGTTTACAACCACACAATTGAGGACGTTGGCAAGCACACCCAGTGCATTGTGCTTATGCACGACACAAAAGCCACCGGCACAACAGTAGACGCGCTGCCCGCGATAATTGAATGGTTTAAAAATGCGGGATTCACATTTAAAACGTGCTCGGCGCTTGCTTCGTAGGTCGCGACATACGCTTTGCACAAATTAGTGATGCACTGTAGGGCGGGGGCTTGCTCCCGCCGTTGCAACCGTAAGCCGTAAATTGCGGCGGGAGCAAGCCCCCGCCCTACAGTACCATTTGGATACGCGCCCCGCGCACTTTGCGCTAATCTGCGCGGGACGGAGAACCCGTCCCCTACACGATTTCAAGGTAAGCTTGTAGGGGAGGCGTTTCGCCTCCCGACAGTATTGCAGCTATTTTACCGCTTTGCGCAAGCCATCAATGCAAGCCTTGTTAATAATTGTTTAACATTTATGCGATATAATAGAACTATCTTTGACAAAAGGACGTTTTAATATGAAAAGGGACACGAGCGCAAAAATAGCATTATCGGGGATATTCGGCGCGCTTGCCATAACAGTGATGCTCATGGGCAGCATAATTCCGTTTTCCTCGTTTGCCGCGCCTGCGCTTGCGGGGATATTGATAGTGCCTGTCGCGATAGAATTTGGCACAAGCACAGGGGTGCTTTTATACGTCGCCATTTCCATTTTGGCGCTTTTCATAGCGCCTGATAAGGAAATGGCGATGATGTTTGTGTTTTTCATGGGATATTACCCTCTTTTGAAAGCTATGCTTGACAAAGTGCATATGAAAGTATTACAATTACTGTTAAAGTCGCTTGTTTTTAATGTTGCAGTTATCGCGATGTACGGCATCTTGATTTTTCTTTTCCGTGTTGATTACATCGTTGCAGAGTTTGGCCAGAGCGGCACGTTTTTCCTTATTTTGCTGCTGTTGCTCGGCAATGTAACGTTTGTGATATATGATGTGGCGCTGACGAGGACGCACGCGCTGTATCTCGAAAAAATTAGGCCGCGCTTTATAAAAATGCATTGACGCGCGGCCAACGCTAGGAGGTTTGATATTTATGTACGCCGAAGCGCCAGGCCCTTGGCTATCGCAAAGACTACCGCAGCGAAGGGTGACGAGGATGAGGGTTATCGAAAAACTCGGCGGATGCTCTCACGGCTGATTTTCCTTATACAGTCGACAGGCAGCGGGCAAAAAGCGGCAGCAATGCCGTAACAGAGCCGTCTGCAAGGAAGTTTATTCTTTTGAATTATTGTGCCGACCGTGTTTGTCAGGCACTTATATACTAAAATTTGATAGCGGCAATTTGATGGCATACCCTCTATGCGGAAGTTTGTCATTCTGAGCGCAGCGAAGAATCTTTCAAGCTTTGTATACAGCTAAAGATTCTTCGTCGTTGCGCTCCTCAGAATGACATGCTGCTTCCATATATGAGCGTACGTCTGTTTCGCTATTGCCGCAAATAGGAGTAAATTTAATTATGTGTGGAATTGTTGGATATATCGGATCTCGTGAGAGCACTGACGTACTTATGAACGGGCTTGAAAAGCTTGAATACCGCGGATATGACTCTGCGGGCGTGGCACTTTTTATCGGCGACGATATACGCGTCGTCAAGGCCGAGGGGCGGCTTGCGGTGCTTAAAAATAAGCTTGGCGGGCTTAATTTGCCATCGTCACACTGCGGCATCGGGCACACAAGATGGGCGACGCACGGCGCGCCGAGCGACGTAAACAGCCACCCGCACTCCACCCCGCGCGTGAGCCTTGTGCACAACGGCATCATTGAAAATTATGCCGCGCTGCGCGAGCATTTAAAAAAACACGGCTATGAATTTTGCAGTGAGACAGATACAGAAGTTCTTGTGAAGCTGCTTGACCACAACTATAAGGGCGAGCCTATCGACGCGCTTATGAAAACGCTTGAGCAGGTGCGCGGCAGCTATGGGCTTGCGATAATTTTTAAGGATTTCCCCGACAAAATTTTCTCCGTGCGCAAGGAAAGCCCGCTCATTGTCGGCTACGGGGACGGCGAAAATTTCCTCGCGAGCGATATCCCCGCGCTGCTGAAATATACGCGCGACTACGCCATCCTTGACGAGGGCGAAATCGCGGTTGTTTCGGCTGACAAAATCGACGTTTTCAACGAGTTTGGCCACCCTGTCGAGAAAGAGCATTTGACGGCGAGTTGGGATATTGAAGCCGCCGAAAAAGGCGGATATCAGCATTTTATGCTAAAGGAAATCCACGAACAGCCGGACGCATTGCGCCAAACGATAAGCCCGCACGTCATGGACGGCCTGCCTTGTCTCGGCGTTGACGATTTGGACGACGAATTTTTAGCGGGCATAAACAACATTCACATAGTCGGCTGCGGCACGGCAATGCACGCGGGCATGGTGGGCAAAACCGCCATTGAAAAGCTCGCGCGCGTGCCTGCGATTGTCGATATAGCGAGCGAGTTTCGCTACCGCGACCCGATTATCGCGATAAACGACCTAGTTATCATCATAAGCCAAAGCGGCGAGACGCTCGACACGCTTGCGGCGCTGAAGCTCGCAAAATCAAAGGGTGTAAAGACGCTTGCGATTGTAAACGTGCTAGGCTCGTCCATCGCGCGTCAGGCGGACTATGTCATTTACACCTATGCAGGCCCCGAAATAGCCGTCGCGAGCACAAAGGCGTACAGCGTGCAGATGTCCGTGATGTACCTGTTTGCGCTGCGCCTAGCCTACGCCCGCAAAACGCAGGACGAGGAAATTATACGCTATTTGACAGCCGATTTACAGCGCATTCCCACGCTTATAAAGCCTGTGCTTGACGAGTGCGACAATATAAAATACCTCGCGAGCCAGTTTATGAACAGCGACGATTTGTTTTTCATGGGGCGCGGGTTTGACTATTCCCTCTCGCTTGAAGGTAGCCTAAAGCTTAAGGAAATAAGCTATATTCACTCTGAAGCCTACGCCGCGGGCGAGCTAAAGCACGGCACAATTTCGCTCATAGTTGACGGCACGCCCGTCATTGCGCTTGCGACGCAGGACAATGTTTTTGAAAAGACGATGAGCAACGTCAAGGAAGTGAAAACCCGCGGCGCACGCGTGATAGTTTTTTGCAAAGAGAGCGCAAATGTGCCCGCAGATATCGCCGATTTTGTCGTGCGTCTGCCAGAATTTGAGGGCATATTCATGCCGCTTTTGCTGATAGTCCCCTTGCAGCTTTTCGCCTACTACATGAGCGTTTTGCGCGGGTGTGACGTGGATAAGCCACGAAATCTCGCAAAGAGCGTGACTGTTGAATAAATAAACGCTTAACACCTCATCAGTCAGCTGCGCTGACAGCTTCCCCTCAAGGGGAAGCCAACGTAAGCCTTCTCCTTTAGGAGAAGGTGTCACGCCGCAGCGTGACGGATGAGGTGTAGGTTTTATAAATTCATATAATGCGCAACACATTATATGGAAAAAATTTACTATTTTGTAACAGTAATCAACAAAAAATGTGATATAATTTTGGTAAAGTAATATGAACATGTTTAGTGAGGAGTGATGGCAAATGGAAATTCGCAGCAGCATGAGAGCACTTAATTATACGCGCAAGCTGTTGCTGGGCGATACAGCTAACATACTGCCCTTCCCTGTCAAGGCGCAAAAGCCCGCCGAAAAAAGCGAGCCTGAGGGCATTCCGCTGCCTCGCTGCACGCCCGAAAGCGCAGGCGTTTCATCGAGCAGCGTCGACAGGCTTTACCGCCGTCTCGCGTCTGTCAAAAACGCAAACCCGCACGCGTGCATGGTTATACGCGGTGGAAAGGTGATAAGTGAGGGATACTTTGCGCCATATTCTCCGCAGCACTGGCACGTGACGCACAGCATGTGCAAAAGCTTTACCGGCACTGCGATAGGTATGCTAATTGACGAGGGAAAGCTTGCGCTCGACGAGACAATCTCCTCGATTTTCCCCGAGAAAATAAACCTGCTTTCAGGCAGGCGCATACGCTCGATGACTGTGCAAAATCTGCTGACAATGCAAAGCGGCTCGCAGTTTAAAGAGGTGGGCGCGGTGATTGAAAGCGACTGGCTCAAGGGCTTTTTTGAGGGCGACGTCGCGTTTGAGCCGGGCACGCAGTTTGATTACAACAGCATGAACACCTATGTTCTCGCGTGCATAATAAAGAAAAAAACAGGGCTTGGCGTTATGGAATATCTAACTCCGCGCCTTTTTGAGCCGCTCGGCTTTAAGCACACCGCATGGGAGAAAAGCCCGACAGGCATCGAAAAGGGCGGTTGGGGCTTATACGTGCACCTTGAGGATGCGGCAAAGCTTGGGCTTTTATATCTGCAAAACGGCATGTGGGCAGCGAACGGCGAGCAAAAGCGCCTTTTGAGCGAAGCATGGATAAATGATGCAACATCAGTGCATTCCGAAAGCAGCAAAAGCGAAGAATACGGCTATCAAATTTGGGTAAACAGCAAAAACAACACCTATATGTTCAACGGAATGTTTGGACAATATGTGCTTATGTCGCCCCAAAAAAATATGATAATTGCGGTAAATGCGGGTGCAGCAAACCTGTTTACAGAGAGCGGCACAAAACAGGCAATTGATGATTTTTTAGCCGAAATAAAAAGCGACGCTCCGCTTGAAGCGGATAACGCCGCGTATGTTAATTTGCAGTTTACGTTAAATAGGCTTGAGTATGGCGAGTGTGTTCCGCAGCCGCCCGCGCCGCCTACCTTTTGGCAAAAGCTTACTGCGTTTTTTAAAAGTGCTGACCACACTGTGTCTGTGTTGCCTATCGGAATAAGCTTTTTTGACGGGCTTGAATACTCTGTGGCTGACAACAAACACGGCTTGCTGCCGCTGATTATAAGCAATATGATTGACTACTACCCGCAGGGTGTGCAGCACATAAAATTTGTGTGCAAGGGCGAGCAGCTTGAAATTCACTGGACGGAGGGCGGCACAGCCTTTGCTTTTCCCGTTGGCTTTGACAAGTATCGCTGCGGAAGCATAAACGCGGGCGGCAACGAATTTGCGGTGGCGGCAAAGGGCAAATTTGTGCACGACGAGGACGACCACCCTGTCATAAAAATTACGCTGTGCTTTCTTGAAAGCAGCTGTGTGCGCACAATAAAATTCATTTTTCTTGATGATACTACGCTTTTGTGCAAGCTTTCCGAAACGCCTAGTGTCAGCACAATCATAGACATGATGAAGGGCAGTGGAGCAGCGTCGGCAAGCTTTAGCTTAGAGCTGTTCCAAGACATAAACTTCCTCACCTATAAAATGGACAAATATTGCGAGCCATCGTTTACCGGCAAGCTTCTTTAAAATTGTATACCTTATTGTAGGGAACGCATTGTATGCGTTCCCTACTTTTTTGTATCACGCCTGCATCGCGTAATACTCAACTAGCAAATCTACAACCTCGCCGTAGCTTTTTAGGCCTTGTTTTTGGTCGTAGCTTTTCAAAAAGCCCTCGTAAACTGTATTTGCGGCGGCGGAAACAGAGGTGTTGCGCTGCTGCCAGTAGGCGCTGTTTACGGTTAAATCTAAATTTACCTCGTCGCAAAGCGAGTTTGCCACTTCGAGCCACTGCTTATAATCGGCTGAATAGAGAGCGTTTGTGAGGTGGGTGTAGGCTAATATTGCGCCTGAATATCTGAAATTTACGTCCTCTGTTTTTTCGCACGCGAGTATCGCGAGAAAATTTGCCGTTTGCTCTTGCGCAACGCCGCGCAGATGTGCCTGCTCGTGCGCTATCGTCGCGCCTATGTACGCGTTTGGCTGCGCGACGTTTATATTCGCCTCGCCCGTGAACGGAAAATAAAAGCCTGTGTAATTTATCGCGCTCATAAGCTGCGAGTACACCATCGGCTTTGCCGCGCGGTGCGGCGTTTGCAAAAACGGATATTCCTCCTCGAGCGGCGCGTATAAATCCTTGCTCGCCTTTAGCATAGCGTCAACGTCCGACGCGCAAACGCCGTTTTCGTCGCGATTTACGCTTAAAGCAGCGTCATTCAGCTTCGTCGCAAAAAGCCGCGTCACGTCGGCAAGCTGTTCAACTGAAATCGGGCTATCTACAAGCCCTGATTTTTGTTCAAACGTTTCTGCGTAATAATTTACGCCCCAAAGCGCCGTGAAGCCTGTGGCGACCGACAGCGCTATAACGCACATGCCGGACAGCTTTTGCAGCACCGCATATCCCCTTTTGCCCTTTGACTTAACAATTTTTATCACCGCGAAAATTATGTAAAGCACGGCGAATATCACAAACGCCGTCCATACAACCTCCGCGACAGAAAACGGCAAAAGCCCACACGCCGCGCCTATAAAGGCAGCGAGCGGTGAGCTGATATTTTGCGTGTAAAAGCTGATTATCTGCGTGTTGTGCTTGACAATGTTAAAAATAACAAGCAAAGCGGTGAGAATTATCGCCGCTATTATATTGCGCTTTAAGGCATGATTTTTCATAGCTTGTCCATTATCGAAAGCAGCTCATCGAGCTTTGCGTCGTCGCCGTGCTCGACGGCGCTTTTGACGCAAGAGTGCATGTGCGCTTTCAATATCTCTTTATTAGTTTTTTTGAGAATTGACATCGCCGCCATTATTTGATTTGATATATCTATGCAATATCTGTCGTCCTCAACCATAGCGAGGATTCCGTCAAGCTGGCCGCGTGCGGTTTTCAAAAGGCGCGTTATCTGCGCTTTGTCCGCCATCATTACGCTATACCTGTTACCGTGTAGCCCGCGTCCGCGACGGCCTGCTTTAGCTGCTCGTCGGTTGTGTCGCCCTCGATTGTGCACACGGCGTTTTTGTCGTCAAGGCGCACTGTGGCGCTCACGCCGTTCAGCTTATTAAGCGCTTCTTCAACGTGGCCGCGGCAATGCCCGCACATCATTCCGTCTATGCTTATTGTAACTTTTCTCATTTGTTTTGTCTCCTTAATATTTGTGATATTTTCGGTTTTAAGCGGTTTAAAATTCTTTAAGCGAAGCGCGTTTGTAACGACGCACACGCTTGAAAGGCTCATTGCGGCAGCGCCTATCATGGGGCTTAGGCGCAGACCAAAAATTGGGTAAAGCACGCCCGCGGCAAGCGGTATGCCGAGGATATTGTAGAAAAACGCCCAAAAAAGGTTTTCCTTTATGTTGCGCATGACGGCTTTTGACAGGCGAATTGCCGTCACTGCGTCCTGCAAATCGCTCTTCATCAGCACTACGTCGGCGCTCTCTATGGCCACATCAGTCCCCGCGCCTATCGCTATGCCGACATCGGCGCTTGCTAGGGCGGGCGCGTCATTTACGCCGTCGCCTATCATAGCAACTGTTTTGCCCTCGGCTTTAAGGCGCGACACCTCGGCTTCCTTTTGATGCGGCAGCACGCCTGCGATTACTCGCGTAACGCCCACCTGTTTACCTATCGTCTGCGCCGCAAGCTGATTATCGCCTGTGAGCATCGTGACATCAATGCCCATTTTTATAAGCTGCGCAACCGCCGCGGCGCTTGTCGGCTTAACAGCGTCCGCGACTGCTATTATGCCCGCGAGTGTACCGCCCTTTGCGAATATGAGCGGTGTTTTGCCCTGTGAGGACAGCGCTTCGACCTGCTTTTCTATCTTATCGGTATCAATATTATTTTCCTTCAAAAGCGCGAGGTTTCCACCGAGACTGCTCTCGCCGTCTAGCACAGCCGAAACGCCCTTGCCGAACACCGCTTCAAACTGTGTTACCTTTTCGGGCTTTATTCCGTCCTTTTGAGCAGCTGTCATTATCGCTGTTGCAAGCGGGTGCTCGCTTGAGCTTTCAAGACTCGCGGCGATTTTAAGCAGCTCTTTTTCGGAAATCGCAAGCGGAATTATATCAGTGACCTCCGGCTTGCCTGTTGTGATAGTGCCTGTTTTGTCGAGCACTACACTGTTGACTTTATGCGCCGTTTCAAGCGCGTCGCCGGATTTTATCAGTATGCCGTTTTCAGCGCCCTTACCTGTCCCGACCATTATTGCGACAGGCGTTGCAAGCCCGAGCGCGCACGGGCATGAGATTACAAGCACGGCGATAGCGCTTGACAGCGCAAATTCAGCCGTCTGCCCCGCCAAAAGCCACACTGCGCCCGAAAGCACCGCGATAGCTATGACGACAGGCACAAATATGCCCGCGATTTTATCGGCAAGACGCGCGATTGGCGCTTTGCTTGCGCTGGCTTCTTCAACAAGGCGGATAATTTGCGCAAGCGTTGTGTCCTGCCCCACCTTTGTGGCGCGAAGCTTGAAAAAGCCCGCCTTATTTATAGACGCCGCGATTACTGTATCTCCTGCTTTTTTATCGACAGGAATGCTTTCTCCTGTCAGCGCGGCTTCGTCTAAGCTTGACTGACCCTCTGTTATCACGCCGTCAACAGGCACGCTTTGACCGGGGCGCACGACGACTATGTCGCCTGCCGCCACCTCGTCTATCGGAATTATCTGTTCATTTCCATTGCGCTCAACTGTTGCAGTTTTCGGTGCTAAATTGACAAGCTTTTCAACGGCTTCGCTTGTTTTGCCCTTGCTTTTCGCCTCAAGATATTTGCCCAGTGTGATGAGCGCGAGTATCATTGCGGCGCTTTCAAAATACAAATCCATGTGGTACTTGTGCACAAGCGCCATGTCTTGAATGCCTAGGCCGTAGCCCATGCGGTATATCGCAAAAATGCCGTAAACAAGCGCGGCTGTTGAGCCTATGGCGATTAAGCTGTCCATATTTGGGCTGCCATGAAAAAGCGTTTTAAAGCCGACCTCGTAATATTTGCGGTTTACGTAAACAATAGGCAGAGTCAGTAAAAGCTGCGTCATGCCGTATGAAATGGCGTTTGGCAAGCCGTCGAGGAAGCTCGGCAGCGGTAGCCCAACCATGTGCCCCATCGAGACATACATAAGCGGAATTAAAAGCACAAACGAGATTATCAGTCTGTGCTGCATGCTTTTAAGCTGATGTTCGGCGACGCTTGTGCCCAATTGCTCCTGCTTTTTTTCACCCTTTAATGACGCGCCGTAGCCCGCGTTTATGACGGCGTTTTCGACTACCTGCGCGTCCGCACCGCCTGTTACAGCCATGCTATTTGTCAATAAATTTACTGTTACCTCGTCCACTCCGTCGAGGGCGCGCACTGCCTTCTCAACATGCGCCGAGCACGCCGAGCACGTCATGCCGGTAACGTCGTATATTTTTTTATCTGCCATTGCAAATCCTTTCTTGATACCCCCACGGGGTGTGGGTCTATGTATAATATACTACATAGACAGGAATATGTCAATGGACTTTTAAAATATTTTGCGCAAACCGTCGGCTTTGGAACGCATGAAATGCGTTCCCTACAATTTTACAATGTCAGTAGGGCGGGCTTTGAAATTGCGCAAATTTATCGGACGAGCAAAGCTCGCCCCTACATTCCCGCAAAGTGCGTAGGGCACGACGACTCGGCGTGCCGTAAGTTTTGCGCAAATTCACAATGCGCTCAGAATGACAATGGGGTTAGTTTTGCGGGAACCGTCACACCACAATCTCCACCTCAAAGCCTTGCGTGAGCGGTGACAAGGTTGTTTCAAACAGCGCCTTCAGCTGCCTTTTGGCGGCGGCTTCGGCTTTTTGTTGAACGTCGTCGGCTGCGAGGGCGGTGCGCATGGCGGCGTCTATTTCTATTTCGAGTTCTTTTTGCTGCTCCTGCGTCATTGTGATGTCGCCAAATGCCAAAAACGCGCGTTCGGTGTCCTCAAAGGCGGTTTTGCTGCTGTCGATAGTCACATACGAAAGTGCGGGCTTTGGAATTTTTACCGTAACGAGCCGATTTGACACATCAACCGTCACGGCTTCGCTGTCAAGGCTGCTTAAATCGACAGTAAACACGCCTGTTCCGCTTGAATGTATGGTGCGCGTCTTTTTAAAAATGGCTATATTGGCAAGCGCGCTGCTTATCTGTGTGTCGGCGTTTACGTCCTGTTCAAGCACAACTAGCTCTCTTTTTTCGCGCGCTTCGCCTGTGACGGCGTTTATGAGCTCTATTTTATTATACCCCATTAACGCGTCAGGCAGCATATTTTCAATAAACTTGGGCAAATTTATTTCCACATTAAACGCGTTTTCAATTTTTGCGCGCAGGGCTAAAAAAGCAACAAAAAGTGCAAGCAGAATGGCTACCGCAATGCACACCTTAATAATCACGCATTTTAACACGCGAGGCATTTTGTGTTTTTGCTTAGTAGTATTCATACTTGCACTTCCTTTTTAGACAATTATTCGTGTCTTATAGCTTCAAGCGCAGATATTTTTACGGCTCTGTTTGCGGGGGCAATGCCCGAAACCACGCCTATAAAGGTTGCGAAAATGACAGCCGAAACCGACAGCCAAATTGGGATAACAGACAGCTTTGAACCGTAGCTGCCGTACATTGAAAGGAAATTGAGCAGCCCCGACGCCATTAAGCGAGGGCCGAAATAGTTGAGCACAAACGACAGCGCATAGCTTATCGCAATGCCCGCAAGCCCGCCTATAAGGCCAATCATCGCAGCTTCAAAAAGGAACATTGAGCGGATTTTGCCAAGCTCGCAGCCGAGCACCTTCATCACGCCTATCTCGCGCGTACGCTCGTATATAGCCATTGTCATTGTGTTAGCTATCGACAGTGCCGCGACGAAAAGCGACACCGCGCCAAGCCCGCCGAGCACCATTTGTATCATTTGTGACTGCTGCTGCATGCTCTCGCGCTGGCTTGACATTGAATATGTGCCGTAGCCCATATCCTTTATGGCTTGTTCAACCGCTTCGACGGTGTCGACATCAGTCGCCTTAACTATAACCTGATTATAGCTGTCAGCGTTTGTGTCCTTGATTGCGTTTGCCTTTATGTATTCCTTCTCAAGGCGTTTGAGCACGTTGAGATCCATGATTATTCCGCCGTCGGTGTAGTAGCCCTTGCTGTAATCGGATTTGAGCACGCCGACCACGTTCATATCGTAGTCAAATGGTTTCGCATCCTTTTCGGTTGACGCGTTGTGAATGGTCATAACGTCCGAGCTTATGTTCACAAATGGCTCAAGAAGCTCACCGGCAGCGTCTGTTTGACCTTGCCAGCGGTACGCTTTGTCGCCCTTGCGCTTTGTATCGTAAAAGGAATAGCCCGCGTTTTCGCCTATGAGCACCTGAACCTTGCCGCTTTCAGATGCGGCTTTTTCAGGCAGATATTCGCCTGAGATAAGCTCGTATTCAAGCGCTTCTATGGCTTTTGCGTACACGCCCACAATCTGCGCGTACTGCATTTGGTAGCGGTCTTTTTTGCCCGCCACCACCTTGATATTGAGGTACGGCGATGTGTATATCGGCGTTGCGACTGTTACGTTTTCAAGCTCGCTAAATGTTGTTATGGCGGCATCGTCGAGCTTTAGCGCCTCGCTTGAGCCGCTTGAGCCTTGAAGATACACCTGTATTTGCGTCAAATCTCCCCACTGCGCTAGCATTTCGTCAAAGCCCTCGTTCATGGCTATGCCGAGCGACACCATGACGACTATCGCGCACGTACCTATGACAACACCTATAACAGTGAGCACAGTGCGCCCCTTGCGGCGGCGCAGATTTTCAAAGCTGAGGGAGACAAGGTCAGAAATCTTCATCTTCGTCCGCCCCTAGTCCGTCGCCGCTCTGCGCAAGCTCAAGTGCTATTTTTGCGGCGCGGCGGTTCTTGATTATTTTGCGAATGACAAGAATTACTGCGATAAGTAACGCGGCGATAATAACCCAAGCCCACCACGGCATTGAAAAGCCTGTGGGCGCGTCCTCCATCGGCATATCTGGCATTATAACGCCGCCGTCGTCAAAAACAGGCGCGTCCGCGACGATTATTTCATAGTCGGATGTTTGGGTTTTCACCTTGCCGTTTATGTCCTCGTAGCTGATTGTGATAACGCCCTTATGTGTGCCTGCTGTCGTGGCCATTACGGTGAAATCGGCTGACGACTGCGTGCCTGCGGCGACGTTGCCGACGTATGGATCCTCGGCAATCATTGTGTCCATATCGCCTGTTATCTCGGTGCTCAAGTTATAAAGTATACTTTTGCCCTTGTTGACAAAGTTTACCATTATCATGTCCTCTTGATTTGTGTAGAGGTCTGTCGGGGTTTCGATAGAGGTTATTGAAAAGCGGTCGGGCTGCGTGAGCGCGACTGTTATAAGCTGGCTTGAAGTGAGCGGCGTGTCGGAGTTTTTTTCATAATAGCTGTAATCGACTGTTATGTTTACGACGCCAGTCTCCGCGCTGCTTTGGGCTTGAAGCTGAAAGGTGTTGGCAAACGACGCTCCCGCCGCGACGGCTTCCGTGAGCACCATATTGCTGCCGCCCGCAAGCGTTAGCTGTGTCGGGAGAGAAATGGTGGTTTTTACGTCCGTTATGCCTATTGTTTTGCTTGTGTTGTAGGAGGTTATTGTCAGCGTAAAGGTGCTGCCCGCGTCGATGGCTGTTGTGCCGTAGTTTGAATCCTTAACCATGACGGACGGCTTTGCTGTTTTAACGCCCTCATTCTCCTGCGTGCACTGCGCGATTGACTGTGAAAGCGAGCTTGCCGCCACGCCCATCGACATCTCGTAGCCGCTTGTGGGGTCTGTTTTTGTAAAGCTTAACTCAAACGAAAAGCCGCTGTCTGTGCCCTGATAAACAGTATCTCTGAAAACGACTGCATACGAAAGCGAGCCGTTGACATTTTCACGCTTTTGCACGCTTGCGTCGGTGCCTGTGACTGAGGTGAAATTGCTCGAGCTTATTTTTGCGTGGATATTTTTCGACAAATCAGCATACATGGCATAGCCCATCCACGGATCTGCGTCGCTGTCTTGAAAGCGCCCGTCGACAACTATAAACGCGAGGGTGCACTTTGTGCCGGGATAGAGGTTTACAATCTCTGAACCCGCCTCGTCGACGACGTTATAGGCGGCTATAAATGCGCTGCCGCCTAAGTTTGTGTTTGAAGAAGAGCTCGATGATGAGCTTGACGATGAGGCTGTTGACCCCGCCGTCATTTTAGATGCATATGCGGCGGCGCAAAGGCATACCGCCACGCCAAGCGAAAGCATAGTGCAAAGGGCTTTCTTTAACGTTTTGTTTTTAAGCAAGAAATTTATCATTTTTAAACTCCGTTTATTATGGCAAAAATTCTTCTGCGGACAGCGGTGTGGCTGTCTGCGTGTTAAAGGGCAATTCTGCGATGGGCTGGTGCTCGTCGTCGTTTTGCTTTTGCTCTTCGCCTTTTTTTATGGCCGTTATAAGCTCATCGGGCTTATTTACAGGCTTTGGCGGCTCATTTTTGCGCGGCGGATGCTCCTTGACGGGCGAGTCATCCTCTTTTTCTTCCGTCTTTTCTTCCTCTTTTTCGTCATCGTCAAGAGGTATTTCAGGCGGAAACTCAGAGATAAGCTGTGCTGCCTCCTCCGGCGTAATTTCGGGCAATTCAGACGCTTCTGCCTGTTCCGGCTGTGGCTCGTCAACTTTAATCGGCGGCAGCGCATCGTTTACGTTTTTCATTTCCGCGGGAATAAATTCCTCGTTGGGGTTTTCTATTTTTTCGTTGCCGACAACCTTGCCGTCTTTAAGCGTAATAATGCGGTCTGCACAGCCTGCCAAATCTCGCTCATGCGTCACCATTATGACGGTGATGTTATTCTCGCGCGCGAGCTTGAGCATGACGTTCATGACCTTTGCGGTGGTTGTCGAGTCGAGGTTGCCTGTTGGCTCGTCGGCAAAAATGACCTTTGGCTTTGTGACAAACGCGCGCGCAATGCCGACGCGCTGCTGTTGGCCACCCGACATCTCTGACGGCTTATGATGTATGCGCTTGCCGAGCCCGAGCTTTGCAAGCTGCTTTGCCGCCATAAGCTCTCTTTTTTGCTTTGGCACGCCTTTAAACATAAGCGGCAGCGCCACGTTTTCGGCGGCCGTCATCGTCTGCAAAAGATTGTAGGACTGAAACACAAAGCCGAGATGATTTTGTCTGAACTTTGCAAGCTCGCTCTCGGTCATTGCGGAAATATTATTTTTACCTATGTAAACGCTGCCGCTTGTCGGCTTTTCAAGGCCCGCAAGCTGATTGAGCAGTGTTGACTTGCCGCTGCCGGACGCGCCGACGATGCAGCAAAACTCGCCTTTTTCTATCTCAAGGCTGACATTATTTAGGGCGGCGACCTTTTGCGTGCCTACAAGATATATCTTGCGCAGCTTTTCAACACGTATAATTGCCGACAATTGACCGCCCCTCTCGTATATTTATTTATAATATAGTTTATCACACGTTAAGCACACTTGCAAGCCGCTTTAGCGTGTATTTACATTTGCTATACAATAATTTACGGTTTATTATATAATAATATGATTGAAAGAATTTGAAAATTAGAGTATAATATAATTTAAGTACCATCAATTTGGTATATACATTCGGGAGGAAAATTACATGAACAGAAAAACAAAAATTATATGCACGCTCGGCCCTGCGACAGACGCTGACGGTGTGCTGCGCAACATGATGCTCGCAGGCATGAACGTTGCCCGATTCAACTTTTCGCACGGCGACCATGCGGGACATAAAACACGCCTTGAAAGCCTAAAGGCGCTTCGCGAGGAGCTTGGGGTTCCTGTCGCCGCGCTGCTTGACACAAAGGGGCCTGAAATTCGCCTTAAAAAGTTCAAAGGCGGAAAGGCGGAGCTTAAAACAGGCCAAATTTTCACGCTGACAACAAAGGAAATTGAGGGCGACAGCAACGCGTGCTCAATCACATATAAAGAGCTGCCCTCAGACGTTGCACCAGGCACGCGCATTTTGCTCGACGATGGGCTTATCAGCATGGTTGTCGCGACTGTCGACGACGACGACATCTGCTGCAAGGTGCTAAACGGCGGCCTTATCAAAAACCAAAAGGGCGTGAACCTACCGGGCACCACCCTTTCCATGCCGTACATGAGCGCGCAGGACAAGGACGATATTCTTTTCGGCGTGCAGGAGGGCTTCAACTTTGTCGCGGCATCGTTCTGCCGCAGTGCTCAGGATATTTTTGAAATTCGCCGTTTGCTTGAATCTGTAAACTGCTCAACAATAAAAATAATCGCCAAAATTGAAAACCAAGAAGGCGTAAACAATATCGACGAGATAATCGCCGCAGCCGACGGAATAATGGTCGCACGCGGCGACATGGGCGTTGAAATCGACTTTGCGGAGATACCCATTATTCAAAAGGACATCATTTGGCGCTGCTATAACGCGGGCAAGCCCGTCATCACAGCGACGCAGATGCTTGAGAGCATGATGGAAAATCCGCGACCGACGCGCGCTGAAATCACAGACGTTGCAAACGCAATTTACGACGGCACCTCAGCGATAATGCTTTCGGGCGAGACAGCCGCGGGCGCATATCCTGTTGAAGCCGTGACGACGATGGCGGCGATTGCCGAGCGCACAGAAAGCGACATAAACTACAACAAACGCATGAAGCTGCGCGGCATTGAGGGGCATTTGACAGTTGCCGCCGCCGTTTCACACGCGGCGTGCACAACGGCAATGGACATCAACGCAAACGCGATAATCACCGTTACAAAGAGCGGCGAGACAGCGCGTCTCATCTGCAAATACCGTCCGTCAACACCGATGATTGCGTGTGTTGTCGACGACAGCGTTTATTATCAGCTTGCGCTTTCATGGGGCATCACGCCCATCCGAATGAGCCTTGCACACTCGACTGACGAGCTTGTTGCAGAGGCGATAAAGACCGCAAAAACAGCAGGGCTTGTGAATAACGGCGATATGGTTGTGCTTACAGCGGGCGTTCCGCTCGGCGTTTCGGGCACAACAAACATGATTAGAGCACACCTTGTGGGTGATTCTCTCATCGCGGGCATAGGCATCGGCGGCAAAATGGGCAAGGGCAAAACCTGCGTATGCCGCAGCATAGAGGAGCTCAGCGTAAAATTCAAGCCCGGCAACGTGCTTGTTGTGCCATCCACCTCCAACGAAATGATGCCGTATCTGCGCGGTGCAGCCGGCATTATAGCCGAGGAAGCAGGCTCTAACTCTCACGCGGCGATAGTTGGCCTTTCGCTTGACATTCCTGTCGTAATCGGCGCAACAGGCGCGACGCGCACAATAAAAGACGGCATGGACGTTAGCGTAGACGGCGAGCGCGGCATAGTGCGCTCAATGCTCGAGTAAGGTTGGTGCATATGGAACGTATAGCAAGCTTTTGCGTCGACCACACTAAGCTCGACCGCGGGATGTATATTTCAAGGCGCGACGGCGACGTTGTGACGTATGATGTGCGCATGAAAAAGCCGAACGGCGGAGATTATCTCGCCATCGACGCAATGCACACAATCGAGCATCTTTTTGCCACCTGCGCGAGAAATTCGCAGTATAAGGATAGCGTAATCTACGTCGGCCCAATGGGCTGCCGCACAGGGTTTTACCTCTTGACGCGCGGCATCACAAACGCCGCAGCGATAGACCTCGCGCGTGAATGCATGAAGTTCATAAGCGAATTTGAGGGCGATATCCCCGGTGCAACAGAGCCCGAATGCGGCAACTACCGCGAACAAAACCTTCCCGAAGCCAAAAAAGAAGCCAAAGAAATGCTAAAAGTGCTTGAAGGCATCACTGAGAAGGATTTGGAGTATAAGGCTTTATTAAATTAAAAATGAAAATTGAAGAATGAAAAATTAAGGAGTGATTCCTACGGAATCACATTTTAACGGAATGTTTCAAACTGTTAAAATGTGAAACCGAAGGTTTCACTCCTTAATTTTTCACTTGCCCTTTGTTCCCCCCTCGACGACTCCGTCGTGGAGGAGAACTTTTTTTATTGTGGCGAAAAATACTTTTACGTCCAACGCAAAGCTGATGTTTTCGGCGTAGTAGCCGTCGTATTGGGCTTTTACGTCTATCGGCAGCTCGTCGCGGCCGTTTATTTGGGCGTAGCCGGTAAGACCCGGCACAAGCGTATTTGCGCCGTATTTGTCGCGCTCTTCAATCAAATCATACTGGTTCCACAGTGCGGGGCGCGGGCCTATGGCGCTCATTTGTCCTGCAAATATATTAAAAATCTGCGGCAGCTCGTCAAGACTTGTTTTTCGCAAAAAAGCGCCTGTTTTAGTTATAAGCGCGTTTGGATTTTGCAAAAGGTGAGTCGGAACGTCCTTTGGTGTGTCCGAATACATTGTGCGGAATTTTAAAATATTGAAATACTTTTTATCCTTGCCGACGCGCTTTTGTTTAAAAAACACGTCGCCCTTTGAATCGCACTTTATACATATTGCGATTATGAGCATGGGTATAGCAAGAAGTATGATGCCTAGCAGCGACAACACAATGTCTATCAGCCGCTTTATATATTTTTGATACAAGGTGCGTCACCCCTGACTGTCGTAGTGATGGTCTTGATGATTAAATGTAGGCACAAGGTCAATAAGCGCCTGCACAAGATTTTCGCTGTTGTTTGAATACGCGATTTCTTTGAGCGTTTTGAGGTGGTCGAAGAAGGTGTCCTTATTGAGCTTTAGCGGCGATCCGACGAAGATTTTTCTGTTGTCGGTTTGGCGCAAGCCCTCCTCGTCCATCAAAAGCTCTTCAAAAAGCTTTTCGCCGGGGCGCAAGCCTGTGAATTTTATCTCGATATCGCGGTAAGGGATAAAGCCCGACAGCTTTATAAGGTTTTCGGCGAGGTCAAGTATGCGAACCGCCTTGCCCATGTCGAGCACAAATATATCACCGCCGTGACCCATCGCGCCCGCCTCCATAAGCAGGCTGACGGCCTCGGGTATCGTCATGAAATAGCGGACGATATCGGGATGAGTGACGGTGACAGGCCCGCCGGACGCTATCTGCTCTTTAAAAAGCGGGATAACGCTGCCGTTTGAGCCTAAAACATTGCCGAAACGCACAGCGACAAAGCTTGTTTTGCTCTTTTGCGCGAGCGCCTGAACAATCATTTCGCAAAGGCGCTTTGTCGCGCCCATGACGTTTGTCGGGTTGACGGCCTTGTCTGTCGAGATGAGCACAAAGCGCGACACGCCGTATTTTTCAGCCGCCATAGCGACGTTATACGTGCCAAAAACGTTGTTTTTAACGGCCTCCTCGGGGCTGTCCTCCATGAGCGGAACGTGCTTATGCGCCGCCGCGTGAAAAACGACGTCGGGGCGAAACCAGTTAAACAGTGCGTCGACTTTTTTAGAGTCTCGCACAGATGCGATGCGCACCTCTAAATTCAGCGCCTGCCCATATTTTCGCACAAGCTCCTGCTGAACCGAATAGGCGCTGTTTTCGTAAATATCCACAATTACAAGCTGCTTTGGCGCACACGCAGCTATCTGGCGGCAAAGCTCGCTGCCTATTGAGCCGCCGCCGCCTGTCACCATGACGACCTTATCTTTTACAAGCGCGCTTGATATGTTTGAAAGCTCTATTATGTCGCGCCCGAGCACGTCCTCGACCTTGACGTCGCGCACGCGGGACAGCAAATCTTTGCCGTCGGCGATAAGCTTCACGATGTCGGGCAGTATTCGCACGTTGCATTTTGTCTTGTTGCAAACGCTCAATATGCGCTTTTTCGCGTCCTCGTCAAGCGTCGGGATAGCGATTAAGATTGTCTCAATCACGCAGCGGTCAACGACCTCCGGTATGTCGTCGGTGGTGCCCATTATCTCAACGCCCATTATCGAGCGCCCCACTTTTTCGGGCGCGTCGTCAACGCAGCAGATGATGTTCATATCAGGCGACGGATTTTTTGAAAACTCGTGCAAAAGCGTCGATGCCGCGTCGCCCGCGCCGACTAAAAGCACGCGGCGGCGAGATTTCGGGCGTTTTTCAAGCTTTGTATTGCGGTACATTCTATACGTAAGGCGCGAATAAAGCGTCAGTGACGACGCAAAAAGTGCGCTTAAAAAATATACCGAAATAGGCACGCGGCGCTCTGTGTACCACACTGCGGTGGTGCCTATTACAAAAATGGCGACAGCTATCGCGGACGCGAGGCAGAGGCGGAAAAACTCGACAATCTCAGCATAGCGCCAAAGGCTGTCGTACATGCCCATAAGCCCGTAAACGATTTCATAACACGCCACAAAGAAAAAGCAGCTTGCGACGAGCAGACTGTTATATTCCGAAAACGAGGTGCGCCCCTGAATGAGCACCCACGGCACCATATATGAAAGCGTGACAACGACAACGTCAAACGCTATCAAAAGCTGTTTGCGATAACGCTGTGCAAAGCCGATTATTTTTTCACTCAAAATATATCACCAATCTTGTGAAATGCCATCAGGCACAACATTCGTATTTTATACTCTTATTATTTTACAACATTTCAAGAAAATAAGCAACAAATAGCGCAATTATAATGTGTGAGCGACACAATTCTAGCGACAGTTCACCTAATTCCACCGACAAATGATTGTGTTTAACGCCAATTGAGCTTATTATGATTACAGGGAGTGATTTCAAAATGCAAAAAATAGATAACGAGCAATTCGGTAAATTTTTAGTCAGCTTGAGAAAACAAAAAAATCTCACGCAAAAGCAGCTTGCCGAAAAGCTGTATATTTCTGATAAGGCGGTAAGCAAATGGGAGCGCGGAGCAAGCCTGCCGGACATATCAATGCTGATGCCGCTTGCGAAAATACTCGGCGTTACGACAACCGAGCTTTTGAGCGGAAAGAGAATTGAAGCGAGCGAGCGCATGACTGTCGACGAGGTGGAGGGCTTGATGACAAAGACGATTGTTTTTTCTAACGATAAGACGCAAAATTCAAGCACAAAGCGGCTTAGAATAGTTATATTTGCGGTCTGTGCCCTTGTTGTCGCTTTAGAGATTATGATACTGCTTTTGCTCGGATATACCTTTGATGCAATAAGGGATAATTTAGGCACTGTTGAGCTGCTGATGATGATTTTCGGCGCATATTTTGCTTTCTTTGCAAAAGAGACATTGCCTTTGTATTATGACGAAAATAAAATAAGCTTTTACAACGACGGCGTTTTCAGAATGAATATACCGGGTGTCACAATAAATAACAGCAACTGGAGGCACATATTAAAAGCCGTCTACACATCAATAATGTGCATTTGCGTTTTGTTCCCATTGCTGTATTTATCGGTGTCTTATTTTGCGCCAGCAATTTGGCAGCAGTTTAGATTATACTTCACACTAGCCTCGGTATTTGCTATGTTTATTCCGATGTATGCTGCGGGGAAGAAATATGAGTAGTGAATATTTACAATGCGTCATAAATTTACGCAAACAATAATGTAGGGAGCGACGCCCTCGTCGCTCCGTAGCCGACGCTTTGTGCAAACCTAAGCGGAGCGACGATGGCGTCGCTCCCTACGATGTATATTTGTTAATTTATGTGAACGAAACAAAAATCTGTTGCAGATGTAAAAAGCACATCTGCAACAGATTTTTTATTATAGAATTATGCAAATTAGTCCCTGACAGCCGTCGTTTATTACGCGCTCTAATGTGCTGCACATTTTGGCTCTGGCGTCGTCGGGCATGTTTAGAAGCTTTGTCTGCACGCCGTCGCTGACGAGCTGTTGCAGGCTTTTGCCGAAAATGTTGCTCTGCCAGATTTTTTCGGGGTCATCGTCTGCGTTCTCCATTAGGCTGTTTATAAGCTCCTCAGACTGCTTTTCACTGCCGACTACGGGCGCAATTTCCGTGTTTATCACCGCCTTTATCACGTGCAGTGACGGTGCGCTTGCTTTTAATCTCACGCCGTAGCGTCCGTCCTGCTTTACCACCTGCGGCTCTTCAAGGCGCATTTCCTCGGCTGACGGTATAACCACTCCGTAGCCGCTGCTTTCCGCCTGTTCAAGTGCGGCGCTTATCTTATCGTATTTTTCTTTTATTTTCGCAAGCTGCATTATACATGGCAAAAGCTGCGCGTCGTTTTCCACCTTGACGTGGGCTGTCTCGCTCAAAATATCGTAGAATAGCTGTGGCAACAGGGTTATCTCCATTGAAACGCAGTCTGTGCCAAGCTGTATGCCTGTGATGCGGCTTTGCTTTATTGACGGCGAGGTGATGTTTTTGTCCTTTACCGTCAAGTCCTTCATGTAAGAGGTGTCGTCGGCAAAGGCGCGCAGGGCGGCGTAAGTCTCTTTTTTGACAGGGTTTTCGCCGTCGAGCAGCAGCACCCACGGCGGCAGCGAAAGCGCGATTTCACGCAGCGGAAACTTAAACAAAAGCGCCTTTAATATCCCCGTTATGCCGCTCTCGTCAAGCTCTGTGCAGTTGACAGGTATCACGGCGTGTGCGTATTCTTCCGACAATGTTTTCGCGAGCTTTTTAGCGCTGTCGCTCTCGGGTGAAACGCAGTTTAACAGCACGACAAACGGCTTTGAGAGCGCTGCCAGCTCGGATATAACACGTTTTTCGGCATCGACATAATTCTGGCGCGGGATATCGCCTATCGAGCCGTCGGTAGTGACGACTATGCCGACTGTCGAGTGTTCGGCTATCACCTTGCGCGTGCCTGTTTCGGCGGCGGTGTCGAACGGCACTTCGCCGTCAAACCACGGGCTTTTGACCATGCGCGGCTTTTCGTTTTCGTCTCCGCCGAGTGCGCCGTCAACCATATAGCCCACACAGTCGATGAGCCTTGTGCGGAATTTTACGCCGTCCGCAAGCTGTATTTCAACCGTTTTTTCCGGCACAAATTTAGGCTCTGCGGTCATTATTGTGCGCCCTGCGGCTGACTGTGGCAGCTCGTCACGTGCGCGCGACGCAAAGGCTGTATTTTCGATAAAAGGCAGCACCATAAGCTGCATAAAGCGCTTTATAAAGGTGCTTTTGCCTGTGCGGACAGGCCCGACAACGCCTATATAAATGTCGCCGTTAGTGCGCGTTGAGATATCGCTGTATATTGCACTGTATTCCATATAGCTTCCCTCCCCTTTAAACAGAAAGCGGTATCAAAAGGCGCGTCTGCTCGTCAAGTGTTTCCGCTGTGATGCCGTTTGCCTGCGCGATATGCTGCGGCGAGGCGGCGTACCGCTTGCCGATGTCAAACAGCTTTTCGCCCTCCTCTGCATAATAGATGCGCAGTGACGCGTCGTCCTTTTTCTCGCGCGGCGTGGTGCATTCGGCGCTTGTGACGGCCTTTGTCTCGCCGAGCTGAGTAACCGTGCCGTCTGTTTCAAGCAAAATTACAACGCTCATCTCGCCTGCCGCCTTTCGCGCTGAAAGCTCTTTTATAAATGCGCTCGTGCGCGTGCAACGCTTTTCGGGCGGCTGTGTGAGCTCGGCGGGCAGAATGTATTCGGACGCTTTATCGTAGCAGTCGATTTCACCGAGCGAATTTTTGCAGAAAACGTGCGCTGACACTCTGCCGCGAAGCTTTGTGCCGCTGTCAAGCTGCGCAGGCTCAGGGGCTGTTATCTCGGCAACAGCGCCAAGTATCTCCGCGTTCTCGTCTGGCATTTTGCCCTCAAGCGTAATCTCCTGCTTATACCGTGCACTTTGCGAGGCGATTTCGCATACTATGCTATCATAGGAAAGCTCTGTTTCGTATTCTGTTGAAAACGCGTCGCTGACAGCCATCACCTCGCTGCTGCCGACGGAATAAATGTCGAGCAAAATCGACGCGGTGGCTTTATAAACTTCGCCCTCGCCCTGCGTCACAGCCGCTGAAACAGGCTGTACAAGCACAAAAGCGCTGTCGTTGTCGCTCGCTGAATTAAGCTCTGCTGTCTCGTTAAATGGCAAAATTTTTGTGTCCTTAACAAGCGCGGACGCTCCCTTTACGCGGTATAAAACAGTCACCTGCACCTCACCCTTGCACACCGCCTTGCCCGATGCAAGCTTGCAGTCGCTGACGCTGCACGAAAGCGAGGTGTCGACAATAGCTTCGGGCGTTTGCGCAAGCTTTATTTTGTCGGCAAGCGTGACTGGCTTTTCATACGGCTGCGAGGTGCATATGCTTTTTATCGCGGCGGTGCTCTGCTGTATGCCGCAGCCTGAAAGCGACGTGACGACCTGCTTCTTGACGCACGCATACGCCCGCACAACAAGCATATACGCGCCTCTTATATCGACGCGGCGCTCGTTGACGGCGCGGCAGTTTATGTATTCCGTCTCGCCGCTTGTACATATGTCGGCGCTCTCGAAATCAGACTGCTCAAGTTCAAAGGTTTTTGAGAAGCTCTGCTTTTGCTCAAGGCAGCAAAGCGCACCCTCGGCGCTCTCTTGATAATACATCAGCACGCGCAGATAGCCCTCGACAGTCACGCGAGATGCACCTGCGCGCTTTTGCAGCACCACGGGAATAGCTATGCTTTTAACGATTTTGAACACCTGCGGCATATAATCGGGTATAAGCGCCTTGGGGCTTTTTATTACTACGAATTTCATATGTAACCGCCGTCCTTCCGTGCGTTTTACATATTATATGCCGGGTGTTCTTTTTTTGTTAAAATGCAGTAAAGTGCACCGTGTTTGACGGTGATTTCACCTGTTTCCGCCTTAAATTCATTGCTTATGCCTATTGGAAACGACGCTTTTATCGTCGCTTTTTTGAGCGGATATTTAAAGCCGTCAAGCGTTATGCCCAAAGCTTTTTTGCCAACCGGAAACAGCGAGACATATGTATCGGGCTGTGAATTTAAAACATGCTTGCCTTTTTTAAGCACTGTGATTTGCGTTGTTTCATCAGCCGCCATCGCTTTTACGCCGTGGTTTTCAAGGTATAAAAGCACGGCAAAATTCGCAAGTGTGTGGTCTATTCTGCCGCCGAGCGCGCCTAGCAAAATCACCTCGTCTGCGCCGAGCTTCACCGCGCGGCGGGCGGCGTACATTGTGTCAGTGTCGTCCTTTTCGCGCGGGAGCAGCTCGACGTTTGCAAACTGCGGCATCTCAGCACTGTCGTAATCGCCTACGCAGAGCGTCGGCTCAACGCCAAGCCTTCGCGCGTGCATCCAGCCCATGTCGGCGGCTATGATTATTTCAGCGCCGTCGCAATAGCTGCGCATTAAAGCGTTTGTGGGCATTGATGCAAATATTACACATTTCATTTTAATCACCTCTGCCAATCAGGCACTTTTTCGGCTTCTTCATACAGCGTTGTATAGCTTGCGTAGCGGGTTTTGTCTATCTCGCCCGCGTCTAGTGCCGCGCGGACGGCGCAGCCTTTTTCCGAAATATGCGAGCAGCCTGTGAATTTACATTTGCCGAAATACGCGGCAATATCAGGGAAATCATACTGCAAATTTTCCTTTGGAATAAAGCACGCCCTGTCCATGTCAAGGCTCGCAAAGCCCGGGGTGTCAGCGACAAGGCCGCCGTGCGCTTCAAAAAGCTCAACCTCGCGTGTGGTGTGTCTGCCACGGCCGAGCTTTTGGCTTATCTCGCCTGTTTCAAACGTCAAATCGGGCAAAACAGCGCTCAAAAGTGTCGATTTGCCAACGCCCGAATTTCCGCAGAAAACGCTGATTTTATCCTTCATCATCGCCGTGACATCTTCAACTCCGCATCCGCTCTGGGCGTTTACTTCAATCACCTTTATTGTGCTTTTTGTATAGCAGTCCGCTATATTTTTGGCGGGTGACAGGTCTGATTTTGTGATTAGAATTATCGGCGTTGCGCCCTTGTCGACGGCTATCGCGGTGAGCTTGTCTATAACAAGCGTGCTCGGCACGGGCTGAACTGTGCTGACGACTATAAAAAAGTTGTCGACATTTGCAATTGGCGGGCGTACGAACACGTTTTTTCTTTGCAATATTTCGGCGATTGTGTTAGCCCCCGCCTCGCGTTCAAGGCGCACAAAATCACCCGCAACAGGAGTGATTTTTCTCTTGCGGAATATTCCCTTTGGTTTACATTCTAAAACGCCATCGGCGGTTTTCACATAATAAAAACCGCCGATGCCCTTGATGATATAATTTTCAAACATATTTTTCATCAACCTGTTGCGGGGCGGACGTTGTCGTATTGAACGTCGCCGCATATTGTGCAGGTGTGTTGTGTAAAGCCGATGGATGTCGCATTTGGGGCAACCACCGTTGTGACATAATTATGTGTGTGACCGTCAGCGGCTATTCCCGCGCCATCCGGCCCTGCTGAAATAGACACCGAGACAGACGAGCCTATTGTCACACCTGATGTGCCCGCCTTAGGGCTTTGGCTGACAACTGTGCCCGCGGCGGCAGTGCTTGCCACCTGTGTAATAGTGCCCATTGAGAGTTTGCTCGCGGCGAGCTGTGATGACGCCTCTTTTTTTGTAAGGCCGATTATGTTGGGCACGATAGCCGAGGTGTCGCGATATTCGCCCGCTACGTAGATGGTGATGGTATCGCCCGCGTCAACGGTTGTTCCTGCGACAGGGTCGGTGCTCAAAACAGTGCCGGACTTCACAGTGTCGCTGACCTCTGTTTTGACAAGCGCCGACAAATCGGACTCTTTGAGCATCGCGACAGCGTCGTCCTTCATAAGCCCGACGATGCTCGGAACGCTTATTGTATGAGCACCCGCGCTCACGCGAATGACTATATGGGCGTTTTCCTTGACCTTTTTAGGCGGCTTTGGAGTCTGTGAGATAACTACGCCCTTTTCCTCCTCGGAGCTGTAAACCTCGACAAATTCAAGGTCGAATTTAGAATATGCTGCGTCTGCTTCTATCTCCGCCTGTGTTTTGGATATAAAGTTTGGCAAGCTTACTTCGTCGACATTTTTTATGAGCAAGCTGCCTGACATTGAGAATAAAAGGAATATAAAAAGCATTGAGCCAAGCGCGACAACGGCGGTAAAGCCCGCAAATATCGGCAGCTTATAGTGGCGTTTTTCCCTTATTACTTCCTCTTCCTCCGGCTCTGCGTCAAGTGCCGTATCCTCTGTTATCGGGGCGATATTGCTCTCGACTTCGGCGTTTTGGGTAGCCTCTGATTTATCGTCTGCATTTTCCGGCTCAGGCTCAGTTTGCGGCGCCGCCGTCTCCTTTGCCTCGTCGTCAAACTGCACTGTCTCTATAAATTTTTCTTCGGTTGCAGACAAAACCTCTTCTTCAACAGGCTTTTCCGCGCTCTCTGGCGCTGTTTCCTTTGGCTGCGCAGCTTCGGCTTCGCGCGCTTTTTGCGCTGCCTTTTTGCGTCTGTTGCGGCGCGCCTTCGACTTTGAAATGCGCTGAGAATTAGCTTCTGTTAAAGGCTCAGTGGCCGCTTCCGCCGATGCTTCGGCTTCGGTAGCTTCCGGCTCTGCGTCGGCTTTTGCCATAGCTTCAACAGCAGGCTCTTCCGGCTGTGCGTCAACTTTTGCCATAGCTTCAACAACAGGCTCTTCCGGCTGTGCGTCAACTTTTGCCACAGCTTCGACAGCAGGATCTTCCTGCTCTTTAGCTTCATCCTGCTTTGGTTCTTCCTTAATAGGGGTTGTTTTTTCCTTAGTCGAGCGTTTTCTTGGGGTTTTTTCGGCGGGTTTTTCCGTCTCAGGTGTATTTTCCTGCTTCGTTTCATCCGCCGTCTCGGCATCGGGGAGCATGACAAGCGAGGCGTCCGTTGCACCTATGTCTATAACTTGTGCGGCCTCATTTTCTTTTTCTTGTGCTGCTGCCTCTGCATTCGGTACATTTTCCGAAGCGGGCTGCTGTGCGCTGTCGGCTGCGCCTTCGACTGCCGTGGCTGTAGCTGTGACAGCCTCCGTAGCAGTGCCGACCTCCGACGTTGTCGCGGTCATCTCTGCGGTTTTTTGCGCAGTGGTAACATCGGCGACAGCGGCGGGTTGTTTCTTTTTTCTTGCCACTTTTTTCTCCTTACCGTTATTTAATTTTATTTGTCAATATATTCTAATCATATGAAGAACAGGGCTGTAATATACAGATAAATGAATTATTGAGCAGGCGGGGCCTGAATGAGGCTTGGATCTATGCCGGAAACTCCGCAACAACGCCAAATAAAATATCCTGTTGCCGGGTCAATGTCTCTTTGTCCCTCGTGATTGTTCGGGTCGAGATATTCGCGTTCCTCTGATGCGTCGCCGGCTGTGCATCTGTACCAACGCTTGCCCGGCGTTATGCATGTCGCCTGTGTGATTACATCAGATTCAACAAAGTTGTGCGTGTGTCCAAGCGAAACCTTTACGTCGACAGATGTCCCCTTTGGCACTTCCTTGCCCGCGACAGGTGTCGTTTCAATTATCGTCCCTGCGGCGGCTTCGTTGTCCACCTCTGTGGCAGTGCCGAGGCTTAGATTTTTCGCCACGAGCACTTTTTTCGCGTCCTCAAGCGTCATACCGGCGCAATCGGGCACCATAGTTGTGACGTCCTTTTCGGCCTTGACGACGTATACATACACCGTTGTGCCGCTCGATATCTGCGAGCCGGCTATTGCGTTGCCGTTCATGTCGGAAATGCTCTCGACCTTGCCGATATTTGCCTCGTCAGTCTCGGCGGCGGGCTTCACAAGCGGAGACAGCCCCACTTCCTTTAAAGACGCAATGGCGTCAGCCTCTGCCCAGCCGATGACGTTCGGCACTGTGACCACTTCAACGCCAAGTGAGACTTTAACCGTGATGGTTGAGTGCTCCTTGACAGTTTTCGGCGCTTTTGGTGTTTGCGAGAATATAATGCCCGACTCGTAGTCCGAATTATATTCCTCGACTATATTAAGCGTAAAGCTGCCCATTATGGTGCTGTCCGCCTTGACCTCGGATATATTTCTATTCACAAGGTTTGGCAAATCTACGTCTATATTTTTACTAAAAATAGAGTTTGGCGCCATTTTGAATATCAGCAAAACTGTGATGACCGCGCCTATGAGCACCGCTGCCGTTATGCCTGCAAGCACCGGAAGTGCGATTTTTTTATGCGGCTTACTCGCTGTATTGCGCGACCTTTTTTGCTGCGTGCGCACCTGTGCACCGCCTTTCATGCCCGCTTCAAGGCGTGTTGTCGGCGTTTCTGCGGCGTTTGTTCTCGCTGCGCTTTGCTGACCGAACATCGTCTGCGGCTTTTTTGCAGCCGGTTTTTGCTGCTGACGGCCTACTACCTTATTTATATAGCGGGTTGGTGAATTATCTGTTAAATACTTGTATTCAAATTTAATGCTCGGGTTGCGCTTGAACGCCTCGAGGTCAGCGAGCATGTCCGCGGCTGACTGATAGCGCTCGTGCGGGTCCTTTGCCATCGCCTTTTCTGTGATGGCTTCAAGGCCCTCCGGCACGCTCGCGTTTATTTTGCGAAGCGGCACGGCTGTGTCGGAAATCTGCTTTATCGCCACGCTGACAGGGCTGTCAGATTCAAACGGCAGCTTTCCGCACAGCATCTCGTACATCATTACGCCGACGGAATAAATATCCGCCTTTGAGTCCGTCACGTCGCCCTTTGCCTGCTCGGGGCTTATATAGTGAACAGAGCCGATGGCTTTGTCTGTTATTGTATGGTTTTCGCTGCGTGAAAAACGTGCGATGCCAAAGTCCATGACCTTGATGTTGCCGTCTGAAAGCAGCATTATGTTCTGCGGCTTTATGTCGCGATGAACGATGCCCTTTTGGTGTGCGTGCTGCAAGGCTAAAAGCACCTGACTAATAAAGTGAATAGTCTCTTTATAAGTTAGCGGCTCCTTGCGGTACTCCATATAGTCCTTGAGGGTTATGCCGTCGATGTATTCCATGACGATAAATTGCAGCTTTGCGCTGACGCTAACGTCGAACACCTTTACAATATTAGGGTGATTTAAAACAGCAATAACCTTGGACTCGTTTTTGAAACGGCGTACAAGGTCCTCATTGCCCATACATTCTTCTTTAAGAATTTTGACGGCAACTATTCTGTTTTCTTTTAAATCTATCGCCTTATAGACGTTGGCCATGCCGCCGTTGCCTATAAGAGATTTGATAAGGTAACGCCCGTCAAGACGCTTATCAACGAATTTATCCACGAGTATCCTCCAAAGGTTCTGCTTCTACAAGAAGCACTGTAACGTTATCAAGACCTCCGCCGTCAAGCGCCTGCTGAACAAGGACGTCTGCGGTGTCGTAAAACTGTGTATTTTCAAGCGTATAGGCTATTTCATCGTCGGTGACATAATTTGTGAGCCCGTCTGTGCACAGCAAAATTATATCGTGCGCCGCGAGATATGCCTCGCCGTAATCCACCTCGACAGAGGGCGAGACTCCGAGTGCGCGCGTGATGAGGTTTTTGTTGGGGTGCGTCGTCGCTTCCTCCTCGGTGATGCGTCCCTCCTCAATAAGCTGCTGCACCATTGAATGATCGCGCGTGAGCTGTAAAAGAGTGCCGTCGCGGTAGAGATACGCGCGTGAATCGCCAACGTGAGCGTATTGAATGAGGTTGTCGCGCATCACTGCACACACAAGCGTTGTGCCCATGCCGCGCTCTGTGACGGACTGCATTGATTTTTGATGTATGCGCTCGTTTGAGCTTTTTATCGACGAAAAAATGAAGTCCTTCATGTCCTCTGGGTTTTTTATTGTATCTATGTTGGCGGCAAACAGTTCTTCCATTGTTGCAGAGGCTATGCCGGAGGCTAGCTTTCCGCCCTGTGCGCCGCCCATGCCGTCGCATACAAGCGCCCAGACTGTCTCGTCGGGCTGTCTGCCTGCGCGGTAGTTGTCTTGGTTTTCATTGCGCTGATTTCCTATGTCAGTTTTTGCCACTATTTTCAAGCTGCTTTCCTCCTTCCATTTCTTCTCTGCGTAGCTGTCCGCACGCGGCGCTTATGTCCGTGCCGAGGCGTCTTCGCACAGTCGCGTTTACATGCAAGGCTTCAAGTGTCTGCTTAAAGCGCTGCACATTTTGAGCGTCTGTCGCCGAATACGGCGAGCCGTCGACGGGGTTTATGGGTATGAGGTTCACATGAGCGCCCATGCCCTTTATAAGCGACGCGAGTTTTTTTGCCGTGTCGTCAGAATCGTTCACACCGTTTACCATTGAATATTCAAAGCTTATTCTTCTGCCTGTCGCGTCCTGATAATCTCTGCACGCCTTTATAAGCTGCTCGACAGGGTATGCGTCGTTGACAGGCATCATTTTTGAGCGCATTTCGTTTGTCGGCGCATGAAGCGAAATCGAGAGCGTAAGCCCAAGATGACGCTCGGCGAGCTTGTAAATCATAGGCACAATGCCGCATGTTGAAAGGCTGATATTGCGCATACCGACATTTACGCCGTGCGGAGACGAGATTATCTCAAGAAAATCCATCACTTTGTCGAAATTGTCAAGCGGCTCGCCTATGCCCATGAGGACGATATGCGACACGCGCTCATTTGTATCGCGCATGACGGCGTAAATTTCATTCGCCATCTCGCCCGCCGTGAGGTTTCGCACGCGCCCCGCCTGCGTTGAAGCGCAAAATCGGCAGCCCATGCGGCAGCCGACCTGCGTCGACACACATACAGTATTGCCGTAATTGTACCGCATAAGTACAGCCTCGATGCAGTTTGTGTCCGGCAGCGCAAAAAGATATTTCACAGTTCCGTCAGACGACTCCTGCTTTTTGGCGCATTTGAGCGTTTCAATAGTGTAGTTTTCGTTCAATTGCTGTAAAAACGGCTTTGGGAGATTTTTCATCTCGTCAAAGCTCTGCACCTGCTTTTCGTTGAGCCATTTAAAAATCTGACCTGCGCGAAAGGACGGCTGACCAAGCTCTTTGCAAAGAGAGGCAAGCTTTGGCTCTGTATATGATGATAGACCACTTAACATTTTACCACAATCTTTCAAGATATGCTATAAAAAATCCATCTGTTTTTGTATAAAATGGATTTAAAACAGTGAATTTTTCGTTAATAACGTCGCCGTTTGGCAAATTAGGGGCTTTCACAGCCTTAAAATCGCTGTGCTTTGACAAAAAATCGAGCACGTTATTCTCGTTTTCATCGGGGTTTAAGGTGCAGGTTGAGTAGACAAGCCTGCCGCCCTTTTTGACATAGCGCGACGAGGTTTCGAGTATTCTTTTCTGCAAAGCTATTAGCTGAGGCAGCTCGTCGAGCGTGTTTAGACGTATGTCGGGTTTTTTCGCCATTACGCCAAGCCCAGAGCACGGCACGTCACAGAGCACGCAGTCGGCGTTTTCAAATTCTCTGTTGTACACAGCCGCGTCGTTTTGCGAAATTTGTCCGCAATGCACACGGCAGCGGTCAAATAAACTTTTGATGAGCGAAAGGCGGTTTTCGGCGCGGTCGCAACTAAAAAGCTCGCCTTTATTGTCCATATACTGCGCGAGCGTGGCGCTTTTGCCGCCTGGGGCGGCGCATAAATCAAGCACCTTTTCGCCCGCCTTTGGCGATAGCGCAAGGCACGCGAGCTGTGACGACTCGCCCTGAACGTGAAAGCAGCCGTCCTTGAACGGTTTGAGCGCCGTTATATCCCCTTTTACGCTCACGTAAAGGCTGTTTTTGACGCTGCCCGCCGTCACCGTTGCGCCCGCGTGTTCAAGCGTCGCCGTCAGCTTTTCGGCTGTTGTGACGAGCGTATTCACGCGCACGCAAACGCACCGCTTTGTAAACGCGGCCGATAAAATATTTTCATATTCCTGCGGCGCTGTGCTCATGAAAAGCCTTGCGATTGGCTGTGAAACGCTGTATTTTACCGAGATAAATTCCGTTTTATCCGCAAAATCGCCCTCGCTTATCTCAAAACTGCACGCCTTGCGCAAAACGGCGTTCACCATGCCGGCGGCGCTTGTTTTGCCCATTTTGCGCGTGAGCTTAACGCTCTCATCGATAGCCGACGGCGCGGGGACGCTGTCGAGATATTTTGCCTGATAAAGCCCGCTGCGAAGTATCGCGCGGATTTCAGGGTCGAGCTTATTAAGCGGCTTTGTAAGGCATTTTGACAGCATATAGTCGAGCGTTATCTGCCTTTCGACAGTGCCGTAAAATATGGCGCTGACAAACGCGGCGTCGCGCTGTGTGCCGTCAAATTTTTCTAGTGCAGACTTCAAAACAAGGTTTGAATATCCGTTTTTCTCCTGCTTCAAAAGCGCGGTAACTGCCGTTCGGCGCGGGTTCATCATATGCAGTCACCAGTTTTAAAGCGCCGTCCCGCAGCCCACGAAGCGCCGTCCATAGCGCTTTTGCCCTCGGGTATTACGCTTTCAAGCACAAGTGCGCCGCTTTCGCAAGCGACTGTGAGCGGCTTTGTGCTAAGTATCTCGCCCGCTTTGCCGTTTTTATCCGAAAGGAGTGTCTTGGCGGCTTTTATCTTTTTGCCGTCGTGCATAAAAAACGCCATCGGCCACGGGTTCATGCCCCTTATTTTGTCGTGCAAAACCTTTGCGTCAGCCGAAAAATCAAACAGCGCTTCTTCCTTTGTAAGTGGTGGTGCGGTTGTCGCACTTGCGTTATCCTGTTTTGTATATGTTGCTGTTCCGTTTTCTATAAGCGTTATGGCGTTTACAAGCGTCTTTGCGCCTATGTCGGACACCTTTTCAAAAAGCTGACCCGACGTTTCGTTTTCGTCTATCGAAACAGGCGCAACAGTGATGATATCGCCTGTATCAACGCCCTCGTCAAGGCGCATTATCGTGACGCCTGTCTCGTTTTCGCCGTTTATTACAGCTCTTTGTATCGGCGCAGAGCCGCGATATTTCGGCAACAGCGACACATGCAGATTTATGCAGCCGTGCGGCGGTATCGCGAGTATTTCGGTAGGCAAAATACGCCCATACGCCACAACTATAATAAGCTGTGGCGCGAGCGCTTTTATGTTTTCGGCTTCGTCGTTATTGCGAAGCGTTTTCGGCTGAAAAACAGGTATATTATTTTCAAGCGCAAGCGTTTTAACAGGCGGCGCTGTTAGAATTTGTTTGCGTCCGACAGGCTTATCCTCGCGCGTGTACACGCCGCAGATTTCATGCCCCGCGTCTATAATCGCCTTGAGCGACTGCGCGGCTATGTCGGGCGTGCCCATGAAAAGTATTCTCATGCCTGCTCCTCAAATTCTCCCACTGCTTCGTCGACGTCATATTCCTCGTCATTGTGCTCTTCGTCCTCGTAGAAATATTCTGCCAAATCCATTATTGTGATGCCGTCAAGATGGCAGTTTTCGTGGCAGATACAGCGCGCGAGCATATCCTCGGCCTCTATTGTAAACGGTTTGCCGTCTCTGTCAAACGCGCGGGCCGTCACCTTTTGCGGGCGCTTTATGGCGGCATTGTGACCGGGGAATGAGAGGCAGCCCTCGTACATCATCACTTCGCCGTCCTGCGTCAATATTTCGGGGTTTATAAACTCTATAAACTCCGGCTTTTCGCCATCTTTGTATTTTTCCTCGGCTTCCTCCGCCGTCAGGTTGCAATCAGCCAAGCATATGAATACGCGGCGCATTACGCCCACCTGTGGCCCTGCAAGACCCAAGCCGTTTGCGTCTAAGAGCGTCTCCTTCATATCGTCGAGCAGCTCGCCGAGACGCGCGTCAAATTTTGTCACGGGGCGGCATTTTTTTGTTAAAATCGGGTCGCCGTCCTGCACTATCTGTCTTTTTGCCATAAATATAACCTCCATTTAAATGTCTGCATCTGAATTGAAATCTATGAAAATGCTCACCCTTGACGGCAAGCCCTCTTTGCTGTAATCGGCGAGAGCGTCTGAGATAATACCTCTGAACGCCGCGTCGTTGCGGCATTTGAGCGTGAGCTTATAGCGGTATAAATCTTTAACCATTTGAACGTTCATCGGCGCAGGGCCAAGTATTCTTAGCGGGATATTTTTATTTTCAGTCGCGTGGCTTTTCAGCATATTTGCAAAGCTGTGTGCGGCCTTCATCGCTTCGTCGTCCTTTGCGCCTGAAAAGCCGACTATGCATATTGCACAAAACGGCGGGTAAAGATTTAGCTTTCTAAACGAAATCTCCTGCTCATAAAACGATTTATAGTCTTGTTTTGCTGCAAGATTAAGCACAGGGTGGTTTACATCAACCGTTTGTATAAGCGCTCTGCCCGCTATGCTTGCTCTGCCGCCGCGCCCGACGACCTGCGTGACGAGCGAAAACACGTTTTCAAACGCCTTATAGCCCTGTGCAAACAGCAGCTGGTCTATGCCGAGCACGCCGACGAGCGACACCTTTTCAAAATCAAGCCCTTTTGCAACCATCTGCGTGCCTATCATTATATCATACTCGCCCCTTGCAAAGCGAGCCAAAAGCTCTTCGTGAGAATTTTTGCGCGAGGTTGTGTCCGCGTCCATGCGCAAAACACGCGCACTTGGGAATTTTTCGGCTAATTCCTCCTCAACTCTCTGCGTGCCAAATCCGGTATACTTCATTTTTTCTCCGCATTTTGGGCAAAATTCTGGCACAGGCGAAATCGCCTTGCCGCAATAGTGGCACAAAAGGCGGTTTTCGGCTTTGTGGTACACCATCGGCACGCTGCAAGAGTCGCATTTGAGCGTCTCGCCGCAGCCGGTGCACATTCCGACTGTTTTATAGCCGCGGCGGTTTAATAAAAGTATAGTTTGCTGCTGCGCGTCGAGGTTTTTTTGTATCTCCTCGGCAAGCCGCGCGCTTATCGACCCTGTACGCCCCTCGGCAAGCTCGGTGCGCATATCGACAAGCTCCACCTTTGGCAGCGGCATACTGTTATAGCGGTTTTTAAGCTCTACAAGCTGATAGCGCGCTGTTTTGGCGGCGTAGTAGCTCTCTGTTGACGGCGTTGCGCTCGCAAGTAGCAACAAAGCATTATGCGTCACGGCGCGTTTTTTGGATATGTCGTGAGCGCTGTAGCGCGGAGAATTTTCCGAATGATAAGTGTGCTCCTGCTCCTCGTCGATGATTATAACGCCGATATTTTCAAGCGGTGCGAACACCGCGCTTCTTGTGCCAACGACTATGTCAGCCTCGCCGTTTTGTATCTGTTGCCACTGCAAAAGGCGCTCGGTGTTGCTCAGTGCCGAGTGCTGAACGGCCACTCTGTCGCCAAAATAGCCCTTTAAGCGGTAAATCATCTGCGGTGTGAGCGAGATTTCAGGCACGAGCACAAGCGCCCTGCGCCCCTCGCTGACGCATTTTTTTATAAGGCTTATAAACACAAGCGTCTTGCCGCTTGAGGTAACGCCATGCAAAAGCGCCGCCTGCGGCTTTTTTGTTTGCATCAAAGCGCCAAGCTTTTTAAACGCCGCTTGCTGCTCGTTTGACAGCGTTATTTCCTCGTCTATACGCGCGTAATTGTCGTAAATCAGCAGGCTTTTGTCCTTTTCCTCACGCGTCAAAATGCCTTTTTGGCACATTCGCTTTAAGATATCCTGCGATATTCCGCTCTGCTCCAGCATTTGAGCGGATTTTTCCTCCGTCAGCGCGTCCCACGCTATTTGCTGCTTTGCTGTCAGCTTTTCGGGCATGGCAGCACGCGAGTAAAAATTTTCGGTACTGCGTACTATCTGCTTTTGCAAATACGGCTGTGCGGCGCTGTTCATGGCTTTATACTGTGCGCCATACGGAATTATTGCGCGAACAGCATCGTAATAGGTGCAAAACGTGTGCTCTTTAAGAAAATACACAAGCTCCAAAAGCTCGCCTGTCAGACGTGCGTTTTCGGGGGCGGCGTCGTATATAGCTTTGAGCTTTGAGGTGTTTTCAGTTTCTTCGAGCCCGAGCACAACGCCCATGCGAGCCTTTGCGTTGCCGCGTCCGAACGGAACAAGCACCATACTGCCCGTCTTTATTATGTTTTCAAGATGTGCAGGCACGGTGTAGGAGTACAGCCTATCGAAATGATAGGTTGCACCGCTTACAGCCACAAGTGCTGTCAATTGCATTGACGCTCCTTTAAAATGTTGTAAATATCATCGGCGCAGTCCTCAATTTTATCGTTTATGACGCGGTAGTCATAATTTTCGGCAAGCGCCATTTCCTCGCGCGCGCGGGTTAATCTGCCCTCGATGACATCGTCGCTCTCTGTGCCGCGCCCGCGCAGACGGTTTACAAGCTCGTCCGTGCTTGGCGGTGAGATGAAGATTGTGGTGCATTCGGGGTACTGCTTTTTGATATTCGCCGCGCCCTGCACCTCTATGACTAGCACGACGGTTTTATCGTTATCAATTCGGCTGTCGACCTCTGATTTCGGCGTGCCGTAATAATTTCCGCAGTAATTTGCGTATTCAAGCATTTCGCCGTGAGATATTTTATCCTCAAACTTCTCTTGCGTCAAGAAAAAATAGTTTACACCGTCGGCTTCGCCAACACGCGGCTTGCGCGTTGTGGCTGAAATGGAAAGCGAAATTTCGGGGTGTTTTTGCATAAGGCACGCTATGACGGTGTCCTTGCCCGCGCCCGAGGGGCCCGAGACAACGAGCAATCGGCGCTGTTTATTCATCGCTCAAGGCCTCCTCATCAACTGTGTCGTCAAGGCGGTTTGCGACTGTCTCGGGCTGAACTGCCGACAGCACAACGTGGTCTGAATCGGTGATAATGACGGCGCGTGTGCGGCGTCCGTAGGTTGCGTCGATGAGCACGCCCTTGTCGCGCGCCTCCTGCACAATACGCTTTATAGGCGCAGATTCGGGGCTTACGATGGCTATTAGGCGGCTTGCGTTTACCATGTTGCCAAAGCCGATGTTTATAAGCTTCATTGTTATCTCCCTTTACTCGATGTTCTGTATCTGTTCGCGTATTTTTTCTATCTCGGCCTTCATGTCAACGACAAGGCGTGTTATCTCGATATCGCTGCATTTGCTGCCGATTGTGTTTGTTTCGCGATTGAGCTCCTGTGTTAAAAAGTCAAGCTTTCTGCCGACAGGCTCGCTTTTTTCGAGGATATCGCGGTACTGCTTTATGTGGCTTTTAAGGCGCACGGTTTCTTCATCGACTGCTGTTTTGTCGGCAAAAATCGCGGCTTCTGTGAGTATTCTCGTCTCGTCTATACTTTTGTCCTCAAGCACCGTTTTTAAACGTTCAAAAAGGCGGTTTGTGTAGGCGCTGACGCGGTCTTGGCTGTTTTCCTCAACCTTTGCGACGGCGTTTTCAATGAAAATAAGGCGCGAGAGGATATCGGCTTTCATGCGCTCACCCTCGACGGCACGCATGGCGACGAAGCTATCGACGGCTTTTTTCGCGACGGATTCTATGTCGCTCCAAAGCTGCTGCTCGTCCTGCTCTGATTTTTGCACGGTGAAAACGTCCGGCATACGCGCTATTGTGCCGGCGGTGACGTCGTTTGTCACGCCTAGCTGCTCGCTTATGAGGTCAAACGCGACTTGGTACTGCTTTGCAAGCGTCATGTTTACGCCAATTTTTTCATCGGCGGCAGCGACGCTTTGAACAGTCATCGAAAGCTCGACCTTGCCGCGTGAAATTGAGGTGCTGAGTAGCTTTTTCAGCTTGTCGTCCACAAAGTTGTAGCTTCGCGGCATGCGCGAGGAATATTCAAAATAGCGAGAGTTTACGCTTTTGATTTCCACAGTGATGTCGCGTCCGTTCAAAACATTTTCGGCACGCCCGAAGCCCGTCATACTAAGTACCATAAGGCAGCCCCTTTTCATGATGTTGTTTATGTAATAGATAAGTTTATTTTACACTTTTTTAGAGTTTTATGCAACCATAAACGCGCATTGAATAAGCAATACCCCAAGATAATTTTAGGATATCACCGTTTTTTGAAAGGTGATGCCCTATATTGTTAAGTTTTATAATCAGAGCGATAAACTGGGAGTTATCGAATTGATTTGCTAACCCAATTATCAAGAAAAGCCATTTGCTCATCGGTATGAAACCAGTGCTCTCCGTCAGGCATTACAGTAAGTGATGCGCCAACCTTTTTGGCAAAACTTGATATTGTATCAAATGAAGTCAAATTATCCTTTTCACCATATAAAATAAAAGTTGGTATATTCCATTCTATTGATTGTTTTCGCACGTAGCACAGATACTCCCAATATAATGTTTCTCCAAAATTCGTAACAATTTCTTTTCTTTCCGACAACTCTTTTTCGCTCACATTTGCCCATATCATCATATCGCATATTAGTTTTTCCATATCTACAATCGGGGATATTAGCAATGCCTCATCAATCTGCTTATCTGCAAGAGATGATAAACTAAAAAATGCACCTATACTATTTGCAATTATAATTATAGAATCATATTCTTTGCTATAAGAATCATAGAAATCAGAAAACTCCTTTTGAGCTTCCCACGGATTTTTTGATTGATAATCAAACCCAATTACATCTCTATCACGAAAAAGCGGCTTGTAATGTTCAGATTCCTGCGCATTACCGCCTTTCCCAGGTATATATATAGCTAAATTTCTCACTTTTTAATTCTCCTAAATTCCAATTTATTTATCTTTATAATAACACTGCCATATGCACGGCGCAACTGTGTTATTGCTGTTAAATTAAGGTGTGCACCGTACGGCGGGAGCAAGCCCCCGCCCTACAAGCGACACTTTATAACATTATTTTAATATAAAGCTTTAAGGGTTGCACTCTTGTAGGGGCGCGCATTGCGCGTCCGCCTAGATTTGCGCAAAATCTGACGGAACGCATATAATGCGTTCCCTACAATATAACTTAAAATTTCATGACAAGCTGGCAAAATGCCGTCTGTATGGCAAGGGCTCTGCTCTTGCCGTAACTTGCGGTAAGCGGTTGCATCGGCAAGAGCAGAGCCCTTGCCCTACAATTTTACAACGCACATAATAACAAAACTCCCACCGCATAAATTGCGGCAGGAGTTTATTTTGTTTATTAAACAGGAAGTGATTTGCTGGCGAAATCGGCGTGGTCGACATCGACGCCTTGTTCTTTGTTGTTGCGGCTCTCGAAGAACTTCGGGGCAACCTGCGGGAACATTGCGTAGGTGAGGACGTCCTCTTCGCTCTTTGCCCATTTTTGGGCTTCGGCGCGCAGCTTATCCATTTCAGGTGCGATAAGGTCTGCGGGACGGCATGTGATGGGCTCCTCGTCGCCGAGGATTCTCTTTGTGAACTCTGCGCTGATTGGCGCGGGCGTTTTGCCGTAGTCGCCATGCACAAGGCCCTTAAATTCTTTTGTGACCATCTTGTAGCGCTCGCCCATGATTACGTTGAACACAGCCTGTGTGCCGACGATTTGGCTTGTCGGAGTGACAAGGGGCGGATAGCCGGAATCCTCGCGGACGCGGGGAATTTCCTGCAAAACTGCCTCGAGCTGGTCTTCCTTGCCCGCGTCTTTAAGCTGCTTGAGCAGGTTTGAGAGCATGCCGCCCGGAACCTGATAAAGCAGTGTGTTTGCGTCTACGCCGAGCATCTTGGGGCTTAACTGACCTGACGCAAGATACTTCTCGCGAAGCTTTGCGAAGTGCTGACGCACAACGTCGAGCTTTTTAAGGTCAAGACCTGTGTCGCGGTTTGTGCCCTGAAGCGCGGCGACAAGGCTCTCTGTCGGCATATGGCTTGTGCCGAGTGAAAGCGGGCTGATAGAGGTGTCGATGATATCCGCGCCCGCCTCGATGCCTTTAAGAATAGACATTGATGCAAGACCTGATGTGTAATGGCTGTGGATATCGACAGGAATTGCAATTGTGCTCTTGAGCGACTTCACAAGCTCGTATGTTGCATACGGTGTGAGCAAGCCTGCCATGTCCTTGATGCAGATGCTGTCTGCGCCCATGTTTTCGAGCGTTTTTGCATAGTTTGCGAAATACTCGTTATTATGCACGGGGCTGAGTGTATAGCTTATGCAGCCCTGAACGTGCGATTTTTCCTTTTTGGCGGCTTTGATAGCTGTCTCAAGGTTGCGCGGGTCGTTCAGCGCGTCGAAAATACGCATGATGTCGATGCCGTTTGCGACTGATTTCTGCACGAAATACTCTACTGCGTCGTCGGCATAATGGCGGTAGCCAAGCATGTTTTGACCGCGGAAAAGCATTTGCAGCTTTGTGTCGGGCATTTCCTTGCGGAGAATGCGCAGGCGCTCCCACGGGTCTTCGTCTAAGAAGCGGATGCACGAGTCAAACGTCGCGCCGCCCCAGCACTCGACTGAATAGTAACCGACCTCGTTCATCGCGGGGAGAATAGGACGCATTTCGTCCATTGTCATACGAGTTGCGATAAGCGACTGGTGAGAGTCGCGAAGCGCTACCTCGGTAATTTTGACGGGATTAGTATTTGTTGTAGCCAATGTGCTTTTACCTCCCTTTAATTAAGGCTGACGAGAACATCGCCAACGTTTACAACGTCGCCCTTTGTGCAGTTTACAGATGCTACTGTGCCATCCTGCGGCGCAACGATTTCATTTTCCATTTTCATAGCTTCAAGAATGCAAAGTGTGTCGCCGGCTTTTACAGATGCGCCGACTGATACCTTTACGTCAAGAATATTGCCGGGCATCGGAGCTGTTACAGTCACTGCGCCCTGTGTGCCCTGTGCCGCCGGTGCGGGGGCTGCTGCAGGAGCGGGAGCTGCTGCCGGTGCTGCCGCGACAGGCGCGGGAGCTGCTGCGGGTGCTGCGACAGGCGCTGCGCCTGCTGCTGCTTCGTCTACTGTTACGCTGTATGCTGTGCCGTTTACTGTAATATTATAAGCTTTCATTTTAATATCCTCCGGTTTAATTATTAAAAATTAGATAGCCATGTTGCCGTGTTTTTTCGGCATACGGCTCTCGCGTTTTGTGGCAAGCATATCAAGCGCCGCCGCCACTGTTGCCGCTGTTGCGCTTGCGTCGATGGCGAAATCTGCCACGCCTGCGTCGACAGCCGCCTGTGCGCTGCAAACTTCTTTTTCATATGCCGCGGCAATTTTGGCTGTGTCTGCGGCTATGTTTGTGCCGTTTTCGATGTCTTCTTTATAGAGCACTGTGACAGCCGCTGTGGCCTCGACAGGTGCTATAACGCAGCCGTTTACGGCTATGGTAACATCGGCATTTGCAAGTGCTGTGTAGGCAGTGCCCACGGCCTTGCCTGTGATTACGGCGACCTTAGCTGTTGTTGCGTCGGCGTATGTTGCCGCTGCGCGTGCAGCTTCACGGATGCCGCCTGCAACGTCGTCAGAGCTGCTCTTTACAAAGCCGTCTGTGTTGATGACTGTTACAACAGGCACGCTGAAAGCGTCGCAGAAACGGACAAAACGAGAGATTTTTGACACGCAGCTGTGGCAAAGACCCTTGCCGCCCTCTGTGGCTACTACGCCTACGACATTGCCCGCGACTGTCGCGAGTGATGTGTAGACGTGTGCGCCGAAGCCGGCATAAAATTCGATTTCGCTGTCTGCGTCAACTATTGATTTTACAGCGTCCGCGACAACATATTTTGCAAGGTTATATGTGCCTGACGGTGCAGCCGCGTCGAACATGGCGGGGCTTGAAAGGTTGTTTGACGGCAAAAGACCGATTAGCTGTGCCGCGAGCGCGACTGCCTCGTCGGTGTCCTTTGCTGTGAGTGTTGCAACGCCTGCTTTTGCTGCAAATTCGGCTGTGCCTGCGTTTGCAAGCTTGTCTCCGTTTGCGGCTGAAAGGTAGGGAGCTGTCAAGAAAAGCTCGCCTTTTTCGCTGACGATGCAGATGTCGGCACTTGCTGCCGCGAGAGCCATGCCCGCGCCGCAAACGCCTGTGACGACTGCTATCTGCGGCACAACGCCCGAAAGCTTTGCCACTGCCGCTGAAAGTGTTGCGCTTGCTGAAAGAGCGTCTAGGCCGTCCTCAAGCTTTGCGCCGTTTGAATTGTAAAAGGTCACTGCGGGGTTGCCTGTTTTGGCAGCCATATCAAGAACCTTCACTGCTTTTTGTGTGTCCTTCGCGGACATTGCCGCACCATTTTGGCATATTGCGTACACGGTTTGACCGTTTGCGCTGCCGAAAGCCGCCGTAACAGCACTATTTGCGTCGGCATAAAGTGTAGTATATGCGCCTTCGTCGAAAAATTTAGCAAGTTCTACCTTGCCATTTGTTGCGATAGACATTTACAGCCCTCCTGCTTTTTGAAAAATTTCCAAATTACAATTATTATACTATTTTGTCAAAAGAATAACAAGTGCTTTTATTAAAAAACGCTACTTTCCTGCACATTTATTGAATATTTTTTCATTTTCAATTTCAATGCCGTCATTTTTGCAAAAAACGCTGCGCCATTTTGCGAGCGCCGCGTCATTTTCGTTTAACGTGAAACGCTTTGTCCCCACGTTCTCCGCTGCCGCCGCGCAAGCGCGGACAGCTCCGTCGACAAACGCGTTTTCGGTCACTTGACACTCAAGCACATCGGCAACCTCTCCGCTCACGCGGTATAGTGCGTGACCGATATATTGCGCGCCGTCCATGACGACATACGCCTTTACGTCGCCCTCAAAGCGATTTTTATTCAAATCGTCGATAACGTCCTGCTCATCGACTTTGTGAAAAATCACCATTTCTTTTTCCCCTTCCACGCCGCCGAGCCCTTTGGCGCTCTTACGCTGTGCTGCTTCATGGCGGCGTTTCGCGCGGTGTTTCTTTGAATTTTATCCGTCTGCTTGCCCCTGCTTGCGGCTGTGCGAAGCGCGGCAAGCTCTGACGGCATAAGCTCTCTGTGCTCGCCGGGCTGAAGCATACCAAGCTTCAAAGCTCCCAGTGCGCTGCGGCGAAGGCGAATAACGTCAAGCCCGACAGCCTCGCACATGCGGCGAATCTGGCGGTTTTTGCCCTCGCGGATTGTTATTTCCATGACGGTGCGCTCTGTTTCGTCGGCAACAACCTTAATTATCGACGGCAGAGTTTTTGTGCCGTCGTCTAGCACAACGCCGTCGGTTAGCTGTATAAGCTGCTCCTCGGTTGCGTGCGGGCGCACGGTGACGCGGTAAAGCTTGCTAACGCCGTGGCTTGGGTGCGTCATTAAATTGGCAAATTCGCCGTCGTTTGTCAGCAGCAGCAAGCCCTCGCTGTCTTTGTCGAGCCTTCCGACAGGATACACTCGCACAGGCGCGTCCTGCATTAGCTCCATGACGGTTTTGCGGCCGCGCTCGTCAACTGTTGTTGTGATAAAGCCGCGGGGCTTGTTGAGCATGTAGTAATATTTTTCAGTCTTGCGCGGGACGGGGATTCTTTTGCCGTCGACTGTCAGCAAATCCTGTGCGGTGTCCATTTTGTCGCCTATTGTGACTGGGTGTCCGTTTAGCTTTACGCGCCCCTCTTTGATGATTTGCTCTGCCGCGCGGCGTGAGCACACGCCCTGCTCGGCGAGAACCTTTTGTATTCTGACATCTTTCATTTGGTGTTTCCTTTATTTATATTCCGTAGGGAGCGACGCCCTCGTCGCTCCGATTAAGTTAGCGCAAACCGCCGGTAACGGAGCGACAAGGGCGTCGCTCCCTACAATACGCATTGTTGCAACGCCTTAAAATTCCACTGTTTCGTCAACGTGCTCGCCTTTTTTGTTTTTGTCAAAGAGGCCGGTGATTTTGTCGACCATTTCGGGCACAAGGCCTATCATGCGGTCGGCGGGGTGTGATGAATCGGCAAGCTGTATCATGCGCACGTTACCCTCGTGTATAATAAGAAACGCGACAGGCGTGATTGTAACGCCCGCGCCGCCGCCGCCGCCGAAAAGCTGCTGCGTTGTTTTGCTTGGAAAATCTGACCCGCCGGAGGCAAAGCCGTAGGATATCTTTGATATAGGCAGCACAAGCGTGCCGTCGGCTGTTGTGATAGGGTCGCCCACGACTGTGTTTGCGTCCACCATCGCCTTGATTTTTTCAAGAGTTACGTCCATAAGACCCTGTATTGGATGCTCATGCTCGTTTGCCATAATTTTTTACCTCCGCATTATATTAGCTTATCGCGTTTAAGGTGCGTATAAACATAAATTGCTGCTGAAATCATTATAAAGGGTGTGGCACCTATTTTGCAATAGATACATCTTTCTTTTTCGTGGATATTATCATAATCCGCAAAAATATCGGCGGATTTGAAGCTTATATTGAGAATTTGCTGCAAAACTCCGAGCGCACCGCCGACATACGCCTGCAATTGGCCGTAGGCGATGGCGGTATCTGCCGCGTTGCCATCATAGACAGGCCAAACGATTTTTGTAAAGGATATTTTCATTCTTCCGAATATAATTTTCATAGCGCCCTTTGCCGTCTTTACAGCGCGGGTGAGCTTATCTAGCGTGATTTTTTTCTTTGGCTTTTGCGGCTGCGGCTCGGGCGGTTTTTCCTCCGCTTTTGGCTGTGGCGGCTCTTTTGCGGGCTTTTGCTTGCGCGGATAAAGCTTTATCGTCAAAAACAAAACCCTCGCCTTTGCCGTGATATCGTCGTCTTTATATTCGAGCAAAAGCTGTGCCGGAACGAAAAGCAAAAGCAGCAAAAGCACTACTAGCACAGCCACAATGCACAAAAGCACTATAAGAAATATGTGCATTTTTACTCCTCTATCTCCGTGAGATACTGCTGTGCGATTTCCGCCATTTCGGCTGTCTCGGCCATTTCCGCCCGCTCTGCCATCTCAGCCGTCTGTGCAAATGCGGCGACCTCGGGCGGCAGCTCCTCTTTTTCTAGCACGTAATCGTCGTCGTGAAGCGGCGGAAGCTGTGCGAGCGACGCTATTCCGAACGTGCGCAAAAACACATCTGTCGTCTTAAACGAGACAGGGTGTCCAGGCAAATCGAGCCGTCCCGCCTCCTCTATAAGGCTTTTTTGGATAAGCGTCTGCACGGTTGACGACGAATCTATGCCGCGCACCTGCTCTATAAACGAGCGCGAAACAGGCTGATTGTAGGCGATTATCGCGAGGACTTCCATTGCCGCGGCTGAAAGCGGCGTGTTGCGCCTTACGTCTAGCGCGGCTTTTATATAGTCGCCGTAGACTGTTTTTGTCGAAAGCTGCCAGCGATCCTCTAATTTAAGCAGCACAAGCCCTCTGTCGCTCTCTTGTAAATCGTCGCGGATAGATTCAAGCAAGCGCTCGACGATTTCTGTTTCTATCTCAAGCACTCCTGACAAATGCTCGGCGCTGACAGGCTCGGCGTAGGCGAAAAGCATGGCTTCGATAGCGCCTTTATACTGTTTTAAGTCCATTTTGCTATTCCTCCTCTGTTCGCCTTTTGCGTTTATTCACTGTGAGCGCGCCGTCGTTTGATATTTTCACTCTGCCGCCGCGGACAAGCTCAAGCACTGCCAAAAATGTGGCGACTGTCTGACTGCGGCTGTCTGTTTTTGTGAAAAGCTGACTTAGCGCGCTTACCTTGCCCGCCGTCAGTCCTCTTAAAACGCGGATAATGCGCGAGGTGACGGACACAAACGGCGCTGTGACGATGGTGTTAAACTGCTCTTGACGCGGCTGACGCTTGCGAAGACTTCTACCTTGAAGCGAGTTATATGCCTGTTCAAGCACATACACGCTGTGCGTTAAACGGTAGCTGTTGTCAGGCTCTAGCTGCGCGGGCTCGCGCACGGCTGTGTATACGCCGTCTGCCATTGCGCGCATTTTTTCGGCGACGACCTTGCACATGCTATATTCGATGAGCATGCCTGTCAATTCCGCTCTCATGCGCTCGGCTTCCTCGCTTTTTGGCAAGAGGAGAAACGATTTCATCTGCACAAGACGCGCCGCCATCTCGATGAACTCTGACATGCTCGCCATGTCTCTGTCCTCGGCGGTGTTGACGACGGCGACGTAGTGGTCGATGAGCGACACTATTTCGATGTCGTAGATATTCATTTTATTTTTAGAGATAAGGTGCAGAAGAAGGTCGAGAGGGCCTTCAAAATCCTCTAATTTAAAGGTGACAGTTTCCATTGTGCTCCTTATAATAAAGCTGACAAAATTATTTCTACATAGCCTGTGCTCCAAACGAGGAAGCTCCAGACGGCGTTTTGCAAAAAGCGAAGTGGCACGTTTAGCCATCCGAGCCACAGCACGGCAAAAAGCGCGAACATTATGTAGCGCTCGTATCGCATAATTGCAAAATAATATTTTTCAGGCAGAAAAATATTGAAAATGCGCGAGCCGTCAAGTGGCGGGACGGGCAAAAGGTTGAACACCGCAAGGCTGATGTTGATTATGCACATCGTTTGAAAAACGTAGGCTATGATGTTGAAAACAAGCAGGTTTGGCGCCAGATAAAAGAAAAGCTTTTAGATTATCATAAGCACGTATGCAAAAAGCACGTTTGAAATGGGGCCTGCGGCGGCGCTTATTGCCATGTCGCGCTTTGGGTTTTTAAAGCGGTAGGTGGCGGCTATAGGCACAGGCTTTGCCCAGCCAAATCCGACGAGAAGCATACACAGCGCGCCCATGGGGTCAAAATGATGAAGCGGGTTCATTGATATGCGCCCCGCGTTTTTCGCCGTGGGGTCGCCTAATTTATATGAGACATACGCGTGCGCGGACTCATGAAGAGGTATCGCCGTTAAAACAGCGATGGCGCGCGCCAGGTACATTGCGAATACGTTCCAGTCGATGATATAGCCCTCCAAAAAATCATGATTATAGATAAATTATTTTAACACATTTCTAGGGTAAAAACAACCTCTTTGTCATTCCGAGCGCAGCGAAGAATCTTTTTTACCGCCACAAAAGCATAAGATTCTTCGTCGCTTTGCTCCTCAGAATGACACTCATTACACAAAGTATAAAACTTATTTCAAAAAACACTTGCAATTTGCCGCAAGATTTGTTATTATAATCTAGCGACTTGAAAAGAGGAGGTGCAGAAAATGGCAAAATGCGATTGCTGTGGTAAAGGTGTAAGCTTTGGTATTCAGGTATCACACTCACACAGACGTTCAAACCGCACATGGAAACCCAACGTAAAAAGAGTGAAAGCTGTGGTAGACGGTTCACCCCGTTATATTCACGCCTGCACCCATTGCCTGCGTGCCGGTAAAGTTACCCGCGCTGTATAAATTTACGTAAAATAAAACCGCTTGTCCTTACGGATGAGCGGTTTTTATTTTTTACAAGTTGTTTGTATTGACCTTTTTATTTAAAATGTTATGATGAAATTGTGAAAATTACATTTAAAAAGAGGTGCAATTATGCCGCGAAAGCTTTTTTGTGAGATATCGCCGCTCACGTATAAAATTTCGGCGCAAAAGTGCATAATTATGCGGGATATCAAGGATATTCCGCTTTTAAATAAATTTGCGCGTGAAAAATCTTGCGATAAGCTTGAATTTCTCATCTGCGGGCACAACTCGCTTATAAGGCGGCGGCTCGGCAATGTTGATATGACTCTTCAGGAAAACAAGGCGACAAACCTTGCCATTGCCGCGCCGAAAATAAATAATATAATTATAAAGCCCGGCGAGATATTTTCGTTTTGGCATCTTGTCGGAAGCTGCACCGAGGGCAAGGGCTACAAGGCCGGCATGACAATTGCGCGCGGCGGCGTGTCGAAGGATATCGGCGGCGGAATGTGCCAGTTTACAAACCTTATACACTGGATGGTTTTGCACACCGACATGAAAATCATCGAGCATCACCATCACGACCAATTTGACCTGTTTCCTGATTTCAACCGCCAAATTCCGTTTGGCACAGGAACGTCAATACTTTATAACTACCTCGATTACCGCTTTTTAAACGACACGGAGGCTGTATATCAGCTTATAACGTACACAAACGGTGAATATTTATGCGGCGAAATGCGATGCGAAAGGCAGCAGGAGTTTAAATATCACATAAAAGTGCGCGATGAATATTTTTCAAAAGAACCTGACGGCACCTACCGCAACGGCAAAGTTTACCGCACAAAAATTGACCGTGCCACAGGTAACACGGTCAACGAAGAGCTTATAAAGGTAAATCATGCTAGGGTGATGTATGAAATTGATATAAATAAGAAATAAAAAAGAAGAAAGAAGAAGTATGGAGTGAAACCTGCGGTTTCACATTCTAATAGTTATTTGAAATCTATTAGAATGTGATGCCGACGGCATCACTCATTACTTTTTCTTTCTTCTCTCTTATTTCTTCTTTTGCATAAACTTATATTCAGTGCCATTTTTAATTCGCTCAATATTTGTCCTATGCATCCATATTACTATGGCTGCTATGACGGCGCTGCACAGGGTGGCGAAGAAAACGTCGTGGCCTTGAATGCAAAAATATATGCAGGTGATTATCGGGTATGACACCGCCGCGGCTATGCTGCCGACGGACACCATTTTTGTGCACAGAAACGCCACAAGAAACACAACTACAAGCGGCGGGAACAAAAGCGGGTTGATGGCAAGTGCCACGCCGCCGCCGACGGACACCGCCTTACCGCCCTTAAAGCCGAAGTAAAGCGGGTAAATATGCCCCAAAACAGCGGCTATTCCTGCTATGTACGCGCCGAAAATGGGGTTTACATTAGCGGATAAAAGCGTGAAAATAAGGCGTCCGATGCACACGGCGACCATGCCCTTGCCTATGTCCCCTATCAGCGTGAGCGCTGCTGCGCCCTTGCCGTAGGTGCGCAGCACGTTTGTCATGCCCGCGTTGCCCGAGCCTGATTTGCGTATATCTGTTTTATACAACAGCCGTGTGACGATTATCGCAAAGCTGCAAGAGCCGAGCAGATAGCCCGCCGCGGCCGCCAAAATAATACAAATTACAAGCATTATTATTCCCCCATTTTGTTATTTGGAGTTTTCGCCGCGCTCGCGTTTAATCATGCGTATTGGCGTGCCCGATAAGCCGAATGTCTCGCGAATTTGATTTTCAAGATAACGTGCGTAGGAGAAGTGGAAGAGCTGCTTTGAGTTGCAAAAGCAGACAAACGTGGGCGGACGCGTGCTGATTTGTGTGATATAGTAAATTTTAAGGCGCTTGCCCTTGTCGCTCGGCGGCTGAACACGCGCGACAGCGCGGGCTAGCAGGTCGTTAAGCATACCTGTTGTGACGCGCATTGCGTTTTGGTTGTCAACCGACACTATCATCTCATAAAGCTTGTCAACGCCGCGGCCTGTTTTTGCCGAGATGAACATTATGGGCGCATACGACATGAAGCTGAAATCATACGCAAGCCTTTTGCGCATTTCTTCCATTGTCTTGTCGGTTTTTTCGACTGCGTCCCATTTATTTACGACGATTATACACGCCTTGCCCTGTTCGTGAGCAAAGCCGGCGACCTTTGAATCCTGCTCTGTGAAGCCCTCTGTCGCGTCTATCATTATGACGCAAACGCGTGCGCGCTCAACTGCCGCAAGGCTGCGCAGCGTGCTGTAACGCTCTACGCCCGCCTCCACCTTGCCGCGCTTGCGCATACCGGCGGTGTCTATGAACGTAAAGCTGCCGAAATCGTTGTCGACATCGCTGTCAACCGCGTCGCGCGTTGTTCCTGCTTCGTTAGCGACTATCATGCGGTTTTCGCCTAAAATATAGTTGACAAGGCTGCTTTTGCCGACATTCGGGCGGCCTATTACGGCAACCGGAATGCGCTCGGAATCCTCCTCAGAGGTATTCTCATCAGGCAAAAAGCCGCACACAACGTCGAGCACGTCACCTGTGCCGTGGCCATGCACGGACGAGACAGGGTACGGCTCGCCAAGCCCGAGCGAATAGAAATCGTAAAGCTCAAGCGGAGGTGCGCCGACGGAGTCGACCTTATTTACCACAAGCACAATCGGCTTGCCGCTGCGCATGAGCATTGCGGCGATGTCGATATCCTGCGCTGTCACGCCTGCTTTAAGCTCGGTGACGAAAATTATGCACTGGGCGGTGTCTATTGCTATCTGCGCCTGCTGACGCATATGCTGCAAAAGCCCGTCGTCTGTGGACGGCTCTATGCCGCCTGTGTCGACGAGCAAGAAGCGGCTGCTTTGCCACTCGCAGTCTCCGTAAAGGCGGTCACGCGTGACGCCGGGGGTGTCCTCGACTATCGCAAGGCGCTTGCCTGTGAGTTTATTGAATAATGTGGACTTGCCTACGTTAGGTCTGCCCACTATTGCCACTATCGGTTTAGCCATTTTGTTCCTTTCAAATACAATATATTTCTACATTGAATTTTGCTTAATCTTACGGTGCTGTGTAGGGGCGCGCATTGCGCGTCCGCTAAAAATGTGCAAACCTATACGGACGCGCAATGCGCGCCCCTACAATTTGCCGCAAATTCACCGATTTATTATATACTATCCCCATTATAGCAGAATATAACAAAAAAAGGAAAGGTTTTTTACCTTTCCTTTAAGAGCAAATTTTAGAAGCTTTGGATTATGCCTCTTTTTTGATAACTTCTTTACCCTTGTAAAAGCCGCAATTGCCGCATACCTGGTGGGGAAGTTTATATTCGCCGCACTGCGGGCATTTTGCCAGCGTGGGGGCTGTTAGCTTCCACACATTGGAACGTCTTTTATCACGTCTTGCTCTGGAAAGTTTTCTTTTTGGTACTGCCACTTTAAGCACCTCCTCATGTGTGAATAGTTTTAGTTAAGCAGTTGTTTTAAAATCGACAGCCTGGGGTCGGTGCCATCGCTGGTTTCATGCCTGCAAGAGCATGGTTTTCGGCGTCCGCACACAGGACAAAGTCCCTCGCAAGTCTCGCTGCATACAATGACAGACGGCACCTCGAGCACAATCTCGGAATACACAAACTCGCTTAAATCAAGCTGTCCGTTGCGGGTCAGCTCTATTTCCAGCTCGTCGTTCTGCCATTCATCTTCACGAATAAAATATATTTTTTCAATATCAAATTCGCGGTGTATCTCGTCAAGACAGCGTGCACATTCGGTGTCTACCGTAAAGTGCATATTTGCCCTAAGCTCTAACACGCTTCCGTCAAGCGAAAATGTAAGCTTTAACGCCACCGGTTTTTGCACTGCATAGCCGATAAAGCTTTCGCTTGAAAGGTCAATTTGGTGCTCCTGTATGGCAGGCTTATCATAGCTTGCGAAAATTTTTCTTATGTCAAGCAGCATTTTATACTCCTCAAAAGGTTGCCTATCTATTATAACTACTAAATATTGTGTTGTCAAGATAAAAAGGCAAAATTGTAATTAAAATTTGTTTGATGCAATCGTAGGGGCGAGCTTTGCTCGTCCGCTTGCACCGCGCAAACTTGCACGGACGAGCAAAGCTCGCCCCTACAAAAGCCGCCAATAATTAAAACGGTATTTCACGCAAATATGGGGCGGTATGGTGTCATGCCGCCCCATAGAATTTAAATTTTACAGATATTTTTTAACTGCTTCGGGAAGCGCTGTTTCGTCGGCGGAGACTGTGACGATGATTTTTACGCCCTCACCTGACAGTTTTGCAAGCTTGTCGAGCACTGTGCCGAGGCCGTCGAGGTCGTGGTTGCCCATTTTGAGAATACCGTCGATATAGATTTCGACTATATCGTAGTTGCCTGCCATGATTCCCGCGACAAAGCCGTAAAGCGTGTCGTAGCTTGCGATGTCGTACTCGTCAACGTCGATGAGACGAGCCGCGTGGTCGATATCATAGGTGAGCTTCATTGCCTTTTCGATGCACACAATGTTGCCGGGTGTTGTTTTGGCGGAAGCGTTGATCATTTCAATGAGCTTTCCGGTTTTGCCGGAGCCTTTGCTGCCAACAACTAAGTTAATCATAGGATTTTATCCTCCTTTATTTTGAGCATCTTCCGATGCAGGGATGATTATTTAAGCTTTGCTTCAAGCTCTGCCTTTTGGGCTTCGTAGCCTGGTTTGCCAAGCAGCGCGAACATGTTTTTCTTATAGCTTTCAACACCGGGCTGGTCAAACGGGTTCACGCCGAGCATGTAGCCCGAAAGCGCGCAGGTTTTCTCGTAGAAATAGATTAGATAGCCTAAATCGTGCTCTGTGAGACTGTCCACCTCAAGGATGATATTGGGCACGCCGCCGTCTGTGTGGGCGAGTATTGTCCCCTCCATCGCTTTGCGGTTGACGTAGCTCATGTCCTTGTCTGCAAGGAAGTTTAAGCCGTCGAAATTCTCGGCGCTCTTTTCTATATATAGGTCGCTGTGCGGCTTTTTGATATCTACAACTGTCTCGAACATTATGCGGGCGCCGTCTTGAACAAACTGACCCATCGAGTGAAGATCGGTTGAGAAGATGACGCTCGTCGGCATAAGGCCCTTTTGGTCCTTGCCCTCGCTCTCGCCGAAAAGCTGCTTATACCACTCGTTCATCATCGTGTAATCAGGCTCATAGCAAGCCATAAGCTCAACGCTTTTGCCCTTGCGGTAAAGGATATTGCGCGCGGCGGCATACTTGCAGCAGTCGTTATTTTCGTCGCACACGGCAAGCTGTTCTCTCGCCTCGGCAGCGCCCGCCATGAGCGCGTCGATGTCGCAGCCTGCGGCGGCTATCGGCAAAAGGCCGACGGCTGTAAGTACAGAATAGCGTCCGCCGACGTCGTCGGGGACGACAAATGTCTCGTAGCCCTCTTCTGTCGAAAGCTCTTTAAGTGTTCCGCGCGCCTTGTCTGTTGTGGCGTAAATGCGCTGTTTTGCGCCATCTTTGCCATATTTGTCCTCAAGCAGCTTGCGGAAAATGCGGAAAGCGACAGCCGGCTCTGTTGTAGTGCCTGACTTTGAAATGATGTTTACAGAAATGTCCTTGCCCTCGCATATTTTGAGGACGTCGTTGAGGTATGCGGGGCTTATGGAGTTGCCCACATAGAAAATTTGCGGCGTATTTTGGCAGGTGGAATTGTAAAGCGTGCCTTTTATGGCCTCTACTGCGGCGCGTGCGCCGAGATAGCTGCCGCCGATGCCTATAACTATAAGCACCTGACTGTCGCTTTGAATTTTCTTCGCTGCTTTCTTTATGCGCGCAAATTCTTCTTTGTCGTAATTCACAGGGAGGTCTATCCAACCTAAAAAGTCGTTGCCGGGCCCTTTGCGGCTGTCAAGAAGGTCACTTGCCTGCTTGACCTGCGGTAAAATTGCGTCAAACTCAAAATCTTTTACGAACTTCGCGAGATGTTTCGTGTTTATTTTAACACCCATTTAAATGCCTCCGCTCAAATTTTTTGTTTTTCCTTATACTAAATATATAATAACGGAGGGCTAGTGTCAAGCAAAGATAGCAAATTCTACAAAGAAATTATACCTTTTAATAAAAGCTTGAGCGCTATGGCGAAATCCATCTTGCCAACAGCTTCGGCTACGGTCACAGGATACTCGCATATGGCAGTCTCTCCATTATAAAGCGTGACAGTGCCGACCACTGTCCCCGCCTCGGTGGGAGCGTACACAGCGTCCTTTGTGGTGCACTGTGCCGTCAGCTTTTCGCCGTCGCCTTTTTTCATGAGCAAGCCCTCCGGAACCTCATACGAAAGCTGTGTCGTCTGCGACGCGCCGTGGCTCACCCTGACGGTTGCTGCGGCGTTTTCGACAGTCGGGAATTTTGCGTATTCGTATGTGGAAAAGGCGTAATCGAGCATTGTTTTGGCGCTCTCAAATCTCTCGTCGCCCGACGCAGAGCCGAGCACCACAGCCAAAAACGACGAGCCGTCGCGCGTGGCGCTCGCTGATATGCACACGCCCGCTTTGCCTGTTGTGCCTGTTTTGAGCCCAGTTGTGCCTGTGTAGTTTTTTAAAAGCTTATTTGTATTCAAAAGCTGTGTTGCACCGCCGCGGAGCGAATCCATCCAAATTTGTGAATATTCGAGGATTTTCGGGTGCGCAAGTAGCGCGACGGACATTTTGGCGACGTCGCGCGCGCAGGAGTAGTGGCCGTCCTCATCAAGCCCGCAGGCGTTCATGAAATGTGTGTGCTCCATGCCAAGCTCTTTTGCGCGGGCGTTCATCATCTCGGCAAACACATCCTCGCTGCCGCCGACATATTCGGCCACGGCCACGGCTGCGTCGTTTGCGCTGCACACGCAAATCGCCTTTATGAGCTCGTCTAAGGTGAACTGCTCGCCCGGCTCGAGCCAAATTTGGCTGCCGCCCATCCCGTAGGCGTGGGCGCTTATGGGCACTATGTCAGTCATGGATATTTTGCCGTCCTCAACGGCTTCAAGCGTCAAAAGAAGCGTCATGACCTTTGTTATTGACGCTATCGCCACCTCGTCGTCTGCGCTTTTTTCATAAAGCACGTCGCCTGTGTCCGTCGAGACAAGGACGGCGTTTTTGCACGGCAGCTCAAGCGTCGGCATATCTATTTGAATGACGGCGGCAAAGCTTTGACCTGTGAGAATTACTAGCGCAAGCACGGCGGCGGCAATCCTTGTAAACATACGTTTTTGCATATTGCTTCCCCCTTTTGGATTATTTATATGCAAAAGAAAGCGTAAATATGGTATAATAACCGCAAGCGGTTATTATACTTTTATTTTTATGGCGTTTGGCTCGCCGCTAAAGCGGCAACCGCCGAAATCGCCAATTATACCACAA
>RZZW01000015.1 GCA_009929695.1 Clostridia bacterium
CCCTATCATTCCACCTATCGAATTATCAGTTCTCCTAAACTGAACTTTTTACGTTCTTTGTTTAGTGCCTAACCTTTTCAGTTAGGAACGTGTCGCACAGTTAAAGGGGTACAGGTTCGCCACGCTGGATGCGGGGAGTACCCGTTCATACTGGCTGCCGAACACATTGCGACCGGCAGGGCCAACGGCGAGAAAGCCCTCACGCTGGCGAAGCATGAGTCTGTCTACATTGAGCTTGGAGCGCACCAGCTCGGTGAGCACATCGGTTTGCAGCAGCTTCAGCGCATCCAAATCGTGGGCGGTCAGTTCAATGTAAACCGCACAGTGCAAAAGCGGCTCACGGTTGCGGTGCATGGTGGACACCAGCGTTACCACATCCTGCAGGTTGCTTTCAGCGGTTACCGTCTGCTGGAGATCATTGGTGTTGCTTCTGTCCATGCGGTTTTTGTTGGCTGCATTGTGAATGATTTTCTTTTCCTCATTTGCCGTCACCTGTCGAGTATAAATACGGAGAGTCACACCGTCCTTTTCTCCGAGGTGGCGCAGGATTGCCTGCTCATCGGTGGAGGTGGGATATTCCCGCAGCACCCAAACACAGCGGTAGGTGTTGCCACAAATAAAATGATCCGTGTTGAATTTGATGATGCCGGGGGCGATCATATCAAGGAAATCCTTGATTTTTATGCTCTCCGGCAGTGCCACTTTTTTCTTCTCTGCTTTTTTCATGCGCTTTCCTCCCTACATTAAGATAGTAATGACACCATCTGTATACACGCAGTTTGCAACTGTGCCACCGGCTACCGAGTGGAATGCTGCGTTCATCTCTGCCCACAATGCTGCGTAGTTAGCATCCTGACTATTTTCCGTGTTGTAATCTGCCACTATAAAAGTGGCAATGATTTCGGTGCAATCGCCGCTGCGCACAAGGCCGAGATTACCCATCATACTATCGGCTTGGTTCGTGGCGAGCAGCATCGCCAATTCATCGGTGATATAGTTTTCACTTTCCACCGTGGGGACTTCCTCGGCAGGATTGTTTGGCAAATCTCCCTCGGAAGATATTTCGCGCTCATCAATGATTTCAGAAGATGCTATATCTTCGCTTGGTGCATCGGAACTATCAGCATCCGTGAGTGACGAGCTGTCCTCAATGGGCGGCTCTGCCGTATCTTCGGGTGCGCTTTCCGGTGTGCTGCTCGCATCCGCTTGTGGCAGCGAGGACACATCGGAACTAGGTTCATCGGGAATGGAACTGCTTTCAGCCACAGAAGAAGTAGGGATTGAGGCATCTTCCACGGTTGGTGCATCGGGCAGCGCCGCACCCATCAGGCACATACTGGCGGCAAGGACACAGGAAATTAGTTTCAGTTTCATAAGAGGTTCTCCTTTTCAAAAATAGGCAGGGCTTACGATTGCAAGCCCTGCCTTAGTTGGTTATTCGGTTACAGTTTCTTCTTCACTTTCGTCTGCGCAACGATCTTTTTTGCGTGAAACAAAAAGCAAAATGGCGTTGCCGATTGCCAAAATTGTAAAGAATACAGTCCACCAGTCCACGAATCGGAAACGCCATACAAGCGGCTGCGTGATAAAGAACAACAGCACGCTTAAAAGTGCGAACACAACACTCCATACACCATATCCGCTGGCGGAACACTGTTTTTCCTCATTTTCTGTGTCATCTTCTTTGTGCTTTTTCTTGCGCAGGCGCAGCAATGATAACATGGCAAGCACCATCGTGAGCAGTGTCAGCAGCAAATCCATCACGGTCAAGCGGGGCTGTACGGTTTTTTCCAGTGCAGGGACTGGCTCAACTATGGTGTCCGGCTTAGATGTTTCCGGTTCTGGCTGAGGTTTTACTTCGGGCGTAGGCTGCGGTGTTTCGGGCTTTTGTGGTTTCGCAGGTACCGCAATCTGCGTGACCGGCACGGTATACGTTGTTTTGTTTCCGCACAGGTCCCACACCACAAAAGGGTATTCGCCGTTTTTGACTACCTCATAAGTCGTTTCGCTGACTGCATACACCACTGAGCCGTCCGGCTTGACAATACTGCCGGTTCCTGCAATCGAAGAATCTGCACTAAAGTTGATCGTCACCTTGCCACTTTTGTCTGCGGTCAACGTATGGGTGGCGGTCGGTGGCGTTTTGTCCAGCAGAAAATCGCGCACTTTTTCTTCGCTTACGTTTCCTGCAATATCCCCCACACGGACGATGACCATTGCCGCCTGTTCTTCGGTAAATACGGGCGGTTTTTCAAGAGTAAAGGTCTGCCAATCGCCGTCCGCTACCTTGTACTCATAGCGGTCAATGCCCGAAGCATCGTCTTTTGCCGAAGCGGTCAGGGTGATATCTTTGTTGTAATACTCCGGTTTTTCGCCGTAGTCGGGATAGCTTACGCCTTCGGAATGCGCAAAGTGGAAATCCACGGTCGGCTTTATAAGGTCGATGTTTTTGACCGGAACAGTGAGCGTGATTTTGTTGCCTGCGTTGTCGATGACTATAAAATCGTAACTACCGTTGATTTTCACAACAAACTCGGCACTGTCCGCTTCTACCACAGTTTCATCAGGCAGCTGAATGGATTTGACGCCGCTCGGCTCGTATCCATCATCGGGCGCAGGATCGGTGGTGGATACTTTAATGGTTACGGTCTGGTTCGTCCAGTTCTCCGGCGTAATGGTGTACTCGGCTTTCGGGGCAAGGTGGTCAAGATTTTTCACTTCAACTCTGTAATCGGAGCTGTTTCCAGCTTTATCGGTTACGGTAAATTCGTACCAGCCGTTTTCCGTTACATCAAAATCAGCTTTGTCGCCATCAACGACCGTGCCATCCGGCAGTGTGATAAAATCTACACCGCTGGGGGCATAAAAGTGTAGACTTGATCCTTGGTAAAGTTTTTGATGATCCCGGCAAGCTCATTGAGCTGGTCAATATCTTCTAAAAATCCGAAAGACTCCGCAAGCTGGGGAATCGTGCTTTCGTATTGATAAAAGCAACATCCATCAATTTCGTCTGCACCGATTTCAGCCAGAGCCGCATTGAATGCTTCTTCTGTGTAGGGCAGAGCCAGAGCAACGCAGTGTTCATCATTTGGCTCATCGCCCTGAGGCAGAGTTGCGATTTCCAGTAAAAACACATGATTCGGCTTTTGAGGAAACGGCAGATTCTCACTGCTGTATTGACGGCTTATCTCGCCGCTGTGGACGACATATCCTTTTTCAGTGAACACACCGCCCTCGGCGGACCGCGTCTTTTTGCCGATTTCTGCATAATTGAGCAAATCGTATGCCGCATCCGGCAGATTTTCAGGGATAACGGGAAAATCATTTTCCACATAAAATCGCCCAAGCTGTTCGTCGTCAAACACACTGTTTGCAATTTGGCAGTCACTGATGCTGTGAGTCATATTGATAAGCCGTTCCACCTGAATAGGGGCATAATCGGTTTTGATAGTATCCATCATCACCATGCCCTCAAAGCAGTCCAGCTCCCACTGGCTCAAGGCGGCAAGCCTTTTCGCAAGTAGATTAAGCTCATACGGATTTGCACTGTCCGGAATAAGCTGTGGCAGATAGTCCTGCTTACAGCTTGTGACCTCTACACTGTAAATGTCTCGCTCATTGGTGATGCCAGCTCTGTCCAAGGCATCCAGAAGTGCATAGTCTGCGGCGGGCAGAGACAGCTTGGCAAAGTGCTGTGAACCCTGTTTTAAGAGAGATACTTCCAATATCGTCGCTCCTTTCATAGCAGAAGGCATCACCGCTTTTTACAGCGGCAATGCCTTCTGTGCCATTCATAATAGGTTGATAATTTCAAGATTTTGTCTTTCTGCCATACGGACGGTCTGCGCTGTGCCGCTGACGGACTGTCTGTTCCAGCAGCAGATCACTCTGTTGCTGTGGTCCACCATGTACTGGTTGCGCTGGGCATAGCACTGGTTGTAGTAGTGGGTGTTCAGCGTGATGACCTCGTCGCATTTGGGCATGATTTCATAGTACAATTCGTGATCGGCCACAGAAAACCGCGCGGCCTGTTCCTCAAAGGGTATCACGGCAATCAGCCGGATTTGCCGGGGATTTTGCAGTTCGATCAGCGTTTTCTTTTTCAGCACTTCCTCTGCTGCCATAAGGTCAAAGCCATAAGCACCGCCGAACAAAAAGGTGTCATAGCCGTCCTGCAAGGCTCTTTCAATTTCATTTGCCAGCCTTTTCCGCAGCAGCACCAGCCCATCGCCCTGGGGGAGCTTTTCTGTGCGGTGGCCTGTAAAGCACACCGTTTTTTCTCGCACAATATTCTCGTTCACTTTTCATCCTCCAATCAGTGGTATTTGTTGTAGTGTTCAGTTTAATACTAACTAAACAGTATAACAATGCACACTGAACAAGTCAAGTTAGCTCAGTTATAATTTATAGTGTGATACATCATATCGGAGGGTGAGAAAATGGAACGATTAAAGGAATTGCGAGAGGCGAAGAAGCTCTCGCAGGTTAAGCTGGGCATCATGCTTTCCGTCGCGCAGGAAACCATCAGCGGCTACGAAATTGGGCGTGCTCAGCCCAGCGTGGATATGCTGGTCAAGCTGGCGGATGTTTTGGGTGCATCTGTTGACTACATTTTAGAGCGAACAGATGTCAAAACCGTGATTAAAACCGCAGAGCTGTCCGAACAGGAAACCGAGCTGTTGACTCTGTTCCGCGGACTGAGCGATGCAAAGCGGGAGCGTGCCCTTGGTATGCTGACCGCACTGGAAGACTGAGGGACGGCAGGATGATTTTCATCTTGCCGTTTTTCCTTATCCCATAGTCATTGTTATGCCCTGCGCTTCTTCCGGTTGAATCACTGAAAAGCTGTCCTCGCCCGGAATCAGCGAAAGGCTGCGGCCGTTGTCCCATTTCATCATGAGCTGACCGGCATCGTCCACGGCCTGCACAACGCCCTCTGTACCGGGCGGGATGGGTGCGTAGGGGTCATCCATGGCTTCAAGGCGAATGCGGGTTCCTGCGGGATACCGCGCCTTGATTCGCTCCACCTGTTCTCTTGAGGGAAATCCATTCATATCACATACCTCCAAATTCCATTTTATAGTTTTGTTCTTCCATGCCCATTTCGGCAGCCGTTTGCACACACCAGTGATCCCATTGCCAAAGGTGTGCGTACATCTCGTTGCCGTTACTCATCTTTATAGGGCGCTGCTCAAAGCCCTCTCCAAGGCCGTCACTGGCTTGCCCGGACACATACTCCTTGAGCGTGTCCAGCTCTGCGGGATTCAGTTCTCCAATCACCTGGCAAACCGCAACACCCCAGAGCTTTTTATCCCGAACCTCTGCGGTGAACACGCAGGACTTCACCTTATCGTTGACGCTGTCATTTTCGTGATAGTAGTGCATGAGACCGCGCTCGGATTCCGTGGGCAGAGCCTCCCGCTGGAGGGCGGCAATGATATGGTCGGCTTCACGAACCATTTCGCCGTCGTCCAAGTTCAGCTCCGTATCATCCATGTCGCCCCATTGATTTCTCTCATAGTAGGTGACAGACATGGGCATATACAGCTTGAGCGTGTGCGTTTCGGGCGGCAAAACAGTGAAGCTGTCCACGCCCATAGCAAGCCCCAGCCTGCACCCGTTATCCCATGCGCAGAAAAAATTTCCAGCATCATCAATGTGTTCCAGTGTCCCCATGGCGCCGGGTTCAATGGGTGCGTTGGGGTCTTTCATTTCCCGCAAGCGAATTCGAGAGCCCTGGGGATACTGCTCCCGCATGAATTTCAGCCAGTGTTGATCTACCATATTTACATTCCTCCTAATGTCATCGTCGGGCCAGACGGTTCCAGACCGGCAATGCTGAGCTGAAGCCGCTGGGCTGCTTCTTCGATTGTGGGATCTGTCGCAAACCGGGGATTGTCCTGCCAGCCATCTTCCAACTGGATTTCTCCGGCGTGGGCAATTGCCAGATAGATGGTGGAAACATCGTCCTTGGTGATGCACAGGCGTTTTTCTTCGCTGGCAAGACCATTGAATTTGTCGATTGCGCCGGTGAGTGACTCAAAATCATGACGAACCTCGCCCTCGCAGCCGAAATTTTCCACCACGAACCAGTCATACTTATGTGGCAGATTGGGGTTTTCGGCATCCCGCAGTGCCTTGCGGCCTTGCTCGGTCAAACCGTAATCTTCAAGTGGTCGGGGATTATCCTCGCCAAACATATCATAGAGTACATCGTCCACCGCTTTGCGGACGACGGGATCATCGGTCAGCACCTCATACTGAAAGCCGGAGGTTCCTTTGTAGGGCAGCTCATTCTTGATGACCTGCACAAAAATATCGTGATCGGTATAGGCCAGCGTTTCGCCGCTGGCAAAGGACACTGTGCCGATGATCGGCTTTTCTGCCGCTTTCATATTCAGCTCCTGCTGGTGTTTATCGTAGGAATAAATGTAGCAGTTGTAATTCCCGCGCATGGGCGTGCAACGCACCGCGTAGCGATACCGCTCAGACTCGGTGATATATCCAAAGGATTCCTCGTTGAGTGCGCCGCCGTGCGCATAGCAAAAGGAGCTCATCTCACTGAGTCTTTTCAGTGGGCCATATTTTCGCAGCTCATTGACCACGGCATCAAATTCAGTCTTGAAATCTACTGTGTTGAAAGCATCTTCATTGTGCGGCCACCATGTGCTATGGAATTCATCGCCGCTTCCAAAATCCTGCCGCAGATGCCCAACCGTTGCAAGCTGTGCATCTTTTTCAGATGATGCCGAATAAAAAAGTCCCACCTCGTTTTCCGTGGCGGGACGCAGGATGTATTTTCGAGGATCGGGCGAAAGGGTCAAATCGTGCTTTTCACAAAACTGTGCAAGGCTGAGCTGCTCTCCAAGAAAGTTTATCTTTCCGCTGATTCTTCGGTAGTCTTTTTCTTTCTGGAATTTTACCGGCTCGGCGGTTAGTACAGCTCCCGCATGGTTCACTGCTACACGGTTTTCCATGGTGATGGGCCTGCCTGGGTCATTGTCGCTGCCGCGCAGGTCATAGAGATAAAAGCCCTCCGGCACGGTGTCACGGTCAATGCGGTGATTGGAAAACAGTGCAGGTTTTCCGAATAATTCAATGTGTTCAAATTCTTCTTCTCTGACATTTTTGCCCATAGGTCATCATCTCCTTCATTTTATAGCTACACAACATACCACATCGGCGGCGGGATAGCTATCATTCAAGTCCTCCCATCTGGAAGTCTGCCTGCACCTGCTCTGCGGGGTTCTCCATCATGAGTTCCTCCATACTCAATGTGCCGTGATAGGAAATGTACCCGCGATCCACAAACCAGCCGCTTTCTTGCGCCATGCGCGCACGGCCATATTTTTCATAATCGTAGTAATCCGCAAGGTTTTCGTCATACTCAAAATGCTCGGATTTTTGGATCATATATCGCCCGTAATCTTCCGCTGTTTTTGCCGCGGGAATGAAATCAAAAAAATCCAGATTTTTAGTAAGTTGCATCACATGAAACGCATCCTCCGGCGCTGCAACCGAAACCACTGCGCCAAGCTTTTCCTTGTCAGCGGGGGCGAGGTCGGCAATGGCTATCGCCATCTGATTCAAGGCAGACAGGCTTTCGTGTTCCATGTCAAAAAACGATATCTACTTCGTCAGGAAGGCGGCTTTCCACAAAACGCATACACATATTTTCACAGGAGTCGATGCCGGAACGCTGCATGGCACGGTCGATTTGGAGCTGTGTCATGGGCAAGAAAAGAAATGCGCCGGGTTCTTCTTCAGGCGCATTGCGGGGACGGATTTCCAGTGCCAGTGTAAAATCATCATAGAAATATGCCGGGAAGTTTTGCCCGGTATAGAGTTGCTCCAGCTTCATACCGTTATCGTAGACCACACCATAGGGGGTGATGGTTCCTGCTTCCTGTTTGATCAGCTTCAGCGCTGCTTTTCGGCCATCCAAATTTTTGTATGCATCCATTGCCATTGCGCCGCCGTTTAGATTCATAGCATGGTCATGCCCGACCTTATCCAAATCGGAAAAGTCTGCAATGACGGTGGCCTGCTGGCAGCAGAAAGTAAAGTTGATGAGATCTGTCATATCGGTGATGCCCAGCTTTGCGGCCATACCTTGGAACTGGTCATCTTCTCCCACAGAAAAGCTGTCAAGCCGTTTGGCGAGATAGTCCAGCTCATCGACATTCACAGCGGCATTTTCCAGCCGCTTGAGAACCGGCCAGTCCTCGGAGATATTGTCCACATGGCAATCACGCTTCAGCGGGTCGCCGATTTCTAACGCTCCCAGCATTTCGATGATCTCATCATACTGCTCTGCCGGAATCGGGAATGGTATGGTGACTACACCATATTCGGGGTGCTGTGCATTGCTTAAAACTGCTCGAGATTGCATTGGTGCCCTCCTTTATTTTGTATGCAGCGTTTCTGAACGATTCGCTTTTTGTCTGCGGTTGATTTTTTCCATATCGGTTCTGAGGCAGTCTCCGGGGGAGGAGTGGCAAATAAAGCCGTGGGAGGCATAGGGGCATTTGCCACAGCTTTCATATGGGCCGCGAGGATGTCGCGCTGGCTCCGGCTTTTGAAATTCGCTTGGCGGCATTTCGTAATAGCAAGCGGGAGAACGGTTGCGTTTGAAGCGTATTGTCATCTCTTCACCTTTCCGTAAACAAAAAAAGAGCAGTCAAATCGAGGAGTGTTTCCTCAAATTCGACCGCTCTTTGCGTTCACTTTTTTAATTGTATTTCTTGATTTTTGCAGGGAAATGGGAAGATGAAAGTTTGAATACACCGAAGGCAATAAAAAAGGCAGATGATATCCCCAAAAACGATGCGTTTTTGAACGGGGGTATCTCTGCCTAAAAAGTCCTATAAATGGCGATGTCATCGGCAGAAATGCCGATGACATCTTTTTCGCCATTTTGTTTTGGTGCGAGAGACGAGACTTGAACTCGCATGATAAAATCACACGCCCCTCAAACGTGCGCGTCTGCCGATTCCGCCACCCTCGCATATTCGCGGCTCCGTTATCAGTGCCGCGAGATATATATTACCACATAAACATACATTAAGTCAAGCGTTTTTTGCAAAAAATATACATTTTTGTATTATTTTATTTCCTTGACAATTTCGCCTATTGAAACTCCCGCGGCTTTGGCTGCCGCGGCGACATCGTCGTACTCTGGCTTTGCGCGGTTTACACCGTGACCTGACGAATATTTGACGCGGATATCGCCGTATTTTGTGGCGACTGTCTGCTCTTTTCGGTCAAGCACATAGCGCTCGCACAAAGTTTCGCGTATACCGATTGTTGTTGTATATTTGAAAATTGCGCTGACGACGCTGTCTTTTTTCTCCTGCGCGCAAAGGCACGTGAGAAGCACGGCGGGGCGGCTTTTCTTCATATATATAGGCGCTGTGAAAACGTCCGCCGCGCCCGCTTCAAAAATGCGCTCCTGTGCAAATCCTAGCGCTTCGGGGGTCATGTCGTCGAGGTTGCAGCAAAGCTCAACTATGCTGTCTCGGCTTCCCTGCTGCTCTCCTAACATTGCACGCACGCAGTTTGCGGCTTCAAAATCCTTTTGACCCATGCCGCAGCCTGTTTTTTCGACGCTCATCACAGGCATATCACCGAAATGCGTGACGAAATGGCGCAAAATCGCCGCGCCTGTCGGTGTGCAAAGCTCGCCCTTTACAGCGCCACCGTATATCGGTATGCCGCGCAAAAGACGCTCTGTGGCGGGTGCAGGCACAGGCAATATGCCATGTGCGCATTTTACACTGCCACTGCCGACGTGTATCGGCGACGCTTCTATTTTATCTGGCGCTATGGCTTCAATAAGCATACACACGGCTGTGACGTCCGCTATCGCGTCCATTGTGCCGACCTCATGAAAGTGTATCTCGGTGACAGGCCTGCCGTGCACGGTGCTCTCAGCCTGCGCTATGAGGTCGTAAACCGCGAGGATATCTGTCCTCACCTTTTTGGAAACGTTTAGATGGCTGACGATATGCTCAATTTCGTGCATTCCCGAATGGTGATGATGGTCATGCTCGTGTTCATGATGATGCTCGTGTTCGGCTTCGCCGTTATAAGTCACGTTCATATGCGTGCCTGTTATGCCGCATTTTTCAGTCTTGACGGCTTCGTATTTTATGCCGTGTATGCCTAGCGCGTTGAGTTTTTCGACAAATTCATCCTTGTTTGGCAAGAGCTCTAGCAAGGCGGCTGTGAGCATATCGCCCGCCGCGCCCATGTTGCATTCAAAATAAAGTGTTTTCATGATGTTATGCTCCTTTGTGATTTATCATGCTCGCCTGATATGCCGCGCCGAAGCCGTTGTCGATATTGACGACGCTAACGCCGCTTGCGCAGGAATTGAGCATTGACAGCAGCGCCGAAACGCCTCCGAACGACGCGCCGTAGCCCACGCTTGTCGGCACGGCGAGCACAGGGCAGTCGGCAAGGCCGCCTATGACGCTTGCGAGCGCGCCCTCCATGCCCGCGATAGCGATTATGACGCTTGCAGACATTATAACGTCCATTTTGCTCAACAGCCGGTGTATGCCCGCCACGCCGACGTCGTAGAGCCGCACGACTTCATTTCCGAGCACCTCGGCTGTCAGCGCGGCTTCTTCAGCGACTGGCATATCGCTTGTGCCGCCTGTTGCGACGACTATTTTGCCCTTGCAGTCAGGTTTTGGCATTTCGCCGATTATTCCGATGTGCCCCATTTCGCGGTAATCGAGTGCTATTTTCTCTCCGACTACCTTAGCATTTTCGGGCAAAAGGCGCGTTACAAGCACTGTTTTTTGGCCGTGAGACAGCATTGAAGCGGCAATATCTGCAATCTGCTGCGGCGTTTTGCCCGCGCCGTAAATGACCTCCGGCGTACCCTGGCGCAGTGCTCGGTGATAGTCGGGTTTGGCAAATCCGAGATCCTCAAACGGCTGCATTTTAAGCTGTAAAAGCGCGTCGTCCGCCGAAACAGAGCCGTCGGCAACGCCCGCGAGAAGCTTTCTTATATTGTCCATTTTGTGTCTCCTTTTAAAAATGCGTTGTAGCTATTCACCTCATCAGTCGCCTGCGGGCGACAGCTTCCCCTCAAGGGGAAGCCTTCTCCCTCGGGAGAAGCTGGCGCGACGAAGGAGCGACGGATGAGGTAGGTCAGCGACACATAGTGTCAAACAATATCACATCAAAATAAGGCTCAAGCGCATGACGAATTTCGGTAGCACGCTCGGCGGCGTTTATTAGCTGTTCGGGCAAAAGCTGTATGCGGGCTGCTTTGTTGAAAACGCGGACGCGGAAATCCGAAAAGCCCATGTCCATAAGCGCCTGTTCGGAGCGCTCTACCTTTAAAAGCGTTTCGGCATCGAGCGGCGTGTTTGTCGGTATGCGCGTGGCTAGGCAGGCGTAGGCGGGCTTGTCCCAGGTGAAAAGCCCCGCCGCCTTTGAAAGTTCCCGAATTTTGCTCTTTGTAAGCCCGCATTCGCGCAGCGGAGACAACACCTTTAGCTCTTGCAGCGCCTTCATGCCGGGTCTGTCGTCAGCATCGTCCGAGGCGTTTGTGCCGTCTAAAAGCACCGTAAAGCCATCGGCAAGCGCCGCTTTTTTAAGTGCCGTGAACAGCGATATTTTGCAGTAATAGCACCTATTTTTAGGGTTTTTTACCACGTTTTCGTCCGCGAGAGCGTCGAGGTTGAGCACCGTTACATTTGCGCCGAGCAGCTTTGCCATGCGCATTGCGTCGTCGTATTCAAACTGCGGCTGAAAGCAGGTTTTTATGTAATAGGCGTGCACATTTGCGCCGTATTTTAGCGCGGCGTAAAGCAGATATGACGAGTCAACACCGCCCGAAAAACCCAGTGCAACGCGCGAATTTTCTTTGAAAAACTCTTCTAAATTCATAATTTCACTCCCCTATCGTATACGCCGATTGCCTCGACGCCGCAATCCTCCATTAGCTTTTCATCGTAAAGCAGGTTCTCCGATTTGCCGTCCGCGAGCACTGCGCCGTTTTTGATGAGCACTGTTCTATCGCACGTTTCGGCGGCAAAAAGCAGATCGTGAGTCGCTATAAGGCGCGTGTGCGGAAAGCTGTTGACCGTGCGGATAAGGCTACGGCGTGCACGCGGGTCAAGATACGCTGTCGGCTCGTCCATTAGCATTATAGGCGAGCGCATGGCGAGCACTGTGGCGATTGCCGCCATGCGTTTTTCGCCGCCGGACATTTTAAGTGGTGTTTTTTCGGCTAAATGCGCGATATTTAAACGCGATAAGCTGTCGTTTACGCGGCGCTTGACCGTCTCCTCGTCAAGCCCCATGTTGCGCGGGCCGAAGGCTATGTCGTCGTAAATTGTCGGCATAAAAAGCTGGTCGTCGGGGTTTTGAAACACTACGCCTATTTTTTGGCGTATATCATTTTCCGTGTTTTTAGAGAGCGTTATTTCATCGGCAATAACCTCACCTTTTGACGGCAAAATGCCGACGAGCGCCATTATGAGCGACGTTTTACCCGCTCCGTTTGCGCCTACGAGTGCAACGCTTTCGCCGTCTTTTACCGTAAGCGAAAAGTCGTTTACAACGCTAGTTTTATCAGGGTATTCGACAAAAAGATTTTTTATTTCAAGCATTACATCATTCTCCCAAGCACATCGGTGAGCATTTGCTGTACATCGACAGCGCGAAAAAGCACGCACGACAAACACACAGCGGCCGTGAAAATATAGTCATTTTTCTTAAGCGGGAGCGGCTTCAAAAGCGCGTCGCGCATGGCGTATCCGCGACATTTCATGGCGGCGTACACGCGCTCGGCACGGTCAAAGCTGCGAAGCAAAAGCTGACCTGCAAAGCTGCCCATATCCTTCATCTGCACGCCTTTTTTGTCGCCCGCGCGAAGCTTGTAGGCTGTTGACATCGAGTAGGCTTCATTCACAAGCGTGCCGATGTAGCGGTACGTCATTTCAAAAACGCTTATGAGCATTTGAGGCACATGCATACGCCTTAGCTGCGCCGTAAGCTGTGCAAATGGTGTGACAGCAACGAGAATAAGCACCGCCGAAACGCATAGCAGTGTGCGAAAAATTATTGTAAAAAACGATATTGCCCCAAAGCTGACAGGCAAGCTGCCTATGTAAAACGCTGTTTCGCGCACGAAAATCACATTAGAAAGCCCCGCAAACGCACAAAAAGGCAGTGCGACAAGCGCGCGCCGCCAAATCATGGAGTATGGGATATCCGCAAGCGCAATGACGATAACAGGATAAAATACAAACGGCGCAAGCTGCGAAAAGCTGTAGCCGTCAAGCGACACAACGCAGATTATATATGTTAGCGTCGCGATTATTTTTGAGAGCGGGTGCAGGGCGTGTATGCTGCTTTTTTGCGAGGATAGCTGTTCGAGAGAGTAAAGCTCGCTCATTTTTGCACGCATATCCGCCATCTGCACCGCCTCCTTTTGTAAAATTATACTTGCTCGGGAGGCAAAACGCCTCTCCTACAAGCTCACTTTGAAAATGTTGTAGGGGAAGGGGCATCCTTCCCGCATTAGCTGTGCTCTACGATTTATTTTTCTTTTTAAGCTTTGAAATTATAAGCCCCGCGCCGCCTGCGAGGGCGAAGGTGATGCACACGCCGACTATGCCTGCGACGCTTGTGCCGCTGCCGTTTGCGTCTTTAAAATCGTAATCGGGCATAAATGCTGTTGCTTCCTGCGCTTTTTCGGCTGTCTCATGAACTTCGCCCGACGCTTCAAGCTCTGTTGTGCCCGCGACCTTTTCCATCGACCATTCAAGCCCGTCAGGATATGCGGACGCGAAAAGCGACAAGCCTCCGCCGACAAGAACCGTGATTACAGCGAGCGAAACTATTATTTTGCGCATATTGACACCGCTTGAAATAGCGGTGCGCGAGCGCGTGCTGTTTAGTATTTCGGGGCGCATTTTGTATACAAAGCACAGCACCGCAGCCGTGACAATGCCCTCTACAACGCCTATCGCGAGGTGTATCGGCTGCATGGCAAGCAAAAATGCGCCAAACGGTAATTGCGTTATGCCGGACGCAAGCGTTTCAAGCACAACGCCGAACGCGCCTAATTGAAGTGCCACAACAACGCCGATTACAGCCGCGAGGGAAATATTTTTTGCGTTAAAGCCTTTTTTAGTGAGCGGCTTAAAAATGAGCGGATAGATGAAAAGGCACGGTATAACACCCATATTAAATATGTTGCAGCAGAGTGCCAAAAGCCCGCCGTCCGCAAAGAAAAGGCACTGAATTATGAGCACCGCCGATATGGTGAGAAGTGCCGGAAAGCCGCCGAGCATGGCCGCAAGCAGTATGCCGCCTCCGATGTGCCCGCTTGAACCTGTGCCGGGGATTGTGAAATTTATCATCTGTGCCGCGAAAACGAAAGCGCCCGAAATTGCCATTATGGGCAGCTTTTTTTCGCAAAGCTCGTCCTTTTTGATTTTTGCCGCCGAATAAGCGAGCGCGCCCGCGCTGACGGCACACATTGCGCCGCCGACTATCGGCGACAAGAGAGCATCTGCCATATGCATAATGAAAATCCTCCAATAATTTAAAATTGCCGCGAAAGAATATGCCTTTTTCAAAAGACAGCATCACCTTCGTGGCAACTATTATATATTGTTTATTCGCTCGACTTTGCGCCATACCTCATGCACAGCAGTGCTTCTTCGTGAAGCATGTTTATATTTTATCACAAGCGTAATCGTTTTGCAATGGTATTTGAGCAGTTTTAGTAAAAGTTTTAATAAACCTGCCAAATAAAAAAGCGCTGGGGACATATTGCCCCACCGCAGGTGGTGTGACTTCCCTTTTGCCCAAAAATACAAAGGAAACGTCACTAAATTATAAAACAAATGCGATGGGGACATATTGCCCCACCGCAGGTGTTGGTTGGGCTGGCTGGACTCGAACCAGCGAATGCGGGAGTCAAAGTCCCGTGCCTTACCACTTGGCGACAGCCCACTATGAAAACAGCAAACACCGTGGAGTGTTTGCTGTTTATATGGGGTGGGTAGTGGGATTCGAACCCACGACATCCAGAACCACAATCTGGCGCTCTAACCAGCTGAACTATACCCACCATATATGGTGCGCCCAAAGGGACTCGAACCCCTGGCCTACTGCTTAGAAGGCAGTTGCTCTATCCACCTGAGCTATAGGCGCATGACAGCCTCTTTAGGAAATGTTGCTTAATTATGATACTATACACCCGTCAAAATGTCAAGCATAATTTGACATAAAAGTAAAAAAATTAGCCGAGCAGTAAATTTTATAGCTTTACTGCCCGGCTTTTGCCATTTTTATCGGCTCACACTGACGCTTTGAGTGGCGCGCTGTGCTTTTTCGTAGCAATATTTTATTATGCTGTTGCGTTTCACAATACCGATAAAGCTGTTTTTGCCGTCGATTACCGGCACGAAATTTTGCGTCATGGCGGCGTTGACAAGCTCATCCATGCTTGTGTCCGCCGATACACATTTGAAATCTCGCTTGCGAGGAACGCTCATAAGCGGCAAATCCTCGGCGTTTTGAAGCGTGAGATTGCTGTTTTGCTTTATAAACCACAGCAAATCGCCCTCCGTGATAGTGCCGACATACTCGCCTCGGCTGTTGAGAATTGGGATTGAGGAATAACGGTGATATTCCATCTTTTCAAGTGCCTGACGCAGCGTGAAATTGTCCTCGAGATATGCTACGTCAACCTTTGGCGTTATGAAGAAAAGAAGATTCATGAAATGTACTCCTTTGTTTTTAATGCATCCGCTTTTTATAGTATAGCACATTCAAGAGTACAAAATATGAAATAATTGTAAAGTGAAAATAAAAAGCTGCTGAAAAATAGCTGTAATATTTGTGTAATATATCGTTTTATTTTTCGCACAGTACGTCGCCGATAGGCTCATGAATTATAAGCGTTGCCGCGTCGTCGGCGGGCGTTTTTGTTTTGTTTATGACAACAAGCTTTCTGCCGTGGTAATAGCGAAGCAGCCCCGCCGCGGGATAAACCGCAAGCGAGGTGCCGCCAACTATAAGAAGGTCTGCGCTTCTTATCGCATCAACCGATTTTTGAAGCACCGCCTCGTCAAGCCCTTCCTCGTAAAGCACTACATCGGGCTTTACAATTCCACCGCAGACGGTGCATTTAGGCACTTCTGCGCTGCTTGCGATAAAATCTACATCGTAAAATTTACCGCATTTTGTGCAATAATTTCGCAGTGTGCTGCCGTGAAGCTCAAGCACGTTTTTGCTGCCCGCCATTTGGTGCAAGCCGTCAATGTTCTGCGTTATTACAGCAAGCAGCTTTCCCTCGCGTTCAAGCTTTGCAAGGCGCATATGCGCGGCGTTTGGCTGTGCATTTTTCACGATTAGCTTATCACGGTAAAAGCGGTAAAACTCCGCTTGATTTCTTATGAAAAAGCTGTGGCTTAAGATTTCCTCGGGCGGATAATCGTATTGTTGATTATATAAACCGTCTTGACTGCGAAAATCCGGTATGCCGCTCTCTGTTGAAACGCCCGCGCCGCCAAAAAACACTATTTTGCTGCTTTTTGCAATGAGGGCTTCAAGCTGTGTGTTCATTTTATGCCTCGTGACCCTTAGCCTTGATGACCGCAATGACCTCATCGACGTATTTTTGGCAGATATCCTGCGTCTCGGCCTCGACCATGACGCGGATAACAGGCTCTGTGCCGCTTTCACGCACAAGAATACGCCCTGTGTCGCCAAGCTTTTCAGCAACAGCCGCGACAGCCACCTGAACGTCTGGGTCCTGCTGTGCTTCGGGCTTTGATTTTACGCGCAGATTGACAAGCACCTGCGGATACATTTTGCATGGCTTTGCAAGCTCGCCGAGCGTCATTTTTTTGCCGAGCATAGCGTCCATTATCTTTATGCTTGTGACAATGCCGTCGCCTGTCGTCTCATATTTGCTCAAAATGATGTGACCTGACTGCTCGCCCCCTATGCGGTGGCCGTTTTGAACCATGTTTTCATATACATATTTGTCGCCGACAGCCGTTTTTTCGTACTCAATGCCCGCTTTGTCGAGCGCCTTGTAAAGTCCGAAGTTTGACATTACTGTCGTGACGATTTTGTTGTTTGCGAGGTGTCCGCGCTCCTTCATGTAGCAGCCGTAGACATACATAAGCTGGTCGCCGTTTATCACGTTGCCGTTTTCATCGACGGCAAGGCAGCGGTCGGCGTCGCCGTCAAATGCAAAGCCGACATCGAGCTTGTTTTCTACGACGAACTTTTGCAAGCCTTCGATGTGCGTGCTGCCGGCGTTGTTGTTGATATTTGTGCCGTTGGGGGCGTTGTTTATGACGTAAGTTTTTGCGCCGAGCGCGTCGAAAACATTTTTGGCTATCATCCACGCGCTGCCGTTTGCGCAGTCGAGCCCGACGCGCTTATCCTTATATGAGCGCACGGCAAGGCTGATGAGGTAGCCGACATAGCGGTTGCGCCCCGACACATAGTCTACTGTGCGGCCTATGCTGTCACCTGTCGCGAATGCTATGTCGTGGCCTGCGTTATACTCGACGTCGTTTAGCGTAAGGCAACCGTCGATGTAGGCCTCGATGAGGGCGATAGTATCCTCATCCATCTTTTCGCCCGAGGCGCTTATCAGCTTTATGCCGTTGTCATAGTACGGGTTATGGCTTGCTGAAATCATGATGCCGCAGTCAAAATCCTCTGTGCGTGTGACGTAGGAGACTGACGGAGTTGTTGTGACGTGAAGAAGATAGCCGTCCGCGCCCGACGCTGTTAAGCCTGCGGCGAGAGCGTACTCAAACATATAGCTTGAAAGGCGCGTGTCCTTGCCGATGACGACCTTTACGCGGTGAGGCTCTGCTTGATTTTGCTGATAATACCAGCCCATGAAACGTCCTACTTTATAGGCGTGCTCTACGGTAAGTGTTTTGTTGGCTTCCCCTCGAAAGCCATCCGTGCCAAAATATTTTCCCATAGTTTGTTACTCCTTTTTTATCTAGGATTAATTACTTTTCAATAATACTACTTTTTATGCTGTTATACAATATAAATTTAAGCCGTGTTTATGATTTTAAACCATAAACACGGCTTTTTCATCTGTTTATATCGGCATATTTATATATATAAACAAACTTAAATCCCAAGGTTTGCGCATAGCCGACATATATCGGCAAGCGTGTTAAGCCTATGCGCGGCAGCTCAAGCTGTGCCATGTAAACAACGTCGTCCGCGACGAAAATTGGCGCCATGCTTTCGCTCACCATCTCTAGCTTCATGTCGTTTTGCTCGCCGTATCTTTTAAGCTCTTTTGTGAAATCTTCCTTTGTCATAATAGGCTCGTGCGGTTCAAAGAAAAACACAGCTTTCGGAAAATATCCGCTCATGCAGCCCTTTGCCTTTGTTATGAAGTCCGTCATTATATTGGCAAAGCGCTCGCCTTCGCTTTCAAGGCGCTCTATTTTTTCGAGCTTTTCGGGAACGTTTATTCTGCTGTAGTGAGCATATTCTTCCTTCACCTCGTCGCACATTTTGCGCGCGTGGTCAAGCTGCTTCATGCGCATGGTTATGAAGTCGGAATATTTTGTCATGCAGTCGTCCAGCTTCATTTCGCCTGTGATAATCGCCTTTATATCGCTAAGGGATATGTCGAGCTTGCGGTACAGCTTTATCTCGTTGAGGCGGTCGACGTCCTCGTTTGTATATTCGCGATAGCCGTTTTGCCTGTTGCGGTCAGGCGCAAGCAAGCCCTCTTTTTCGTAAAATCTTATGTTCTGTTTTGATATACCTGTGATTAGCATTACGTCTTTTATAGTCATAGCAATGCCTCCTTTAGCCTTAGTGTAAGGGCTATACAAGGTATAATGTCAATACTATTTTTCATAAATTACAGATATTTTTCCTGTTTTGCGGCAATTCATTGAAAATTCCACCGCTGGGGCGTTCGTCAGCGGGTCGACGACGCCTATACCTATGGTATCGCCGTCTATTTTTGCGGTTACGTTTATTTTTTTGCCGCTTGTCAATTGTGAGAGCTTAACGTCGAGCTTTTGTGCGCCAACTATTTCGCCGTTTTCGTTTAGTGAATATAGATACACGTCCCAGTCCCAATAAAGCGGCGCAGCTCCGTCGTTGACTAGCGTAAGCGTGTATTTATCGCCCCGCTTATTGAGCTTTGACACGCGGTACTGATAGCCAAGCTGCGCTTTTATCTGCGCGACGGCGTTTGCATCCTGATTTGTCTCGCTGTGCGGGCACATGGGGCCTATAAACGTCATGCGGGACGCTTTTATTAATGCGAGGGTTTTGTTTAAATCTTCCCCGAGCATTGTCTCAAGCGGAATTGAGCTTGTAAATTCTCCACCGACGGGCGCTGTGTCGTATATATTCGGCATTGCCGCGAGCGTTTGCGGTATGATTGACTGCTCGTATATGCCGCCGTTTTTTATCCAATCAAGCCACTCGTTTGTCGACTCCGCCTCGCCTGTCATGTCGTTGTAAACGCCCATTCCGTATTTTTTGACAAACGAAAAAGGGCGGCGCATGAGAAGCTTTGCGGTTTTAAAGCTGTCGACATACGGCTTTACATATTGCTCGCATATGTCCTCGTTTGGAATTGGCGGCAATCCCTCGCCTGTTTTTACGTGCCATTCGCCCCAATGCCCGAGGCTGCCAAGCTCGACATAAAGGCAGAAATTATCGCGGCTCATGTATTCTCCGAGCGCGGCTATGGCCCTTGCGTGGGCGGCGATTACATATTCGTTTGAATAATCAGGGGCGTAGCCCTTGCCATAGGAAATGTCATAATATTCGCCGTCGGCTGTCTTGTCATAAAGCCATTGCGGGATATCCATGTGAGCATCGCTTGACGGCACGTCGCACACAAAACGAAGCACAAGATGCTTGCCCGCTTTGCGCCATGTGTCAAAATTATATTTACTTTCAAGCGACGCGAAATCATATTCACCCTCTGCGGGTTCAAAGTCGCTCCATCTTATTTCGGCGTAGACAAGCTGCTCGTTTTGTGCCGCCGAGGTGTAGCTTGCCGACGGCGCAAAGCCTGCAGCGGGGTTATCCGTCACAGTTTGTTTTTCAAAATATTTATTTTCGCCAAATAAAAGCAGAAAAAGCACCCCCAATAATAAGACAGCTAAAATTACAACAAACCTTTTCAATGTAAGCTCTCCATGTGTTTTTATAATATTATATTGCACTATGCTTACATAATATCACGAATTTGCACAGCGTCAATAAACAATACGACAGTGTTTGGCATATTTTTCCATTTATATGATATATACTGTTAAAAACATAAAAAATAGGGGGCTTTACCGTTGCGGCTTTTAATAACAGGCTGCGGCTTTTTGCCGCAAACGGCGCAAAGTGCGCTAAAAGAAGAATATAAGCTTACATTGCTTGAGATAGACAAAAACGAAGATAAACTAACACGGCTGCTGACCTCGCATATATACGGTGCAGCGGTGTTTATTTCGCCGACATTATACGGCGCGCGGCTTGAATGTGACGAGGCCGACAAGCTGCGCGAGTTTGACGCTCTGTGCAGAAAAAACGGCGTCAAGCACATAATTTACGCCGCGCTGCACACAGATTACACAGGCTTTGAGAGCGAGGTGCAGGCGGTTATCAACCGCACACTCGTGCCCGCCGCTTGACAAATACATGAGCTGCCTTGCAAAGGGGCAGGCGGCGCTTGGCAACGCAAAGCAGGATAGGCTTGCGTTTATCGGCGCGGATGATTTTGCCACGCTTTTGCTGCGTGCGCTTGACGCGAACGGCGGCGGGGAATTTTATGCGTCCGGCGGCTTTAAATGCAGCGCTGAGGTGCTTGCGGCGCTGTTTAAGGCGTGCGGCTCGTGCGATACGCAGTTTGAGGTGGACGGCGCACAGACACTTGCGTGCATACCACCCGTGAGCGAAAACCCCGCTATGGCGAGGTACGGCATATTTGAGCGCAGCGTGCTCGCCGAGGACGTAAACGACATGTATGAGCAGAGCGTAAAGGCCGAGGGCGGCAGCCGCACCTCTCGCTTCGGACGTTTGATTGCGTTTATAAAACGGCTCGGCAAGCCTACGTTTTTACATGTGGCGGGCATAACGGTGCTGTTTGCGATATTTGAAATAATAATCACCGCTACCGAGAAATCCGGCGAGCTTTCATTTTCGGATTTCAGGCTTTTATTTGCGTCTGTGGGCGGCAGTGTTTACGGCTTGCTCGGCGGCAGCTACGCGGCATTTTTGGCGTGCGCGGCGTATTTTGCACGGCGCATATTTGAGGGCACAAGCGCGGCTGTCATATTTTACAACCCCGAAAACTGGCTGCCGTTTGTGTTTTATCTCGCGGCGGGCTGCGGCTAGGGCGTATCCGTATGGCAGCTATATAATTTGCGCCATACGCCTTTGCTTTGCTAAAAAAGACGGCGCGGCGCTTGCAAGGTGCATAGCCTTTGCGCAGGAGAGCGACGTTTATCTGACGCAAAAGCAGCAAAAAGTACTGGAGTTTTGGAAATGTTAAAAAGCAAAAACGCATTTATACGCATATTTTACATCTTTGCGCTCTACGGCGCTGTGATGCTGCTTGTGCTTGCCGAGCACGCGGGCGCGGCGGCGAACCCCACGGCGATAACGACGCAGAGCACATATCTTGATAATTTATCTGTTCAGGCTGCAAAAAAAGAAAAGAGCACATGTCTGCTTGTCTATAACAGCAAGGACGCTGAGAGCTTGCTTCAGCTTGAGCAGTGGCGCATCATCCTAGACGCGATGGACGCGCCGTACGACGAGCTTGACACCGCAAAAAGCGGCGTGAGCGCAAACGGCTACAGCACTGTGATAATAACTATGCCTGGGCTGCGCTCGATGTCAGACGACGTTGAGAGGCTTTGCGACTGGGTAAAAAGCGGCGGCAGCGTTTTGTTTTCAGCCACGCTTGAAAATCAGCCTGTGACAAATGTTTTGATGCAGCGGCTCGGCGTTGTTGAGACTGATTTTTCTTATATAACGCCCGAAAAAATAAAGCTTGATGACACGCTTATAGGCGGCGGAAACAGCTTTGCGATAGAGAACGCTTTTCCGTCGAGCATGGCTGTGCGCCTTGACAAAAGCTGCCGCGTGCATATATCGACAGACGCCGACGACCCAATGCCGATACTTTGGGACACAGACTACGGCGACGGCAGATTTGTCGTGATGAACCTCGGCTTTTCAAATGAAGCCACGCGCGGGCTTTACGCGGCGGCGTACACCTTTGCGTGCAAAACCTGCGCGTATCCTGTGATAAATTCGTCCACATTTTACCTCGACGACTTCCCTTCCCCTGTGCCCGCGGGCAACGGAGAATATATTGAAAAGGAGTTTGGGCGGTCGATATCAAGCTTTTACACAAATGTGTGGTGGACTGATATCTCCGCGCTCGCAAAAAAATACGGCATAAAATACACAGGCGCGTTTATTGAAAATTACAGCGACAACATAGAGCCGCCGTTTTACAGAAATTCCGACACCGGCCGCTTTAACTTTTTCGGCAGCGAGCTTTTGAAAATAGGCGGCGAGCTTTCGCTGCACGGCTATAACCATATGCCGCTCGTGACGGATAGCTTTGACTATAACGGCGAGGAAAATTACCGCAAATGGCGCAGCACCGAGGATATGCAGGCGGCGCTAAAAGAGGCGTACAGCCTTGAGACAGAGCTTTTCCCCGAGAGCAGAGTGTGTGTGTATATTCCACCGTCGAACATACTTTCAGACGAGGGACGCGAGGCCATAACGACAACGCTGCCGCAGATACGCGCGATAGCGAGCCTCTATTTTAAAACAGGCTGCGGCTACGCGCAAAGCTTCACCGTCGCGGACGACGGCATAATTGAGATGCCGCGCATAGTTTCGGGCGCGGAGCTGACTGATTATATGCGCCTTGCGCTTGTGTCGGAGCTAAATTTCAGATATGTAAATTCACATTTTATCCACCCCGACGACCTGCTTGACGAGGATCGCGGCGCGACAAGCGGGTGGACGTATCTGCGCGGCAAATACGAAGAATATATCGAATTTCTCGAAAACGAAGCGCCCGCTTTGCGCAAGCAGACAGGCAGCGAGGAGATGGGCGCTGTGCAGAGATATTACTACGCCGAGGTGTCGCAGAGCGTCGACGACGAGCATATGTATATCGGCATAACAAACTTTTACGACGAGACATATCTGCTTGTGCGCATAGAAGGCGGCAAGCCGAAAAGCGTTGACGGCGGAGACTTGACAAAGGTCGCCGACGGGCTGTATCTGCTGCACGCGACAAGCGCACATGTGACGATAAATTTGTAATACGACAAGAGAGGCTGCTATTGAGAATATGTATGATTTTTGAGGGGTGCTACCCCTACGTGACAGGCGGCGTTTCGTCGTGGGCACAGCAGTACATCGAGGGTATGCCGCAGCATGAGTTTGTGCTGTGGACAATTGGCGCCGACAGTGCTCTGCGCGGCAAGTATAAGTATACCATGCCGACTAACGTCAAGGAGATACACGAAATATTTCTCGACGAGGCGCTGTCGATACCTGTTTCCTGCGCGGGCGCGGCGCTGCTTGAAATGTGCGACGACGATTTAAACGCGCTCGGCGAGGCGGGGCAGCGGCGTGCGCACACGCTTTACCGCCACAGAGCAATGATAGAAAAATATGCGTCCCTATATACGGAGGTGTGTGAGAAATGGCAGGAATAGGCTTTGAACTCAAAAAGCTGTTTGCGCGCAAGGGCGTGTTTGCGGGCGCGTATGCATATGGCTATGCGGCGATTATCTGCTGCGGGCCTATGCTGCTCGGCATGGCGCTGCTGTTTTGCGCGGCATTTATAGCGCAATTAGCGGGCGCGGCGCTTGAAACACGCGAGCTTTTAAACGCGTGCATAACAATCAGCCTGCTCGTGGCTTTGACTGTCAGCGGGGCATTTTCGCTGCTTGTGACGCGGTATGTGTCCGACATGATATTTGCAAAGAGCCCCGAGCGCGTGATGGCCTCTCTGCTCGGCAGCACGTGCATAGCTATCGCGATAGGCGGCGTTTTATACGGGATTTTCCTTTTATTTGCGCCTGTCTCTCTATTTTGCCGCGTTTTATGCCTTTCGCTTTTTTGCGAGAGCGTTTTTGTGTGGACAGAGATAGCGTATCTGACAGCCGTTAAAAACTACCGTCAAATACTCACCGCCTTCGCCGCGTCGCTTGCCATAGCAATGGGCACCGGCGCTGTGCTGACGCTTGTTTTGCACCTTGACCCTCTGCCGTGCCTTTTGTTTTCAGTCGTGCTCGGCTACGGCATAATGCTGCTCAGATATTTGTGGATACTATTAAAGCTCTTTCCGTATTCTGGCGAAGACCCGTATCAGTTTTTGCGCGCGCGACGCGAATATCCGCAGCTTGCGCCATGCGGGTTTCTTTTAAATATCGGACTTTTTGCACACATAGTGATGATGTGGTTTTCGCCGCGTGGCGAGCAGATAAAGGGCATTTTTTACCACTGTGCAGACTACGACATGGCGGCGGTGTTCGCGTTTTTGTCGGTGCTCATAACAACGGTAAACTATGTTGTGGCTGTCGAAGTAAATTTTTACCCGAAATACCGCACCTACTACGCGCTTTACAACGGCGGCGGCGCTATAACGGACATCGAGCCTGCGGGGCGCGAAATGCTGTCTGTGCTCGCGCGGGAGATACGATATTCTGCCATGCGTCAGCTTTTTTGCACGGTGCTGTTTATAGTTTTCGGCAGCGCTGTGTTAAAGGCGCTTCCGCTCGGCTTTTCGGACGCGGGGCTCGGCACATTTCGCATACTTTGCGTCGGGTACGGGCTGTACGCGATAGGCAATATGCTGATGCTGTCGCTGCTTTATTTTTGCGATAATCAAGGTGCGCTCATCTGCTGCGGCGTGTTTGCCGCTGTGAGCATTGCGGCGACGCTCGCCTCGCTTTTTATGCAGGCGGAATATTACGGCGACGGCTTTGCGCTCGGCGCGGGCGCGTTTGCGCTTTGCGCGGCAGTGCGGCTTATAAAATACACCTCTGCCCTGCCCTATCATCTTTTGTGCAGCGAAAAAAGCATGCTGCACGCGAAAGGAGAAAATGCTTGAAACATCTAAAAATATGCGCTGTCTTTTTAATATGCGCAATAATGACCTCATGCGGAGCAAACGAGGTCGCTTCTTCCTCAACAGCGACAATCTCTGTGCCAAAGCAGGAGCAAAGCGAGATTATTACAGACAAAAAACTGCTTTATAAAAACGACGACAGCAACCTTGCCGTCAAAACGCTTTACTTAACCGTGCGGCGCGGAAACGACGGTGAAAACACAAACCACTCGTGGGGCGAGATAAACTCATATTCCGTCTTTGACTACGAGCGCATGGGCGTTGACAGATACAAAGTGGAGGCGATTTTGCAGGAGGGCGACGAAAACGGCCCCTTAGCGGGCGGCTTTGGCTATGGGCTGACAACGCCCAACGCCACCGTGCAGATACGCGGACAAACCTCCTCAAAATATGCACAAAAAAACTATAAAATTGAGATAAAAAAAGACGCCGGCTCGCTCGCAGGGCAGACGACAATCGCGCTTAACAGGCACATGCTCGACTCCTTGCGCCTTCGCAATAAGCTGTGCTTTGACCTAATGGCGCAGATACCCCAAATGTTAAGCCTGCAAACGCAGTTTGTGCATTTATATGTAAAGGACGAGACGCGCGACGAGGCTGATGCATTTACGGATTATGGATTTTACACTCAAGTTGAGCAGCCAAATAAAACAGCGCTCGCGGCTCACGGCATGGACACTAACGGCCAACTTTACAAGATAAACTATTTTGAATTTTTCCGCTATGCCGATGTCATAAAGCTGAAAAGCGAGGAGAGCTACGACAAAAAGGCGTTTGAGGAGCTGCTTGAAATAAAAGGCAACGACGACCACACAAAACTCATTGATATGCTTGACGATGTGAACAACTACTCAATGCCAATCGAGGACGTTTGCGGCAAATATTTTGACATGGACAATATGCTCACGTGGATGGCGTTTCACATCCTCATGGGCAACATCGACACTCAAAGCCGAAACGTGTACATTTACAGCCCGCTCAACAGTGAAAAATGGTATTTTTGGAGTTGGGACAACGACGGCGCTTTAGAGCAGACGACGCGGCTTGTGCGTGGAAACTCGACGGCGCGCGGGTGGGAATACGGAATTTCAAACTACTGAGGAAATGTACTTTTCAACCGCGTTTTGAAAAACGAAAACTACCGCAAAATGCTTGACGAGCGCATAAAAACGCTTTACAGCGGCGTGCTTGCGCCCGAAAACGTGCAGACTATGGTTGAAAAATACGCCGCCGTCACAACGCCGTACCTTTTCAGCGCACCGGATATAAATTATTCGCCCGTAACACAAGCGCAACATGACGAAATTCTCTCGCTGACCGGCAAGGAAATCGCCGATAATTACAGCGCATATCAAGCGGGGCTTGACTAGCTTGAGTGCAAGCAAAAGGCGGGCAGCTTTATATATAAGCGCGACGCGCGGCTGTCGATGGCGGAATATCAGAGCATTTTAAACGGAGAGTGCGGCTTTTTGCTCGCGAGAAGCGAGAGCGTGTGCAGAGATTTTTACGCCGCGTATGTGTGCCGCGCACTTCGCCCGAGGATAATTGTAGACTACGAGCGCGAGGCGTATGTGCTTGACGAGGGCACAGTTCGCGTGACGTTTGACAGGGACGTGCGCGCGGCATTTGGCGGCACAGGGCAGGATATTTTTTGCAAAGAGCTGCCGTGCATACCTGCGATAGACGCGGGCAAAAGCATACTTGAAGTGAAATACACAGAGTTTTTGCCCGATAAAATACAAAACACGCTTTGCATAAAGGCGAGCGAGTACATTGCCGCGTCAAAATATGTCATGTGCTGTGACGCGGCAAAAATAGTGTAAGGAGAAACATATGAGTGTAAAGGATATTATCAAAAAATCGGTGCTTGAATCATTCAGCTTTAATCAGTCGATAACGCTGCAAACTATTTTGCAGATAAGCATGGCGCTTATCGTCTCGTTTTTGATGGGGCTTTTGATTTACGCGATATACCGCAAATTTTTCTGCGGCGTTGTGTTTTGCCGCACGTTTGGCATAACACTTATCGGCATGACGGTTTTGACCTCAATGGTGACGCTCGCGATAAGCACAAACGTCGTCATTTCGCTCGGCATGGTTGGCGCATTGTCGATAGTCCGCTTTCGCACGGCAGTAAAAGACCCAATTGATTTGCTGTATTTGTTTTGGGCGGTGTCTACAGGCATAACAGTCGGCGCAAACATGTACATACTTTCAGCTGCGGGCGCACTTATAATGGTGTTCATGCTGTGGCTGATATGCCGCAGACAAGACACCCGCCGCGCGTTTATGCTGATAGTAAGCTATCAAGGAAGCGCCGAGGAGATAGAAAAGCTGCTCTGCGAAACGCCGCATACGCTTAAATCAAAAACAATGCGCGCCGAAATGTCCGAAGCAGTCTACGACATCACCATAAAACGCGGCAACGATGCCTTCACCGAAAACCTCCGCGCCCTAGCGAACGTAAACAACGTGACGCTTGTTGAATATAACGGGAGTACCATGCGTAAATAGATTCTTCGCTACGCTCAGAATGATAAAAGCTGTTATCGATGTAAAACCAACATCGGTAACAGCTTTTTTGTGCAAAAAAGGCGGGGACATAACGCCCCGCCGTAGGTTTTTGGAGCAGATGATGGGAATCGAACCCACACGACCAGCTTGGAAGGCTGGAGTTCTACCACTAAACTACATCTGCATATAGTCGTCAGTTTTTGACGACTATATTATTATAGTTATTTTTTGCACGTATGTCAAGTGCTAAAGTACAATATGCACTTATTCAAGCACTATTTCTGCGTCTTTGGCAGATAATTTCATTTCTTTTTTTGCATTGCCTGAAATTATTGCTTCGGCTAATTTATCTTCGGCTTCTTTTCTTATGGCTCTTCGCAAATCTCTTGCGCCGAATTTGCCGCCTTTGGCTTTTTCGCATAGGAGCGTCAATGCATCGTCTGTCCATGTTAGGGTTATTCCCTTTTCGGCCAGCGGCTCGACGTATTCCTTTAGCATCAGGGCGGTTATCTGCTTTAAGTCTTCTTTTGAAAGCGGGTTGAAGACGACCACTTCGTCTACGCGGCTCATAAATTCGGGGCGCAAAAAGTCGCTTAGTGCTTTGAGCGCTTTGCTTTTATTCATATCAGAAACCGTTTTATTAAAGCCTGTCTCGCCTATTTTGTCAGACGAGCCCGCGTTGCTTGTCATGCAGATGACGGTGTTTTCAAAGTTGACCGCTCTGCCCTGCGCGTCGTTTATTTTGCCCTCGTCGAGTATCTGCAAAAGCAAATTCATAACGTCGGGGTGGGCTTTTTCGATTTCGTCAAAAAGCACTACGCTATACGGCTTGCGGCGCACCTTTTCTGTTAGCTGACCCGCTTCGTCGTATCCGACGTAGCCGGGAGGCGAACCGATGAGGCGCGAGACTGTGTGCTTTTCCATAAACTCGGACATATCTATGCGGATAAGCGGGTCTACGGTGTCGAAAAGCTGCAAGGCAAGCTGTTTTACAAGCTCGGTTTTGCCGACGCCTGTGGGGCCTACAAATATAAAGCTTGCGGGGCGGCGGCGTGCGGAGATGTCGGCGCGGCTGCGCTTTATCGCCTGTGCCACAAGGTGCACGGCTTCGGGCTGACCTATGACGACTTCATCAAGGCGTTGCTCAAGCTTATCTAGCTTTGAGTACTCGCTCTCGGCGATTTTGGCGGCGGGAATGCCCGTCCAAAGCTCTATGACCTTTGAAACGTCGTCCATTGTGACGTATATTTCGTCGACGACCTTCTTTTGCTGCTTGACCTCGCCCTCTATGCGCAAAATTTCGCTCTTTGTGTTGGCGAGCTTTTCATAGTCGATGCCATCGGAATCCTGCTCTATCTCTGTTTCAAGCGCTTTCAATTCCTCAAGGTGCTTTACATTGTCGAGGTACTCCGTAATTTCGGCGTGGCGCAAACTGCAACAGGCGCATGCTTCGTCTAGCAAGTCAATTGCCTTATCGGGCAAAAAGCGGTCTGTTATATAGCGCTCTGACAGCAAAACGGTGTTTTTGACGATTTCGTCTGACACCTTTACGCTGTGATGGCGCTCGTAATATTCCTTTACGCCCGCTATGACGAGCGTTGCGTCGGCGATTGACGGCTCCTCAACCTTTACAGGCTGAAAGCGGCGTTCAAGTGCTTGGTCTTTCTCGATAAATTTGCGGTATTCGGCAAAGGTTGTCGCTCCGACTACCTGAATTTCGCCGCGAGATAGTGCCGGCTTCAAGATATTTGCGGCGTTCATTGCGCCTTCTGAATCGCCTGCGCCTGTTATGCTGTGGATTTCGTCGATGAACAATATGACGTTGCCCGCGGCTTTCACTTCGCCGATTAATCCTTTTACGCGGCTTTCAAACTGTCCGCGAAACTGCGTGCCGGCGACTAGGCTTGTCAAGTCGAGAAGATAAATTTCCTTGTCTTTGAGGCGCGCGGGGACGTCACCGTTTGCTATGCGAATAGCTATTCCCTCGGCAATGGCTGTTTTGCCTACGCCCGCTTCGCCTATCAGGCATGGGTTGTTTTTTTGACGGCGCGAAAGTATCTGCACTGTGCGGTAAATTTCTTTATCGCGGCCTATAACGCGGTCAAGCTTGCCCTCGCGGGCTTTTTTTGTGAGGTTTTCGCAGTAATTATCAAGGAATTTGCGCTTTTTGCCGCTGTCGTTTTTGCTTTTTGATTCTTTTTTGTCGCCGCCTTGATTTGCGTCGCGCTGAACGCCGAAAATGCTGAATGGAAACGTGCCTGCGCCGCCCGCGGTGAATCCGTTTTCGTCGTCCGGCTGCTCCGGCTCTTCCATTTGGTCGCCGTCGCTGTTGTACGGCATGATCGACTGCATCATTTCCTGCATACGCGGCTGGTCGAGCTTGCCGTTTTCGTCGAGCATACCTGTGAGCTGATTTTCCATATTTGCAAGGTCACTTTCTGATATGCCGAACTGCTTCATCACGTCGTCAAGCGGCTTTATGCCAAGCTCGCGCGCACAGCTAAGGCAGTAGCCTTGACTTGTCACAGAGCCGTTTTCGGCTTTTTGAACAAAAACTATGGCGGGGCGCTTATTACATCTGATACAAAGCATTATGAAATCTTCCTTTTCCTTAAATTACGCGAATGGGTTATACGCGGAGAACATTGTGTATAGAAAGCTGCCTGAAAGGGCGTTTGAATTTATCACGGGCAGGCTGTCTGAGGTGATGGCGACAACAGCCCACAGAAAGCACAAAATGAGCACTGCGTTTATTATGCCCGCCACAACGCCGATAACAGCGCCAAGCGTGCGGTTGACGCTGCCAACCATTGGGATTTTGTTTATATTTGTGAGCGCTGTCGCCACGAAAGCAATCAGCATTTTGCATATAAGATATGCCGCAAAAAACACGACAACCGTGATTATAGGCTCAACGAGCGGCGAGATTACCTGCTCGACTATCTGCTGCGCAAGCTCGGGCGCGTTTGACTGCAAAAGCCCGTCGGCAGACTGCGTTATGCTGTCGACAAAGTTTTTCGGCAAAATATCGCTTATGCCCGCTATGACGCTGTTGAGATTGAACTGGCCCTGCTTTTGTATTGTGTCCGCCGTGCGCTCTATGAGGCCGTTTTTGAACACGCTCTCAAATATGACAGGCGCTGCCTTGCTGCCCGCAAACCACGCGATTATCAGCGCTGCGATGTTGCCAACAAGGTCAAGCAGGCCTGACACAAGACCTCTGTCGCGGTATTTGAGCATTGTTATGATGAGCACCGCGACAAGTGCAATATCGAGCAAAATCGCGGGCGTTAAATTCATGTTGCTTAAGGCGTCGCCTATTTGGCTAAAGGTTTCCGTCATCTATCAAATTCCTTTCGTGTCAGCCGATTGTTTGAACGGACGACTGAAGTATTAAAAGCGGCTGCTGTGCATTTAACACAGTGCGTGGCTTTTCGTCATATTTTACACTGCCTGACAGCGTGCCGTCAAGTGCATAGGTCAAAACGCTGTCGCTTGTCATGACGTATGCGTGCAAGCTGTCTGACGAGACGGACACTGTGCGTTTGCCGACGTTTGCCTTGCCTATCTCGGCAAGCTGATTGTCTAAAACGACAAGCGAGGTCAGTGAGGTGTGTGTGTCGTCGCTGAAAAGCAAAACCGTGTTTTTGCCGCTTTCGGTGCTGACGCTTTGCAGAGTTTTGCCGCCGTAGCTGTAGGTGTAAAGCGGTGCGCCTGTCGATGCGTCATATATGCTTGCAAAGTTGTCGTAAACTACAAGAAGCTGATTTCGGGTGATATATTTCATTGCGACAGGTATGCCGTCTATTGTTGTGACGGTGGCTGCGGGCTCTGTTGATGAGGTGTCGAAAAGATGCAGCTTTGTGCCGAGAGCGCCGTTTTCGGTGTAAAGGCACGCGGCGGCGAGGCGCTTGTTATCTGTTGCGAACGCCATCGACATTACGACCTCGCTTGTTTTCCAGTACCATATCTCGGTGAGCAGCGGGTCGTAGACAGTAAGGCGCGATTTTGTCGCCACTGCAAGCGTGCCGTTGTTGCTCATTTCAGCGAGCAGAATTTTGTCGTCGGCTTTTAATGTGTATAGCGTCCGCGTTCGGCTTTCGACTGTTAAATCGACGCTGCCGCGGTTATATATACATACGCGCGTGCTGCCCGTTGTAACACACGGGCGGGCGTATGTGTGCCCAATTGTGCGCAAAAGCTTGCCTGTTGCGGAGTAAATTACAGCGTCGCGGTCACCTACTGCCACAAACCCGCCGACGAGCGGCTCTGACGTGACATAGCCCGTGAGCGATAGGTCTACCGGATAGCCATTGCCGGGCGAAAGCGCGATTGACGCTGAATCGAATAAATCTCCGAGCAGCGCAAGCGACGCGCCGTAAAGACCTGTTATGTAAACAATTACGGCAACGCAGATAACCGCAAGCACGCTTATCATTGTGATACGGCGTGTGCGGCGCTTTTTGCGCAGGCGCTGTGTTCTTTTTTTATTAGCCTCAAACAGCGCGTCGACAGGCTGCAGAGGCTCGTCCTGCGGTGTTGTGCCGATGAAAAAATCCATATAGAATAAGTCCCTTTAATAATTCACTTTATAAAGAAAAAGTCCCTCCGCGGGTGCGGTGTCTCCGGCTTTTGAGCGATCTTTGCTTTTGGTGACGTCTGCCACGTCGGCGGCTTTCATGCGGTGTGTGCCGACTTCTATTAAAGTGCCGACGATTATTCGCACCATATTATAAAGATATCCGTCGGCGCAGATGTGGATTGTGATGTCGTCGCCCTGCTGATTTACCGTCAAAAAATGCACCGTGCGCACTGTGTCGATTATCTTGCTGCCCGCCGACATATACGCCGCGAAATCATGCGGGCCACATAAAAGCCGCGCAGCTGCTTGCATTGCGGAGACATCGAGCCGTTTTGAAAAGCGCCAATATGTTCCTTTTCTGAAAACGTCGTCAGTTGGGCTGTTGTAAATGCGGTAGATGTACTCCTTGCTTTTTGAGGAATACCGCGCGTGAAAATCATCCGCGACTTTTTGTGCGCTTATGACGCGGATATCATCCGGCAAAAACATATTTATCGCAAGCGGTAAGCGCTGAGGGTCAATCGGCTTTGGCTGAATGAAGCTTACGCAGTAGCAAAGCGCGTGCACGCCCGAATCTGTGCGGCTGCACCCTTTTACAGGCGGACGCGTGCCATACAGCTTTTCAAGCGCATTTTGCAGCACCTCGCATACCGACAATGCGTTTTGCTGCACCTGAAAGCCATGATATTTTGTGCCGACATACTGCATCGTGATAAGTGTGTTCATTTTTACCTCTATGAAATGAAAAGTTAAGAATGAAGGTGTGATGCCTTCGGCATCACATTTAAATAAACAGCACAACCATTAAAACGTGACGCGCAGCGTCACACATTAATTTTTCATTTTTCCTTTTTCATTATTAAATCGCCTTAAACCAAATATTTGTGCACCCTATCGCCACAAACGCTAAAATTGCTACGGCGGCGCAGAGGAAATCTGACGGGCGCATTTTTAGCTGTTTTAACCTTGTGCGCCCCTCGCCGCCGTGGTAGCAGCGGCACTCCATAGCCATTGCAAGCTCGTCCGCACGGCGAAAAGCGGATACAAAAAGCGGAATTAAAACAGGCACAAGCGCCGATATGCGCTGCTTTAGTGTGCCTGAATCTAGCTGTGCGCCGCGCGCCTTTTGGGCGTTCATTATCTTGTCCGTCTCCTCAATAAGCGTCGGGATAAAGCGCAGCGCTATGGTCATCATCATGGCAAGCTCGTGGACAGGCAGATGCAGCTTTGCGAGCGGGTATAAAAGCTGCTCGATAGCGTCTGTGAGCACTATGGGGCTTGTTGTGTAGGTTAGCAGGCTCGTGCCGGCTATAAGGCAGATTATGCGCAGCGCCATCAATACGGCGTAGCGTATGCCCTCGCGGTATATTTTAAATATCCACCACGCAAAAATCGGCTCTGACTGGCCTGTCATAAAAAACAAGTTGAGCACTGCGGTGAAAAGAATTATCGGAAGTATCGGCTTAATGCTCTTCCAAATAAGCTTTATCGGAATTTTGGCAAGCATGTAAAGCAGCGCCAAAAACAGCATCGAAATCACAAGCCCCGCAGGGTTTGCCGCGACAAAAAGCATGACGATATATGCTATCGTGAGCACCATTTTGACGCGCGGATCCATTTTATGAAGGACGGAATTGCCGCCGTAATACTGACCTATTGTGATATCACGTATCATGCCTTGCCCCCTTTCTCGCGCATGGCGAGCAGGGTTTTGACGGCGTAGGGCACGGTGTAGACATCTGTTTTTATGTCAAGCCCCATTTCCTTAAGCTTTAAAAACACCTTTGTGACCTCGGGCACTGACAGCCCAAGCTCTAAAAGCTCAGGCGCACGCGCGAAAACCTTTTCGGTTTCGTCGAACATTTCGATTTTGCCCGCGTTGAGCACAAGCACCTTATCGGCGTATTTTGCGATATCCTCCATCGAGTGGCTCACAAAAACTATCGTGCTGCCTGTCTCTTTGTGATACTGCTTAATTTGGTTTAAAATCATGTCTCTGCCCTCGGGGTCAAGCCCTGCGGCGGGCTCGTCGAGAACGAGAATTTTCGGCTCCATAGCGAGCACGCCCGCTATTGCCACGCGGCGCTTTTGTCCGCCTGAAAGGTCAAACGGGCTTGCGAGCAGCATTTTTTGGGTCACGCCGCAAAATTCGGCTGCGCGGTGCACGCGGCGGTTGATTTCGTCCTTTTTAAGCCCCATATTAATAGGGCCAAAGGCGATGTCCTTATAGACAGTCTCCTCAAAAAGCTGATATTCGGGGTACTGAAATACAAGGCCGACCATGAAGCGGAAGCGTCGGATTTGCTTTGGATCCTTCCACATATCCTCGCCGCCGATGAAAATTTTGCCCTTTGTGGGCTTATTTATGCCGTTAAAATGCGTGATAAGCGTCGATTTGCCGCAGCCTGTTGAGCCCATTACGCCGACAAAATCGCCCTCTTCTATTGAAAAGCTGACATCATCGAGCGCCTTTGTGGCGTCCGGCATTCCCTCGCCGTAGATGTAGCTTAAATTTTCAACTCTTATTATTTCTGACACTCTGCCGCCTCCTTGCCTGTGAGCATTTTGTAAATCGCGGCGGCGCACTCGTCGGGGTCGATGATATCCTGCGGCATAGGTATGCCCGCGTCTGTGAGCGCATGGCAAAGCTCCGCCGACTGCGGAACGTCTAAATGCAGCGAACGTATTTTATCAACCTGACTGAAAATCTGTTTTGGAGTGCCCTCCATGACGATTTTGCCCGCGCTCATAACTATAACGCGGTCAGCCTTGGCGGCTTCGTCCATGTAATGTGTTATCTGCACGACGGTGATTTTGCGCTCGTTGTTGAGCTTTCGCACCGTGCGCATGACCTTTTCGCGCCCGATGGGGTCAAGCATCGCGGTTGCTTCGTCGAGCACAAGGCAGTCGGGGCTCATGGCTATAACGCCCGCTATCGCGACGCGCTGCTTTTGACCGCCCGATAATTTATGCGGGGCTTTTTCGCGGTATTTATATATGCCCGCAAGCTGCATCGCCTCGTCTATGCGGGCGCGCATTTCATCGGGCGGCACGCCGAGGTTTTCGAGCGCGAACGCCACGTCCTCCTCGACGATTGTGGCAACTATCTGATTATCAGGGTTTTGGAACACCATGCCGACCTTTTGGCGTAGCTCAAGCAGCCTGTCCTCGTCGGAGGTTTTCATACCCTCTACGTAGACAGTGCCCTTTTGCGGCAAAAGTATGGCGTTAAAATGCTTTGCAAGTGTAGACTTGCCACAGCCGTTTGCGCCCAAAACCGCAACAAATTCGCCTTTTTCAATTCGCGTTGACAAGCCGTCAATGACGCACGGCGTGTCCTCTGCATATGAAAAGGTGATATTGTCCGCTCTCAACATTTCCATTTATACTTTCCTGTTCTTCCCTCTTGATTTTCGCTGTATTGCGGACGGATATTGAATCCGCCCCTACAATTTTGCAATGTGCGTAGGGGCGGATTCCATATCCGCCCGTTGCACTTTGTGCGCGTTTACAAACTTGCACCCTCCGCCAAATACCACGCTGTTGCGCCGCATGGCACTACGCCGTTTGTGGCGGTGACGGGCAGGCCTATCTCGTCGCACGAGGTATACCCGCCGCGTTTTGGCACAAGGCGCGTTTTGAGCATGTATTCCATGACGCTTGGCGAAAGACCTGTGGTGTAGCTGTTTACAGCCACAAAAAGCGGGTTTTCGCTCAAAACGCCGAGGCAAAGCTCGATGAAATCGTAAATGCTGTCCTCGAGCTTCCATATTTCGCCCGAGGGGCCTCTGCCGTAGCTTGGCGGGTCCATTATGACAGCGTCGTAAAACGAGCCGCGGCGTATTTCTCTTGCGACAAATTTTGCGCAATCGTCAACAATCCAGCGTATGGGCTTGTCTGTAAGTGCACTTGCGGCGGCGTTTTCGCGCCCCCATGCAACCATGCCCTTGCTTGCGTCCACATGGCACACCTCTGCGCCTGCCGCCGCACACGCGAGCGTTGCGCCGCCTGTGTAGCCGAACAAATTCAGCACGCGGATAGGCCGCTTTGCGTTTTTGATAAGCTTTGCATAAGCGTCCCAGTTGACGGCTTGCTCAGGGAAAACGCCTGTGTGCTTAAAGCCTGTGGGCGACACTATCATTTTAAAATCACCGTATGATATCTGCCATTTTTCGGGCATTTTGCGGCGGTAATCCCAGCTTCCGCCGCCCTTTTCAGAGCGGTGATACACGGCGTTTGCGTTTTGCCACTCGCCGCTCGCTTCGGGGTTTTTCCATATGACCTGCGGGTCAGGACGGATAAGCACCGTTTTGCCCCACCTTTCAAGGCGGTTTCCGCAGGTGGCATCTATAAGCTCATAATCTTTCCAGTTTTGTGCGGCACGCATGTGGTATCTCCTATTTTATATTATAAATATGAATAAATCTATAACCTCATCCGTCGCTCCTTCGTCGCGCCACCTTTCTGCGCGCTAAGTGCCGACTTCGTCGGTTGCGCTACGCATAGCCTGCTGGCTAATCTCCTAAAGGAGAAGGCTTTCGTAGGCTTCCCCTTGAGGGGAAGCTGTCGCCGAAGGCGACTGATGAGGTGTAGGCTTTGCTCAAAACATAGTCTGCTGACTTGTCTCTGTTTTTTCACTTGTCGGCATATTAATCTTAAGGTGTTCATACGCATATTTTGTCACGCAGCGCCCGCGCGGGGTGCGTGTCAAATATCCTAGCTGCATCAAATACGGCTCACACACGTCCTCTAATGTGACGCTCTCTTCTCCGAGCGCGGCGGCTAGCGTTTCAAGCCCGACGGGGCCTCCGTTGTACATTTCAATAATCGCACGGAGCAGGCTTCTGTCAAGCTCGTCAAGCCCCATTGCGTCTATGTCCATGCGCATTAGAGCTATGTCGGCGGTATCCCACGTAATATTGCCGTCACCTATTACCATTGCGAAATCTCGTGCGCGTTTTAGCAGCCTGTTTGCGACGCGCGGCGTGCCGCGGCTGCATTTGGCAATCTGTTCGCTGCCGCCGATATCGCAGCCTATTCCCAGTATTGACGCAGAGCGTCGCACTATTTTGGCAAGCTCGTCCGGTGTGTAAAGCTCGAGCTTTAAAAGCACGCCAAAGCGGTCGCGCAATGGGCTTGAAAGCTGCCCCGCCCTTGTCGTTGCGCCAATGAGGGTAAAGCGCGGGAGGTTTATGCGTATGCTCTGCGCGCTTGGGCCTTTGCCTATCATGATGTCGAGCGCATAGTCCTCAAGCGCGGGGTAAAGCACCTCTTCAACTTGCCGTGAAAGGCGGTGTATCTCGTCGATAAACAGCACGTCGCCCTCTTGCAAATTAGTCAAAAGCGCGGCTAAATCGCCGGGTTTTTCTATTGCAGGGCCTGACGTTATGCGTATCTGCACGCCCATTTCCTTTGCCACAATGCAAGCAAGCGTCGTTTTGCCAAGACCTGGAGGGCCGTATAAAAGCAAGTGGTCAAGCGGCTCACCGCGCATTTGCGCAGCTTTTAGATATATTTTAAGGTTCTCTTTAACCTTGTCCTGCCCGACGTAATCCTCGAGCGTTTGAGGGCGAAGGGTGGCTTCGCTGTCGAAATCCTCCGGCTCCGGCTCGGGGTCAACAATGCGGCGCGGCTCGTTTACGTTTACTGTTTCAAGCGCCATATGCTATCTCCCCTTTCCCATCGCCTGCAAGGCTATGCGTATAATTTCGGCCGTCGGAAGCGACGCGTCTATTTTTGAAATCGCCTGCGCCGCCTCCGTGCCTGTGTAGCCGAGGCTCACAAGCGCCGCCACAGCCTGCTGTACGCCGCCTGTGGGCGCTGCACCCGACGCTTGAATGTCGCTGAAGCTTATTCCATTTGCAAGACCTTTGCCGACCTTGTCCTTTAATTCAAGCACAATGCGCTGTGCAAGCTTTGGCCCAACGCCGTTTGCGACAGTGAACGCCTTGTGGTCGCCCGCAGATATCGCAAGCACTATTTTTTCAGGCTGCATTGCGCTCAATATCGCAAGCCCCGCCTTTGGCCCCACGCCCGAAACGCTTGTGAGCATCATGAACATCGAGCGGCTTTCTTTATCCGCAAAGCCGTACAGCGACACGTCGTTTTCGCTCACGTTCATAAACGTATATATGCGGCATTTTTCGCCCACTGCGCATATCGCGCCGGACGCCGACTGCGGTATCTGTGCCGTGTAGCCAACACCGCCGCACTCTATCACAACGCTGTCGGGCGTTTTTTCAAGCACCTCGCCATTTAGACTGTATATCATAGCTTTTTACCTCGTGTTATCATAAATAGCCCATTTCCTCGCGCTTTGTTTTTGCCACACCAAACTGCTTTGAGCGGTAGCTGTACGCGTGGCAGATAGCCATTGCGAGCGCGTCGGCGGTGTCGTCGGGCTTTGGAATTTCCTTTAGCTGTAAAAGCGTTTTCGTCATCTCCTGCACCTGCTTTTTCGGCGCTTTGCCGTAGCCCGAAACGCTTTGCTTCACTTGAAGCGGAGTGTATTCAAAAATAGGCACATTCGCAAGCCGCGCCGCGAGCAAAATCACGCCGCGAGCCTCGGCAACGGCGATGACGGTCTTTTGGTTCGTCGTAAAAAAGAGCGTCTCAATCGCCATCGCGTCAGGCTTTACGTTTGCGATAAGCGTCTGCATATCGACAAAAATCTCCTGTAAACGGTCAACAAAGCTGCTGTGCGCAGGCGTTGTTATCGACCCATATTGTATTGTGCGAAAATTGTTGTGCTCGTATTCAACAGCGCCAAATCCAACAATGGCATAACCGGGGTCAATCCCCAAAATACGCATACGCTCACTCCTTATTTTAATTATATCATCTTAGTATAACATAAGATGACATTTTATACAATAAATTGAGCCTGTTATTATTGACATTTTACAGAAATAAAAGCACATTTGACGCGCGTTTTACCTCTGCCTCGCTCGTCTGCCAAATTGAATATTCGTCCACGCCCTCGTCGCCCATGCTCACATTTTGCGCGATGTATTTCATTTTGCTTTTTACGCGCTGCTTTCCCGACATATGAAACGCGCGAACATCTGTTGTTTTCGCAAAATCTGCTATAACGTCGGCGTTTACACCGCTGCCCGCCATAATTTCTACGCCGTTTGAATTTTCGCACAGCGTTTGAATGAGCGCCTTTCCGAGCGTGCAGTTTTTCGCGCAGCCTGACGTTAAAATTGTCTTAACGCCGAGCTCTTGCGCCTTTTTAAGCGTGTCGAGCGGGTCGCGGCTCACGTCAAACGCACGGTGCAAAGTTATATCCATGCCGTCCGCCGCTGATATGAGCTTTCGCATATTATCCATGTCAAGCGAGCCGTCAGTATTTAAGCAGCCTATCACAACGCCGTTTGCGCCGAGCGATTTAAAGGTTTTAACCTCGTCAAGCAGCTGCGCAAGCTCGTAGTCGCTGTAAAGAAAATCACCCTCGCGCGGGCGCAACAGCACGTTTATAGGTAAATCGCAGCTTTTTTTAACAAGCGAAAACAGCGACACCGTCGGCGAAAGCCCCCCTAGCGCCAAAGCCGAACAAAGCTCAAGCCTGTCAGCCTCGCCATTTCGCGCATTGACAGCACTCTGCACACTGTCCACACAGCACTCCAAAATAATTTTTTTCATATTGCCCTCCCGTTTGCGGATGTATTAAGTATATTATACACCGCGAAGCTGATATTTGAAAGTGAAAACCCGCCCATGAGCAAGGCAAATTGCTCGTGGGCGGGTTTTTGCGTTTATACTATTTTAAGCTATTAACTCGCCTTTGTCCGGCTCACCCTTTTCATATAATGTTTCGGGCGCTATATCAATGTCGCCGTTATTCCAAACAGGCACGCCATAGTCAATATAAACATTTTTAAAGACTGCAATGTCTGCAAGCGGAGCAAACGCAGGTGTGCCTAGCAACGGCTTAAAATCAAACACCTTTGCTTCTCCGTTATTAAATCTTACCCACAATTTAAAATCATCAATCGGACGAACACCGCAAACGCGCAGCATCTCCGGAGCTTTGCCGGCATAGGCTATACCATCTACAATATACATTTCAGTCCCCTTATCTCAATGGTTCAATTTTATCAAAAGGCACACCGCGCACCGCTTTATTCCACGCAGCATACGCCTCGTCCTCATGTATTGCAAGCCACGCCTGAACGAGTTTTAGCTGCTTAACCGGAATACTTCCTGCTAAAAGCTCGCCGTCAATACCTATTGAAGCTTCATATTCGTTGTAATAAACATGAATATGCGGCTTATGGTGCTGGCTGTCATCGTTAAAAAGCATTTTTATAACTATAAAATCTACATAATTCAGGCATATTTCTTCTCCTTTATTATACGTAAATTATAACATATTAATTATCGCAAATCAATAAAAACCCGCACTGCAAAATCTTTACGACTTTGCAGTGCGGGTTTTAAATTATGGTGCGCGGTAAGGAACTCGAATCCCTGACCCCCTGCACGTCAAGCAGGTGCTCTACCAGCTGAGCTAACCGCGCATATTTGTTACGACTTGCTTATTATAGCAAGCCTTTTAGAAAAAAGCAAGTACTTTTTTAAAAAAATTTATACTTTATTCAAGCTTTCCTTGACAGATGGCCATAATTATTATAAAATAATATGTCTGCATGTATAACATAATTATTAATAAGAGGGAAAGCGTAAATTATGAAACAGGAAAATATCCGAAATATTGCCATTATTGCCCACGTTGACCACGGCAAGACAACGCTTGTTGACCAAATGCTGAAACAGAGCGGCGCATTTCGCGAAAATCAGCAGGTAGCAGAGCGCGTAATGGACTCCGGCGACATAGAGCGTGAGCGCGGCATCACAATTCTTGCAAAAAACGCTTGCACATATTATGAGGGCGTTAAAATAAATATCGTCGACACCCCGGGACATGCTGACTTCGGCGGCGAGGTTGAGCGCGTTTTGAAGATGGTTAACGGCGTGCTTTTGCTCGTCGACGCAGCCGAGGGCTGCATGCCGCAGACACGTTTTGTTTTGCAAAAGGCTTTGCAGCAGAACCTGTCGCTCGTCATCGCTGTCAACAAAATTGACCGCCCCGACGCGCGCATTAAAGAAGTTATCGACGAGATACTTTTGCTTTTGATGGATCTTGGCGCAACAGACGAGCAGCTCGACAGCCCGATGGTATTTTGCAGCGGACGCGCCGGCACAGCTAGCTACAGCCCCGACGTTGACGGCACAGACTTCATTCCGCTGTTCAAGACCATTTTGCAGTACGTCAAATGCCCCGAGGGCAACCCCGAAGCGCCGATGTCACTGCTTTGCTCCAGCATCGACTACAACGAATTTGTCGGACGCATCGGCATCGGACGCATTGAGAACGGCACTGTCAAGGTCGGTCAGGACGTATCCGTGTGCGACTATCACGACCGCGAGCTTTCAAAGCGCGGACGCATAACAGCACTTTACAGCTTTGAGGCAAACGGACGCGCGCCCATCGAAACCGCCTCTGCGGGCGACATCGTGGCTTTCAGCGGCATCACGGACGTAAACATCGGCAACACAATCTGCGACACCTCGCTTGTTGAGCCGCTTCCGTTCATGAAAATCAACGACCCGACTGTCGAGATGACATTTGCCGTTAACGACAGCCCGTTTGCAGGACGCGAGGGCAAATTTGTCACAAGCCGCCAGATACGCGACCGCTTGCACAGAGAGCTTTTGAAGGACGTTGCGCTTAAAATTGAGGACTCCTCAACAAGCGAGAGCTTCCGTGTAATGGGACGCGGCGAAATGCATCTTTCAATCCTCATCGAGACAATGCGCCGCGAGGGCTATGAGCTTCAGGTATCACCTCCCCACGTTCTCACACACGAGGAGGACGGCAAAAAGATGGAGCCTATGGAGGTCGTCGTCATCGACGTGCCGACAGATTATCAGGGCACTGTCATTCAAAAGCTCGGCAGCCGCAAGGGCGACCTTGTGCAGATGAGCCCGCTCGGTTCAACACGTATGCGCATTGAGTTCCGCATGCCGTCACGCGGCTTGTTTGGCTATCGCAGCGAATTTTTGACAGATACGCACGGCGAGGGCATCATGAACACAATTTTCGACGGCTATTCAGAATGGCGCGGCGAAATTCAAGGGCGTAGCACAGGCAGCCTTGTCAGCTTTGAGACTGGCGACGCCGTTGCTTACGGCTTGTTTAACGCACAGCAGCGCGGAACGATGATTGTCGTCCCGGGCGACAAGGTGTATGCGGGCGAGGTCGTCGGCTACAGCCCCGCGGGCGAGGACATCACCGTCAACGTCTGCAAGACAAAGCACCTCACAAACACGCGCGCATCAGGCAGCGACGACGCTCTGCGCCTTGTGCCTGTGTCGAGATTCAGCCTTGAGGAAAGCCTTGAATTCCTTGCCGAGGACGAGCTGCTTGAGGTCACACCTAAAAATCTTCGTATTCGCAAGCGTATTCTTGACCATTCAATCCGCGCAAAAGCGGGCAAAAATAAGTAATTTTATCGTTTTTACAAACGTAAATCCCCGCGCCGCAAGGCACGGGGTTTTGTTGAAAAAGAAGGAGAAAAAATATGCGCAATGTTATTGTTGGACAGAGCGGCGGGCCTACCGCGGCTATCAACGCGAGCCTTGTGGGCGTGTATGAAACCGCTCTATCACTCGGCTATGACAAGGTGTACGGCATGGAATACGGCATCGAGGGACTGCTTGACGAGAAGTATGTCGACCTTTCCGAGGTGCTTAACGGCGACATCGACATCGAGCTTTTGAAGCGCACGCCGTCGTCATTTCTCGGAAGCTGCCGCTTTAAGCTGCCTGTCATCGGCGAAAACGACAGTGTGTATGAAAAGCTGTTTGAGATTTTGAAAAAGCTCGATGTTTCGGCGTTCATCTATATCGGCGGCAACGACAGCATGGACACCATCAGCAAAATGAGCGATTGGGCAAGCAAAACTAAAAGCCATATACGCTGCATCGGCGTGCCGAAAACCATCGACAACGACCTGCCTGTGACAGACCACACGCCCGGCTACGGCAGCGCGGCAAAGTACATCGGCACCGTTATGAAGGAAATTATTCTCGACAGCCTTGTTTACAACCTGCGCAGCGTGACAGTTGTTGAGGTCATGGGGCGCAACGCGGGCTGGCTGACAGCGGCTGCGGCGCTTGCAAAGGGCAGCGACTGCGACGGCGTAGATATGATTTGCCTGCCGGAGCGCACGTTTGACATAGACGCTTTTGTAGAGCGCGTGCGCGAGCTGCAAAACACAAAGGGCAACATTGTTGTTGCTGTCTCGGAGGGCGTAAAGCTTGCCGACGGGCGATATGTGTGCGAGGTCGCCAACGAAAAAATGAGCGAGGACGTTTTCGGGCATAAAAATTTGACCGGCACAGCTAAGTTTTTGGCGGATGAAATTTCGCTCAAAATAGGCTGCAAAACCCGCGCGATTGAGCTTAACACATTGCAGCGCTGCTCGGCGCATATGTCGAGCCGCACGGATATCACAGAGGCCTACAACTGCGGCGGCGCGGCAGCTATGGCGGCTCACGATGACCGCAGCGGCGACATGGTGACACTGCACCGCATTTCGAGCAAGCCGTACCTTTGCGTGACAGAGCTTACAGATGTGCATAGCGTCGCCAACATGGAGAAGCTCGTGCCGGACGCATGGATAACCGAGGATGGCTTTGGCTTGACGGAAAAATTCACCGAATATGCCTACCCGCTCATTCAAGCGGAGCTGTCCCCTATTTTCATCGGCGGACTGCCTAAGCATATTGTGAGATAAAATTTGTAATTTTATGGCGGCGGATACGGTGTAGGGGCGGATATTATCCGTCCGAAAGCCGACCGTGTATACATCGCCGTAAATTTGTTCAAATCTGCGCGGGCGGATAATATCCGCCCCTACCGAGCTGTAATATTTTACGTCTCTTGTAGGGCAACATTTCGCAAACTTACAAAAGCATAAATCCCCCTATCATTGCCATTAACAATGATAGGGGGATTTTATTGTGTAAAATTATTTAGATGCTTTTGTTTTTGTCGGTTTCGCGGCGGCTTTGATGTCTGCTTTGATTTCCTTGACGACCTTTTCGGCTTTGGCTTCTGTCTTGGCAACGTCGGGTTTTACTGTTTTTACAGCTTCGACGGCTTTTGCTTCAACAGCTTTTTCTACTGTTTTGACGTCTTTTTCGACCTTTACCGTGTCGACTTTGACCGCTTCTTTAACCTTAGAAGTCACCGCTTTGACTGCCTTTTCGGCTTTGGCAACTGCTGTTTTAGCGGCTTGCTTTGCGGGGGCTTTTGTCTCTTTTACTTCTTTGAGATACCACACCTGTGCGTCGCCGTCACGATCTTCCCAAATTTGGAGACGCGCGCCGTTGGCTGAATAGCCGATTGTCTCAAATGGCTTGTCCGAGAGCTTTGAGCGGAATTTCACGCCCTTGGCTGTCTCTTCGACTGTCCAAAGCTGGTTGTCCTTGCCTATGTAGTCCCACTGGTGGAGCCATGTGCCGTTTTCTGCGCCGGACATCATTACGTCGAGTACCTTGCCTGTGAGCTTATTTTGAATTTTATACAAGCCCTCGGCCACTTCGACGATGAGCCACTTTTGGCTATCCTCTTTTGCGTTGTCCCAAAGCTGTACGGCTGCGCCATTATCAAAATTGAAATTTGCAACTTCAAGCACGCGACCGTCTTTGTCCGATATCGTATAAACTGTGTTACTTACCACTTTCATGATCGAGCCTCCTAGAATTATTACTTATAATTCTAGCAGCTTTATGCAAAATGTCAATAATGCTTGGCTTTTTTCGCTCTTTTGCCTAATAAGGAATGATGAAAAGTGCTTGTTTTAGATGATATGCATGGAAAATCGTGTCGAATTTTCATTTTGTAAATATTCAAATTTTTGTCGCCAGTACCATTTTTCGGGACGGGAAACCCGTCCCTTACATTAACATTGACGGTGCGGCACAAAATGTGCAATTCATGCACACCTTGTAGGGGGGCGGTTTCCCGTCCCGAAAGCTGCGCGCAAACTCACCTCATCCATCGCTCCTTCGTCGCGACACCTTCTCCTAAAGGAGAAGGCTTTAGGGTTCGCGCGAAAAACGGCGTCTTGAACATACAAAGGGTCTGCCGCTTTTTATGTGCGGCAGACCCTTATTTATGTTATTTAACCGGCTGCGAGCTGTGAGCCGTCGTCGGCGTTTTCGTTGGTGGGGACGCCTGTCGGATTTACTTGTGTGAGGTATTGCTCTAATGTCATGCCACTTGCCTTGATGCGCTGTGCTTCGACAACGCCGACAAAGCGATACTGCCACGGCATATAGCCAAAGCCTGTGGTGGCTTCGCCATTTGACGGATAGCGCTGAATGAAGCCGTATTCCGCCGCGTGGGCTGCCAGCCACTGGCCGGCTGTTGTGCTGTCAAAGCCGTCGTCGTACTTATCGCCGCCGGAGACATATAGGCCTATACCAAGACCTGTATTGTAGTCTGAACCGCCCGCAGGAGCTGCTGTTGTCGGGTTTGATGAGAACAGCGACTGCTGTTTTGCGTAGCTGCGGTAGCCTGTGTGAACAAGCAGATTTACTCCCTCAGCTTTGGCCGCGTCGAGCATACTGTTGACAGCGCCTGTGATGCGTGAATCGACCTCACCGCCATAGCTTGTGGTGGCTGTGGACACCGAGAAGTCAGCGGAGAGAAGATTATCCTTATTCGCGAGAACCATATACCACGCGTCGCGCGGAATTGGGTCTACAGCAGGCTCTGCGGGCACTTCCGCCACGCTTGACGCAGTGTCGCCCGTGGATGCTGACGGGTCCGTCACGACGCTCTGTGACACGCTGGCGGGCGTTGAGTTAGCCTTGCCCTTGCCGCCTGTCAGAGCATAAATAACTATGCCAATGATTGCCGCAATGAGCACCACGAGCAATATAATGAGCGGAAGGTTGTTCTTTTTGCCGCCATTTCCGCCGCCTGATTTTGATTTTGTTCTTGAAGAACGGCGCGGGCGCTCGTAGTCGTCGTCATCGTCAACTGCACTGTATTCTCTTGCGCCGCGTGCTGACGGAGTGGCTATGTCGCCTGTCCCCTCGTCGTCCTCGCCTGTCCAGTCGCTGCTCTCAAACGGGTTTTGCGACTGTGCGGGCTGCTGATAACTCATTGCGTCGTCAACGACACCCTCATCGTAGGGCTGCTGATAGTCCGCGGGCTGAATGTCGCTCAAGTCGCCCTCGACAAAGGTTGTGTTGTTGAAATCGACATTTTCAAAGCCGTCATTATTAAATGCGGCGGTGTTGTCAAAGCCTGCGTCAAATGTCTCTGTGCCGTAGGTTGTGTTGTTGAAACCTGCGCCATCAAAAGCGCCGTTATCATAAACAGCGTCCTCAAAGTTTGAATTTTCAAAACCGGCATTATCGAAGCCCGCTGCGTCAAAGCCTGCGCCGTCGAAGCCCGCATTATCAAAAGCATCTGTGCCAAACTGCACGCTCTGCGGCTGTGTGAAGGCGTCCGGCTGTGCTGAGGGCTGATATGCGTTTAAATCGTTTGCGTCAAAAACGCGGGTCGCAGAGGTGTCGGCGTCGAACACGCGCGTTGCAAAGGCGTCCGGCTGCGGTGTATAGCCGCCTGTTACGCCCATTGCGTCAGCCACGCCCGCCGCCACGTTTGCGACAGTTGTGTCGTCTGTGGCGCTGCTGTCAAAGAAGTCCTGCGCGGAGTAATCTGTGTAGGGCTGCTGTGTTTGAGCGCTGTCAAACAGGGACGTATCGATGCCTATATTTTCGCCTGTGAAGCTGAAATTATCCGAACCTGCGGGATAGGTATCTGTGTTTTCAAGCGTCGGCTGAACAACAGCGTCCTGTGTGACAGGCGCTGTGACAGGTGTGTCCGTCGGAGATTCGAGCACCGGCACGCCGTATTCCGTCTGCGGTTGCGGCGCGGGCTCGACCTGCTCGGGCTGCGGCTGCACCGCTGCGGGAGTTTCGTATTCAAGACCTGCCAAAGCCGCTGCTGCCGCAGCTTTTTTAGCTGCCGCTATCTTGGCGCGAGCCTCTTTAGTCTCGGTGACAGGGTTTGATATCGGGCCTGAAAACACCGGCTTATACTGGCGTTTTGACTCGTAGGCATCGTTGTTTGACTGCATAGCCCCAGACTCCTGTTCTTCATATGCCTGCGGTTGCTCCTCTTGCGGGGTTGCCGCGGCGGGTGCTGCTGCCTCTACGGGCTTCGGCTGCTCGTCAAGCTGTGAGACGCCGAGCGCGTCGTCTGAGAAATTCTCGCGCTCAAACGCGTCAAAATCAAAGCCGGAGCTGCTCTTTTGACCGACTGTCGGCTGCGCATACAGCTCGTCCTGTGAGGGCTGTGGCGTCACAATGTCGATGGGCGCGGGCGTATTTGCGGGCAGCGGCGCTGAATTTTTATCTGCGGCGGCGTCTGCCTCGTTAAACTCCTTTTCAAAGTCGAACAAAATCGGCTTGGGCGGCTCGGGCTTTGCCGGATTTGCCATAAATGACGGAATGTCAGGCGCATCGTCCTGCTTTGTCTCCGCCTGTTTTTTCGGCGCGGGCGCGGGCTTTTTTGCAGGCACGGGCACCGTCTGCTTCACAGCTTCGGCGGCGGCGTTGATGTTGATGTCAGTCATTGTGTCAAACAGCGGCATGGCATCAAAATTATTGAGGTCAAACTGCAAAGTCTCCTCGCTTGGCGCAGGCGCGGGCGCTGAATCTGCGCCAAACGCAGGGTCTGCGTCAAAAGTGCCGCCGACAAGGTTGTCGAAAATCGACGAGCCTATATCGCCCTTGCTTTGCACTTTTGTGTCAAGCTGAATATCGACAGATCCGTCGTCAGGCATGTCAAATGTATCAAGCGATGCAAATATGTCTTCTTCCGAAGCCGAAACGTTATCGTCAGCGCCGAAAAATGTCTCGGACACGTTATCCTGATTTTCGGCTTTGACATCATCGTCAGAGAAGAAAGTATTGATTGGCATTTTATAAAATCCCCCTGTTTCCTGCCATAAAAGGCTTTCAACGTATAATCTGCCCAATAGCGCAGGCATTACGGTACATATACTTTAATTATATTACCACATTACTACCTATTAAATCAAGTATTTGGTTACATTTAAGTAAATTTTAAAAAATTGCACCTTAAATATATATGTGCCAAAATGTTAATTATTTTTTAATTTTGCCATATTTCTATTGCACTTTTTGTTATAATGAGTTATTATTAATTAGCACTCGAAGATAATGAGTGCTAATTAATTTGGAGGCGAAATTTATGGCTGTTAAACAATTTAAAGCTGAGTCCAAAAGAATGATGGACATGATGATTAACTCGATATACACGCATAAAGAAATATTTTTGCGTGAGATTATCAGCAACTCAAGCGACGCGATTGACAAGCTGCATTTTAAAGGTCTCACCGATGACAGCGTCGGCATTGGCAGCGAGGATTTCTGCATAAGGCTTGCGCTTGACAAAGAAAACCGCACTATCACCGTTTCCGATAACGGCATAGGCATGACAAAGGACGAGCTTGACCAAAACCTCGGCACTATTGCCAAAAGCGGCAGTCTCGATTTCAAAAAAGAAAACGCAGGCAGCGACGCGACGGATATAATAGGTCAGTTCGGCGTTGGGTTCTACTCAGCTTTCATGGTTGCGGACAAGGTCACAGTGCGCACGCGCGCGTTTGGCTCTGACGAAGCATGGCAGTGGGAGAGCAAGGGTGCTGACGGCTATACAATAGCCTCCTGCGACAAGGAGACAGTCGGCACAGACGTTATTATAGTTGTAAAAGCGAGCACAGAGGAAGATAATTACGACGAATATCTCGACACCTACCGTTTGCAGGGAATTATTAAGAAGTACTCTGATTATATCAGATACCCCATTAAAATGAATGTCGAAAAGAGCCGCATGGTCGAGGGAAGTGACAAAGACGCAGACGGCAAGGACAAAACGCCCGAATATGAGACATACATTGAGGAAGAAACCCTCAACAGCATGATTCCGCTTTGGAAACGCGCCAAAAAGGACGTCACAGACGAGGAATACGCAGAATTTTATAAGGACAAATTTGGCGACTACACCGCGCCCGCAAAGGTTATAAGCAGCAAAACAGAGGGCACGGCGACGTATAATGCTCTGCTCTTCATTCCGGGTCGTGCGCCGTATAATTATTACACAAAGGACTACGAAAAAGGCTTGCAGCTTTACGCGAGCGGCGTGCTTATAATGGAAAAATGCAGCGATTTGCTGCCTGATTACTACAGCTTTGTAAAGGGTCTTGTGGACAGTCAGGATTTGTCGCTGAATATAAGCCGCGAAATGCTTCAGCACGACAGCCAGCTTCGCCTTATCCGCCAGTCGCTCGAACGCAAAATCAAGAATGAGCTGACCTCTTGGAAAGAAAACGAACGCGAGAAGTACGAGGAATTTTTCAAAAACTTCGGCTTACAGCTCAAAATGGGCTGCTATCAAGACTATGGCATGAACAAGGACGCTTTGCAAGACTTGCTTTTGTTCCACAGCGCAAAGCTTGGCAAGCTTGTGACGCTTGCTGAATACGTTGAGGCAATGCCCGAAGAACAGAAATATATTTATTATGCGTCGGGCGAAAGCACAGATAAAATCGCGAAGCTGCCCGCCGCCGAGCGCGTGCTCGACAAGGGCTTTGACATGCTTATGCTGACGGACGACATCGACGAGTTCGTTTTGCAGATGCTGCGCAATTACAAAGAAAAAGAGTTCCGCAACGTTTCAAGCGGCGATTTGGGGCTTGAGACAGAGGAAGAAAAAGAGCAGGCAAAGGCGAAAAACGAGGAGAACAAGGACTTGTTTGACGCTGTTAAGAATGCGCTTGGCGACAAGGTGAGCGGCGTTGTGCTGTCGCAGAGGCTCAAAACTCACCCTGTGTGCCTTTCAAGCGAGGGTGCGCTGTCAATTGAGATGGAAAAGGTGCTCAACAGCATGCCCAATGCCGAGCAGGTGGCATCGCAAAAGGTGCTTGAAATAAACGGCGAGCACAGCGTTTTTGCGTCGCTTAAAAAGGCGTTTGACGACAAGGACGACGAGAAGCTAAAGGCATACAGCGAGATTTTGTACGAGCAGGCAAGGCTGATTGAAGGGCTTTCAGTCGAGGACCCTGTTGCGTATGCGAATAATGTTTGCAAATTGATGGTATAATTTTAAAACCGCACTCAAAAGGTGCGGTTTTTGTGTATTTTTGGAAAGAATAGACGCTTTATGTCTGCACATAATGTGATTAAGGAAGTGGTAAACATGAGCGTACTAAGCAGCATGGCGCATGGCGAGGTGCACGATTTGCCGAACGAGGTGCACAATATAGCCGAGCCGGACACCGTGGAATACAGCAAAACTCTGCTGACAGCAGAGGCAACACGGCGCAAGGCGGCGCTTCTTGAGGGCATTTTAAGACCTTTGCTCTATTGTTCGGAGGAAGTTCAGCTTGTGACAGACAACGGCGAAACATTGTACGAGCCGCCGCATACCGTCGAGAGCAAGCTTGAACAAAAAGAGGAAAAGCCGCTGGGGTAATTGAACAAATTTACGGTAGACTGTATGGGCGCGCATTGCGCGTGCGAAAGGTTTACGCATCGCCGCGGCAATGGGTCGATGTAGGCATCGACCCCTACAATTTGCCATAATTTTGCAATTTGCGTAAATTTGTGAAAATCTGCGCGGGCGGATATGGAATCCGCCCCTACGGGTTGCCGTGAATTATAGGCGCGCGCTTCTATTTGTAGGGGACGGCGTCTCGACGTCCCGCTTCGGTTGCATGAAATTACGGGGATGTGCGAAAGATTGGTGTTCGGGACGTCGAGGACGTCGTCCTCTACAATCGCGGCGTTTTCATTTTAAGTAAAACCAAAACCCCCGCCTCTGCTAAAGTTGCAGAGGCGGGGGTTGTTATTATGCGTTTTCTGTGGGGGCTATTTCTATGGGCGTTGTGGGTGCGATGGCGGGTTCTTCTGCGGTCTCTAGAGGGGGCAGTTCTCCTCCGTCCATAACCACGTTAAATTCCTCGCCGGAAAGCTTTTCGCGCTCTAGAAGGGACTTTGCGACGGCGTGGAGCTGTTCCATGTGGCCTGCAAGAATTTTTCGGGCTGTCTCAAAAGCGGAATCGAGCATATCGCGGATTTCGCTGTCGATTTCGGACGCTACTGTCTCGGAGTAGTTACGGCCTGCGCCTAAGTCGCGGCCGAGGAAGGTTTCATTTTGGTCTGTGCCGTACACGACAGGGCCCAAGCGGTCGGAGAAGCCATAGCGCATAACCATGCTGCGGGCTGTGGATGTGGCGCGCTCGAGGTCGTTTGACGCGCCCGTTGATATGTCGTCAAGCACAAGCTTTTCAGCCACGCGCCCGCCGAGAAGCGTCACTATCTCTTGCAGCATTTGGCGCTTTGTGACATAGCTCTTGTCCTCGTCCGGCAGGCTCATTGTGAAGCCGCCCGCCATGCCACGCGGGATAATTGATATCTGATGAACGGGGTCTGTCTCCTCGCAGTAATAATGCGTGATGGCGTGACCCGCCTCGTGATATGCCGTAAGCTTCTTTGATTTCTCAGTCACGACGCGGCTCTTTTTCTCAGGGCCCGCGATGACCTTTATGCTCGCCTCTTCGATATCCTGCTCGGTAATGGCTTTGTGTCCGCGTCTTGCGGCGAGCAGTGCGGCTTCGTTGACTAGGTTTTCAAGGTCTGCGCCTGTGAAGCCCGAGGTCGATTTTGCTATTGTTTTGAGCACTACGTCAGGTGCAAGCGGCTTGTTGCGCGTGTGCACCTTTAATATTTCCTCGCGTCCCTTTATATCTGGCAGGCCGACGTAAATTTGACGGTCGAAACGACCCGGACGAAGAAGCGCTTTATCTAGGATATCCGCACGGTTTGTCGCGGCGATAACTATTACGCCCTCGTTTGCGGCAAAGCCGTCCATCTCGACGAGCAACTGGTTGAGCGTCTGCTCGCGCTCGTCGTGGCCGCCGCCAAGACCTGCGCCGCGCTGACGGCCGACAGCGTCGATTTCATCAATAAAAATGATGCACGGAGCTGTTTTCTTAGCTTTGTCAAACAAATCACGCACGCGCGAAGCGCCTACGCCGACATACATTTCGACAAAGTCAGAGCCTGATATTGAATAGAACGGCACGCCTGCCTCGCCTGCGCACGCGCGGGCAAGAAGCGTTTTACCTGTGCCCGGAGGGCCAACAAGCAGCACGCCGTGAGGTATGCGTGCGCCGAGAGTGTTGAATTTCTTTTGATTTTTGAGAAATTCAACTATCTCTTGCAGCTCGCCCTTTTCCTCGTCGGCACCGGCAACGTCCTTAAACGTCGCCTTTCTGCCTTGATCGGCTTGATCCTTCACCTTTGCGCGCCCAACGCCCATTGCTTTGCCGCCGCCGGACTGCTGATACATAAAGTAATAGAACACGCCCATGCCGAGAACCATGAGAATTATCATCGGCAGCATTGACAGCCAAACAGGCGTTTCGCTCGCCTTGATGAAGTCATACTGCATCGGCGCGTCGGGGTGAAGCTCGGCGCGTTTTTCGATATAATCCTGCATATTGGTGACAAACAGGTTCGGATACGGCAAAGTATAGATGAGCTTGTCGGTTTTACCGTCAATTGTCATCTGTATAACGCCGTTGTTGAGGTTTAGCTCAAACTGGCTGACCTCGCCCTTTTCAAAATAATTTGCCACCTCGTAATACTTCATTGTGGGGGTATCGGAGTTCATGTTTGTGAGGATGAACACCATAATCATCACGCCCAAAAGAGCTATGAGGATTATGCCGCTGGCACGCTTTGGTTGTTGTTTCAAATTTTTGCACTCCTATCGGGTTTGATAAACCTCTGGTTTTAGAATGCCCACATAGGGCAGGTTGCGATACTTTTCGTTGTAGTCAAGGCCATAACCGACGATAAATTCATCAGGGACTTCAAGACCTATATAATCAGGCTTAAGCTCCACCTTGTGGCGCTCGGGCTTGTCAAAAAGTGTGGCTATTTTGATTGACGCTGGGTTGCGGTCAAGGAAAATATTTTTTAGGTAATTAAGCGTCACGCCGGAATCTAGGATATCCTCGACGATGAGCACATTGCGACCCTCGAGCGGGGTGTCTAAGTCTTTTACAATTTTTACAACGCCGCTTGTTTTGATGTCTGCGCCGTAGCTTGACGCAGCCATAAAGTCTATTGAAAGCGGAAGATCTATGCAGCGCATGAGGTCTGTGAAAAACACAGCCGCGCCCTTTAAAACGGTGACAAGCAAGAGATTGTCGACGCCCTCATAATCTTTTGTAATTCGTGCGCCCATGTCTTTGACGCACTCGGCGAGCTGCTGCTCTGTAAAAAGTACGCCTTTGATATCGTCCTTCATTGATTCCACGTCTGTTCCTCCAAGACCTTATTTATTGTTAAAATTATTTTTGTGTTTTCGTTTGCCGCGACGCTTTGTGCAAAGCCGAAGCCGTCTGCCCAAAGCACTGTGCTGCCCTGTGCCAAAACCGGAAGCAAGACGCGCGTTTGCTGTGATAATCGCGCTTCTGTGAAGATGTCCTTAAGCTTTTTTGTCACGCCGCGCCCCGCCATGCAGAAGGTGTCCCCTGCCCTGCGTGTACGAAAACAGGTGTTCTTTGTTATTCTATCATAATCTGCACAAAATTTTAAGTGTTTTTTGCATTGTTTTTCAAAATTTATAATTTTTTCATAACTTTGTGTCGTCACTGTGAATACACTGCCGTCGGGCGCGGCAAAGCTGCCGAGCGAAAACGGCTGCTGCCAGTCGGTTTTTGCTATCGCGGCGGGCTGTACGCGCAGTATGCCCTGTTTTGATGAAATTATTATTTTTGATGAAAGCTGCACCGCGCCGCCGTTTATGACGCATGCGTCCGCGAGGTCAATTCTCGGCTTTGTCGCGTCGGCGTGCGGGGTTATCAAAAGCCTAAGTGCGCAGTGTCGGATTATTTTATCCGCGCCAAGCAGCGTGCTTGTAGCATAGGCGTTTTTTTCGCCGCTTAGTCTTGCTTCATCTAGCAAAGCGAGCGCTTTTGCGTCGAAATATTCTGCGGCTTCGGACATATTTTGCGCAAAACGTCCTATCGCCTGCACTGCGCCGCCGTGCACTGTCTCAAACGCGGGCAGCACCGACAGCCTTATGCGGTTTCGGGCGTAATCGTGCGTTAAATTTGTCGCGTCGGTGACGTAGGCTAGGTTATTTTCTGCGGCGTAAGCTTCAACATCCTCGCGCGTGCTTGATATTAGTGGGCGGATATACGCTCCGCGCACTGCGGGAATGCCCGCCGCACCGTGAACGCCCGCGCCGCGAGATATGTTGAAAAGCACCGTTTCCGCGAGGTCGTTTTTAGTATGTGCGGTGGCTATTTTGGCGTGGTATTTTCGGCTTAAAGCTTCAAACGCCTTATACCTCTCACGCCGTGCCCAGTCCTCGGACGGATTTTCGGGTGGAATGAGTCGTGCAACATCGAGCGGGACGCAATATTTTTCGCATAAGCTTCTCACAAACTGCTCGTCTGCGTCCGACGCTTCGCCGCGCAGGCCGTGATTTACGTGCACGGCGCGCAGCGTTATGCCTAAGCTTTCGGCGTTTGAATACAAAAAATGGAATAATGTTATAGAGTCTGCCCCGCCGGAGCAGCCCACGATAACAGTATCCCCGCTTTTTAGCATTTGATGATTTTGAATTGCACAAAGTGCCTGCGCGCGCAAATTACTCATGGGCAAAATCCACATTTGTAAAGCGCGTGTGAGCGCCGTCCCAGCCCAAATCGACCTTGCCGATTTCGCCGTGACGGTTTTTGGCAATTATGCACTCGGCAATTCTGTCGTTTGCCTCGTCGCTTTTGTCGTAATACGCTTCGCGGTACAAAAACAAAACGATGTCCGCGTCCTGCTCGATAGAGCCGGAATCGCGCAAGTCAGAGAGAACGGGGCGATGGTCGCTGCGTCCTGTAGTGCTTTTATCTGTGCCGCGTGAAAGCTGTGAAAGTGCAATTATAGGCACGTTTAATTCTTTCGCCATAACCTTTAGGTTTCGCGTGATTTCGCTGATTTCCTGCACGCGGTTTTCGGTGCGCTTGCCTGTGCTCATAAGCTGCAAATAGTCGATGATTATTACGCCTATGTCGGGGCGCGCGGGGTCTTGATTTATGCGGCGGATTTTGGCTTTCATCTCGGGAATTGTTATGCTTGAGGTGTCGTCGAGGAACATGTGCGTCTTTGACAGCTCGTTTGTTTTGAGCGCTAAATTTGCCCAGTCCTCATTTGAAAGCCCGCCGACGCGGAAAGCTTGGCTGTCAATGCCCGCTTCGCTTGAAAGTATGCGGCTGACAAGCTGATCCTTTGTCATCTCAAGGCTGAAAACAGCGACAGGGGTGTTGTTTTTGGCGACGTTTGTGGCTATATTAAGCGCAAATGATGTTTTACCCATACCCGGGCGAGCCGCGAGAATAATAAGATCGCTGCGCCCTAAGCCTGTTATCATTGTGTCGAGATATGTGTAGCCTGTTGGGATACCGAGGTAGTTTTTGCGGTTTTCGCCAGAGAGCTCCTGCAAGCGTGCGTAGGTGTCGACGAGAACGCTTGTGATGGGCGTGAGGGCGCTTGTGTCGCGGCCTGAGCGGATTTCATATATCTTTTGCTCGGCGCTTTCAAGCAGCATTCCCGCGTCGCTTTCCTCGCTTGTCTGCTCTAAAATGCCTTTGGCAGCGTTCATAAGCTGACGGACGAGGTATTTTTCGTTGATTATTTTGACATAACTCTCGACATGGGAAATAGACGGCACGCTTTCGGCTGCCGCTGTCAGATATGTTTTTGCTTCGTCGGGCGTTGTGAAAATATTTGCGTCGACAACTGCGCCTAAAAGCGTAACGAAGTCAATTGGCTGACCGTTTGTGTAAAGGCGGGCAATCTCGCTGAAAATTTCGCCATTTTGACGGACGTAAAACATTTCGGGGCGCAGGCCAAGCTCCATCATGCTTGAAATTTCGTCCTGCTCAAGCTCTGCAATACCGATGACTGCGCGCTCTGCGTCCGTACTGTACGGCAGATTTAAGCCGAGTGTTTCAAGTGAAATGTTAAAATTATTCGCCATTTGGCTGCTCCCCTTTCTTATTTATTATAACCCGATATTATTCCTCTACCTTAACCGTGACCTTTGCTGTGACCTGCGGGTAGATTTTGACATCGACTTCATATGAGCCGAACGCTTTAATTTCTTCGGCTAAAACGATTTTGCGCTTGTCTACGTCTGCGCCTGTTGTCTTTGAGATTTCGGCAGCGATATCCTTGCCGGTGACAGAGCCGAAAAGACGGCCTGCGGAGCCTGCTTTTGCCTTGATGACGATTGTCTTTTTATTTATTTTTGCCGCGAGTGCCTTTGCCGCGTCAAGCTGCTGCTCGGCGTGGTATTCGGCGGCGGCGTCTTTGTTTTTTACTTCATTTATAGCTGTTGAGTCTGCGGCGACGGCAAGCTTGCGCGGGAAAAGGTAGTTGCGCGCGTATCCGTCGGACACCTCATGCAGCTCGTCCTTTTTGCCGATTGTCTTTACGTCCTGCTTTAATACTACTTTCATTGGGCTTACCTCTTTTTTGTGAATTATATTATTACATTTTACACGATTTTATTTATTTATACAAGGGTGTGTTTGTGATTTGTGCAAAGCATAGAACATCTTTGCACAGTAGGGCGGGGGCTTGCTCCCGCCGCAACTTACGGTAGTCGGTCGTAACGGCGGGAGCAAGCCCCCGCCCTACTGTATAAAATATCGTTTCTTATTGCGCCTCTAATTTCGGTTGATTATTCCTATATTCCGCCACCGCGTCTATAAGCTTTTGCTTTGCGTCAGCGAGGGTGGTATTTTTAAGCTGTGCGCCCGCCATTGTCAAATGTCCGCCTCCGCCTAGCTGCTCCATGATTATCTGCACGTTTACAGCGCCCATGCTGCGGGCGGAAATGCTTATCTGCGAGCCGTTGTCAACCGCGACAAAGCTCGCCTCTACACCGTCAATCGTGAGCAAATCATTGGCCGCCTGCGGAATGACAACAGCCATTTCCGTCGGCAGCGTTTCGGACACAACTATTGCACAGCCTAAGAATATCTCGGCTTCGGTGACAAGCTGCGCCTTATACGCATAACATTCGATAGGCACGTTGAAAAGCTTTTTGACCTCCGGAGTTTTTGCGCCTAAGCGGCGAAGAAACGCGGCGGCCTCAAACGTGCGCACGCCTGTGTGGATTGAAAAGCTGCGAGTGTCGAGCATTATGCCCGCCAACAGCGCCTGCGCTTCAAACTGCGTCGGCTTTGTCTCTTTTTCGTAGCCGACATATTGCAGCATTTCCGCCACAAGCTCGCTCGCGCTTGACGCGGCGGGCTCGTGATAGAAAATAACCGCGTCGTCTATATGCCCAACGCCCTTGCGGTGGTGGTCTATCACGACGACATTTTTCGCTTTTTCGTAAAGCTGCGTGCTCTCAAGCATCTGCTTCATGTGGGTGTCCACAACTATTAAAAGCGTTTTCTTTTCGATATAATCCTCCGCCTGCTGCGGGGTTATGACATACTCTGCGCCCATAACGTCCCTGTATTGCGCGATGAGGTTTTCGGCGAGAGTGTTTTTTTCGTTTACGACAAGAGCTGACGGCTTATCGCATATTTTGCACATGCGCATAACGCCGATTGCCGCGCCGATTGCGTCGAGGTCTGTCAGGCGGTGTCCCATAACCATAACGTTTTCGCTTTGGTCGATAAGGTCTTTAAGCGCTGTTGCAATTATGCGGCTGCGCACCTTGCTGCGCTTTTCGATGCTGCGCGAAACGCCGCCGTAAAATTCAAAGCCCTCGGCACTTTTTACAGCAGCCTGATCGCCGCCGCGGCCTAGCGCCATATCGAGCGCCTGCGCCGCCCAGTCGTCGCTCTCGCGCATTGTTTTGCCCGCGCGTCCAACGCCTATTGACAGTGTTACCGCGACGTTTTCTCCGCCTATTGCGCGCACAGTGTCGAGGATTTCAAACCGGCTTTTTACGATTTGCTCCATGTGGCGCTCCTCGACAACCGCAACGTAGCGCGAGGACGAGGTGTGGCGCATAAAGCCCGAGGTGCTGCCGATAAACTGCTCAAGAGCTAAGTCTATGCGGCTTGTGACGCTCGCCTTTTCGCTGTCCTTTAGCTCTTTAAGTATCTCGTCGTAGGTGTCTACGGCGATATGAAGAACGCTTGGACGCGTGAGGGCGTATTCCTCTGCGTCAAAGCGCAGGCGCGTGTCGTTTACAAGATAAATTACCCACAGCGCGTGACCTGCGCCGCAGCCAAAGGCGGTGTAGGTTTTGCCGTTTGTCTCTAAAATCTGCCCGCTTTCGGAAAAGACATAGTCGCTGCTGAACATCGGGAAAACGTCGTGAACAGGCCGCAGACAAGCGTCCACGCCGCCGAGGACGTCCTCCTTAAACACGGAGTTGTACCACATTATATGGTCGCCCGTGAGCACAAGCACAGGCGTGCCGAGTGCCGACAGCGAGCGGCGTATGTCTGAATTTGCGTCGTCTAAGCCCTTTATAAGCGAGGCTGTCGCCTTGCGGACAGCCCTTATATTGACGGCAATAACCACCGCAACGATGAGAATTATCACCCCTGCGGTGATTGCGTAAAGCGGATTTGTGACTGTCAGCGTGATGGCAAGCGTTAGGCAAGCCACCGCAAGTATCCATATAACGACATCAATACACGAAAACCGTTTCTTCATGCGTTATCCTTTCCTGCGCTGTGCGCTGATAAATTTAGATGAGGTTTACAAATTATGCACGCCCTGCGGTTTATCATAAATTCACGGCGAATTGTAGGGGGCGGCGTCCTCGACGCCCCGCATCGGTTCGCATAAAACCATTGGTAACGGAGCGACGATGGCGTCGCTCCCTACAGTTTATCGTGAATGTTTTACACTTCCATTAAAATAGGAAGTATCATCGGGCTGCGTTTTGTGCGGCGATAGAGATATGACGACACGCCCTCGCGGACGCGTGTTTTGACGCTGTTCCAGTCGTGTGTGTCCTCTGCTGAAACGCGCTCTAGCACGTTAAGCGCTATGCCGCGTGCGCCGTCGATGAGCTCCTCGCTGTCGCGAACGTATACAAAGCCGCGAGATACAAGGTCGGGCCCTGACAAAAGCTCGCCTGTGGCGCTGTCGACTGTCGCGACGACGATAACAAGACCGTCCTCCGAAAGATGTCTGCGGTCGCGCAAAACGACGTTTCCAACGTCGCCAACGCCTAAGCCGTCGACCATCACGCCGCCCGCCTGAACAGGCTCGCCGATTTTGATGCCGTTTTTAGAGAGCTCTATGCAGTCTCCGTTTTCGCCGATATAGATATTTTTGGCCGGAATGCCCACTGATTTTGCCGTCTCTGCGTGCTTTTTAAGCTGCTTGTATTCGCCGTGCACAGGCAGGAAAAACTGTGGCTTTGCGAGCGTTAGCATAAGCTTTTGCTCCTCTTGGCACGCGTGTCCCGAAACGTGCACGTCATACATTGACTCGTAAATGACCTCCGCGCCCAGCTTTAGAAGCCCGTTCACGACCTTTGTGACCATTTTTTCGTTGCCGGGGATTGGGTTTGCAGAAATAATGATGAAATCGCCCTCGCCCACACGCACGCTGCGGTGGCTGCCGCTCGACATTCTCGACAGCGCCGAGAGCGGCTCGCCCTGACTGCCTGTTGTGATGAGCACAACTTTTTCGGGCGGATATTTATTTAGCTTATCGACCTCTATAAGCGAGGTTTCGGGGATTTTGAGATAGCCAAGCTCGCGCGTCATCTCGGTGTTTTTGACCATGCTGCGCCCCGACACCGCCACCTTGCGGTCGTGCTTGACGGCGAGGTCGATTATCTGCTGTATGCGCGAGATATTTGAGGCAAAGCTCGCTATGATGATGCGCTTTTTCTCCGCCTTCATAAACAGCTTTGCAAGGCCGTCAACAACCGTTTGCTCTGTCGCTGTGAAGCCGCCGCGCTCGGCGTTTGTTGAGTCGGACATGAGCGCGAGAACGCCTGCCTTGCCGTAGTCGCCTATTGTCACAAGGTCTGTCGGCACGCCGTTTAGCGGGGTGTAGTCGATTTTAAAGTCGCCTGTGTGAAGCACGACGCCCGCGGGAGAGGTTATCGCAAAGCCCACGGCGTCTGGGATTGAGTGGTTTACGTGGAAAGGCTCGATGCTGAAGCAGCCGAGCTTGATTTTTTTATTCGGCTGAATTTCAATAAGCTTTGCGCTCGCCGTCAAGCCGTGCTCGTCGAGCTTGTTTTTGATAAGCCCGATTGAAAGGCGCGTGGCGTACACAGGCACGTTGAACTGTTTTAAAAGATACGGCAGGCTGCCGATGTGATCCTCGTGGCCGTGGGTGATTAAAACGCCCTTGATGCGGTCTTTATTCTGCATGACGAACGTGAAATCGGGGATGACAAGGTCGATGCCATACATGTCGCTGTCGGGGAAAACGAGGCCGCAGTCGACAATTATCATGTCGCCCTGGCACTCGAAAACGTTGATGTTTTTGCCGACCTCGCCAAGACCGCCAAGCGGGTATAATTTGAGCGGTATCGCATTTTGCACATTGTCGCTTTTGCGGCGCTGACGCTGACGGTTTTGGTTATTGCGGTTATTTTGCTGCGCCGGCTGTTTTGGAGCCTGCGGAGCATTTTGCGCGGGTTGGGCGGGGGTTGCCTGCGCCGGCTTTTGCGGCTGTTTGCGGTTTGTGTTTTCGTTTTTGAGCTGCTTTGGGGCAGGCTTTTCGTCTGCTTTTGCAAGCTTTTCAACTGCGGCGTCGCCCGAGAGCGTGTCTATGCGGCCCATTGTGGGCGCAGCAGTGCTTGCCGCAGGGCGGCGCGGCTGACGGTAGGGTCGGCGCGGGCGCTTTTGTGCGGCGGGTTGTGCGGGTTCTTTTGTTGTAGTGTCGTTCATATTTCCTCCATTTTGTGTTGAAAGAGATATATCAAACTTGACCTGCCGTTGTTCACGGGCAAGCCTTGATATATGCTCTGCGATATGTTTTTGAAATTTATAAAAACAAGATGTCAAACGTGACTATCTTAAAAAAGTACATAATATATTAAAACTATACTGTTTTTGGGCAGTTTTGTCAAGGAAAACTGATATGTGTTAGTAATGTTTGTGTAGGTTTGTCAATGATACGTTACACCAAAAGCAATAAAATCATGGAGAATTTTTTTAGGAGACTGCCAGTTAAGAGGGCGCATGGGAAACGCATTG
>RZZW01000016.1 GCA_009929695.1 Clostridia bacterium
TGCTGCCGCGAAAGCGAAGGAAGCAGAGCGCATTAAGGCAGAAAAAGAAGCCGAAAAAGCAAAGCTTGCTGCCGCGAAAGCGAAGGAAGCAGAGCGCATCAAGGCGGAAAAAGAAGCTGAAAAAGCGAAAATCGCGGCACAGAAAAAGCGCGAAGCCGAAAAGGCAAAGGCCGCCGCCGCAAAGGCAAAAGCGGCAGAAAAAGCCAAAGCCGCCAAAGCCGCAGAGAGAGCAAAAGCAGCCGAAAAGAAGAAAAAAGAAGCCGAAAAAGCAAGAGCCGCCGCTGCGAAAGCAAAAGCTGCCGAGAAGGCAAAGGCAGCCGCGCTGAAAAAGAAAGAAGCGGAAAAAGCCAAAGCGGACGCAAAAAAAAGCACCGCCCCCAAATCAAAGCTAGTCTCCGCAACCGCCGCCGAAAGCAAAGCAAAGCCGCCCGTCTCCGCAACCGTTACCGTAGGGAGGGAGCTTGCTCCCGCCGCACCGCGAGCCTCCGCGCCGAGCGTCGCAAAGCAGCCCACCGCCGAAACCACTGTAGGGCGGGGGCTTGCTCCCGCCGCTGAAACAAGCTCCGCCGCGCCAACCGCCACCACAATAAATCCCCCCAAAGCGCTTATAATCATCGAGGAAACCGCGGAGCAAAACATAGTTAGGTACATCGGCGAATGATAAAGAAAATTCTGTATGCAATATTAAACGTCATCTCCGTCGCCGCCATCGCGCTCGCCGTCGTTGCGCTGCTCGCCGTAGTGCTCACGCCCGCAGGCGAAGCGCCAAGCGTGTTCGGCTACTCCGCAATGCGCGTCCTCACAGGCAGCATGGAGCCCGAAATCAAAACAAATACGCTAGTCATCGTCAAAAAAACCGCCCCCGAGCAAATCGCAGTCGGCGACATAATCTCGTTTTATTCCGCTGACCCCGCGCTAGGCGGCTCAATAAATACTCACCGCGTGGTCGAAGCCGAGCAGGCAAACGGCGAGTGGACGTTCACCACACAGGGCGACGCAAACCCAATCGCCGATAAATACCCCGCCACAGGGCAGAACCTCGTCGGCAAGTTTGTGTTTTCGTCGCATGTGCTCGGCGTGGCAGTCGCGTTTTTAACGCAGCCCATAGCCTTTTTATTGCTCGTTATCATTCCGCTTGTCGGCATGACGGCGTACAATTTCTATAAGGTCATTCACTCCGCAAATAAGGTTTTAAAAGAAGAAGAAAAAGCCGCCGTTCAGCAAGCGCTCGATGATTTGCGCCAAAAGCAGGCAGGCTCTGACGAGGAACAACCGCCAAAAAAAGATTAACGCAGACACAGCAAGGAAAGCGAGGTGCACGCATGAGCGAAGAAGAAAAACAGCTTGTTTCGCAGGCTGATTTTGAAGCGCACAAAAAAGAGACGCATAAACAGCTCGTCCAAAGCGCCATGCTCACGTTCACCGCGTTCCTCGCCATTGCGGCTGTCTGCATAGCGTGGTTCATCAATAACACCGCCGTCTCCGGCGGCGGCGTCCAAGTCCAAACCGAAGGCTCCCGCTTCGTCCTCGCGTCAACAGGCGATAAGGGACGATTTGACACAGCCCCAAGATTTATAGAGGGCGCAAAAAAACAATAAACGGAACAGAATATAACACCACCAGTGGAACAGCGGTGGCGTGGATGGTGTCGGGCGAGAGCAATATCTACAACCAAGCAGGCGGCAAGGCAAGCTTGTCGCCCGGCTCGACAGGTAAAATAACGTTTTACATAATTCCGCAGGCGGCGAATCTAGGCACAATCAATTGCGAGCTTAAAATTACGCCGTATAGGGTGCTCGAAGAAAACGAAACAGTAACAGGAGAAATTACTGTGGACCAAGAGCGTATCGCGCCGCTTGATGAGACAGAAAACGCGAATATTTATTCACTTTTGCAAGGTCACGTTTTGTTTTTTCGTGCAAAAAACGGCAACAACTATTCAAACTGGGTGCAAAACGGAAGCTTCGATGTTACTATTGAAAACCCCACAAAAGATAAGCCGCAAGAGATAACACTAAACTGGATATGGCCGTTTCAGTTTAATCAATATGTGTCAGTTGGCAACAGCGCGCTGTTTGCAAGCAAAACTGGTGAATACGACAGCATGATGACAGAGATGCAAGATACGTCAAGCGGTTTTAACTACAATAAATATTTCTACTCACCGACGACAGCCTTAGGTAAAATCAACTTTACCAATATGAACGCCGCCACACGCACAACCTACAGCGGCTATTATAACTCCGCCGACGAAGCCATAGGTTCAAGCACCCGCTATTTTCTGCTAGAGCTTAATGCGACAGAAAAAGAAACGACGGCGTAAACAGCAGCCGCACACATGCCATTGTCATTCTGAGCGCAGCGAAGAATCTTTTGCATAGCACCATGGGTTTTAAGATTCTTCGCTGCGCTCAGAATGACATGCCGCACCGCAAATTTACACACAAAAAGGAGGTAAACACCGCAATGCGAAAAATAAACAAAACCGACATTCTGCGCATTCTGCGTCAGCAGGGGCTTTCATTGGCGCTTGCGTTCATTGCGCTGTTTGCCTGCGTGCTGTACACCTTCGCTTGGTTTCAAAGCCAAGAAAAGCTGCAAACCATAACAAAGGTCGAAGCTCCCTCCACATTGGCGATAAAGGGCGGCAACGCTAGCGACATCACCGCGATAGATTTAAGCGGAATAGGCTTATCATCAACCGAAAAAATAAAATACTTCATCTTCTGCGTCGAGGGTAGCGTTAAAAATCCATATTTAATAGAGCTTGCCCATACAACAAATATTCCATTTATCTATTCAATTAACAAAGCAAGCCAAAATGAAAACGGAACATTTATATATGTAGACCACTCAACAGGAATAAAGACAAATTATCAAGCGGATGAGGATTTGGGCTGCAGCTATATCAATAAAGGCACAAATGGTCTTGCAAACAATAGTAAACACAACGCAACATATGGTACTTATAGTACAGTCCAACAAAACGCCGAACCGCTATATTTTTTAAGTCCGTCAATCACCCCTACGCTGATTGGCGAAAGCAACAAATTTTGCGATTATTACATTTTAAAAGTTAGTTGGGAAGGCGTAACCCCGCCAATTACAAACGAAAAAGAAACCGACCTAGTCTACCTCCTTGCCAGAAACGCCACTACCTAAAAGCCATTTCAATAAACAGAAGGTGAAAAATAATGAAACGAAAACTGAATATCAATTTTCTGCGCCTGCACGCGCTTGAAATATTAGTGCTCGCGTGCATTATTTTGTCCACCTCCATCACCTTTGCCGCATACACAAACCAAAGCTACAAAAAAGGCGTAGTCACCACAAACGGCTCACAGGTGTGCTTCTCGTCAAACTACCTCACGCAGTGCGACATAGGCATAGCTGCCGCTCAATACGGCACTTCTACTATCACAGTCAGCAAACAAGAAAATCCGGCATCAGGCGCAGCGGCTACAGCCGAATTAACAGTCTCAAACCATGCCCCCGACGACGCTTCGTCATCAGAAGCATCGTCCTCGTCTGAACAGCTCTCATCAAGCGCACTTTCCGACGCATCATCTGTCGAAAATTCCTCGTCAATAGATATGCTCACTGCCGAGGATGAAGCGGCTGTGATGGCGGTGAGTGAAGAATATCCGGTGAGTTTTGACGAGGTTAAAGTTGCGTTTAATAATGACTATACGCTCACTGCCGACAGCACAGCATTTGATACCATGAATATACAAAACACTAATCAGCTAATTCTTCTTTCGCAGCTTGACCCTACTTGTTACAGTGCCGCAACAATTACATAATCGGCTACAGGAGATACGATAGATGTTACCGCAACAGAAACGGGAACAGGAAAAAACTATCCTTTTAAGGGTTTATGCAGCAAAACTGTTCCATTCACAGGTGTTTTTAATACAAGTGACAGAAACATTACTCTTAAAAGCCCGCTGTTTAACGCAATTTCTAATGCTGCAACCGTCAATGGAAATTTGACTCTAAAATGACGCGGCGATAATTTGCCTGTTTTGGCTCAAAATGTTATTTTTGATACTGCTACTAAAGAATTAGCGTGGAGCTTTAATCTTGAAAATATTGATAGTGCAGAAGAGCCAACTACGTATTCTATGGGCGGCCTTGTTGGCAGTGTTTATAAAAAAGATAGCGGCAGCGGCACACTGAAATTGACGGCGAATTTAACGGCTGTTGCTAAAAGCTTAACTTAACCACAGTTACAAGCGCCACAGACGCAGGCTTAATCTGCGGCACGCTCAGCGGCGATGGTGTTATACTTGACATAAGTGGAATTACTCTTCCAAATGGATACAGCGTCACAAGCACAAGCGGCAACGCAGGCGGTCTTGTCGGCAGCATGGCAAGTGGTGCAAGCATTACAGGCGGCGCAATCGACTTAAGCAAAATTACAGTTGCAGGCACAACAAATGCAGGCGGCATTGTCGGCTCGGCTGTTAATCCAATATTCAATTTTACACCTACGGTTGCCGTCAAAGACAGCACCATATCCGGCGCAACAAACGTCGGCGGCTTAGTAGGCAACATCACAAGCGGCGGCAATTTACCAATCGACAGCAAATACACCGTCACAGGCAACACCCTAACCCCCGCCGCAGGCGGCAACGCGGGCGGATTATTTGGCATGTATACAGCGGCGGCGCTTAACAACACACTCACAATAAGCGTAGTTTCTCCGTCATCAAAACTCGCCACACCCGACACCTACTACGGCGGCCTAATAGGCCAAGTCGGCGCAAATACATATGTAAAAATAGATAAAGTTTCAGAAACCACCACAAGCACCGCAATACCCCTTAGCTTTGGCGGCATAACAGCATATGCAGGCACAGGCAGTGTGCTTGATGTTAATAATATTACTGTAAACGGCGTATACACCACATCAGCAAGTGGCTTTGGAGGCGGCCTTGTAGGCGCAATGACGGCGGGCGCAGTGCTGCGCTTCTGCTACAGAAAAAACTAGCTTAAACTTCACAGGCATTACATTAAATGACCTTTATGTAAACGGAGCAGTTGATTATTCTCCGCTTCTCATAAATCGCATAGGCGGCTACACCGCGCTTGCCCTCACAAATGTTTTTACAACAACGGAAGCAACAGGCGCATACACCACTGCAAACACTTCCGCCGCAAGTAGTTTAATAGGCGATGTCGGCAGCGAAAGCGCACAAGGTATAGTGCTGTCATTTAGCCAAATAAAGCTCGACGCGAGAACATCGCCCACAGCAGAAAGTCTAATCAATGCCTATAGCACAAAAAAATCAATCTTTTCAAGAGCAACTCTGCTAAATCAATTCCAATATGCGTCCGAGTCAAGCGGTACATACAATTTCAATGAAGCAGATGACTGGACGAATGCAACCCATGTACAAGCCGTAACCTACGGCAAGGAAATCACCTCGTCAGTCCGCAATAAAGACGGTCAGCTTTTTTATTACGATACGGACAACCACGTAAATGCGACCCAAAAACCGGACACAGTAAATAAAACCGATTTCAGCACAGGCTATCTTCCCTATGTATATAAAACAAAGGTAATTGACACTGCTTTAAACGACACCTATAAAGAAATTGACGTAAACGTAAAAATTGGACATCTTGCAAACGGCTGCGGCACATACGGACACCCGTATAATATAAACAGTGCTGCGCAGCTTTCTTCCTTGCGCAAATTTTTACTTGAGGGTAATTCCAATAACCTTGCAAACTGGGTAGTTGTGTACAACGAAGATAGTGTGTTCTGCACAGGTTCAGCAAGCACTGACAAATACTATCGCGCAAACGGCGGCACTAGCGGAACATGGACAAGCGGAACATATACAAACGAGATTTTTACGCCCGATACAACGCCAACAAACTTAACAGATGCCCAAATGATAGAGTATCTGCGCAATGCGTATTATCAGGTGACAAGAGATATAACACTTTCCGCAAGCTTTACCGGCTTAGGCGTGTCAGGCCGCGAATTTAAGGGCGTAATTGTCGGTATGCAGCAGACAGGCGGCGGCTACCCCACAATTACTATCCCCGCCACCACCGCAGTTTCAAACTTCGGCGGTCTTATTAACGTCAGCTATGGCAGCGTTGTAAAAAACTTAAATGTCACCTATGAAAAACAAGCAACTGTAAACAGACCCGCAAAAGCAGCAGGTGCAACAACAGAGTACCTCGTTTACTTCGGCGGCGTAATAGGCGACATCGAGGGCGGCGACAATATCATTGATAATGTTAACATAACGTATGCCACCGAAGGCTTAAAGCTCACCGGCACAGACCCCCACCTAATAACCGCCGGCGGCTACATAGGCATAATCAAAGCGGGCGGCGTGGTGTTTAAAAATATGGGTGCATCAAAACTAAGCACGACTGTAAATGCAACTGGTGATAAGCTAAATATCACAACCGAAACCGGCACTTATTTCTACACAAACCCCTACGTAGGCAGAGTATTAGACGGCTTCGCCATATACGAACAGGGCACAGGCACAGCCACCGAGCTTGCAAATACCGATAAAAACTATACAATACCTACGTTGACAACAACAGACACGCTTTCTTTCACAGCTATTTCAAGCAATAAAAGCACCGTCACCATAGCCGGTGCTCAAGATTTGCTTATGCTGTCTATGATTTCAACAAGCGGCGCAGGCTCGTTTAACGACACAAAATATAAAACAGACGCATACTCAAAGGGCAAAGTGCGTAATGCAAGTTATTCAAGAACAGCACTGTGCTGCAAGACGCAACTATAATAGCCACACAGCAAATTACTAGCAATTACAATTTGGGTGTTGGTGGTATTGTAGGTATATCCAATAGAACATTAAAAATTGAAAATGCAATACTTGCCGACCTGCTTCTTGATTGCAGAGTAAAAAAAAGCGGAACAACTAAAGAAGCATCAAATATAGGTGGAGTCGTTGGCGTAGCGAGGAGTGGAATTACATTAACAAATGTAGAAGTATATGCATCTGCCGGCAAGACGTTCAAAGTTTATTCCAACAATACAAGCGGTAGCTTAGTAGGTGTTGTAAGAGGTGCTTCAACAATTACTAACTGTAAAGTAAATACTAAACAAACGCAGGCAAGCTGTTGGTCTGGGGAACAGGAAATGCAGGAGGAGCTGTTGGCTATGTGTCGTCTGTCAACTGCACATTTGAAAATGTAATTATAGGCAATGATAATATAGCACAGGTGTTTTTGTATGGTAATGGCAGTAGTAGCAGCGGAGGAATTACCGGAGGAGGCAACAGTGGTGGCGTTTATAAAGTTTATGTACAGAAGAGCGTTATACAAAACACATATATTTATTCTCAAAAAAGCGCAGCAGGTGGAATAGTTGGCGACCAACCGTATAAAATGACAGTTAACATAACAGATACTACGGTAAGAAATTGTAATATTGTGAGTGCAGGCGGAACTGGAAAAGGTGGGTTAGCGGGCAAAATAAGCGACACGTTACTAGGCAGCAATATTTTATGGGATAGTAATTTAATAAAAGAATGTGCTGAGATAACCGAATCAGAAGTCGAAAATTGGTTGACGGGAATGGCGTTCTATCCTACAGGCAGGAATATAAACAACTCAGGCACATGGGTAGGAAGTGTCTCCGATTCCGCTGCCGACTTTGTTCAGCTTTCGGGCGTGCAGAAAAAAAGCACAAGTACAGCACCTATTCTTGAAAATGATGTTGGCAATGCAACTGCACCTTTCAACGACAACGCTACCACGGGAAGTTATATTGTATACGCTGACTATACGCTAAACATCGACAACAAAGACGGCGCTTCTCCCTATATTACCACTAACCCTAAAAGCAGTGTTGTCGTAACTAATTCCGATAGCACCGACACCACCTTCACAGGTGACGGTGCTAAAACCACCACTCTTAAGGAGGCATATTATCTTGTGATAAAAACTCCTGCCGACGCAACCAATGAAGTCAACATGAATATTACATCGGCAACGTCGTTTATAGATAGTGCCTGTTTGCCAAGAGAGGAAAAACATTCCACAACCAACGACCGCACAGGCTATATCTACAAAGCTATAAATCAACAATTAGTTGCATTGCCAGATGGCACTACTGAAAAAGTTGTCTCGAAAAGCGACTCTGTTACACTAACCCTGCAAGATACAATTACATGTGACGCAACATATGCAAACAACCTGCCGAACAACGCAGAGCGGTATTTACAGTTTGCTGTTAAGTTACAGCAGGTGGGTGATGCAAGCGGTAAATTTCCCGGCAGCATACCGCCAAATGTGACGGCAACTGTGACGTTCAAGCTGTTAGACGCAAAAGGTAAAGAATTTCAATGGGATGGAATGTCCGGAACAGTATACAACTACACAACCAATGCTGATACTTCCGAGCTGACGCTCATTTTTGGCAAAGGCAGCGAAGCAAGCAGTGCGTATAACCTCTATTCGCTGTTGAAAAATTACAATGCAAAAGCAACAGATGATGCAAAAAAACACTTTACAGTAGAGGCAACGGTCAACCTCGCTTTCCCAGACAGCGCTATGACAGTGTTCCCGTCATATACAGATGAAGAAGTTAAAGCCAATGGGAATACACCAAAGGGCTATACGCAGTTTGCCGCCGAAACAAGAATTTCGTCGTCCACCTCAACACTTGCCGCAGGCAATAAAAAAACGGACACAGCTACAAAGGGCTATTATCGCGGAGCAGAGGCTGTGGCAAAGCTTGACTATAACGCTATAGGCGATATAACACAGCTCGGCATAAACGTAAACGACCTTGAAAGCGCGACTGACAAGCACCTTATTAACACGCAAGGCGTATATGATATTTCTGCATTGGTGGATAAGGATACAATTATGGCATCCGCCACAAAGCTGGTGTGCACGGTGGAGCTGCTGCAAAAGTTTACAGACGCAAATGGTGTAATATCATATGTTGGCGTAGAAGAAGGAAACTTCATCTCCCTGAGCGGCGGAAAATATAGCGGAAGCAGCTTTACATGGGAGATACCTCGCGAAGAAGATAATACATTCAACGGAACATATAATAGCGAGCAAGGCACATTCACTCTGCTGTTTGATGTCAATGTGATAACGGACATCGAGCAAGCGGCAATAAACGGCACGTATGCCAACTACGAGGTGAAGCTCACTGTCAAGCTGATGAATGGCACCGCGGACGTGACAGGAACAAGCGCAGATGATTACTTTAAATATACTCTGGCGCGCGTTTCAACCGAGCTGCTGACGAACCCATAGCATAAAATAAAAAACGGCTTGTATCAGATGTAAAAAACACATCTGATACAAGCCGTTTTACTGTTTATTTTTTCATCTTAAAATAATACACCACTTGCAGCACAAGCATTACGCACCAACCGTTGGCGCAGGCGGCGGGGATGGCGTTTATACCGTAGCTTTGCGAGAGCGCGTAGACGCAGGCGGTGCGGATTGTTATTTGCGTTATTGTGCCCGCGAGGGTTATCGGCATGTGTCCCATGCCGCGAAAATAACCCTGAAAGCCGTTTGTGAAGCCCGGCAAAATGTAGAGAAACGACATCAGCGCGAGATAATCACTGCCGAGACGTATCACCTCAACGGCATCGGCGCTGACGAAAATATGCATTATCGGCGTGCGGCAAAGGAAAACAAGCCCGAAAATTACAACGCCATACACAAGCTCAATCAGCATACCGACGCGAAAGCCGCGTCGTATCCGCTCGGGCTTGTTTGCGCCGTAGTTTTGCGCTGTGAACGTCGTCATCGCGTGCGAAATGTTCTGCTCGGGCGTGCAGGCGTAGTCGTCCACGCGCGTCGCCGCGTTGAACGCCGCCATCACATCGACGCCCATCGTGTTCACGCAGCCCTGAATCAGCAGCTTGCCAATCGGCTGGCACGCCTGTTGCAGCGCCGTCACGCCGCCGTATTTCAGCGTCTCTTTAAGCAGCGCACGGTCAGCCTTAAAGCCGTGCGCCTCAATGTGCAAAACAGGCACTTTTCGGTAGACATAAATTATGCAAAGCACCGCGCTGACTGCCTGCGCGACGACTGTCGTCATGGCTGAGCACACAACGCCGAAGCCGAAAAAGCCGATGAGCACAATGTCAAGCCCCGCGTTGAGCACCGACGCAAACACGAGAAATTTGAGCGGAGTTTTCGAGTCGCCGACACTTTTCAGCGCGGACGATATGGCGTTGTAAAAATATGTGAACGGCATTCCGATAAAAATCAATCGCAGATATAAAACGGAAACATCATAAATACTGTTAGGCACTTGCAGCGCCGTCATTATCTGTCCCGCAAAAATGATGCCAGGCAGCGTTATCATCGCCGAAAAATAAAGCCCAAACACGCTCAAGGTTGCCATTTCGCGCCGAAGCTTTTGAAAATCATCCGCTCCGAACGCGCGGCTCATTATGACGGACGCGCCGATGCACACGCCCGAAATGCCGAGAATGAACAAATTCATCACAGGGCTCGCCGTGCCGACAGCCGCCAAAACGTCCTTGCCGATAAACCGCCCCACAATCGCAGCGTCGACGACGTTGTAGGTGAGCTGAAAAATGTTGCCGAGTATCAGTGGCAATGCATAGCCGATAAGCTGCCGCGATATGCTGCCGCTAGTCATATTGAGCGTTTTAGGCATGTAAATTCGTCCTTTGGGGAAGATTTTTTTGGTTAGTTTGCGCGGTATCACCTCATCAGTCGCCTTCGGCGCCAGCTTCCCCTCAAGGGGAAGCCTACGAAAAGCCTTCCCCCTTGGGGGAAGGTGACGCGACGAAGGAGCGACGGATGAGGCAAATGCATAGTATCACTTAAATTCAAACGTCAATTTCGCGGGGTTATGGTCGCTGAATGCAAAATCGGTGTCGATGTTTTCGGCTGTGGCTTTAATGTTATCACTTATAATGAAACCGTCGAGAACTGCGGTGTAGTTTACTCCCTTTTCATATGGCAGGTCGGTGCTGCGGCAGGTGGCTGTTTTGTCGGCGTTTTCGGCGTGAACGATTGAAAAACCGGACGGCAAATCGTCGTCAGACAGCTTCGCGACCCATTCTGGCGTGAGCTGCTGCGTTTCAAAAATGTCTGCACCGTCGCCGAGCACATGGTTAAAATCTCCGCCAATTATGACGTAATTGCCCTTCGCACGCTCCGCCGCCGCCGTCTCAAAAAGAAGCTCTAACTGCTGCGCACGGATAATTCCGCCCTCGTCATACGCCGACATGTGGCTGTTTATCAGCACAAGCTGTGCGTCCGCGCCGTCTATGGGCAGATATTCGACGGCAAAGCAGCGGTCAAGGTCAAAAAATTTCGTGAAGAAGCTCGTGTCTACAGGGTAGCTGCGGCGCACGGCGCTGTCAACCTCATATCGCGACAGCGTCACAAGCCCCGCGTCCACCTTGCCGTGCATTTCGTAAAGCGGGTAGGCGAGGTATGCGCTGTGGAAATTTTGCGCATAGGTGTAGCCGTAATCGGCAAAAGCGCCGCGCACGAGCGCGGTTTGGTCGATGTGGTGGCTACGCGTCGCGTCGCGGTCAACCTCCTGCAAAAAGTAAAAATCCGCGTCGGCGTTCTGCATTGCTGATATCGCGCCGGATGTGTTTTCGTTCACGATATCAACTGACTGCGCGCGCGACATTGTGCCCGCAACCGCCGTGCCGTCCTTCATTGTGCCGCTGTCCATAAAAAACGAAAAGTCGTGATTATACGCCCCAAAGCCAATGTTGTAGGTCATAACGGAATATTTTCCGTCATCATCAAGCTTTTCCGTCTGCGCGTTTTCAACATCAAGCGCCAAATTATCATCAATTCGGTAATATTGAAGCTGAATATACAATATGTATACACCAAGAACGAGCGCAACGAGCAAAATTAAACCTGCAATAATTAAAAGAGCGCGCTTGATAATTTTTTTAGTCATGTCAATGCCTTTCTGCGTTGAATGCGCGGGTGAAAGTTTTCCTAATTTATGAACTTTACAATGTAGGGAGCTATGCCCTCGTCGCTCCGTTTACCGATAGTTTGCAAAAAGCGATGCGGGACGTCGAGGACACCGTCCCCTACAAAAGGAATGTCCCTACAGTAGCGCTCGAAGCGCTGTTAAGAAAACTGGCAGTTTAGATAAAATAACAATTGCGTCGTTGCTGTGGAACGCCCCTGCGAAGAGCCGTTACCGACAGTTTGAGCAAAGCTTTCCACGGGCTGTGGTCAGCCCGCCCTACGCGGTCACAAGAAAGTAACAAGTAGCGCACAAAAGTAAAATTAAGCGCATTGCGCGCCCTTACAATTTTCGGTGAACCGTAGGGGCGGATTCCATATCCGCCCGCAATTCCGTGCAAATTTACGCTGCGCCGCATTTGTAGGGCTAGATGCCTACATCGAGCCGTGGCCGTGGCGATGTGCAAACCTAAGCGGGACGTCGAGGACGCCGTCCCATACAATCCCACTTCTAAATTTGTGTAAACCTTGCGGGACGGGAAACCCGTCCCCTACATTGCAACAAAAAAGTAACAGGGGAGGCAAAAAGTTTATAAATCAGCAAAAACTAATTACGCTTTTAAAACAAGCCCCGCTAGCCATTTTTGGACGGTAATGCGGGGCTTTGAAATTATTTATTTTCGTCGGATTTCTTCCATGCGTTTGGGTCGGATTCTGTTGTGCGCATGCCGTTGAGCCATGCGAATGGCACTGCTGCGCCGTTTTCGCCGGTTTCTGTATTTTCGGCGGGTGCAGGTGCGGGCGCTGTTGATGCTGCTGTTTGTGCGCTGTCTGCTGCGGCTTGCTTTTGAAGCTGCACTGCTCTTGCCGCGCGCATGCGCTCTTCGGCGGCGGCTCTTGCGCTTGCGATGCGTGCTGCCGCGTCGGCTTCCGCTTTCTTTGCGGCTTGTGCGGCGGCGGCTTTTTCGGCGGCTATGCGTGCCGCGCGTTCTGTTGCCGCGCGCTGTGTCGCTTCACGCGCCGCTTGTTCTGCAGCGGCTTTTTCTATCGCGATGCGGCGAGCCTCTTCCTGTGCGGCTCGCTCACGTGCAATGCGCTCGCGGGCAAGGCGCTCTTTATACGATGGCTCGGCGCTCGGCCATGATATCGGCGGTGCGTAAACCTTGTGCGCTTCCTGCACGCTATCTGTCGCAGACGGTTGAGAAGTCGCCGTTTCCGTTGCATTCACAGGCTGCTCCACAGCTTTTTGCACAGGCTGCGCAGCAGCCGGCTGTGCACTTTGGCGCGGCTTTGCGGCGGGCGCTTCTGCCTTTTGAACCGATTGAACAGGCTTTTCAACGGCGGCAACAGGCTGTTCAACGGCGGCAACAGGCTGTTCCTGCACGGTTTCAACCGCTTTTTCTTCCTTTACAATCTCTGCCGGCACGGCGGCCTCTTGTGCGGCGGGCGCTTTGGCTGCGGCAACGGGCTTTACGTCGTCGTCAGCGGGCTTATAAAGCTCCTCTGTCGACTTTTTTTCCTCAGTTGGCGCGGCTTTTTTGCCCTTTTTAGGCTCTTTTACAGTCGGCGCTGCGCAAAGGCGCAAAGCGCGTATCTCCGCGATTTTGCTGCGCACCATGCCCACTATTGCGAGCGCCAAAACAGCGCAGCAAGCAAGCATAAGATATTTCACAAATGCGGGCAAAACGCTGCTTATGAGCAGCAGCACGACGGCGACGACAAGCAGCAGCGTGAGCGCTATTGTCGTGCAAACAGTCGCGGTTATTTTTCTTTTAAGGTCTTGGTTTTCCATATACTAAAACAAACTCCTCTGCAAAGGCTATTTTGTGCCGAATATACGGTCGCCCGCGTCGCCAAGTCCGGGGACAATATAGCCGTTTTCATTTAGCTTTTCGTCAAGCGAAGCGATGTAGATATCAACGTCGGGATGCGTTTCCTGCAAGCGCTTTAAGCCCTCGGGTGCAGCGATTATCGCAAGGAATTTTATCGACTTTACGCCGCGCTTTTTAAGCTGAGTGATAGCGTCGCACGCGCTGCCGCCTGTCGCGAGCATCGGGTCGAGCACCATTACCTCGCGCTCGGCGATGTCCGGGGGCATTTTGCAGTAATATTCAACGGGGTTGAGCGTTTTTTCGTCGCGGTAAAGCCCGATGTGGCCAACCTTTGCGGCGGGCAAAAGCACATGCATACCGTCCACCATGCCGAGGCCGGCGCGCAAAATCGGAACAAGCGCAAGCTTGCGTCCCGACAACACCTTTGTCTTGGCGATGGCGATGGGCGTCTCAATCTCAATTTCCTCGGTGGGCAAATCGCGCGACGCCTCGTAGCAAAGCAGTGTCGCAATTTCGCTCACAAGCTCTTTAAACTCTTTAGTGCCTGTGTTTTTGTTGCGCAAAAGGCTCACCTTGTGTGCGACAAGCGGATGGTTCATGATAGTAATGCTCATAATGAAAAAACTCCTTTAGTTTTTTTTATTATAAAATTTTGTAAAAATATATTACCGTTAATTTTCAAGCGCGGAAATTTTGCTGACGCGCAGCGCGTGTCTGCCGCCCTCAAATTCGCCGTCGACAAATGCGTCCGCAAGCTCGCACGCAAGCCCTGCGCCGACGACGCGTCCGCCCATGCAAAGCGCGTTTGCGTCGTTGTGTAAACGTGTGTATTTCGCGCTGAAAAAGTCGCTGCAGCAGCACGCGCGAATGCCCTTTATTTTATTTGCGGCCATGCTTATGCCTACGCCTGTGCCGCAAAAAAGCAGCGCTGCGTCAGCCTTGCCCGCCAAAACAGCCTCGCAGGGCGGCACTGCCATGTCGGGATAATCGACGCTCTCGGCGCTGTTTGTACCAAAATCGATGACTTCAAAGCCGCGCTGTTCAAGATGCGCTTTGACGGCGTTTTTAAGCTCAAAGCCGCCGTGGTCTGCGCCCATTGCTATTTTTTTTATCATTTGCATACCTCGTTTTTCATTTTTTCGGCGCGCTCGCGCTCTGCTTGAGACAGCCTGTGATAGTCGGGAATAAGCTCGTCCGCCGACGTGCAAAGACCGTCCTTGTACATTTTTTCTGCCGCGCGGCATATCCCATTCGCGCGGCCAAAGCGGTATTCGGCGGGCATAAGGCGAACGTTTTCGCTCTTTTGGCAAACCAAATGCGCTCCGTCGCCCATGCAAATCGGGTTCTCGCCAAATTCGCAAAGCTTTTCTGCAAAATTTGCCGCCGACATTGCGGTGTCGTCTAAAAACCGCGTCACCTCGCCGTTTTTTATGCGGAATGCCGCACAGTAAACCTCGCCGCGCCTTGCGTCGAGCGCCGTGCCGAGCGTGCAGTCAAACGGAACGCTGTGCGCAAGCGCCTCGAGCGTCGAGACGGAAGCGCACGGTGTGTCGTGTGCAAACGCAAGCCCTTTCAGCGCCGCAAGACCAATTCTCAGCCCTGTGAAGCTGCCAGGCCCCGCGCACGCCGCGAATAAAGCAACATCGGAAATATCAAGCTTTGCCGCCTTAAACGCCGCGTCGCAAAGAGCGAGCAGCGTTTCGCTGTGCGTTAAGCCTGTGGCAAGGTAGCTTTCGTAAACTATTTTGCCGTCCGTAAACACGCACACGCCCGCGGTTTTGCCCGCGGAATCAAGCGCAAATATCGTCATAGCTCACCGCCCGAAATCGTAATTTCCCGCTCGTCGCCGCCAAGAGATTTTATGTCGACGCGCACCGCCGCTTCGCCCGCAAGGATATCGGCGACGTTCTCGCTCCATTCGGCAGCCACAACAGCGCCCTCGTCGAGATAATCGTAAAAGCCCGCGCTCTCAAGCCCCTCAAGCGTATAAATGCGGTAGAGGTCAAAATGCGCAAAGGTCTGCGCGCCGCGATAGGCGTTCACAATGGCAAAGGTCGGGCTTGACACCTCGTCGATGCAGCCGAGCCCTTTTGCGATGCCCTCGCAAAAAGCCGTTTTGCCCGCGCCGAGCCCGCCCGTAAAAAGCACAAGCGAGGAGGGAACAAGCGTTTTGGCAAGCCTTTCGCCAAGCGCAACTGTCTCGCTTTTGCCGTGCGTCAAATATTTAGCCAAAAGCGTGCAGCCCCTCTCATTGTCATACAAGATTATTATATACCTAAATGGCATAGGATGTAAAGTAATAAAATTGTAGGGAACGCATTTTATGCGTTCCGAGGTGGTTTGCAGAAAATTTATCGGAAGGCATAAAATGTAAAAATTTACAAAGTGCGTAGGGCACGACGACTCGGCGTGCCGTAAGGTTTGCGCATAACCGGCGGCGTGCCGAGGTCGTCACGCCCTACGGTGAACCGTAAATTTGTTTTAATCAACACGCTTGCATAAAATACGTTCCATACAATTTCCACTAAAAAAGCGCTGCCGCGGCAGCGCTTTTTGTTAGCTTCTAAGTGCAATTACTTCAATTTCAACAAGTGCGTTTTTGGGCAGCTTTGCCACTTCAACGGCGCTGCGGGCGGGGTAATCTGTGCCTGTAAACGCCGCCTCATACACGCCGTTCATGACTGCGAAATCTTCCATGTGCTGCAAATAAACTGTTGTTTTAACAACATCAGCAAGCGAAAGACCGGCCGCTTTAAGCACTGCGTCGGCATTTTTAAGGCACTGGCGCGTCTGCGCGGCAACGCCGTCGGGGAAAACGCCCGTCTCGGGGATAATCGGAAGCTGACCTGAACAAAATACAATATTTCCGGTGTCTATTGCCTGACTGTACGGCCCGATTGCGCCGGGTGCTTTGTCTGTTGCTATAACTTTTTTCATGGTAATACCTCCTGTTTATTATGCACCTAGCAGGTGCGAAATCAATATTTTAAGCCCGATTGCTATAAGTATAACTCCGCCGCCAATCTGCGCCCAGTTGCCAAGCAGCCCGCCGGCCTTTTTGCCGATGAAATGCCCCACAAGGCAGCACACAAAGGTTATCGCGGCAATAAGCCCCGCGGCGACCCATATGTTTACGTCCATAACCGCAAAGCCAACGCCCACGGCAAGCGCGTCAATGCTTGTTGCAACGGCCTGCAAAAGCACCATTTTCGCGGTGAGTGTTTTTTCAACAGGACATGCGATGGGCTCGTTCCATTCGCGCAGCGAGTCAAAAATCATCTTGCCGCCGATGAAGCCAAGCAGCACAAAGGCTATCCAGTGGTCAACATTCGCGATAGTGTTTGCAAACGCGCGCCCCGCAAAATAGCCCGCAATAGGCATTATGCCCTGAAATACGCCAAAAGCAAGGCTCGTCAGCACACCGTCGCGCTTTTTCAGCTCAAAACACATGCTGTTTGATATCGACACCGCAAACGCGTCCATCGACAACCCAAGCGCCAATAAAATAAGCGAAATTAAATCCATTAGTAAGCTCCCCAATACCGGATGGCAAAATCTGTATTAGATTATTATAATACAATTTTAATTTAATAGCAACAGTTTTGTGAGGCGCGCAAATTCGCAATAGATTCGGCGCTTCGCGCGGGAAATTGCGCATCGTCACGTACAAATGTGCCACACAGCAAATTCGCGGTGAATTGTAGGGGACGGGTTTTCCGTCCCGCAATTTTCGCACAAACTTACCTCATCCGTCGCTCCTTCGTCGCGCCACCTTCCCCCGAGGGGGAAGGCTCTCGTAGGCTTCCCCTTGAGGGGAAGCTGTCGGCGAAGCCGACTGATGAGGTGTAGGTTTTCGCGCAACCTCACCCTCGCCTATAAACAACAAAATCAAACCCAATCTCAGTCGTCAAGCTGTCGAGGCTATACAGCGCTTCGGCGGCGGGCTGCGGGGTTTTCCAGTAATAGGGTGTCATCGAGAACAGTTTTTTTATCTGCGCATTTTGCACGGTTATCTCGCCGCGCGCGGGAATTCTGTCCTCTAAAATAAAGCCGTCGTACTGCGCCTCGCGCGTCTCGTTAAGATACGGCTTTTCGTAAAGCTTCTGCTTTAAGCCGAAAAGATGGCGCGGCGAGGGCACAGCAAACACAAGCACGCCTCCTTTTTTCAAAACGCGTGCAAATTCCGCCTGCGCCATCGGGCTGAAAATGTTCAGCACAGCGTCGGCGCAGCCGTCCGCCACAGGTATGTCAAAGCTGCCCGCGACGGCGTATTCTATGCCGTTTCCACCGCGCTTTGCGGCTGATTTAACGGCGAATTTCGATATGTCAAAAGCCGCTGTTTTTAGCGGCTTTTTGTTTTGCGAAAATGCGTTTGCGACGGCTCTTGTATAGTACCCCTCGCCGCAGCCCGCGTCAAGCATAACGCCGCCGTTTGGCAAAAGCGTAAGCATTATTTTTTGCAGCGCTTCGGCAAAAATCGCATATCCGCCGCTGTCTAAAAACGCGCGGCGTGCCGCCACCATTTCCTTGCTGTCTCCGGGGATTTTCGCCCGCATTTTGTCGCTTGGCAAAAGGTGCGCGTAGCCCTCTTTTGCAAGGTCAAAGCTGTGTCCGCCGCCGCAGATAAGCGCGGTTTCACGTTTTTCAAGGCTCAATCTGCATATCGGACATCTAAAAAGCGACTCACTCATGCGCTTTCATATACTCCTCAAAATTGGCGTATTTTTGCGCGGGCGCACGGCGGCTAATAAGCTCAAAGCCCACGTCGTCGTTATCCTTTGCCGCCACACGCGGAATGTCCACGCGCTGCTTTGCTGTGTCAACGCCCATCGGCGCGGATATCTGCGGCTTTGGCGCTCTTTGCGGCGCTGTCTGCTGCCCATTCGGGTTCGGCTTTGCCTGTGCCGAGCCGTGTCGTCTGCCACCGCGTCTGTGGCGGCTCTTGCTTTGAGGGTCTTTTTGTGTGTTATCTACTGCCATTTTTAACTCCTTATTATATAAAATCCGCCTTGGCGGATAACTTTTTCTCTATTATATCAAAAATCACTCAAAAGCACAAATTTATTAGTGTTGCGTTTTACATTATCAGCTTGTAAAATAATTATAATAGGTTATAGGAGGCTTTTTGAACATGGAGAACATCGCACTTGAAAAGGCGCTTGCGGCGTTTGACTTTGGCGGACAGGTGATTAGCTGCGAGCGTTTTGGCGGCGGCCACATAAACGACACGTTTTGCGTCGTTGTAGACGGCGGCGAGCACCAGAGGTACATACTTCAGCGCATAAGCTCGGCGGCTTTCAAAAAACCGCATGAGCTCATGGAAAACGTCGTCAACGTGACGGAATATCTGCGCGAAATTATAGCCAAAAACGGCGGCGACACAGCCCGCGAAACAATGACCGTCATGCGCACAAAGGACGGCGCAACGCACCACTGCGACGAAAGCGGCGACGCGTGGCGCGTTATAACATTTGTCGAAAACACGGTCTGTCTGCAAAGCGTCACATGCCCGCAGGAATTTTACGCTTCGGCAAAGGCGTTCGGCAATTTTCAGCACCTTTTATGCGATTATCCCGCCGACACGCTGCATGAAACTATCGCCAAATTTCACGACACCGAAAACCGTTTTGCACTGCTTAAAGAGGCTGTCGAAGCGGATGTTATGGGACGCGCCGAGAGCGCAAAAGCCGAAATTGAGTTTGCCTTCGCGCGTGAAAAGGATTGCGGCGTTTGCATGCAGGCGCTTCGCGACGGCATTTTGCCGCTGCGCGTGACGCATAACGACACAAAGCTCAACAACATTCTTTTTGATAAAGACACAAACGACGCGGTGTGCGTTATCGACCTCGATACGGTTATGCCGGGGCTGTCGATAAACGATTTCGGCGGCTCCATCCGCTTCGGCGCAAACCATTCCGACGAGGACGAACCCGATTTGTCAAAGGTGAATTTCGACATTTAACTGTACGATGCCTACACAAAAGGCTTCTTAGAGGGCGCGGCAGGCACGCTTACGGACGCTGAAATAGAGTACCTCCCGTGGGGCGCAAAGCTCATGACGCTCGAATGTGGTATGCGCTTCTTGACAGATTACTTATCCGGCGACACCTACTTCCACACCACCCGCGACGGACAAAATCTTGACAGGTGCAGAACACAGTTTAAGCTTGTGAAGGACATGGAAGAGCAGTGGGAAGAGATGGGCGAAACGGCAAAGAAATATAAATAAAAGAAGAAATAAGAGAGAAGAAAGAAGAAGTAAGGTGTGACGCTGAGGCGTCACATTTTAATGGAACAGCCTTTTTGTCATTCTTCGCGTTGCTCAGAATGACATAAGTTTGCATAAACCATTAAAATGTGAAACCCGCAGGTTTCACACCTTACTTTTTCTTTCTTCTTTTTTCTCTCTTCTTTTATTCTATTCCGCCGAAACCTCAATCTCTCCATCAAACGGCACCTGCAAACGGTAAATCGTGTCGGGCCATGCTGTGCGCAGGCGCAGGTCTGTTATTGGCACGGTTTCCGTCGTTATTTCTCCGCTTGCGCCTGTAATTTTTATTTCGCCCAAATCGCCCACCTTTATAATATCGCCGTCTATCTGCGGCTTTTCGCGAAGCATGAGGGTGAGAACGGCGTTTTTATAGCTTCCGCAGCACTCGTCCTTCATTTCAAAGCCGTCAAATGTCAGCGCGGCGCGGCGTATAAAGCTTGTCAAATGCGCTTCTTCGCCGTATGCGCCCGCAAGCTGCATTTTTATTTCGGCTTTGTCGGCTTCAAGGCTTGTTTCAACATCGCTTGCGCAAAACTGTGCGCCGTCGTGCTGCATTGCGCTGTCAAACGTCGGCAGGTTGTGCCATGCGCTTTGCATCGTCCAAATCTCGTAGCGCTGCGGCGAAAACGTCTTTTTGCAGTACGTTTCAACGCCCACGTCAATCAAAAACGGCTCGCCATTCTTGTAAAGCGTCACGCTACCTGTGTCGTTGTGGTTGTGGCTGTCGCCGTTTCCGCCGGCTTTTGCGGCAAAGGCGTAGCGCCCTTTTCGCGCAATCAGCACGCCCACGCTGTCATAATAAATGTCGGCGGGCTGTGCGGGCGCTTGCGTCTCGGCGAGAATATCCGCCGCGCAAAACGCCTCAAGCGCAAGGTAGTAAAGGTTTATGCGCGCAATGTCCGAGTTGTCGTCATTTTGCGCAAGCCCGCGCTTGAAATCTGCGGCGGCAAAAAGGCGCATATCTTCGTTTGCGGTGCGCTTTGCAAAAAGATATTCACGCGCACCGCGAAGCCCCGCGTGGGGGCTGCAATCGGCAAAATTTATATAGTAATCCGGCGCGACGTTCATGTTATATATGTACGCCGCGACATTTTTTATCTTTTTTTCGCGCCAAAGCATGTTAAACGCGGGCAGCGCGGCGGCTGAAAGTATCTCCATAGCGCCAAAAAGCGCAAGCCCCGCGTGCGAATAATACTGTGCGCCCTCGTTGCAGCAGCCGTCGTCGCCGTAATCTTTTAAAAAGCAGTCGAGCGAATATGCGGCTTTTTTGACGGCGGCGGTGCGGATATCGAGTGGCTGCTTAGTCAAAAACACGCACAAAAGGCAGTTTTGCGTGCACCAGCTTGTCCAGTTGCACATCGGCTCGTCGCCGTCGCCCATCCACCAAAAATGCTGCGTCAAGTAAGGCGCGACGATGTGCTCGTTCACCGCCGCTTCGATATTTACGCATATTGCGGGCGAAACGGCGTCGAGCTTATCTTTTAAAAGGTAAGCCGCCATGCTTAAAAGCGCGCCTGTCTCGGCGGCAAAAAGGTCGATGACGGGGTTTTGCATGTCCGGCAAGGGCAGCGTGGGCGTGTCGCGGATATAGCTGTTGTGCGCGGGCAGCTGCCAGCCCACCTCGCCGAGCATCGCAAAAATGCCGTTTATAATGTCGTCTATAAACCGTCCCTCATACTCGCTGCATTCAGCCATAACAAGGTCGGCAAGGGCGCGGCGGCGCGGAAAATATTTTGTTTGCTCGAATATAAACCGGTCGCCGCTTTTGCAAAATTCCATATAATCGGTCGCCGTCATAACGCCGTAATCGTTGCCCAGCAGTCGCTCGCCGCGCATTTTATACCGCTCGCGCAGGTTTTTAGGCACCCGCTCCCAAGCCCCGCGCTCGGCAGCAGGCGGGCACGGACGATATGCGGCAAATTCTTTTGGGAGGTTTTGTAGACATTCAGTAAACATAATTTTGCCTTTCGTAGTTGTTTTTTGTTATCGTTCGTTCATAAAATTCACACCGTAGGGCGGGGGCTTGCTCCCGCCGTTGCAACCATCAGCGGTAAGTTTCGGCGGGAGCAAGCCCCCGCCCTACGGTGCACGCTGTGAATTTGTGCGCAAACTAAAGCGGGACGTCGAGGACGCCGTCCCCTACAGTGCATGTTGTGAAATTGCGTGAACCGATGCGGACGCGCAATGCGCGCCCCTACTGTTTGGTTTGCACATACTCCCTCGGGCTTAAACCTGTCAATTTTTTGAAAACCTTGCTGAAATAAAACGCGCTGTCGAAGCCTAGCTGTTCGGAGATTTCGTATATCTTTTTGTCGCTTTCAAGCAGCAGCTTTTTGGCGGCGTTCACTCGTGCGTCTGTGATATATTCCACAAAGCCTACGCTTGAATATTGTGCAAAAAGCTGGCTTAAATAATTCGGCGTGAACCCAAACACCGCCGCAACCTCGTTTAGCGACAAGCTTTGCCCGAGGTTTGACGATATGTACTCCTTCACCGACGCAACGGTGCGCTCTTGATGGCTCATCGGGCGCGACGGCTCTTCCTTTGTCGGCTCGTCAATATCCTCGACAGAGGTGTCAAACACAACAGACGTCTTTTCGCCTGTCAGCAGTGCCGCCGCGCACGCGCCCTTGTACGAGGCTTTCAGCATAAGCGGCTCGCTCACGATGCGCCCTATGCCAAAATTAACGCTCACGCTGAAATATCTGTATGCGTTTGCGGCGGCGTTTGCAAAGGCGACGCGAAGCATCTGCTCGTTTGTGTGCTCGTCAAGCGCAAGGCACATCACAAAATGCTTTGCGTCAAGCGGCGTAATTGTGCATAGCACATATTTTTCAACGCTGTCACACACCACCTGCGCGGTGCTTGTCAAAAGCGTAAACTGCTTGCTGCCGCTCATCGCCTGTGCGCCCGACTCATGCACGGTGCAAAATGCCGCGCAGTAGCCCTTTGCGTCAAACGTCAGCTCAAGCTCCTTTCGCTCGCGCTCATACTGCTCGGCGCTCTCGAAAAGTCCGTTGTAAAGGCGGATAAAAAACCTGTCCTTAAACGGCTGCATTTCGGTGTGAGTGCCGCCGCCGGGGTTTATTTTCGCAAGGCGCTCCTTCGCGCGGTCAAGCGCCGCCTCGAGCGATTTGTCGTTGAGCTCAAGCTTAATAAGGTAGTCAACAGCGCCAAAATGCATAGCGTCCTTGGCAAAATTAAACTCCTCATAGCTTGTCAGCATTATAAACACAGGCGTTTCGCCAATTTCTTCTCGGCATTGCTCAATGAGCTCAAGCCCTGTTTTCACGGGCATTTTTATGTCGGTGATGACTATATCGGGCTTTTCTGACTTGATAAGCGCCAAAGCCTGCTCGCCGTTTCGCGCGGTGGCGCATATTTCGACTCCGTATTTTTCGTTTTGCAGCATTGATTTAAGCCCAATGAGCACAAGCGGCTCGTCGTCCGCAAGCAAAAGCTTATACATCGCCGTCCTCCTTTTTATCCGCGTACGTCTGCGGAATTGTGATTATCATGCGCGTAAATTTGCCCTCTTCGCTTTCAACCGACAGCCCGTATTTTTCGCCAAAGGCGTATTGCAAACGGCGGTGAACGTTGCGCACGCCTATCTGCTTATATTTGCGCGCGTTTTTGTCGGCTGTCTCTTTTTCTTCCTCTTCAAAAATGCGCTTTATTGTGTCGCTGCTCATGCCCACGCCGTTGTCAACCATCACGATTTTCAGCTCGCCGTTTTCGGCGCTTATGTGCAGCCACACGCTGCCGATGCCGCCGTTTGGCTCTATACCGTGAAAAATCGCGTTTTCGGCAAGCGGCTGAAGCGTAAAGCGCGGTATGAGGCACTCGCAAAGCCGCTCGTCGGTGATATCAGCAATATCGAGCGTTATGCTGCCGCCGTAGCGGTATTGCTGAATGGTGCAGTAGTCGTTGAGCAGCGCAAATTCCTCGCGCAGAGGTATAAGCGCCTCGCTGCCCTTCGCGACGCTTTTTAAAAGGTGTGCAAACGCCGTCGTCATCTCGGCGATGCCGGTCGCGTTTTGTATAGTCGCCATCCACTTTATGCTGTTTAAGGTGTTGTATATAAAATGAGGGTTCACCTGATTTTGCAGCATCTGATATTCGAGGTCTTTTTTCTCTTTTTCGTTTTCAACGCGCGTGTGCATAAGCTCCTGCACGCTCTGCGAAAGCGAGTTTATGCCGCGCCCCACGTCGCCAAGCTCGTTGTTCCACTCGATGCTCTTGTCGCAGGAAAAATCTCCGCCCGATATTTTTTTAAGCCGCCCGCGCAAATGCTCAACAGGCAGGCTGAATGTTTTTGAAAGATATATTACGAGCGACAGCCCCAGCGCCGCCACAAGCAAAAGTGTGATGCTTATGATGATAAAATATTTTCCGCCGAGAATTTTAAAGCGGCTCTCCGATAAAACATGCGTCAAATACCAGCCGTCCGTGTTTTCAAGCGGATAGCTTACGACGGTCACGCTTTCGCCGTCGTTTGTGTGTGCGCTGTACATTCGCGTTTTTGAGTAAAGCGTCTTGCTCTCGTCTTTATCCTTTGTGTAGTAGTCGCTTTCAAGCAAATCAAAGCTGTTGTCGTCAAGCCGCCACGCGTCGTCGCCGGTGTATAAATAAAGCGCGTCGCCCTCGGGCACGATGTAATTTTCAATCGGTTCTGTTATAATGTCAGGTGACACCGCCGTGTACACAACGCCCGTCTTGTTGTTTGGCAAAGGAAAGCTGCGCAGAATTATTATCGACGGCGTTTCAATGCGCGATATAATGTCATTGCCGTAAAACATGCGCGTGCCCTGCGTCTCGTCAGCTATTTTTGCAAGCTCGGTATAAGATGTATAAAGCGGCACAGGTATGGCGGACGTCACCTGCGCGCCCGTCTGCAAAAGCCGCGTGTCGCCGTCTGAAACTATTATGCGGTTTACAAATGCGTGCGACGCGTTCATCTGCCACTGCTCGTTTATGGCGGTGTATGCGGACGTGCCGTTTTTGCCCGTGCGCATATAATTCGTCACGGCGCTAGCGCCCATGCTCCACGTCGTGAGCGCGTCTATATGCTCAAACGACTGGCTCGAAACGCCCGCCGCAAGCTGCAAATTAAACTCGGTGCTCTGCAAAACGCTCTGCCTTTGCTCGTCGGCAAACATCGAAAACGTCATCACCGCAAATATCAGCATAAGCAAAAGCGTGAATATCACCACAATGGCAGTGAGCCGCACACGAATAGTGGACCGCGTAAAATTATTTGAGCGCATGATATTCACCTGCCATTCTAAATCGTAAGCGCGAAGCGCCTTCATCTTTACCTCCCTTGTTAAAGGGAGGTGGCGCGACGTAGGAGCGACGGAGGGATTCTACACACGGCTTCTCGCAAACTACCCCTCTATTGTCATTCTGAGCGAAGCGAAGAATCTTTTGCGCGTTATCGTAAGTTTTAAGATTCTTCGCTTCGCTCAGAATGACAAGGAAAGCGTCAGAATCCCTCCACCGCTGCGGCGGTCCCCCTCCCTTTAACAAGGGAGGTTTCTGAGCCTATTATAATGTTTTTATCCATATCTTTCAATTCCAACGCAAAATATTACAGTTTTTTGATAAAATTTTACAGCATTTATTTTGATTTTGAAAACAAGCCAATAAAATTGAATGTTTTGCAAAAGAAAATATATGTAGAAAATATGAATGACGGTGTAAACTTAAAGCATCAAAAACACTTAGGAGGAAAAACAAATGCGCAAAATTTTATCTTTCGCACTGGCACTTGTGATGGCAGTCGGCACGCTGGCGGGCTGCGGGGCTTCATCTTCAAGCTCATCATCGGCGGCGGCAAGCACAGCCGCAAGCAGCACAGCGGCAGACGCACCTGTCACATTAAAATGGGCGGTGTGGGACATCGACGCAACCACATATTATCAGCCGCTAATCGACGCATATCAGAAAGCAAACCCCAACGTCACAATCGAAATGGTCGACCTCGGCTCAACAGATTACATGACAGTCCTCGCGACACAGCTTTCGGGCGGCGCAGACGACCTCGACGTGATAACAGTCAAGGATATCCCCGGCTACTCAAACCTTGTAAACCTCGGCATGCTCGAGCCGCTTGACAAGCTCAACACAACAGACACAAGCCTCTACGGCGGCACAATCGAGCAGATTACAGTCGACGGCAGCTACTACGCAGTGCCGTTCCGCTCAGACTTCTGGGTCGTATACTACAACAAAGCGCTTTTTGACGCAGCAGGCGTAGATTATCCCACAAACGACATGACGCTCGACGAATACGACGCACTTGCCCGCGAAATGACAAGCGGCGAGGGCGCAGATAAGGTCTATGGCTGCCACTACCACACATGGCGTTCAGCCGTTCAGCTCTTCGGCATTCTCAACGGCGAAAACACAATCGTCGACGGCACTTATGACTTCCTAAAGCCATACTACGAGCGCATCCTTGCCGAGCAGAACGACGGCATCTGCATGGATTACGCAACGCTCAAAACCTCATCAACACACTATTCAGGCGTGTTCTACAACAATCAGGTTGCCATGATGAACATGGGCTCATGGTTTGTCGCAACACAAATTGAAAAAGTAAAAGCGGGCGAGAGCCTTTCGACAGAGTGGGGTATTGTCAAATATCCGCACGACGAGGGCGTGGAGGCCGGCACAACGCTCGGCACTATCACATCACTCGGCATCAACTCAAAATCGTCAAATAAAGAAGCCGCAGCCGACTTCCTCAACTTCGTATGCGGCGAAAGCGGAGCGGAAATTATCGCAGGAACAGGCACCTTCCCCGCCATCAAAACAGATGCGGTTGTAGACACAATCGCAAGCATCGACGGCTTCCCCACAGACGACAACAGCAAGGAAGCACTCAAAACAGTTAAAACCTACCTCGAAATGCCGATGGACGCACACGCTGCCGACATCGAGACAGTCCTCAACAACGCCCACGACGCTATCATGACCGAAAGCGAAACAATCGACGAAGGCATAGCCGAAATGAACGCAGGCGTTAAGGCGATTATAGGGTAAGCTTAGCGTAAAATAAATTACAGAAACTGTAAAAAGAAGAGAGAAGAAAGAAAAAAGAAAAGTGAAGGAGTGATGCTGCGGCATCACATTACAATGGATTGCGCCATTTGAAAAGGCGGCACAAATTATTTGAATGTGAAGCCAACGGCTTCACTCCTTACTTCTTCTTTTTTCTGTTTTCTATCTTCTTTTAATTCTTGAAACAGGAGGCATATATATGGCGACAGCCACCGACAAAACATCTGCGCCCATAAAGCGCAAAATTATGAAAAAGGAAACGCGCGAAGCGCTTGTTGCATACTCGTTTATAGCGCCAAACTTCATCGGCTTTGCCGTGTTTACCCTAGTACCTGTCATCTGGGCGTTTTTCCTCGCCTTCATGAAATGGGACGGCGTAAACGCTGCCGAGTTTATCGGCCTTAGCAACTTCACGCGCCTTTTTGCAGACCCCATATTCAAAGCGGCGTTTGTCCACACGCTCATCTACACCGTCGCAACAGTGCCGCTAACGCTTGTTTGCAGCTTGGGGCTTGCGCTTTTGCTCAATCAAAAGGTGTTCGGGCGCAACTTTTTCCGCACTGTCAACTTTTTCCCCTACGTCGCGTCAATGGTCGCCGTCGCCGCCGTGTGGAACTTCCTGTTCAGCCCGTCAATGGGGCCTATAAACCAAATTTTAGCCGCATTCGGCGTTGAAAACCTCCCAAAATGGGCGGCCGGCAAGGACACCGCAATGTTCACCGTCATTCTTTTCAGCGTGTGGAAAAACATGGGCTACTACATGGTTATCTACCTCGCGGGCTTGCAGGGCATCAACACCGAGCTTTACGAGGCCGCCGAGCTTGACGGCGCAAATAAATGGCAGCAGTTTAAAAACGTCACGCTGCCACAGCTTGCGCCAACAACGTTCTTCGTCACAATAATGCTCACAATTTCAGCGTTTAAGGTGTACGACCAAATCTACATGATAACGCAGGGCGGCCCCGGCACAAGCACAATGGTGCTCGTGTATGAAATCTACAACGAGGCGTTTGTCGGCACGCCCGAATACGGCTACGCAAGCAGCATCGCCATGATTTTGTTCGCGCTCGTGCTCGGCATAACGATTGTTCAGTTCAATTTTCAAAATAAAGACGCGCCCAAAAAACCAAAGCGCGTCAAAGCGGGCAAGGGAGGTGCGCAGTAATGGCAGAATTACAAGCAGTAAAACAGCACACCGCCTCCGCGCACACACGCAAAATCGTCGGCAAGGTGCTCATCTATGCGCTTTTAATCGCCACGGCGGTCATCATGCTCGTGCCGTTCGCATGGATGATTTCCTCGTCGCTTAAGTTAAATAAAGACGTTTTCTCGTTTCCGATGCAGTGGATACCGTCAGCCCCGCGCTGGCGAAATTACATCGACATATGGACAAAAATTCCACTTTTGACGTTCGTCACAAATACCGCAAAGCTGACAGTCATAGTCACACTTTTGCAGCTTTTCACATCAAGCTTTGCCGCCTACGGCTTTGCAAAGCTGCGGTTTAAAGGCCGCAACACGCTGTTTTTGGCGTATGTCGCCACAATCGCAGTGCCGTGGCAGGCGTATATGGTGCCGCAGTTCATGATGATGCGCAGCTTTCATCTTAATAACACGCATCTTGCCATCATCTGCTTGCAGGCGTTCTCGGCGTTCGGCGTGTTCATGATGCGCCAGTTTTACGAGGGCATACCCGATGAACTGTGCGAAGCCGCGCGCATAGACGGGTTAAATGAGTATCAAATTTGGTGGCGCATAATGCTGCCGCTCTCAAAGCCCGCGCTGTCAACGCTCGTCATTTTCACGTTCGTCAATACGTGGAACGACTTCTTAGGCCCCATGATTTACCTCACCGAGACAAAGCTAAAAACGCTGCAAATCGGTCTGCGCATGTTCATCACGCAGTATTCAAGCGAATACGGCCTGATAATGGCAGCAAGCGTGCTGTCGCTCATCCCTGTTTTAATAGTGTTTTTATCTCTCCAAAAATACTTCGTTCAGGGTGTTGCAAGTTCAGGATTAAAAGGTTAATATAAAAACAGGGCGGCGTTTCGCCGCCCTGTTTTTATAAAAGAAAAGAGAAGAAAGAAGAAAGAAAAATGAAGGAGTGATGTTTGCGGGCATCACATTTTAATAAATAGCACAAGCTGTTAAAATGTGATTGCACCGCAATCACTCAATACTTTTTCTTTCTTCTTTCTTATATCTTCTTTCAATTATTTTCCAAAAGGAGCTACATTTCATGAATACTATCACCTTCCAAAACCCACAACTAACCAACACCGAAGCTCTCTCTGCTCTTGAAGCTGCCGCCAAAATTGTCCGCGAGAATTTGGGCGAATTTACGGATAAATGCCAAAACCATTCAAGCGTCAACAATTTTTACCCAACTTGCGAAAATAACCAGTGGACGTGCGGCTTTTGGGTGGGCGAAATTTGGCTTGCCTACGAGCTTTTCGGCACAGACGACTACAAAAAAAGTGCGCTGACATTAGTCGACAGCTTTCTCAACCGAATCGAAAATAAAATCGAGGTCGACCACCACGACATGGGCTTTCTCTACACGCCGTCGTGCGTCGCCGCGTATAAATTAACAGGCAGCGAAACAGGCAAAAAAGCCGCCATTTTAGCCGCCGATCAGCTTATTTCGCGCTTTCAGCCAAACGGCGAATTTTTGCAGGCGTGGGGCGACATGGGCGCTAAGGAAAACTACCGCTATATAATCGACTGCCTTTTAAACCTCCCGCTGCTCTACTGGGCAAGCGATGTCACAGGCGACGAAAAATATGCACAAATCGCTCATAAGCATATAACAACCTGCCTCGCAAATTCAATAAGAGACGACGGCAGCACGTACCATACGTTCTTCATGAACAAGGACGGCACGCCGAGCCACGGCTCAACATGTCAGGGCTATAAGGACGACAGCTTTTGGGCGCGCGGCCAGGCGTGGGGCGTTTACGGCACGGCTATAGCGTATAAATATACAAAAAATCCTGAATATTTAAACGCCTTTCGCCGCACAGCCGCCTTTTATTTAACGCGCCTGCCCGAAGATTTAGTGCCCTATTGGGACATGATTTTCACAACCGGAAGCGACGAGCCGCGCGATTCGTCCTCCGCCTCAATCGTCGCCTGCGGCTTTCTTGAAGCGGCAAAATATCTGCCCGCAGACGAAGCCGAATATTATGTAACCCTCGCCCGCCAAATGCTAAAAAGCGTCGCCGATAACTACGCCGTCAAGGACACAACAAAATCAAACGGCATAGTTTTACACGGCACGTATTCCAAAAAAAGCCCATACAACACGTGTACGCCCGAGGGTGTGGACGAGTGTGTGTCGTGGGGCGACTATTTCTACATGGAGGCGCTCACGCGTCTGACTAAAAATTGGGAGATGTACTGGTGATGAGCCTTAACACAAAAGCCGATTTTACGGCACTTATGCACAAAATTCTGGGCCCCTTAAAGCCGCTTTATTCAGACGGCGGCGCACGCCTTAACCTCGGCGACACAGGCGTAACCTACGCGCCCGACGCGATAGAAATGGAAGCCTTTTCGCGCCCATTATGGGCTTTAGTTCCGTTTTGGGCGGGCGGCGGAGTAGATGCTGATTTTGAAAAAATATACAAAAACGGCATAATAAACGGCACCGACCCCGAAAGCTGTGAATATTGGGGCGGCTTTGTCGATTATGACCAGCGCTTTGTCGAGATGGCGGCGCTTGCCTGCGGCATTATTTTCACGCCCGAAAAGCTGTGGAACCCGCTGTCTGACGCGCAAAAACAAAATTTAGCAACATGGCTGGACGGCATAAACCACCACTTTATCCCCGAGTGCAACTGGCAGTTTTTCATGATACTTGTCAATTTAGCGCTTAAAAGCGTCGGTATGCCCTATGACGCGGAAAATACAGAAAAGGGTCTGCAAAAAATCGAGAGCTACTACATCGGCGAGGGCTGGTACCGCGACGGCGCAGCCCCACAGCGCGATTATTACATCCCGTGGGCGTTTCATTATTACGGCTTAATTTATGCACAATTGATGCAAGACGAACAGCCCTCCCGCGCCAAGCTTTTCCGCGACAGAGCCGCCGAATTTGCAAAGCAGTACATTTATTGGTTTGCCGACGACGGCAGCGCGCTGCCATATGGCCGCAGCCTTGCGTACCGTTTTGCGCAAAATTCGTTCTTCTCCGTCTGCGTTTGGGCAGGGCTCGACGCGCTGCCGCTCGACGTTATGAAGGGTATTATAACGCGCAATTTCGAGTGGTGGCTCTCAAAGCCGATATTTGACCGCGACGGCATTTTGACAATCGGCTACGCCTACCCAAACCTGCTCATGGCCGAGCGCTACAACGCCCCCGGCAGCCCATACTGGTGCATGAAAAGCTTTATTTTGCTTGGTTTGCCCGATGACCACCCATTTTGGCAGGCAAAAGCCGCGCCCATGCCACCGCTTGACCCGCTGATGAAATGCACCTGCGCCGACATGCTCATCGCGCGGCAAAACGGCGCAGTCACTGCGTATACACCGGGCGTAAACGAATTATACGGCCACGGCAACGTGCCGCAAAAATATGCAAAATTCGCATATTCAACAGCGTTCGGCTTCTCCGTCTCGCGCTCAAATTTCGTTTTAAACGAAGCCTGCCCCGACAGCATGCTCGCGTTTGAAATCGACGACAACATTTTCGTGCGCAAACGCAGCGACGATTTTGAAATATTAGATGACAGAATTTTGTCAAAATGGACGCCGTTTCCAAATATCACCGTCGAAACCGAAATCACGCCCACAGCCGACGGTCATATCCGCCGCCACAAAATAATAAGCGAAATAGAGTGCACCGCATACGACTGCGGCTTCGCCGTCGAGCGCTTTCGCGCGGGCGAGTGCAGCCAAAATGTTCAGGGCGGCAGCGCCGGCGTGAAAAACAACAAAGGCGGCTGCGCGGTCATCTGCACAAGCGGCACAGGCGAGGGCGGCATTTTAACAGCCGACCCCAACACAAATGTACTTGCACAAAACACATTTATACCGTATATTAAGTATAGCGTAGCAAAAGGCACAACGGAGATGGAGACAACCGTATGCACTTTTGTGAAATAAAACCGTAATCCGTAGGGGCGATTCACGAATCGCCCGATAGATAAGCACATAACAAAGGAGAGTAATCATGTCAACCATTAAAATGAAGCTGCTCGACAAAAACAGCCGCACGCTTGTCGCAAGTGCGGAGGACGACTGCGTTTCAATCGTTTATTCCGCCGCGTATAACGAGGGCGACGCAATTTTGCTCGAGACGGACGCGGAGGGTACATACTGCGTTTTTCAGCCCGACGACGCGCTTGTGCCGTCGCTCATTTACTGCAAGGAACGCGTGTGCAAGTATAAAATTCCGTTTGGCAGCGACAAAATTGTGTTTTCACCAAAGGCATTTGCGGGTGACAGACACCTTATCCGCACCCGCGTCGCAACAGACGCAGAGGTGTCAACCTATCGCAATTTAGCGCTAAATACAGCCGACCGACACGGCGACAACGGCTATTTTCCGCACGCAAGCGCAAACGTCGAAACGCGCGGCGAAGCAGTTTTTGCCGCATATAACGCCATCGACGGAATATTTGAAAACGCGAGCCACGGCGAGTGGCCGTATGAGAGCTGGGGCATAAACCGCGACCCCGAAGCCGCCCTCACAATAGATTTCGGCAGGGAAGTAGAGGTCGACGCCGCCGCGCTTACCCTGCGAGCCGATTTCCCCCACGACAGCTACTGGACAGCCGCCACGCTCACATTCTCCGACGGCAGCGAGGAAATTTTGCAGCTTGTCAAAACGCCCAAGCCGCAAAAATTCACATTTGAAAAGCGCAAAATTACATGGGCAAAGCTGTCAAACCTGATTAAAGCCGAAGACGAAAGCCCGTTTCCCGCACTTACGCAGATTGAGGTGTTTGGGGTTTAAAATTGCTTTGCGCTGACTTACCTCATCAGTCTCCTGCGGGAGACAGCTTCCCCTAAAGGGGAAGCCAAAAGCCTTCTCCTTTAGGAGAAGGTGTCACGCCGCAGCGTGACGGATGAGGTAAGTTGTCACAAATACCCAATCAGCGACCTCTCAACATAATCCACCCTTATCACCTCGCCGTCATGCCTCAGCATGTACGGCTTTTTTGTGACGGGATATTCCGAAAAATTAGGCAGCGCGAGCAGGCGCGTGTCGATGTCGGTGACGACGGGGCTGTCGGCGGGCACAGTTCCGCTGCTTGTCCACTTTTCGTGCAGCACGCCGTTTATGTAATATTCAATGCTGTATGTCCACTTTTGCTGTGCGCTCGATAGCGTGCAGCCCATGCACAGCAGCAGCGCAAGCAGTGCCGCGCAAAATTTTAACGTCCTTTTCATGCTTTCACCCGCTTTTTTGTGTTGTGAAAATATTTAAGCACTGTTAAACGCCGAAATTTGCCGCAAAACAATGCTTTTGCATAACAAAATATAATGCCGTGTTTTTTGACAAAAACTTCCGTCTAAATTTGGCATAATGACAAGCCTCCCATACATACTATTTAAGGCAAATAGATGTATGGGAGGCTTGTTTTATGCTTTTTGCTGTCATGACGACGCTTTTAAAAGCGATTTTTCTCGTGGCCTGCCCCATCACCGCCGCCGCCTGCGCGTTTTCGTCTTTGGGGCAAAAATGAGATGTCGCTGGCTCCCTCGTCAGAGGGAGCCAATGGAAGCGGTTACTCTATCTCAATCTGGCACATCTTCATTGCGTTTATTGCGTTTGTGTGGCTTTCGGGTGTCACGCCTGCGCAGCAGCTTTCGTCTACTATAATTCGAGTTTCGGGCATTGCCGCCTTCAGCAAAAGCGCGTTTGAAATAACACATATGTCCGTGCACAGCCCAACGAGAGTTATGCTTTCGATGGGCTGTTTTGCGTTTTGTGATGCCAAAATATGCGCGAGCGACGTGCTGCCAAAGGTCGGCTTGTCAATCGGCTGCGTTTTAATAAGCTCCGCAATTTGGCTGTTTAATTGCCACCCGTCAGTGCCCTTTATGCAGTGCTCAACAGGCAAATGCTTTCCCTCAGCGGTGCTCAAATAATTTTCGCCGTGAGTGTCCCGCGTCGCGAATACCTCGCCGTCAAAATGCTCAATTTTTTCAAGCACCTTAGGCAATATCGCCACCGCCTCTTTAGTGCCAAGCGAGCCGTCTATAAAATCGTTTTGCATGTCTACTACTATCAGTATTTTCATTAAAATTACTCCTTACATCAACGGCGCAAAAATGCGCAAAATTCCTAGAAAAACCTGCTGTATAAGCGGTGTGTAGCGGTTAAAGGTCTCAAGCGTTATCTCGGTGCACTCGTTTTGCGTTGCCAAAAAGTCGTTTTCAACGTCCGTCACGGTGGGGCTTGCGTACATCCATGCGGCACATTCATAATGAAGATAAAGGCTGCGATAATCAAGATTTATCGTGCCGACAACAGCGTATTTGCCGTCCGCCGTAAAGCTTTTTGCGTGCACAAAGCCTGGTGTATACTCATAAATTTTCACGCCCGCCTCAAGCAGCGTCTTGTAATAAGAGCGCGTCAAGAAAAATATCAGCTTTTTATCGGGTATTCCGGGCAAAATCATACGCACGTCTATGCCGCTTTTTGCCGCCGTTTTAAGCGCCGTCAGCATTTCATTGTCTATTATAAGGTACGGCGTCGTGATGTAAACGTGCTCCTTTGCGCGGTAAAGCATGTTCATGTACACCGTTTCGCCAACAGGCTCGTGGTCGAGCGGGGTGTCGGTGTACGTCTGCACAAAGCCCTCAGCGGCAAATTGCTCGGTGGGCGCAAATTTTAAATAGTCCTCGTCCGGCATATAAAACGGCTCTTTGCGGCGGTTTGGGCAAAGCGACGCCTCCCAAAGCGTGAGAAACATTATCGTCAGACCCCACACGCCGTCGCCTTTGAGCATGACGGCGGTGTCCTTCCATACGCCGTGCGGGCGGCGCTCGTTAATGTATTCATCGGCAAGGTTTATACCGCCTGTAAAGCCGACGTTGCCGTCGATGACGCAAATTTTGCGGTGGTCGCGGTTATTAAAGCGTGACGAAAAAATATTTGTCAGCTTGTTAAACGCAATACATTTTATGCCAAGAGTTTTAAGCTTTTCGGAATATTTGCCCGGCACGAGGAAAAGGCTGCCGACGTCGTCGTACATAAACCGCACATCGACGCCCTCGCGCGCCTTTCTGGCAAGAATTTCAAGCAGAGTGTCCCACATTTTGCCGGATTGAATTATGAAATATTCCATAAAAATAAAGCTCTGCGCCTTTTCAAGCTCGGCGCACATGTCGGCAAACATCTCCTCGCCAAATGCGTAATATTTGACGGAAGTAGACGCGTAAACAGGCATTCCTGCGGCGTTTTTGATGTATTGCGACTGCACGGCGGCGGCGGGGTCGAGCGATTTCAAAGCGGCGTCGGCAGTCGGGCGCACCGCGATGGCGCGCATAAATTTTTCATGAATGCGCTCATTTATGCGCTTTTCGCGTTTAGAATGCCGCACCTCGCCAAAAATAAGGTATATCAGCCCGCCGAAAATTGGCAGTATAAAAAGCGGAATTATCCACGCAATTTTCACCGCGGGGTTGATGTTGTCGTTTTTGACAATATGTATCGCCACAAGCAGCGAAAGCACGGCGCACACAACGTAAAAATGCGAAAAATAATTGCGGAAAAATTTGAACACAATAACGTATACGCCGATTTGAATTAGAATCGACACCGCAATTTCAAAAATGTGCACAGGCACAGATAACGTGCTTTTTTTCGTGATAAACAGCTCCTTTTTGGTGAGAATTGGTGGGGGAGAAGATTGTGGAAACCTAAGCGGACGAGCGAAGCTCGCCCCTACAATACGCCGTGAATTTGAGGTGAATTGTAGGGACGGATTCCATATCCGCCCGCAATTTCGCACAAATTTGCGGTTTGGCACATTTGTAGGGGTCGATGCCCACATCGCCCCGAAGTCGTAGCAATGTGCAAACCTAAGCGGGACGTCGAGGACGCCGTCCCCTACGATGCGCATTGCAAATTTGTGTGCCGCGCGGCGTTATCCACATTATACTATCAGCAAATGTAAAAATCAAACTGCGGCGGTTATGATAATAGAGAAATATTGCATTTTGGTAAAAAAAATCATATAATAAGCGTATATCGCAAAAATACAGTAGATACTTTCTGCATACAAGGAGGGCTGTAAACGTGGTCACTATAAAGGATATCGCACGCGAGGCTGATGTCAGCTTCACAACTGTTTCAAACGTAATACACGGCAACACAAAGCGTGTTTCGGCAGGCACTGTTGAGCGCATAAACGAGATAATGAAAAAGCGAGGCTATGTGCCAAACATGGGTGCGAGGGCGCTTGTAGGCTCTAAAACCAAGCTTATAGCCTTCGCTTATCAGTCGTATCAGCCGGTGGCCGAGAGCAACGTCATGGAGGACACCTTTGTAAGCCAGCTCACGGGCGAGCTTGAAAGGTGCATTCATGAGGCCGATTACGACATGATGCTCACGTTTGTCGATTCGCAAAACGGCATGGTGGCGGCGGCGCAAAGGTGGAACGCCGACGGCATAGTGGTGCTTGGCGCAACGCCGCAGCAGTGCACACGCCTGCTTGAAGCAACCCAAAAGCCAATCGCGTTTATCGACTGCTCGCTCGAGGACGGCAGCGAGAGCATACGCAAAAATTACGTCACTGTCACGCTCGACGACAGAGCGGCGGCATACGAAATGACAAAATATCTAATCGCCTGCGGGCATAAAAAAATAGGCTTTGTGTGCCGCACAACCGTTGAATAAAAAAACCCCGACAGCCTGCGCCGCGAGGGCTACACCGCCGCCATGCGCGAGGCGGGGCTTGACGTGCCAGAAAACTGGACGATGTATATGGGCCCCACCTACAACATGCGCCGCAAAGCTCTCGCCGAAATATACGCCCGCCGCAGCGAGTTCACAGCGCTTTTCTCAACGGCGGATATGGACGCGGCAAGCATCGAAAATTATTTGCAGGATCTCGGCGTGCGCGTCCCGCAGGACATCTCCGTCGCGGGCTTTGACGGCAACTATATGTCCTCAATGGTGCGCCCCACGCTGACAACAATGTACCAAGACACCTCCGCCAAAGCCGCCGCCGCAATAGACGGGCTGGTTGCGCTTATGTCAGGCTCGACACCTGAAAAACGAGACATACGCATTCCGGTGAGGCTGATTGAGAGAAATTCGGTTACGGTTATTAAATGAAAAATAAAAAGTGAAGAATGAAAAATTAAGGAGTGATTGCCGCAGCAATCACTCCTTAATTTTTCTTTCTTCTTTCTTATATCTTCTTTTCAATTTCGCCCATAAAGCCCCGTCATCCGTGCAATCTCTTTCGCCAGCTCATCTGTAAAGGCTTCTGCGGTTGTTCTCCATTGCCAGTTGCCGGATACTGTGCCGGGGGTGTTCATGCGGGCGTCTGCTCCTAGCTCGAGCCAGTCTTGCATGGGGATGATGGCGGTGTCGGCTACGCTTGCTAAGGCGGCGCGGATCATGCATTTTGTGAATGAGCCGTGCGCGCCTAAATATTCCATCGCGTTTGCGACGTCGTCCTGCGGCGCGGATAGCTGCCAGTCAGCCGTTGTTGTGTTGTCGTGCGTGCCGGTGTACACAATGCAGTTTCGCGTGTAATTGTGCGGCAGATAGTCGCTCTCCTCGCGGCTGTCAAACGCAAATTGCAGCACCTTCATGCCGGGGAAGCCGCTGTGCTTTAAAAGCGAGCGGACATCGTCAGTCAAAAAGCCGAGATCCTCGGCAATTATTTTTATATCGGGCAGCTTTAGGCGCACAGCCTCGATAAACGGCACGCCCGGCCCCTGACGCCAGCGTCCGTTTATCGCGGTGTCGCTGCCCGCGGGTATCGCATAATAGCCCGCAAACCCGCGAAAATGGTCTATGCGCACGATGTCATACACGCTTTTTGCGTGCTTTAAGCGATTTATCCACCACGCGTAGCCGGTTTCGGCGTGCAGCGCCCAATTGTAAAGCGGGTTGCCCCACAGCTGCCCATCCGCCGAAAAGCCGTCGGGCGGACACCCCGCGACCTCGCTCAAATTTCCATTTTTATCAAGCTGAAAAAGCTGTGGGTTCGCCCATAAATCTGACGAATCAGGTGAGACGTATATCGGAATATCGCCGATAATCTGCACGCCGCGCTCGTTTGCGTAAGCTTTCAGCGCTTTCCACTGGGCGGCACAGAGATACTGCACTATTTTCCAAAATTCAGTTTCTTCCGCAAGGCGCTTTTGCGCGGCTTCAATAGCGTGTGGGCGGCGCGTGCGTATGTCATCGCTCCACAGCGAAAACGCCGCGAAGCCATTCTCCTCTTTAAGTGCCATAAACAGCGCATAGTCATACAGCCACGTCGCGTTTTCGGCTTCAAAATCGGCGTAGCTCTGCGTTTTTTCAAAGCGGGCTGCCGCCTTTTTCAAAAGCGGAAAACGATTGTCAAACAGCTTGCCGTAGTCTGTTTTATGCGCGTCACTGCCCATATCGGTGGCCTCAATTTCCTCTTGCGTAAGCAGACCGTCGGCGCAGAGAATGTCTAAATCAATAAAATAAGGGTTGAACGCGAACGCCGAAAAGCTTTGATAAGGGCTGTCGCCGTAGCCTGTCGCGCCGATTGGCAAAAGCTGCCAGCGACGCTGATTTGCTTTTTGCAGAAAATCTACAAAATCGCGCGCCGCCGCGCCAAATGTGCCTATGCCGTGCGCCGAGGGCAGCGACGACACCGGCATTAATATCCCGCAAGTGCGCATCAGCCCTTCACCGCCCCGGCGATTACGCCCTCGATAATATATTTCTGGCAGACAAGATAAAATAGAATTATCGGAATTATCGCCAAAACTAACATAGCCATCATCGCGCCCCAGTCGATAGAGCCGTAGCCGCCCTTTAGGTACTGAATTGCGATTGGAATTGTCTTGTATTTTTTGATGTTCAAAACGAGCAGCGGCAGCAGATAGTCGTTCCAAATCCACATCGTTTCAAGTATGCCGACGGAAAGATATGTCGGCTTCATGACAGGAAATACCACCTTGAAAAACGTTTGCAGCGGCGAGCAGCCGTCAATCGTCGCGGCCTCTTCAATTTCTATGGGAATATTTTTCACAAACCCACAGAACATAAACACCGCAAGCCCTGCGCCAAAGCCGAGATAGACGATTATAATGCCGACAGGGTTGCCGAGCTTTAGCATGTCAGACAGCTTCGACAGCGTGAACATGACCATCTGAAACGGCACTACCATGCTGAAAATGCAAAGGTAGTACATCGCCTTTGTGACCTTAGAGTCGCGCCGCGAGATATACCACGCGCACATCGACGTGCACACAAGTATAACGGCGACGGACGCGACAGTTATGAAAAGGCTGTAGCCAAACGCGCTGAAAAAGTCTATTTTGCGAATGCCCTCGACAAAGTTTTCAAGCCCGACAAAGCTTTTTTCGTCTGGCATTGAGAACGGATAGCGGTTGATATACGCCTTTTTCTTGAACGCATTCAGCACAACAATGAGAATGGGCAGCACGTAAATAACAGAAAAAATCGAGAAGAAAACAGTTAAGCCCACATGCTTTTTAGTTTTTTCCATTATTGCTGCACCTCCTTACTACGCGTGGCAGAAAGCTGTAAAAGCGCTATGACAACGACGAGCAAAAAGAAGATTACGCTCTTTGCCTGCCCGACGCCCTCCCAGCCCGTTCTGCCGTAAAACGTGTTGTAAATGTTTAAAGCGAGCAGCTCTGTCTTGTCGGACGGCTGACCGTTTGTGAGTGCCAAGTTCTGGTCAAACAGCTTAAAGCCGTTTGTGACGGACAAAAATGTGCAGATAGTGATGCTCGGCATACTCAGCGGCAGCGTGATTTTTTTGAGCGTCTGCCATCTTGACGCGCCGTCAATCTCGGCGGCCTCGTACAAATCGCCAGGTATGCTCTGCAAGCCCGCGATGTAAATTATCATCATGTAGCCCACCTGCTGCCAGCACATCAAAATGACGAGTCCCCAAAAGCCGTAGGAGGCAGAGTAGGTGAGTGTGCGGCCGAAATACTGCAAAATGCCGTTGAAAATGAGCTGCCAAATATAGCCGAGCACAATGCCGCCGATGAGGTTAGGCATAAAAAACACCGTGCGGAAAATATTTGTGCCGCGAATGCCCTTCGTCATCAAAAGCGCCACCGCGTATGCTAGCACGTTTATCAAAATGACGGACACCACCGTGAACAGCGCTGTGAGCCACAGAGAGTGCAAAAACGTAGCGTCTGTAAACACCTTCATGTAATTTTTAAACCCGACAAACGTGGCGTTAGTGACGGTTGTAAATTCACAAAAGCTGAGGTAAATACCCATCCCAAACGGAATTATAAACCCAATACAAAACGCCAAAAACGTAGGCAGCATGAAGATGGGAAAATATTTTTTTAAGGATTTTTTCAAAATGATTGCCTCCTTTTTAAATGAAAAGTGAAGAGTGAAAAATGAAAAATTAAGGTGTGATACCTGCGGGTATCACATTTTAATGAAAAGCACAAAATCATTAGAATGTGATTGCGCAGCAATCACTCATTAATTTTTCACTCTTCACTTTTCACTATTTTAACGTTCACGTTAAAATACAATGCGAGGGGGCAATTACGCCACCCTCGCGGTTTATGGGGAGATATTTTATTTTGCGGCTGATTTTTCTGCTGCCCAGCCGTCTACAAATGCTGTTTTAACTGCGTCCCAGTCGCCTGTGCCCTGTGCATATTCAAGAAGCGCTGCGCCAACGCTGTTTTTCCAGTCTTCAGAAGGCATTGTTGTGAAGCACCATGCCACACTTGTTTTGCCGTCTGCGATATACTGGTCAGCCGCTGCGATAAGCGGGTTTGAGGGCAGATATTCGCCTGTGAAGCCTTCAAACGGGCACACAAAGCCCATGTCTGTGCAAAGTGCTTTTTTGCCTGCGTCGCTTGTTACACACCAGTTCATGAAGTCGAGCGTCGCCTGAATGTCCTCTGCTGACGCGTTCTTGTTCACGCACCAGTAGTTCTCTGAACCTGTGCAAAGGCCCTGATTTTCCTCGCCCTTTGCGCCGATATAGATAGGCAGCATGCCGATTTCATCGTCTGTTAAAGAGCCGTCCTTCGCGATGTCGGCGTATGCCCATGTGCCGTTCTGATAGAACACTGCTTCGCCAAGAACAAACTCTGACAACGCGTCGTCGCCTGTTTTGCTTGAGAGAAGTGTAGGCTCACATGTTGAGTCTGTTGTATAAAGATCCCAAATTGCCTTGTAGTTGTCAAGATATGTGCCCTTGATTGCGTCTGTGTCGCCGATGCCGTCCGCCTGATATTCATAGTAGATAGGCAGGTTGGCAAGATGCGTCTTAAAGCGCCAGTCGGACGATGAATCCATGCCGGCAGATGCAAACGCGCCCTGCACGCCAAGCTCGTCCTTGCGCGCCTGAATGTCGTCGGCTACCTTTTTCAAGGTGTCAAAGCTTGTGATGTCGGCGGCTGTGTAGCCCGCTTTTTCAAGTAATGTCTTGTTGTAAATGATGCCGTATGTCTCGATAACATATGCGATGCCGAGCGTTTTGTCGCCGTCTTTAAGCGCAAAGTCGTCGCTCTTTAGCTGGCCGTATACGTCAGAGGCTGAAAGGTCGTAGCAGTAGTCCTTCCAAGATGCAAGGCCGACAGGTCCGTTTACCTGGAAGAGCGTCGGCGCGTCGGTTTTCGCCATCTCAGATTTCAGTGTCGATTCATAAGTGCCCGATGCCGCTGTAACCACTGTCACAGGCACGCCTGTCTCTTTTGTGTACTCTTCGCCGAGCGCGACCCACTGGTCTGCCTGCTCCGGCTTAAAGTTGTAGTAGTAGACGCTGCCCTTTGCGGCTGCTGTTGAGGATGCTGTGGATGCGGGCGTTGATGCTGCTGCGCTGCTGCTTGATGCGCCGCCGCACGCCGTCATGCCCACTGCCATAACGGCTGCCAGTGCGATTGCTAAGAACTTTTTCATAAAATGCCCTCCTAAATTTCTCCGCGTTAGCGGGGTTTCCAAAATATATATCAACCGAACCTTTCGGATGATTACAATTTCGCGACGCTCTCGCCGCTCTCAACGACGGCATTCATTATAACCGTCTGCGCCTTTTCGCCGCCCGTTATCTGCGCGAGCAGCAGCTTTACGCTAGTCTGGGCAATCTCCTGCTGCGGCTGCATAAGTGTGCAAAGGCTCGGCGTGCAAAACCGCGTCAGCGATATTCCGTCAAAGCCCAAAATCGAGATGTCCTCGGGGATTTTCAGCCCCGCCTCCGTTATCGCGCGCTTTGCGCCGATGGCAAGAATGTCCGACATGCAAAACACCGCTGTTATATCCTTGCACCGCGCAAGCAGCTTATTCATAGCTTTATAGCCGCTCTCAAGATTAAATGACGCGTGCTGATAATATTTATCGTCAAATTCTTCGTTTGTCGCCGCCTTGTATGCGCTCTTGAAGCCGTCAAGCCTGAGCTTGCTTATGTATGACATCTCAACGCGGCCGCCTATCACGGCTATACGGCGGTGATTGTTTTCAAGCAAAAAGCTGCAAGCGTCAGCGCCCGCCTTTTCGTCGTCAACACCAACCTGCGAAAGATTTTTAAAATTAAGCGCCTGCGAAACTGTTGTCGCTAAAACGCAAGGCACGCTTATGTGCTTAAACCGCGCCTTGAAGCCGTCCACGCTGCCGCCGAGATAAATGATGCCAAGCGGCTTTCGCTCGCGGATAAGCTGCTCGCTCACAAGCAGCTCGTCGGCGTCCTCGTCGATGTAATGCACCTCGGCGCTGTAGCCCGCCGACGAAATATCAAGCTGAATGCGCTCAAGTATCGCCGCAAAAAAGCTGTTGAACGCGCCCTTTACAAGTATCAGTATTCCCGACGGCTGCTGCGCCTTTAGCTGACGCGCGTTGTTGTTCGGCACAAAGCCGTGCCTTGACACTATCTCCTCAATATGCTTCTTCGCCTCGGGCGATACTTCAGGGTGATTGTTGAGCACGCGCGATACCGTCGAAACAGCATAGCCCGACTCCCGCGCGATATCCCTTATAGTCATGTGCCTTCACCGCCTAAAATCTGTTCCCGAAAGAAACCGTTCCCGAAACCGTCACTGGGAACGTTTCCATGACTGTATAATACATCATTTTTTCACCCAATGCAATAGCTTTTCATAATTTCAGCATATTGCGAATAAAATGTTTATTTGTTTTGTGGAATTTGACACATTGCTTCAAGGCAAATTGTAGGGAACGCATTGTATGCGTTCCGGCTCGGCTGCGCAATGCGGTAATTCTGCGCAAACCAAAGCTCGTTTATAAAATTCACAACGTAGGGAGCGACGCCCTCGTCGCTCCGTTTCTGGCGGTTCGCGCGAAACTTTCGGAACGCATACAATGCGTTCCCTACGAGGTCGCTAGAAAGTAACAGGCGATGAGCAAAAGCAAAATATAGCGCAAACTGATGCGGGACGGAAAACCCGTCCTCTACAATGTGCCGCAAATTCGCGGTGTGCGTAGGGGCGGATATTATCCGCCCGCAAATCACGCGCGAATTTGCAGTCACGCAACACATTTTTGTTTACAATATTGCAACCATTCAGAAAATGCGGTATGATATACTATAACAATAACCACATGGCGAATGATGACGAACAACGGGAGATGTGCAACATGGGATTATTTTCAAGCAATTACAACCGTCCGGGGCCCGGCGTGCCAAAGGATGCGCCCGCCAAAAAAGGTATTCCGCGCTTTTTTGAGATATTCATACGCGACTTCGGCATGCTTTGGCGTGCAAACTTCATCACAATGCTCTGCTTTATTCCGTGCTTTATCGCGCTGATAATCGGGCAGGCGTTCAGCGAATACATAGGCATGGTGCTCATTTGCTCGCTTGTTTTCGTGCTCGGCTGCTGCTTGGCAGGCCCTGCGCTCACGGCGCTTTTCGGCGTCACAGTCAAGTCCGTGCGCGATATTCCGGGCTACATGTGGCACGATTATAAAAAATATTTTGCCTCAAATATAAAACAGTCCATACCCGCGGGCATCATCTCAATGGTGCTCATAGCTATGGATTTCATCATGGTCAATTTTTATCTCACGCAGGAGGGCAACTCCCGCTATGTGCTGCTTGCGCTCGTGTTTTTTGGCGTCATAGTCATCACAGGTTGCAGCATTTACTGCTTCTTGCAGATACTTTTCATTGATTTGCCGTTGCCCGCGATACTCAAAAACAGCCTTATGCTGATGTTCGGCTACGTCAAGCGCTCGCTGCCCGCAACGCTCATCGGGATAGTATTTCTCGTCGCAATGCTAGGCGTTATCTCATGGCCGTTCGCAATTATGCTCGCGTTTTTTTTCGGCCTTCCGGTGTTCGTGCTAGTGATAATCTGCATGTGGACATGGCCGATTATGGATAAAACCTTCAATATAACACAGCTCCAAAAAGATAAAGAAGAACGCGAGAATGCGACGAACATTGAAAAAGAATAAATAATATAGAAGAAAGCAGAAGTAAGGAGTGATTGCCGCAGCAATCACTCCTTACTTCTGCTTTCTTCTTTTTTCTATCTTCTTTCACTTATTGTGTATATCCATCTGCGGAAACGGTATATTGATGTTGTTTTTATCAAAAAGCATTTTCATTTCGCGGTTTAGGTAGCGCTGAGCGTCGAAGATGTCGTGCTCGTTTGCGTAGCCTACAATGCGCAAAATTACGGCGCTTTGTGCTAGCTGTTGCACGCCTAAATATTGTATCGGCGTTTTGAACATATTGCCCGCGCGGCTTGTCACGTCAGGCAGCGCGTCTTTTATTATGCCCTCAACGCGCTCTATGCTCTCATTGTAGCCTATGCGGATGTCGCATATTGCGGCGGACGGCTTGCGGCTGCGGTTTTGCATGTTTCGCACGTCGGAATTGTTCACTATTTTAACAGTTCCGCTCGCGTCCTCAAGCACCGTTGTCCGCACGCCTATTTTGCGCACCTCACCGCGAAAACCGTCAAGCACAATGATGTCTCCGATGTTATACTGCCCCTCAAATATGATGAAAAAGCCCGTTATAACGTCCTCAATTAAGCTCTGCGCGCCAAAGCCGACTATAAGGCTGACGATTCCTATGCCCGCAAAAAGCCCCGCCACGTTCAAGCCCAAAATCGACAGCGCCCATAGCACGCCCATGATGAACATTGTGTAGTTCACAACGCTTTTTATAACGCCTACCATCGTTTTGCTGCGCCCCGAGTTAAGCTTTATGCGCCCCATGCCGAACATCACAATGCGGTTTAGCGCCATCACAATAAGCAACGCCACGCCAGCCGCAATGAGCCGCGACAGCGACAGCGCGCCGTCCTTGCCAATCGCGGCGTAGTAATCGCTCAGATATTCGCTTAGCGCGTCCTTTGTCTCGCCGCTTATAAACGGAATTATCGCGGGGTTAAGTATCAGCACTGCTGCGATAATCACCGCAACGGCAATTATCAGCGTCGGCAGCTTTACGCTCCTGTCTTTAAAGTTTTTCATATATCCACCTACTTCAAAATAGTCGTCAAGCCCGCAACGCCAATGCCCGCCATAGCCGCAAATTTAAGCGTGGTTTTCAGACGCGCCGCCAGTGCCACACGCGCGACAGCCTTACCGTCGTTAACGTCATTAAATTCTTCGACATTAGGCAAAGCCGCAAGCGTGTTAAATTCAAGCGAATTGTCAAGCGCGCTGAATGTGTTTTCAGTCATAATAATCACCTCGTTTTTATAAAGCCCCCGCCCTACAATGCACCGCAAATTCGCCTTAAATTGTAGGGGACGGCGTCCTCGACGTCCCGCGCAGGTTTGCACATCGCCACGGCTGCGGGTCGATGTGGGCACCGACCCCTACAAATGTGCCAAACCGCAAATTTGTGCGAAATTGCGGGCGGATATGGAATCCGCCCCTACGGGTCATCATGAATTAACGGCGGATTGTAGGGGCGCGCACTGCGCGTCCGCTTAGGTATGCATCAATTATACTACTAAAATCGGCAAATCGCAAACGGTGGAAAGTTGAGTGTAGAGCGTGCTGTAACGGTCGGCGCAAAAGTCGGGGAGGGGCGGGGCAGCGGCGGGGGCGCAGGCGGGGAGGGACAGCGCTATGCACGTGCCGCTTCCAAACGTGCTTTGCACTGCAAGCGTTCCTTTATATGCATGCACATATGCGTTCACAATCGCAAGCCCAAGCCCCAACGACGGGCGCTCGGGCTTATCTAAATATGGGTCAAACGACACAAACGGCTCAAACGCGGCTTCGGATATTTTCGCCTGCATACCCCTGCCGTTGTCGCGCACAGCTATATTTATGTTATTTTTATATTTTTCTATACTCACGGTAATGTCTATTTTTTCACCCGCGTACACAATGCTGTTGCAGATAATGTTGCCGAGGCACACCGCAAACAGCCGCGCACTGCCGCAAGCCCACATCGGCTCGGCACAGCCCGCAAGGCGTATTTTCGCAGATGGGCAAATGCCCGCCGCGCCCGTCAAAAACGACAGTGCGAGCGCTGAAACGCAAAACGCCGACGGCTCGGGCGCACGCTGTGAAAGCAAAGTGTACGCGTCGAGATTTTCCGCCGTGCCAAGCGTCGCATAAGCCGCCCGCGCCAAAGCGTCGGTGCAGTGCGCCGCCATAGCATCGTCCACCCCGCGCCGCACAGGCGGTATCAGCGCCAGCATATCCGCCGCCGTTTCACGCATATATGCAGATAAAATTTCACCGTTTATCATTTATTGAATGAACTCCTTTTTAATAATTAAAAGTGAAAAACAAAAAATTAAGGTGGAAATGTAAAAAAAGAAAAGATAAGATAGAAGAAAGAAGAAGTAAGGTGTGACGCCTGCGGGCGTCACATTTTAATGGGTAGTACAGCTTGTCATTCTGAGCGAAGCGAAGAATCTTAAAACCTACGATAACGCGCAAAAGATTCTTCGCTGCGCTCAGAATGACAGAAAACTGCAAACCATTAGAATGTAAAGCCGCAGCGTCACTCATTAATTTTTCATTTTTCACTTTTCATTCTTCATTAAAATAGTTTGTCCCAATTATGCAATATATCCGCATTTGGGGGCAAAACCAAACTTTTTTATGTCTTTTTCGTTAAATTTTTATCAACCTATTGAAGTTCTATCCGCTTTGGGGTAAAATATAAAGTATGAATAAGGCAAACTGTCTTATAATAAGGAGGATGTTTATTATGTCAGCAGTAAAAGTTGCAATCAATGGCTTCGGCCGTATCGGCCGTCTGGCTTTCCGTCAGATGTTTGGTGCAGAGGGTTATGAAATCGTTGCTATCAACGACCTCACAGACGCTAAAATGCTTGCTCATCTTTTGAAGTATGATACAGCACAGGGTCGCTATGAGGGTCACACAGTCACAAGTGACGAAACATCAATCACAGTTGATGGTCAGAAAATCGAAATTCTTAAAGAGAAAGACCCCGCCAACCTGCCTTGGGCAAAAATCGGTGTTGACGTTGTTCTCGAGTGCACAGGTTTCTTTGCCAGCAAAGAGAAATCAATGGCTCACATCAACGCAGGCGCACGCAAGGTTGTCATCTCTGCTCCCGCAGGCAACGACCTGCCTACAATCGTTTACAGCGTAAACGAAAAAGAATTGAAGCCCACAGATACAGTTATCTCTGCCGCTTCTTGCACAACAAACTGCCTTGCACCTATGGCAAAGGCTCTTAACGACCTTTATCCCATCCAGAGCGGTATCATGACAACCGTTCATGCCTATACAGGCGACCAGATGATCCTCGACGGCCCGCACCGCAAGGGCGACCTTCGCCGTGCACGCGCTGGCGCTTGCAACATCGTTCCTAACTCAACAGGCGCGGCAAAGGCTATCGGCCTTGTCATTCCTGCCCTTAACGGCAAGCTCATCGGCTCTGCACAGCGTGTTCCTGTTCCCACAGGTTCAACAACACTGCTCGTTGCTGTTGTCAAGGGCAAAGACGTCACAAAAGACAGCGTAAACGCCGCAATGAAGGCTGCTGCTTCTGAGAGCTTTGGCTACAACACAGACGAAATCGTATCTTCAGACGTCATCGGCATCCGCTATGGCTCATTGTTCGATTCAACACAGACAATGGTTGCAAAAATCGACGACGACACATACCAGGTACAGGTTGTTTCTTGGTACGACAACGAAAACAGCTACACAAGCCAGATGGTTCGCACAATCAAATACTTCTCTGAGCTGAAGTAATTTAACTAAGCCTCACAAAAAGCGCTGCCTTTTCGGCAGCGCTTTTTTAATGGGTAGCACACCTTGTCATTCTGAGCGAAGCGAAGAATCTTAAAACCTACGACAACGCGCAAAAGATTCTTCGCTTCGCTCAGAATGACAAAAAGGTTCTCCCATTAGAATGTGATGCCCGCAGGCATCACACATTAATTCTTCTTTCTTCTAGCTTATTTCTTCTTTTGTTTATCTTCGTTTTTTCACTAATTATTCCCTCGCCCTTGCTATACGCGCAAAAAATTGTTATAATAAAGTATATGTCTTTTAAAAGGCGGTGAGGGTATGGCTGACAATCGAATACCGCGAGCCGGTGCGCCAAATTCTGCGCCGCAGCCAAAACGCCCGCTCACCCCGCGTGAAAAGCACGAGCTTCGCCTTAAAAAGCGCCGCCGCCAAAGACGTATCACGTTTCTTTTTTCAGCCGTGTTTATCCTCGTCGTAACCTCGATAATCACCGCGATAATCGAAATTCCCGCCAAAATAAAAACAGATAAGCAAGAGGCCGCCGCAGCTTCACAGCTTGAAGCACAGCAGCAGGAGCAGTCGCAAACCGACTCAACCACGCAGGCTGCGCTAGGCGAGTTCGGCCCTGTTAAATTGACGGACTGGACGTATCAGCAGCCCACAGCCGCCATAATGAGCCAGCCCGAAAACGGACGCGTAGACACAAGCTATTTCGACGACGCGCTTTTCATCGGCGATTCGCTCACGCAGGGCTTTCAGGTGTATGAGAGCATACAAAACGCGCACTATGCGGCCTACATCGGCGTCGGCCCCAAACAGCTTATCAGTGGCACTGTAACCGACAAAGACGGTAATGTTGTGACAGCAATAGACCAAATTCTTGCGGCGAACGCAAATAAGGTGTATATTTTGTTGGGCACAAATACTTTGGGCTCGCTCGACGACGAAGCACTGCTGAAATATTACGATGATTTTCTCGACTTTTTGCAGCCGCAGATGGCGGCAGATGTCGTGTACTATTTGCAGGGCATTCCGCCCGTCACCGCCGAAAAAGCGCAAAGCGACGCCAATTATTCAAACGACCGCATAAAAAACATAAATGGAAGTCTCGCAAAAATGGCATACGAGCGCGGTTGGCATTATATCGACCTCTACTCGGCGCTCGCCGGAGACGATGGCGCGCTGCGCGGAGAGCTTGTCGCGGGCAGCGACGGCGTACACCTCAACAGCGCAGGCTACGAGGCGTGGAAGGAATATCTCATAACGCACACCGCATACAGCAGCACGAGCCCGTATATCGCGGGTTCACCATATTTATTGTAATCCGGAGATGATTTTTTGTCCGCATTTAAAGAAATAAAAAGAGAGGGCAAACGGCAAAGCATGAAAACTGCTGTGCTTGTGTTTGCGCTGCTCGTAATTATTTTTGCGATGATTGCGGGGCTAGCCTACGTCGCCAGCCGAATGCTGACAGGCAAGCCCTTGCTCGACTCGCAAATCGCCGCCGTGCCGGACACCGAAATAGTGACGCAGCCGAGCACCGACGCGCCAGACGGCATAGTCACCGAGCCGCAGACGCAGGCGTGGAATGTGCCTGAAATTCAAACGCGTGCGCTTTACACCGAGTACACAAGCACCGACGCAAGAATGCTGTCGCTGCCTGAAAACGGGCTTGTAAATTACGAGTATTTCCGCACAGCGCTGTTTATAGGCGACTCGCTCGCGCAGGGCTTTGGCATTTATCCCCCGCTCAACGAAATCGCGACAGTCGCGGGCTTTAAAGGCATTGGCCCGAAAGAAATCGTCGCAAATTATGAAGCAAAGCTGCAAACAGGCGAAACAGTCGCCACTTGGGACTATATATCAGCCCAAACGCCGCACAGCATTTACATAGCCGTCGGCACAAACTCGCTTGTCTCAATGCCTGACGACGCTGCGTTTATGAAGTATTACGGTGATATGCTCGACGCTCTGAAGGCGCAATTCCCGGGCGTTGATATATATGTGCAGTCAATAACGCCGGTGCGCGCGCCCGAAACGCGAGAGTCGATGTCAAACGACCGCATAAACGGGCTGAATAATCAAATAGCGCAGATTGCCACAGCAAAAGGAATGTATTATCTCGATTTGCACGAGGTGCTCGCGGACGCAAACGGCGAGCTGCGCGAGGATATAGCGTCGTCCAAAGACGGCTTCCACATGCGCGACGCCGAGGGCTATCGCATCTGGACAGACTACCTTGCCCGCCACGTAATCAGCAGCGAATACAACGCCCAATTTTTAGCAGAACCCTTCAACGCATAACTCTTGCACTCTTGCAGAGGGCAATGTGTCCCCCATGACGCGGTTTTTATGATGAAACAGCAACCTTTGTAGGGGCGAGCTTGGCTCGTCCGATATTTCACCCAAAATTCACACCAACTCACACGCCGCAAACAAAAAAACCTCCGCCGCAAAATTAATTGTGGCGGAGGTTAAATTTTTATGCTGTCTTAATTTTCTTTGGTGAATATGTGCTCACTGCGGAGGAGTTTTCGGTGGTGGAAAGCTTTTCGGCTTCGGCTTTTGTAGCGGCTTCAAAGTCGGCGTAGGTCATTTCGGACGAAACGCCGTCGCGGTAGTTTTCAAAATCCGCGTCAGTCGCAAAGTTTTCAACTTTATTTATGATTGTCGGCATTGTGGCTTCTTCATTTAAGAACGCAGTGCCTGCTGCTTTTGCGTCGAAAAGCTGCTTCAAAACAGCCTCGCTGTATGAGGTGCTGTCGCTTTTTACAAATGTGTTTGTGGAGTAGCTCGACAACGTGTCGTCGGCATATTCACGTCCGCCAAGCTCAAAAGCGGCTTTCAGCGTGTCCTCGGCAACGTCTGCAAATTCCTTGCCGCCGTTGATGTCGTCCACCATTTTCTGCGCTTTTTCCTTAATGCTCGCGATAACGTCGTCGGCAAGCGCGGCGTAGCTTGTATCTGTTGTGGGCAGATAAAGAATATTCACGTGGCAGTAATTTTCGTTCATGTAGGCTTTTATTTCGCTGTCTGTCGGGGTGTTGTCCTCGGCATATGCTTCATAAAGCGCGTTTTCCTTTGATGCGGAAAGAGCGTATTCATAATAGCTCTCCTTGCCGATGCCGTTTGAGGCAAGCCAGTCGCCGTTTTGCTCGTATGCGGAGTCAACGGTGTCCTGCAAGGTCGCGAGGTCGTCGTCGCTCATCGTGAGCTTTGCGTCGTCGTATGCTTTTGCAACATACACATATTTCTGCGCCTTTTTGACTGTTTCGCTGTGAATCCACTCGGTGGCCTTCACGCCGTCAATCTCGCCGCCGAGGACATTTGTCTTATCCTCAACCTTTGAATACGCGCTGTTATACGCTTCAAGCTGATATGTTAAGTACAGCCCCGCCGGAATATCCGTGCCGTCAACCGTCATAACGGTGGCAGGCGATTTGATAGTGCAGCCCGAAAGCGCCAAAACAAGAGCTGCGCAAACTGCAAAGGATACAAGTTTTACGTGTTTCAAAATAGAAACCTCCATGTTTACATATACATTATATTATAGCACAGGAATGGGAAAATGAAAAGGGTAAATTTAAAAAGAAGAAAGAAGCGAGAAGAAAGAAAAAGTATGGAGTGATTGCGATGCAATCACATTAAAATAGTTTGCAGCACATTGAAACATGTTGAAAGCTTTAATCAAGCTTATAAATATCCGCAAGCTGCTAAAATGTGGCGCTATTGCGCCACTCATCAACTTTTCTTACTTCTCCCTTATTTCTTCTTTTATTTCATTTTCTCCACAACATCTCTAACCACCGTCAGCGGTGCTTCGCCGTTGAAAATTCTTACGGATAGGTACGGTTTGCCGGACGCATTCAGCATCAAGCGTCTGCCCATGTCTTTTAAGAGTGGCTTTAGGCTTTCGATGTCTAGCTTGTCGGAATACAGCAGCACCGCGTCTTTTTTCTGGGTTATCTCATAAATTCCGCGCTGGGCGGCCACTATGCGCACTAGGCTGATGTCGATAAGCCCCTCGGCGCTTTTTGGCAAATCGCCGTAGCGGTCTGTCAGCTCGTCGCGCACGTCGTCGGCGTCGTCGGCTGTCTGAATTGCCGCTATGCGCTTGTACGCTTCAATTCTTGCGGCGGCGTCTGCGATATAATTTTCAGGAATATACGCGTCCACCGCGATGTCGAGCAGACAGTCGCTCTTGTCCGGCGCGCGCACCTCACCCTTTTCCTCGGCGATTGCTTGGTTCAGCAGCTTCACGTACATGTCATAGCCGACGCTCTCCATATGTCCGTGCTGGCTCTGCCCCAAAAGGCTGCCTGCGCCGCGTATCTGCAAATCGCGCATCGCAATGCGAAAGCCGCTGCCGAAGCTTGTGAACTCGCGTATCGCCGAAAGCCGCTTTGACGCTATGTCCGTCAGCACTCTGTCGCGCTTGAACGTGAAGTACGCATACGCCTTGCGGCCTGACCGCCCCACGCGTCCGCGTATCTGATAAAGCTGTGCAAGCCCCATTTTGTCCGCGTCCTCAATCACGAGCGTGTTGCAGTTGCGCACGTCAACGCCTGTCTCGATGAGCGTTGTGCACACGAGAATGTCGATGTCGCCGTCGAGCAGCTTTTGCCAAACGCTCGAAAGCTCCTCCTCGTTCATTCTGCCGTGCGCCGTCGCTATTCTCGCGCCCTCAACAAGCTTGCCAAGCCGCTCTGCGGACGCGTCTATCGTGTCGATGCGGTTGTGAATATAGTAAGCCTGACCGCCGCGCGCAAGCTCTTTTTTGAGCGCCTCGGCTATTATCATTTCGTCGTGCTCGAGCACATATGTCTCAATAGGGCGGCGCTCAATCGGAGGCTCTTCAATCGTGCTCATGTCGCGCAGGCCGCTTAATGCCATGTTTAAAGTGCGCGGAATAGGCGTTGCGGACAGCGTCAGCATATCAACGCCGATAAACGTTTCTTTTAAACGCTCCTTGTGCTTAACGCCGAAGCGCTGCTCTTCATCTATAATGACAAGCCCTAAATTGTTGAATTTAACCGACTTTTGCAAAAGGCTGTGCGTGCCGACAACTACGTCAACAGTGCCGTTTGCAAGCTGCTTTATAGTCTCCGCCTTTTGCTTTGCCGTGCGGTAGCGCGATAAAAGCGCAATCTTGACGGGGAACGCCTCCATGCGCGACAAAAGCGTGTTGTAGTGCTGCCACGCAAGGATTGTCGTCGGCACTAAAATTGCGCACTGCTTGCCGCCCATGACGCACTTGAACGCCGCGCGCAGCGCAACCTCTGTTTTGCCAACGCCAACGTCGCCGCAGAGAAGCCTGTCCATCGGGTGCGGCCGCTCCATGTCCTTTTTAATCTCGGCTGTGCTTGTGAGCTGATCCTGCGTCTCGTCATATTCAAAGCGCGTCTCAAAGTCTCGCTGCCAGTCGCCGTCCTCGGGGAAGGGGAAGCCCTGCGCTCTTTCGCGCTTGGCGTAAAGCTCGATAAGCTCCTTTGCCATCTCCTGCGTCGCCTTGCGCACGCGGCTTTTTGTCTTTACCCACGCGTCGCCGCCAAGCTTTGACAGCTTCACCTTTTCGCCGTCGCCCGGCGCTGTGTAGCGGCTTATAACGTCAAGCTGCGTCACGGGGACGTATAAAGTGTCGCCCTTTTCGTAGCTTATTTTGATGTAATCTTTGACAACGCCCTGCAAATCAAGCCGTTGAATGCCAACGTAAACGCCTATGCCGTGGTTTTGATGCACAACGTAGTCGCCTGCTTTTATGTCCGAAAGGCTCGAAAGCCCCTTGTTTTTTGCCTTTTTTGGCTTGCCTTTTTCGCTCTCTTGGTTATGCTTGCGGCTTGTAATGACGGCAAAACGCGCAAACGGATACTCAACGCCCGCCGAAAGATGCCCTGCCATGACGGCGACAAGCCCTTTCGGAACATCGTCGGGCGCTTTTTCAAACACAGCGGCGTTAAAGCCGTCGGCTGTCAAATCTTTTGCGAGTGCCGCCGCCGCGCGCGGTGTGCCCGCGAGGACTGCGACGGCGTAATCTTGATTTACAAGCGGGCGCAAATCCTCTTTCAGCGTCGCCACCTCGCCGCCCCATGCGGATAGCGCGTGCGCGGGCGCGCTGACAGTTTCGGCAATGTGAAGCTCCGGCATGGTGCGCGTAAAGTTTTCGCACGCGATGCCGCCGTGCTTTTCGCAAAGGCGCAAAATGTGCGTCATGTCCTCGTAAAAGCCTGTGAGCTGCGGCGCGAGAACGCCCTCCTCAAGCAGCCCGCGGCACTCTTCGCCAAATCGAAATTCAAGCGCACGCACATTGTCGCGTATCGCGGACGGCTCGCTCAACATTATTATAGGCGCGTCGCAATATTCAAACACGGTTCCGGGTGTGCTGTAACGCAGGCGCAGATATTTGTCGGTATCCGTCGGCATTGTGCCAGCGTCAAGCAGCTCTAAATCGGCTTGCATGCACGCTTCGAGCTGCTTTTTATGTATGCTTTTTGATTTCTGCACGCTCTCGCGCAGCAAAACAGCCGCCTTTTCACAGCTGCCAAACAGCACCTCGCGGGCAGGGGAGAGGTAAATTTTCTTCACCTGTTTTTCGCGGCGCTGGGACATTAAATCAAACGTGTGAATGCTGTCGATGCTGTCGCCCCAAAACTCGATGCGGTGCGGCGTTTGCATATCGGGCGCGTATAAATCGACGATGCCGCCGCGCACGGCAAACTGACCCGGCCCCTCCACCTGAAAACGGCGTATATAGCCCGCCTCGTAAAGCCGCGTGATAAGCTCGTTTGGCGATATATCCATCGCGTATTTTATCGTGAGCGTGTTTTTCACAAATTCGTCGCGCGGCAAGGTGTGTTGAAGCGCGGCTTCGGCAGGCACGCAAACGGCCTTTGTGCGCCCGCTCACAAGGTTGCCTAAAACGGAAAGGCGGCGGTATTCATATTCGCGGTTTTGCCCCTCAACAGGGCGCAAGGTGAAGTCTCGCGCGGGGAAAACCTCGGCGGGTATGCCAAAGGTGTTTAAGTCCTCGGCAAAGCGCGTGGCTTCGGCTTCGCCCGCGCACACGGCGATTACAGGGCGTTTTGCGTCCTCGGCAAGCGCCGCCAAAATCTGCGCACGCGCAATCTGCGGCACGCCAAAAAGAGCCGAAACCTCTCCGGCTCTCCCCACGCCATTCAACAGGCGGGCATATTCGGTTGTTTGTTTTAATGGAAAAGTTAGCATAGAAATCCCTTTAATTATAAATTAAAGAAGAAATAAGAGAGAAGAAAGAAAAGTTATTGAGTGATTGCGTTGCAATCACATTTTAGCAGATAATGTGATTTTGCAAAATAAATCAAACTATTAAAATGTGATTGCAACGCAATCACACCTTCCTTTTTCTTTCTTCTATCTTCTTTTTCTTAATTTAAGACAAAAAATACATAATGCACCATACCGAAAGCCCGCATTCTGTCAAAAACAAAATCAGCGCAAGCGCAAATGGGCCTTCGCGGTAGATGTGTGGGGCGGTTTGCGAGGTGTTTCTCCAGTGAGATATGCCAAAAATTACCGACAGCACGCCGCACGTCAAAAACGCAAGCGGAACAACCGTCAGCGCCGCCGCGGCAAGCAGATAGCTAACGCCTGTCGCGAGGTTAGAGTTGACGACCGCCGTGCTGACGGGCAGCGCCATAAGCCCTATGAGCGACAGCATATACACCGGCACAAAAAGCGAAAATTTAAGCGTGCGCTTAAAGCTTTTTGCAAGCAGCGTCTCATACCTGTCCGCAAACGCAAAGCGGGCGAGCAGACACCACAAAAGCATCGTCAAAAAAAGCGCCAAAGCGGGCAGCAGCGCAAGCCCCCATTCAAGCTCAAACGCCATAAATGCGCCAAGCCCCGCCGCAAGCAGCACGGCAAGCACAAGGCACCAAATTGTGTACACCTTGCGCAGCCTGCGTTTTTCAAGCGAAATGTCGCGCGTCTCGCCAAACGCGTCAGTGGTCTTTGTTTTATCAGCCATTATATTTACTCATCGCAGCTTCATACTGCCCTTTCATAATAAGCTCAACTGCGGCGCAAATGTCGTCGTAGCGTGACGTAATGCACTTTTTATCGCCGTCAGTAAAATGCCCAAGCACCCAGTCTGCAAGGTCGTAATCGGGATGCGGCTTTGCTCCAACGCCAATTTTCACGCGCGGAAATTCCTTGTCCATGTTTTCAATAATGCTTTTTATGCCATTGTGCCCGCCCGCGCTGCCCTCGCGCCTCACGCGGATTTTGCCGGGCGATAGGGAAATATCATCAAACATGATAATTACATTCTGCGGCGCAATTTTATAGTAAGCCGCCGCCTTTTGCACAGCCACGCCCGAAAGGTTCATGAACGTCTGCGGCTTTAAAAATAAAACGCCGTGACCGTCGATGCTCCCCGTGCCCGTCAGCGCGTCAAAGCGGGCTTTTATAATCTTGACGCCGTATTTTTGCGCCATGTAATCAATAGCGTCAAACCCCGCGTTGTGCCGCGACCCCTCATATTTTTTACCGGGGTTGCCGAGGCCGACAAGTATATATTCGATTTTTGATGAATTTCCAAATAACATTGATTTTTTGCTCCGTAAAAAAATTTTATTTTGTGCAAACCATACGGACGAGCACAGCTCGCCCCTACAATCCGCCGTGAATTTGCGGTGAACCGTAGGGGCGGATTCCATATCCGCCCACAATTTCGCGCAAACCTAAGCGGACGCGCAATGCGCGCCCCTACAATGTAATGTAAATTCGCGCAAACCTATCTGAAGCGCAAGCACCCCTCATCAGTCGCCTGCGGGCGACAGCTTCTCCTAAAGGAGAAGCCATTAAAGCCTTCCCCTTTAGGGGAAGGTGGCGCGACGAAGGAGCGACGGATGAGGTAGGTCTACACAAACAGCGTCGAAACCGGCTTGTCCGAATAAATTCTCGCTATCGCTTCGGCCAAAACAGGGGCGGCGCTCAGCACTTTTATTTTGCCTGTGCGCTTTTCGGGCGGGAGGTAGATTGTGTCGAGCACCACCACCTCGTCAAGTGCGCTCGCGTCTATGCGCTCTAGCGCGGGGCCTGAAAGCACGCCGTGTGTCGCGCATGCCGTCACGCTTTTTGCGCCGCGCTCCTTTATGGCATTTGCGGCGTTGCACAGCGTTCCCGCGGTGTCTATCATATCATCTACAATGATAACATCGCGCCCCTCAATTTCGCCTATGATATTCATTATCTCGCAAACATTCGCCTTTGGGCGGCGCTTGTCGATTATCGCCATAGGCACGTCAAGCCGTTCGACAAACGTCCGCGCACGCCCAACGCTGCCAAGGTCGGGCGACATTATGACTACATTGTCCTTGTACGCCGCGATTTTGCGCTCAAAATAAGGCAAAAGTATAGGCGCGCCGTACATGTGGTCAAGCGGGATATCAAAAAATCCCTGAATTTGCGACGCGTGCAAATCCATTGTCAAAACGCGGTCAGCCCCCGCTTTTTCAATGAGGTTTGCCACAAGCTTCGCGGTGATAGGGTCGCGCGCGCGGCTTTTTCTGTCCTGTCTCGCGTAGCCGAAATACGGCATAACAGCTGTTATCCGCGCCGCCGAAGCGCGTTTGCACGCGTCAATCATGATGAGCAGCTCCATGAGGTTGTTGTTCACAGGCGCAGAGGTGCTCTGCACAATGTAAACGTCGCTCCCGCGCACCGATTCGTAGATGGAAACCTGAATTTCGCCGTCGCTGAACTCTCCCGCCTCGCCGCGCCCAAGCTCGATGCCAAGACACTCCGACATGCTCTGCGCAAGCGGCTTGTTAGAGTTCCCGCTGAAGATTTTGATATCCTTGCCGTGTAAGTTCATAAATATCGTTTCTCCCTTCAACTTTAAAAGGTTTATCGACGTGTAATATGTGAACCGATGCGGACGCCATGTATGGCGTCCCTACAATTTTGCAAAGAACGTAGGGGCGATTCACGAATCGCCTGAAAACTAATCGCGGGCGCAATGCCGCAAATTTATTTACCAAGCTTTTTCTTTTGCTTCTCTTTATACGCCTCTAACAGCTCCGCGCCTTTGCCCTCTTTGTTTATCTGGCGTGCTCTGGCTATGCCCATTGCGTCGGCGGGCACGTCCTCGGTTATTGTGCTGCCCGCGGCTGTGTATGCGCCTGCGCCTATGTTTACGGGGGCGACGAGGTTTGTGTTGCAGCCTATGAACGCGTAATCGCCCACGGTGCAGCGGTTTTTGCCCGCGCCGTTATAATTTGCCACAGCCACGCCACAGCCGAAGTTACAGCCCTCGCCGACGTCGCTGTCGCCGACATATGTAAGGTGGCTCACGCTTGTGCCCGCGCCAATTGTCGCGTTTTTAATCTCGACAAAATCGCCGATGTGCACGTCGTGGCAGATGTGCGTGTCGGGGCGCAGATTTGTGAAAGGCCCGATGTTCGCGCCGTCGTCGATGACGCAGCTTCGCCCCTGGCTCGTGTTAAACGTCACGCCGTCGCCAACAGTCGCGTCGTCGAGCAGGCTGTTTGGCCCAATCACGCAGCTCGAGCCGATTTTTGTTTTGCCCGTCAAAATCGTGCCCGGATAAATCGTCGTCCCCTCGCCAATTTCAACGCCGTCCTCAATTATAATGCCCGCCTTCGAGAAAAACAAAACGCCCGCGTCGATGTGCTTTTCAATGCAAGCCGTAATCCTCTCGCGAATTTCGTTATAATTTTTCATTCCCTGTGATTTTTCAGACATAATAAATATGCTCCTTTTTTAATTTATGAATAGTTCACCTCTAACCTCCCTTGTCAAAGGGAGGGGGACCGCCCGCAGGCGGTGGTAGGATTCGTACACGTTCCTTGTCATTCTGAGCGCAGCGAAGAATCTTAAAACCTATGGCGACGCACAAAAGATTCTTCGCTACGCTCAGAATGACAATAGAATAGTTTGCGC
>RZZW01000017.1 GCA_009929695.1 Clostridia bacterium
CAGTAGGGCGGGGGCTTGCTCCCGCCGTTGTAATAGCTTGCCGTAAGTTTCGGCGGGAGCAAGCCCCCGCCCTACTGTACACCGTGAATTGACAATGAAAATTGTAGGGGTGCGCATTGCGCGTCCGCGCAGGTTTGAGCAACGTCGCGGTAGATTGTAGGGGCGATTCACGAATCGCCCGAAATATTTTCGATGTTTTACAAGAGGTACACCTCATGTTATCTCTCCCACAACCCGTCAATACCATAATAACAACCCTCGAAACCCACGGCTTCGCCGCATACGCTGTGGGTGGTTGCGTGCGCGATTTGTACATGGGGAAAACACCAAATGACTACGATATTTGCACCGCCGCCATGCCGGATAAAATAAAAGAAATATTTAAAAATGACCGCCTCGTTTTAACAGGCGAAAAGCACGGCACTGTCACGCTTTTAAAGGATGGCTCGACGTATGAAATAACATCGTTTCGCTCCGACGGCGCATACTCCGACGCGCGCCGCCCCGACAAAGTTTGCTTCGGTGTTTCAATAGAAAACGACCTCGCAAGGCGCGACTTCACCGTCAACGCAATGGCGTTTTCAGAAAAACGCGGAACAGTCGATATTTTCGGCTCAAGGGCAGATATAGCCTCAAAAACACTGCGCTGTGTCGGCAACCCCGAAGCCCGATTTTCAGAGGACGCGCTCCGCATTTTGCGCCTCGCCCGCTTCTGTGCGCAGCTAGGTTTTACGCCCGAAAATGAAACGCTTTCAGCCGCAAAAAAGCTCGCCCCGCTTTTAAAAAATGTCTCAAACGAAAGAATTTGCGCCGAGCTTTCGCGCCTTTTATTAAGCGAATTTTCAGCGGACGCAATGATAATCTGCGCCGATATTTTCAAGGCAATTTTCGGCAGCTTTGACACCGAAAAATGGCAAAAAAGCGCTGAATATATAAATAATTCCCCTCAACAATTATCCATACGATTGGCGCTATTATCAACAGCCGTCGGCACAGATTTTTTACACACCTTCCGCTTCGACAAAGCCACTTCGCAAACAGCCGTGCTTATCTCAAAAGCCCTTTTTACCCCGCTCGCCGATGACGAAATAAGTGTTCTTCACGCGTTAAATAAATACGGCAAAAAAAATCTCTCACTCATTATCGCTGCCAAATCCGCCGCCGGAATTGACATAAAAAGTGTCAAAACGCAAGTGGATAATCAACTATCCCAAAACGCCTGTTTCTCCTTAAAACAGCTCTCCGTCAATGGCAACGACGCATTAGCCGCAGGCATAAAAGGCGAAAAAATAGGCGAAGCTTTATCAATTTTGCTTGAAAAAGTCATCACCTCAAAAATAAAAAATGACCGCACAATATTGCTCAATTTGCTGCGGGATATGGTATAATTAAATTAGTGAAAAGTGAATGGTTTGCAGTTTCCTGTCATTCTGAGCGAAGCGAAGAATCTTTTGCGCGTTATCGTAGGTTTTAAGATTCTTCGCTTCGCTCAGAATGACAAGGTGTGCTGGCTTCATTCATCATTCGCGTAGGAGGTTTTATGCCCACAAAAAAATTATATCTAATCTCGCTTTTGTCACTGCTTGCGTGCGCAGGGGCGGCGTTTGCGGGGTTTTGGGTGTTTGGCAAAATGAATGTGGCGCTCGGGGTCGGTTTTCTCGTCGGCGCTGTTGCGGCGGGGGCGGGGCACACGCTGTTTTTTAAGGCGTGGCACAGCGCACCAAACGGCTCAAAAAACGTCGCACTTTATTACGGAGCGCGCGTCGCAATAATTTTTCTCACCGTAATAATAACGCTGCTCATCTCAAGGCAGGCGGCGCTCGGCGCTATAATTCCGCAGCTTTTTGCAGTGCCTGTGCTCGCCGTCACAGCCGTATTTTTAAAGGAGTGATTACATGCTTAATGATAAAACCGTCGCCGCTATCATCGTCGCGGGCGGCTCGTCCTCGCGCATGGGGTTCGATAAATTATTTTTTGAAATAGACGGCGAAACGGTGCTTTTAAAAAGCATGAAAGCATTTGACGAATGCGAAAACGTGGACGAAATAATTGTTGTCGCAGGCAAAAATTACGACGACGTAAAACAGCTTGCGCCGCTTATGCACAAGCCATGCACCGTAGTCACGGGCGGCGCAACGCGTGCGCAGAGCGTAAAAAATGGTTTTGAAGCGTCGCAAAGCGAAATAATTTGCATACACGACGCCGCGCGTCCGTTCGTCAGCCAAAAAATAATCACAGATGCACTGTCCGCCGCAGTACAGTACGGAGCGTCCGCGCCAGCTGTGCCTGTTAAAGATACAATTAAAATCGTGCAACAAAACTCCATGGTCAAAAGCACGCCCGACCGCGCGTCATTATTCGCCGTCCAAACGCCGCAGTGCTTTTTGTCGTCGCTTTATCAAAAGGCGCTCGCGCAGATTGACAACGACCTCGTGACGGACGACTGCTCACTTTTTGAGCTTGCGGGCATGCCCGTAAAGCTGACGCAGGGCGAGTATGCAAACTACAAAATCACCACGCGCGAGGATTTGCCCGCGCCGAAAGGGGACAATAACATGAATATACGCATAGGTCACGGCTACGACGTTCACCGCCTTGTCGAAAACAGAAAGCTGATTTTGGGCGGCGTGGAAATCGAGTACGAAAAGGGTCTTTTGGGTCATTCCGACGCAGATGTGCTCGCGCACGCAGTTGCCGACGCGCTGCTCGGCGCCGCCGCAATGGGCGACATCGGCAAGCATTTTCCAGACACCGCCGCCGAGTATGCTGGCGCAGACAGCCTTGTTTTGCTGTCAAAAGTCGTCCAAAAGCTTGCAGAAAACGGCTTTTCGCCGGTAAATATCGACGCAACGCTTCTCTGCCAACGCCCCAAACTTGCGCCCTACATAACCCAAATGCGCGAAAACCTAGCCAAAGCCGCGGGAATTGACGTCGCCGACGTATCCGTCAAAGCCACAACAGAAGAGGGTTTGGGCTTCACCGGAAACGGAGAGGGAATCGCGGCACACGCGGTTTGTTTGATTCAAAAGGGGAAATAAAATTGCGCAAACCGAGCGGACGAGCGAAGCTCGCCCCTACAAAGGTTGCTGTTCAACCATAAAAATCGCGTCATGGGGGACACATTGCCCTCTGCAAGAGCGGGACGTCGAGGATGCCGTCCCCTACAATTCACGTTGTGAATAACTGACGCGCAATTCGCGCCCCTACAATGTACACCGCAAATTTGTGCGCAAACCTCACATGTTTTTCTTCTTTTTTCTCCCCATGTATGCTATAATATATAAGTTATATATAATTTATTATTTGGAGGTGCTTTGGTGACGGCTTCGGCACAGAATGCTTGGTATTTATTTATCAATCGAATAAAAGCCACCCGCCCTATCGACATAATTGACATTATCGTCGTGGCGTTCATAATTTACAACGTTATCGGGCTTATCCGCCAAACCCACACAGCGCAGCTTGCAAAGGGCATTTTAGTGCTTATAGCTGTGTATGTTGTGGCTTATTTGACGGATATGCGCATGTTAAAATACCTCATAAACGGCGTGATGAGCTTTGGGCTTATCGCGCTTGTCGTCGTGTTTCAGCCGGAGCTTCGGCGCGCGCTTGAAACAGTCGGGCGCACGAACATCTTCGGCATGCAGCTTTTCCGCAGCCGCAGCATCGCTACAGGCGACCTTCGCTCGCGCTGGCAAAACGCCGTCGTTGCAATATGCGACGCAGCCGAGCGCCTTTCAGACACGCAGACAGGCGCGCTTATCGTCCTTGAACGCCAGACAAATTTATCCGAAATCATCAAGACAGGCACAATGTTTGATTCCGACGTAAACTCGGAAATGCTGTGCACAATATTCTACGAGGGCACGCCGCTCCACGACGGTGCAACTGTCATACGCGACGGAAGAATTATCTCCGCAGGCTGCTTTTTGCCGCTGTCAAACAACCTTGAAATCGGCAAGGACATGGGCACACGCCACCGCGCCGCGCTCGGCATGAGCGAAAATTCCGACGCTGTAATCGTTGTCGTCAGCGAGGAGACAGGCATCATTTCACTGGCTAAAAACGGCGTCCTCATCCGCAGACTTGACCGCCAAAATCTCTTCAATCTGCTCGACAGTGACATCGTGCCGCCGCCCGCAGAGGAGAACAAAAAGTCGGCGTGGTACACAAGGCTTTGGAGGAAAAACAATGGATAATAAAAAGCCAAAGCAAAAGTTCAGCATCCGCCGCGCGTTTGACAACAAGCGCTTTACGGCGATATTTTCGGTCGTTTTAGCGGTGGCTTTATGGCTAGTCGTCATAACAGTTATCGACCCAAACCAAAGCAGAACTATCCCCGTCAAGGTCAGCTATGACTACGACGCGACAGCTTATAAAACGCAGGGGCTCGACCTCATAAACCCGCCAAGCCGAACGATAAACGTGCAGGTTTCGGGCGATAACAGCGTCATAGGCGGGCTAACGTCGAGCGATTTGCTCGTCTATCCCGACTACTCCACAGTCACAGGCTCGGGAGATTATACGCTCAAAATCGAAATTGAAAAATCAGACTCGAACAAAAAATACGAGATAACAACAGGCAACGAGCAGTATGTCGAGGTCACATTCGACAAGGTTGTCACTCAAAAATTCCCGATACAGGTCAGCGCTGTCGGCGTAGAGCCGGCGGACGGCTACTATATGGACGTTCCGCTCTGCTCGCCGTCCGAGGTCACACTCAGCGGCCCCGCGTCCGAAATGTCGCTCATAGATACGGTTTCAGCGCGCGTTCAGCTCACAGAGGTGCGCACGGAAAGCGTTATCGCAAGCGTCAAGCTGACATATATCGACGGCAACGGCAAAGAGGTCGAGACTAAAAACGTGTTGTCAGACTACGACCAGGTCGAGGTGACGATACCGATTTATAAAATCAAAGAGCTTCCTGTCAGCATTGTCTACACAGGCGCGCCCGCAGGCTACGACACAGCACAGCTAAATGCCGCGCTTTCGCAAAGCACCATCCGCGTCGCAGGCCCCGCTGAGCAGATTGACGCGCTGTCGGAGTACACCTGCTATGTCGATTTGACAAAATTCAAGCTTGGCGAAAGCGTGCACTGCACAGTCTCGCTCGCCGATGGCCTTCGCAATATCGACTCTGTGCAGGACATCACAATTTCGTTTAACACGGTTGGGTTCATCACGAAAACAGTCACCGTCACGCAGATAGATATCGTCAACGCCGCCGCCGGCACAACAGTTTCCGTGCCGACTGAGCGCATAAGCAGCGTGACGCTCATAGGCAAGGAGAGCGAGCTTTCCGCGCTCTCGCAGGACAGCGTCATAGCGCAGGTAGACGCGTCGCCGTCAAACATTTCCGTCGTGCGCGGACAGCAAAATATGCCTGTCAAAATCATCATTCCGTCGTCCGAAAGCATATTTGCAACAGGCGCATACACGCTTTTGTGCGACATAACAACTGCCGCACAGGAGGAGGCCGCGCAAGCGCCCGCACCTGCCGCATGATAACTGTAAGCCAAATTCGCCTGCCGATATCGGAAAATTCAATCACCGCCGTAAACGCGGCGCTGAAAATCTTAAAGCTAAAGCAAAGCGAAATCGAGAGCGCAGGCGTTGCAAAAATCTCCGTGGACGCACGCCGCGGCACGCCGACTCTCGTCTATACCGTGTCGGTCAATCTGAAACAAAAGGGTGCCGAGCCTGCCTACGCAGGCTTTGCGCCCTCGGTTTCGTTTACGCCCCCCGCCGTTTTCACGCTCGAACGCGGTCAAAATTCGCTCGCGCATCTGCCTGTCGTATGCGGCTTTGGCCCCGCGGGTCTGTTTTGCGCGCTGATACTCGCCCGCGCAGGTCTGCGCCCGATAGTTTTAGAGCGCGGCTCAAGCATGGACGAGCGCACAAAAGCCGTCGAGCATTTTAACAAAACAGGCGAGCTCGATGCAAACACAAATATCCAGTTCGGCGAGGGCGGCGCAGGCACGTTTTCAGACGGCAAGCTCACAACCCGCATCTCAAGCCCGCATTGCTCGTTTGTGACAGACACGCTTTTAAAGCACGGCGCGCCGCCGGAAATAGCGATGCAGCAAAAGCCCCACATAGGCACAGACGCGCTTCGCGGCGTGATAACTTCAATACGAAGCGAGATAATTTCACTCGGCGGCACAGTGCATTTTAACACGTGCTTGACGGATATAAAAAGCAAAAACGGCGCTGTATATGCAGTCGAAACAAGCGGCGGTGAGATACCGTGCGAGGTGCTTGTCCTCGCCGCAGGCCACTCCGCGCGCGACACCTTTTATATGCTCAAAGAAAGAGGTTTGACCCTCACCGCAAAGGGCTTTTCGGTTGGCTTTCGCGCCGAGCATTTGCAGTCGACAATCGACAAAGCGCTCTACCACGACGCGGCGGGGCATCCGTCCTTGCCAAAGGGCGAATATCAGCTCTCGCAGCATGTGGGCGCAAGGTGTGTTTACACGTTTTGCATGTGCCCCGGCGGCAGCGTCGTCGCGGCGGCAAGCGAGCAAAACCGCGCCGTCACAAACGGCATGAGCCTCCACGCGCGCGACGGCAAAAACGCCAACGCCGCCGTCGCAGTCAGCGTAACAGAAGCCGATTTTGGCGGCGACGCACTAAAGGCGATAGAGTTTCAGCGCGATTTAGAGGAAAAAGCGTTCAAAGCGGGCGGCGGCGCATATGCGGCACCCGCGCAGAATATTTCAAGCTTTTTAAAAGGGCAGGCAACGCTTAAAATCACAGACGTTCAGCCCACATACCCTCGCGGCGTGACGGCTTGCGACATGAACAAGCTCTTTCCGGACGAGCTTTCGTCGGCACTTCGCGCGGGGCTTTCGTCGTTCGGCACAAAGCTTCGCGGCTACACAGCGGACGACGCGATAATCACAGGCATCGAGACGCGCACCTCAAGTCCCGCCCGCCTTTTGCGCACCGAAGCGCTCGAGAGCGTCGACGTAAACGGAATATATCCGTGCGGCGAGGGCGCGGGCTACGCGGGCGGCATAATGTCTGCCGCAGCAGACGGCGTGCGCGTTGCACAGCAAATAGCGCAAACATTTAAAGCGTTTTAAAGGAGCAGTTATGGCTAATTATGATAAGCGCCCAAATCACGATGACGAGCATCTTGACGAGACATTTGAAAGAGAGATAAGCGAGACTGTCCACGCCGTGGGCGACGCTGTGCAAACCGTCGTCACAGCCGTGTCACAGGGCGTGAAGGAAGGCTTAAAAGAGGGCGCAAAGCGTGCCGCAAGCACCGCCACAGAATATGCCGAAAAAGCAAAGCAGGCAAATAACGGCGCTGCGCCATATGGCAGCCAAACCGCGAATAACGTCGGCTATAATTATGCGCCGAAATATAATCAGAGCAAAAAAGGCTTTTTCGACGGCGCTTTCGGCAAAAAGAAGCCCGATTACGCCAAAAAAGCCCGCTCTGAACGAGAGAGCGCAGGCGGCCTTGCGCTCGTTTGCGGCATACTTGCGATGGTTGCCATAAATATTGGCACAGGGCTTGGCGCGGCGATAGTCGGGTTCATCTCGTTTTGGTTTGGCGTGTCGATGCTCACAAGCCTTTACCGCAGCGGCAAATACCGCCGCATAGCCTCGTGCACCAAAACTATCGGCGACAGAACAAACTGCGCGGTGTCCGAAATAGCGTCCGTGCTAGGCAAAAGTGACATGGAGACAGTCAAGTTTTTGCGCCGCTGCATAAGCGACGGTACGTTCACAGGCGTGTTTATATCACCCGATAATAAGCGCCTTTTCACAAGCGAAACAGCGTATAATATCTACGTCGACACGCTTGAAAAAAATTATAAAAAGCAGCAGGAAACGCCTAAGCAAGAGCCGAAAACGGAGGAGAAATCGTCAGATGCACCGAAAACCGTCCTTGACGAGTGCCGCGATTTCTACGCCGAGCTAAAGCATCAAAACGAGCTTATCGACGACGCGGCAGTGACAGAGCAGGTCGATAAAATCGAGAAGCACATGCAAACGCTCATCACTTATCTTGATAAAAACCCCGATAAGTCTCCAAGAGTCAAGCGCTTTACATCGTATTATCTGCCAACGACAGTGCGCCTGCTCGAAACTTATAACGAGGTCGAACCAAATTCCGACGAAAGCACCGTGGCCGCCAATATCCAAACGGACATTGTGGGCATACTTTATACTATAAATAAAGCGTTTGCAAGCCTTGAGGACGGTTTAATGGAAGACACCGCCCTAAACGTCTCGGCCGAAATCGCCGCCATGCAGGCAATGCTGGCACAAGACGGACTTTCAGGGGATGATTTTAAGACGACGACGAGGTGAGTTTTCGCAAATTTGCGTGAACATTTTCACCTCATCAGTCGCCTTCGGCGACAGCTTCCCCTCAAGGGGAAGCCTACGAAAAGCCTTCTCCTTTAGGAGAAGGTGGCGCGACGAAGGAGCGACGGATGAGGTGAGTTTTCGCAAACCTAGCGGACGAGCGCAGCTCGCCCCTACAATCTTACAAAATGCGTAGGGCACGACGACTCGGCGTGCCGTGCGGTTTGCGCATAACTTGCGGACGCCGTCCCCTACATTCTAACAGCGTGCGTAGGGGCGATTCACGAATCGCCCGATAAATTTGCGGAAACCGTGCGGGACGGAAAACCCGTCCCCTACAATGCTCGTTTATAAAATTCACACCGTAGGGCGGGGGCTTGCTCCCGCCGCTGTAACCGCTAACGGTAAACTTTCGGCGGGAGCAAGCCCCCCGCCCTACTGTGCAACAAAAAATCTAACCATACAAGGAGCAAAATATATGTTTTACCGCCCGTGGAAACCGGCACAAATTGATATGAAAACGGCCGCTGCGCTGTCTCAAACAACGGCGCTGCCGCGGCTTGTGTGCGAGGTGCTGTGTGCCCGCGGCAAAACCACCCCCGAGGCCGCCGCCGAAATGAAGGGCGACGCGGCAACACTCTCCGACGCCATGCTTATAAAAAATATGGACAAAGCCGTAGAGCGCATTCTCGCCGCCGTCGACAGCGGCGAGCGCATAGCCGTCTTTGGCGATTACGACGTAGACGGCGTCACAGCCACCGCACTTTTATACCTCTACCTCGACAGCATCGGAGCAGAGGTTTACTATAAGCTGCCAAACCGCGACGACGACGGCTACGGTCTTTCCGCAGATGCAGTCGATTTAATGGCCGATAAAAAGGTCAAGCTTATCATCACAGTTGATAACGGCGTTTCAGCAAACGAAGCTATTGACCGTGCAAACGAGCGCGGTGTGGACGTTGTCGTGACAGACCACCACCTCCCGCCCGAAAACCTGCCAAACGCCGTCGCAATCGTCGACCCTAAGCTTGACGGCGACGCGTCGGCAAGCAGCTCGCTTTGCGGCGCTGGCGTTGCGTTTAAATTAGTCTGTGCATTAGAGGGCTGTGACGCGTCAGAAATGCTTCCTTTTTACGGCGATTTAGCAGCCATCGGCACAATCGCCGACATCATGCCGCTTGAGGGCGAAAACCGCACAATAGTCAAAGCGGGCCTTGCGCTTTTGCAAAGAAGCGAGCGCGCGGGTTTAGCCGCTTTAATAGAGAGCTGCGGCCTTACGGGCAAGCCGATAACAGCCGAAAACGTTTCGTTCGCGATAGGCCCGCGCCTAAACGCGGCGGGCAGAATGGACTCCGCCACAGACGCTTTAGAGCTGCTACTCTGCGAGGACGAGGACGACGCAGCCGAGCGCTGCCGCATTTTGTCCGAGCAAAACGCTGCCCGCCAAAAAACCGAGCAGGACATAAGCACACAGGTCATCGAAAAAATCAGCTCCGACGCGTCATATCAGTCCGACAGAATTTTAATCGTCTCCGGCGCGGGCTGGCATCAGGGCGTAATCGGCATAGTCGCGTCGCGCATCGTCGATAAATTCGGCAAGCCCGCAATAATTATTTCCGTCGACGAAAACGGCGAGGGCAAGGGCAGCGGGCGCAGCATCGACGGCTTTTCGCTATATAATGCCATTTCCTCGTGCTCCGACTTGCTTTTAACCTTTGGTGGCCACGCCCTCGCGGCGGGTCTTTCGTTAAAAGCGGATAATATCGAAGCGTTCAGAAAAAACATAAACGAGTGGGCGGCGGGCGAATATCCAACCTTAAGCCGCCCCGCGCTGAAGCTCGACGTGCCTGTCACACTTGAAAAAATAACGACAGAGGACGTCGCGGCGCTCGACATTTTAGCGCCCTACGGCAACAAAAACCCGCAGCCGGTGTTTTTGCTTGAAAACGCGACAATCGACGGCATTTATCCCGTCAGCGACGGCAAGCACTGCCGCATAAGGTTCAGGCAGGGCAGCGCGGTTATCTACGCCGTGCTTTTCGGCCAAAGCCCCGCGTCGTTGTGCTATGCGCAGGGCGACGAGGTGGACGCGGCGATAACGCTGTCCGTCTATTCCGGCAAAGCGGGCGACATGATTTCCGGCCGCGTAAAAGAGCTTCGCCCCTCGCATTTGAGCGAGGAATATATTAAGCATTGCGAATATTTTGAGGCACTTTGCTGCGGCACGGTTTTGACAAACGAACAAACCGCCGCGCTTTTGCCTACAAGAAACGACGCAATAGCCGCCTATAAAGCCGTTTTGTCAGCACAAGGCGGATTAAAAGCCGACGATTTGCGCCCATTATTTAAAACGCTCGGCGCAGACAAAGCGGGCAAAACGCTAGTCTCACTTAAAGCGCTCGAGCAGCTTGAGCTTGTTAAGCTTGATAAGGACAGCGCCGGAGCAACGCGCTACACCGCAGTCCCACAGGCAAAGGGCGTTAAAAAAGATTTGATGAGCGCGGCGATTATTGAATCGTTGGCATAAATGCAAATATGACCTGAACTGTCATTCTGAGGAGCGAAGCGACGAAGAATCTTAAAGCCTAAAACATTATGCAAAGATTCTTCGCTGCGCTCAGAATGACAATAGGCAATTCAGCAACAAAATTACTTGAGGGGGAAAAGTAATGGACTCGGCAGTTAAAGCATATCCGTCCGTCAGCTATGAGGAGCTTAAAGAAGCCATCAAAGCGACAGGCAAGCAGTATGATATGGAAAAAATCGACCGCGCATATAACGTGGCAAACGCGGCACACAAGGGGCAAACGCGCCTTTCGGGCGAGAGCTACATCAGCCACCCCGTCTCCGTCGCGGAGCTTTTAATAGATTTAGGCCTCGACACAGACTCCGTCTGCGCCGCGCTTTTGCACGACGTTGTCGAGGACACCGAAACCCCGCTCGCGCTAATCCGCACAGATTTCGGCGCCGACACCGCGCTCTTAGTCGACGGCGTTACAAAGCTGGGCCGCATAAAATTTTCGTCAGTAGAAGAGCAGCAGGCGGAAAACCTGCGCAAAATGCTTCTCGCAATGAGCAAGGACGTCCGCGTAATGCTCATAAAGCTGTGTGACCGCCTTCATAATATGCGCACAGGCGACGCGTGGCCGCCGCAAAAACGCCGCGACAAAGCGCTCGAAACTATGGAGGTCTATGCCCCCATAGCCCACCGCCTCGGCATGAGCAACATCAAGGAAGAGCTTGAGGACAGAAGCCTGCAATACCTCGACCCCATCGGCTACGAGGAGATAAAAACCTACCTCGCTAAAAACGGCGGCGCTGATAAATTTATCACAGATATTGCAGATAAGATCAAAATTCGCCTTTCGGAAAACAATATAAATGATTGCACAATCAAAAAGCGCATAAAGAGCGTCTACGGAATTTACCGCAAAATGTACGTCCAAAACCGAACATTTGAGGAGATTTACGACGTTTACGCCGTGCGCATTATCCTCGATACAGTCGGCGAATGCTACAATGCGCTCGGCGTTATTCACGACATGTACCACCCGATTCCAAGCCGCTTTAAAGACTACATTTCAACCCCAAAGCCAAATATGTACCAAAGCCTGCACACGACAGTCATAGGCCACGAGGGCATACCTTTTGAGGTGCAAATACGCACGTGGGAGATGGATCAAACCGCCGAATACGGCGTCGCCGCGCACTGGAAATACAAAGCGGGCGTTAATACCAAAGAGAATTTCGACGACAGAATAGCGTGGGTGCGCCAGCTTCTTGAAAGTCAGCGCGAGAGCGAAGACGCGGGCGATTTGCTGCGCGATATTAAAAGCGAGCTTTTGCCCGAGGAGGTGTTTGCGTTCACGCCAAAGGGCGACGTTATCAACCTGCCCGCGGGCGCAAACGTCATCGACTTCGCCTACGCCATACACACCGCCGTCGGCAACCGCATGGCGGGCGCAAAGGTGAATGGGAGAATTGTGCCCATCGACCACAAGGTCATCACAGGCGAAATTATCGAGATAATCACAGGCCCCAAGGACAAAGGCCCAAGCCGCGACTGGCTCAATATGGTCGCCACAAGCGAAGCGAAAAATAAAATACGCAACTGGTTCAAAAAAGAGCGCAAGGAAGAAAACGTCGCCGAGGGCAAACAGGCGATTGAAAAGGAAATGCGCCGCAACCTTATAAACGTCCCCGACGATAAATATAACGACTTCATGCTCGACATGGCAAAGCGTCAGCGCCTAAACTCCGTTGAGGAGCTTTACGCCGCGATAGGCTACGGCGGCTTGCAGCTCTCGCGCCTAATGATACGCATTAAGGACGAATACACAAAGCAGCAGCGTGAACAGCAGGCGCTCAATGCACCGATAGTCATTGACGTTCAGTCGTCAGTCAAAAAAAGCAAAAGCAGCGACGGCGTAATAGTCGAGGGCATCGACAACTGTCTTGTGAAATTCGCCAAATGCTGCAACCCGCTGCCGGGCGATAACATCATCGGCTTTGTAACGCGCGGCTTCGGCGTGTCAATCCATAAGCGCGACTGCGAAAACGTAAAAATGGGTCTAGACGGCGAGGACGCCGCCCGCTACGTCCACGCACACTGGGCGGACAACACGAAAAGTGACAGCTTTAAATCAACACTGGAAATAATGGCAATCGACCGCGACGGCTTGACCGTGGATATAGCCGTGCTAGTCTCCGACATGCACGTCCCATGCTACGCCATCAACGCCCGCCAAACCGCCGACGGCCGAGCGAGCATCACCATCACCATAGGCGTAGTGAGCACCGAACACCTCACAACAATTATATCCCGTCTGCGCAAGGTGAAAAATGTTACAACAATAACGCGAGTGTAAAATTTCGCCATGCGGTGCACCGCAAATTAACGGCAAATTGTAGGGGCGCGCAAAGTGCGTAGGGCACGATGACTCGGCGTGCCGTAAGGTTTGGACATCACTAGCGGCGTGCCGAGGTCGTCACGCCCTACGGTGAGCCACGAATTGTCGGTTTTCGGGCGGATAATATCCGCCACTACAAAATAAAAAGGAAACAACATATATGCGCACAATAATTCAGCGTGTTAAAAGCGCGCAGGTGGTCATAAATGGCGCGGAAATGCGCACTATTGGGGCGGGGCTTTTGATTTTGCTCGGCGTTAAGGACACCGACGATGTTAAAATATGCGAAAAGCTTGCCGCGAAATGTGCGGGCTTGCGCATTTTTGACGACGAAAACGGCAACCTCAATATATCCGCCGAGGACAAGGGTTATGACGTGATGATAGTGTCAAACTTCACGCTGTACGGCGACACAAAAAAGGGCAAGCGCCCAAGCTTTATCGCCGCCGCAAAGCCTCCGCTTTCAATCGACGCATACAATAAATTTATCGAAGAAATGAAAAAGACAAACGTAAAAAATGTGGTCACAGGCGAGTTTGGCGCGGATATGCAAATCACGCTCATAAACGACGGCCCCGTGACAATATTCATCGACACAGACGACTGGAAAAAGGAGTAAAGCCATGAAAGTATGCCATATTTACGGCCCGTACCCATACCGCACAAACACGTTTGTGTGCATAGGCGAAGAGGGCGCGGCGGCTGTCATCGACCCCGCCGCAAAAGCGCAGGAATATTACGACGTACTCACAGAAAACGACGCACAGCTTAAATATATTCTGCTCACACACGGTCATCACGACCATATCGCGAGCGTAGAGCAGCTTCGCCGCGACACTGGCGCACAGCTTATAATGTCGGCCGAGGACGCACAGCTTTTTGGCATGAAGCCCGATAAAACGTACACCGACGGCGAGGATATAAAGCTCGACGACATGACGTTCCACGTTATAAAAACCCCGGGGCATACACCCGGCTCGGCGTGCCTTGTCTGCGGCGATTTAATGTTCGCGGGCGACACCCTTTTCGCCGGCGACATAGGCCGCTGTGATTTAGAGGGCGGCGACTACTCCGTCATGCAGCAAAGCCTTAAAAAGCTCTGCCAAGAGGTGACAACAAACGTCCAAGTTTTGCCGGGCCACGGCGAATTTTCCACAATGGACGAGGAAAAGGCAAATAATCGGTATCTACAATAAACAAGGTTATGCGTAGGGGCGATTCACGAATCGCCCGAAATTCGTTTGTGCAAACCTGCGCGGGCGATTCGTGAACCGCCCCTACAATACAACGCAAGAATATAAATAAGGAACCATATGAACATTTACGTAAAAGGTCATATTTCGTGCTACGAGCTTGAGCATGTGGCGCGGCTGTTTTATCCTAAGGCGGCTGTCGGCAATGCCGCGCATGGCGCAGAGGTTGTCGCGGCGCGGCTTTCGGCGCATCATATGCTCGCTGCTGTGCGCTTAAACGGCAAATGCACAGTGCGCCTTGCAAAGCGCGATTTGTCGCTTAACGCAAAGCAGCTTGAATACGCTCACTCGCTCATGCTTTTTAACCTGCTGTGCGACGTTACAGCCACGCGCCCTGCTTGGGGTATGCTCACAGGTGTGCGCCCCGTCAGGCTCATTCACGATATGCACCGCAAAAATATGCCCGAAAGCGAAATTGAGGCGTTTTTTAAGCAAAAATTCTTAGTTTCTGACGAAAAATACGCCCTCGCGCAAAAAATTGCCGCAACGCAGGCGGGCATCATTGCAAAAAACAAGCCGCGCTCGTACAGCCTTTATATCGGCATACCCTTTTGCCCCTCGCGGTGCAGCTATTGCAGCTTTGTCTCGCGCACAACAGCCGAGAGCGCCGCGCTAATTCAGCCGTATGTCGACGCGCTCTGTGCAGAAATTGAGGACATTAAAGCCACCGCCGAGCGCAATAAATTAACCCTTGAGACAATATATATCGGCGGCGGAACACCGACCTCGCTCACCGCAAAGCAGCTTGAAACGCTGATGAATAAGGTCGCCGAGTGCTTTGACTTATCCGCCGTGAGCGAATACACAGTCGAGGCAGGCCGCCCCGACTGCACCGATTTTGAAAAGCTATGCGTCATAAAAAACGGCGGCGCAACGCGCATTTCAATAAATCCGCAAACGTTAAGCGACAATGTTCTCGAAGCCATCGGGCGCAAGCACACCGCGCAGGATATTTTAAACTGCTTTGCCGACGCGCGAAAAGCGGGGCACACAAATATTAATATGGATTTGATCGCGGGCTTGCCGAAGGACACCGTTTCGGGCTTTGAAAAAAGTCTCGATGGCGTTATAGCGCTCTCGCCCGAAAATATCACCGTGCACACGCTCACGCTAAAACGCGCCAGCAGCATTGTCATTGACAACGAAGCCGACGCGTATGACGACGTTGCAAAAATGGTTTCGCTTTCGTCAAAAAAGCTCGCGGACGCGGGCTATGCGCCATATTATCTCTATCGCCAAAAGGGCACGCTGCAAAATCTTGAAAATACAGGGTATACTAAAAGCGGCAGCGAGTGCCTTTACAACATATATATAATGGAAGAAGTGCATACAATTCTTTCAGCGGGCGCGGGCGGCTCCACAAAGCTTGTCAAGCCCGGCGAAAAAATAGCCAGAATTTTCAACTATAAATACCCGCTCGAATATCTAAGCGGCGCAGACGAAATGCACCTGCGCAAAAAAGGAGTTGACGATTTTTATGCCAAATACTTTGATATGGATACCTAAACGCCTTGTCGAAACGAGCCTGTTAAACATTGCCGCGCTCAACCCTGCCTCGTTTGCCAAATACTGCGAGCAGGAGTATGTCCACCGCGTAAATAATGCCGCCGCAGCCACCGTTGAAAGCGGGGCGAGCGTCATAATGCTGTCGGGGCCGTCAGCGTCGGGCAAAACGACGACTGCGCACAAGGTCAGCGCGCGGCTTAAACAAATCGGCATCGAGAGCGCCGTCGTGTCGCTCGATTGCTTTTATAAGGACATAAGCGAGTACCCGCTTTTGCAAAACGGAAAGCCAGATTATGAGAGCATAAACGCGCTCGATGTCGCCGCCGTGAACCGCGCCGTGTGCGAGCTTTGCGAAAAAGGCGAGACGCCCATCCCTGATTTTGACTTCAAAAGCGAGCAGCGCACGCGCACCCAGACGCTTTTAAAGCTTAACGGCGGCGTCGCCGTAATCGAGGGCATTCACGCGCTCAACCCCATTTTGACGGACGCTCTGCCGCATAAAAAGGTGTACAGAATTTACGCCGGCCTGCGCGAGGAATACTCGTTCGACGGCCAAAGAGCGATATCCACGCGCGACATACGCCTGATCCGCCGCATGATACGCGACGTGCAGTTTCGCGGGCATTCCATCGACAAAACGCTCGATATGTGGGACGCGGTGTGCAGCGCGGAGGATAAGCTCGTCAAGGCCTTTAAGCAGGACGCCGACATCCTTCTCGACACAAGCTTTTCATATGAGCCGAACGTCATAGCGGGCTTTGTGCAGGATTTCAAAGCGCAAATCGACCCGTCGGGCGCTCACGCAGAGCAGTTTGCGCAGCTATGCCGCAATTTTGACACCTGCACAGCAATCAATACTGACTTTGTGCCAAAAAATTCCATTTTGCGCGAGTTTTTGGGCGGATATGAGGAGCTAATTAATAATTAGTTCACATTTTAAGTGTAAAATAAGCGTAATAACTCTTATTTTTTAGGAGGTAGAACAATGATTTCAGCTCAAAAAATAACCGATACAGCCTACAAGCTTGCAAACTCCGCCGCCAAAGCGGGGACGGCTATCGCGCTAAAAGGCAAGGAAAAGGCCGATTTAATGGTGCTTGAAGCGAAGCTTTCAAAGGCACAGCGACGCCTCGGCGCGCTTGTCTACTCGCTTCACCGCGGCGGCGCAAAGGATGACGCGCTCGTCGAAAGGTACATAGCCGACGTCGATAAAATAGAAAAGCAGATAGAGGCGTTTGGCGTAAAGCCCGCAAAAACGACAGCCTCAGGCGCAAAAGCCTCTGTTCTCTGCCCGCAATGCGGCGCGGAGGTTGACGAGGATGCCATATTTTGTTCTGGGTGCGGCAGTAAACTTGCCTGAACCAAAATCGAGATTTGTGGTGGTGAGACGCCAAAAACGCGGTGAAAAAGCACAAAAATAGTGCATGTATAAAGCAAAACACTACAAAAAACGTCGAGAATGTATTCAAAAAGGTAAAAAACGATCAAAACGCTTGCAAAAGCATATTCAATAATGTAAAATCAGTGAGGACGCTTTGAAAGGAGATAAAGCCTGTGTTTATGCCAAAAGAGAAGTATACAATGCAGGATCTTATCGACATCGTGGCACTTTTGCGCCACCCCGAAAGCGGCTGTCCGTGGGACAAGGTGCAGACGCACCTCTCTATACGAAAGTCTCTGCTTGAAGAGGCATACGAGGTCGCCGACGCGATTGACCTTGACGACTCTCATCTCATGTGCGAAGAGCTTGGCGATTTGCTGCTGCAAATAGTTTTTCACACACAGCTTGAGGCCGAGCAGGGCGCGTTCAGCATGGACGACGTGCTCGACGGCATCTGCAAAAAGCTCGTTTTGCGCCACCCGCACATTTTCAGCACAGTAAATGCCGACACCGCGGATAAAGTGCTTGAAAACTGGGAAAATATAAAAAAAGAGGAAAAAGGCCGCCAGTCGGCCGAAAAGAACCTCGACGACGTTCCAAAGGCTCTGCCCGCGCTTATGCGTGCGCAAAAGCTGCAAAAGCGCGCCGCGCAGTACGGCTATGATTATCACGACGCAGACGGCGCAATTAAGGCGCTCGACGGCGAGATAGCCGAGCTTAAACAGGCAGTGGCGCAAAACGCTCCTAACATAAGCGAGGAGATGGGCGACGTGCTGTTTTCCGCCGTAAATGTCGCAAGACATCTAAAGCAAGACAGCGAGGAAACGCTCACCCGCGCCGCGGATAAGTTTGCCGCGAGGGTAAAAGCTGCCGAAAGGCTTGCAAATGAGAGCGGAAACACGCTCGATGGTTTAACAGACGAAGAACTGGATAAACTATGGAGGCAGGCAAAGGTTTGTACAGAGCGATAAAACGCTTTGAAACAATATATATTCAACAATTTTTTGGAGGTTATCTAACATGACTAAAGTTGAACTCGTAGCTAAAGTTGCTGCTGACGCAGAGCTTACAAAGAAAGACGCAGAAAAGGCAGTCAACGCCGTTATCGAAGGCATCACAGCCGCTCTTAAAGCAGGCGACAAAGTTGCTCTCGTAGGCTTTGGCACATTCGAGACACGCAACCGTCCGGCACGCAAAGGCCGCAACCCCCGCACAAAAGAGGAAATCACAATTCCGGCAACAACAGCACCTGCTTTCAAAGCGGGCAAGGCTCTTAAGGACGCCGTTGCAAAATAATTTTTGCATAACCAAAATGCCGAGCAGGTTTTACCTGCTCGGCAATGTTTTTATGCGGAGTTTTGTGTGAACTTGCCTCATCAGTCGCCTGCGGGCGACAGCTTCTCCTAAAGGAGAAGCCTTTAAAGCCTTCTCCTTTAGGAGAAGGTGGCGCGACGAAGGAGCGACGGATGAGGTAGGTTTGCGCAAACTTATGCTGAGCGACGAGGGCGTCGCGCAGTACGTTATGAATTTTACAAGTGAGAAAAAACTTACAGAAAGGAACACCAACATGCGTATAGACAAATATTTAAAGGTCAGCCGCCTTATAAAGCGGCGCACGCTTGCCAATGAAGTCGCCGATGCAGGGCGCATAAGCGTCAACGGCAGGCAGGTCAAGGCTAGCTATGAGGTCAAGGTCGGCGACGAAATAGAGATCGCCTTCGGCCAAAAACCCGTCAAGGTAAAGGTCGCGTCCGTCGAAGCCATCGTCGGCAAGGACGTCGCCCGCGAAATGTACACGGTCATCGACGGATAATAACATTTTTTTGCAAAAAATTGTTGCAACTGCCTCCATACTTTGCTATTATGTTAAGAGTGCGAAAAAACAGGAGGAATTCTAATGAGCAACGAAAAACAACCGCAGCTTGGCAGCGACGGCATTTATGACGCGCGCAAGCTAGGCACACCCAAAATGCTTCTTTTAGGCGTGCAGCACACCTTCGCCATGTTTGGCGCAACAGTCCTTGTGCCTATCTTGACAGGCCTTGACGTTTCAACGACGCTTCTAATGGCAGGTCTTGGCACGCTTTTGTTCCACCTCATTACAAAGGGCAAGGTTCCGGCGTTCCTCGGTTCAAGCTTCGCGTTTTTGGGCGGATTTGCGGCCATTGCACCGATGACGGACGGCAAGGCAAACCTCGAAATGCTGCCCTATGCATGCGGCGGCGTGGTTTTGTCCGGCCTTGTATACGTGCTGATGTCGGGGCTTATAAAGGTTTTCGGCGTCAATAAAATCATGCGGTTTTTCCCGCCTGTCGTCACAGGGCCTATCATAATCTCGATAGGTCTTATCTTAGCGCCGACGGCAATATCAAACTGCTCGTCAAACTGGCCGCTCGCGCTTATCGCGCTTGCGCTCATCATCATCTGCAACATCTGGGGCAAGGGCATGATAAAAATTGTCCCCATTATAATAGGCATCGTCGGCTCGTACATCGTGGCTCTGCTCATGGGCGTTGTCGACTTTACGCCGATTAAAGAGGCGGCGTGGTTTGGCATCGCGCTTCAGCCCGCACGCTTTGCAAAGTTCAGCATCAGCGCGTGCATCACAATAATGCCTATCGCCCTCGCCACAATGATGGAGCACATCGGCGACATCGCCGCCATCAGCGCGACAGTCGGCAAAAACTATATCGCAGACCCAGGCCTGCACCGCACAATCCTCGGTGACGGCCTTGCCACAAGCATGGCGGGCTTCTTCGGCGGCCCCGCAAACACCACCTACGGTGAAAACACAGGCGTTTTGGCACTCACAAAGGTGTATGACCCCAAGGTCATGGAAATCGCCGCTGGGTTCGCGATTTTGCTCTCGTTCTTCCCGAAGGTCGGCGCGGCAATCCAAACAATTCCGTCCGCAATCATCGGCGGCGTTTCGTTTGTGCTCTACGGCATGATCTCCGCCATCGGCGTGCGCAATGTCGTTGAAAATCAGGTCGATTTCACAAATTCACGCAATCTCATCATCGCCGCAGTTATCCTCGTGAGCGCGCTCGGCTTCAACTCCGTCGGCGGCATCACAATCCCCATCACGGCGGAAATCCAAATCAACCTTTCCGGCCTTGCCATCGCCGCAATAGTCGGCATCGTAATGAACGCAATACTCCCCGGCAACACCTACGAATTTGGCAAAGACGTAGAGGGTGACACGGCGGTTAGCTTTAAAGTTTAAGAAAAGAAGATATTTAAAAGAAGAAATAAGAGAGAAGAGAGAAGAAGTAAGGAGTTATGGCTGCGCCATAACATTAAAATAAGTAGTGCGTCTACAATAGATTTATATGAAATCTTTCGTAGACGCACTAACTATTATAATGTTACCGCAAAGCCGTAACACATTACTTTTTATTTCTTATTTCTTATTTCTTCTTTTTATATTTTCTCCATTACCTCTCTGACAATCTCAAGGCTTTCCTCTTCGGAATAAAGCCAGTCGTGCTCGGGCAAAAAGCGGATGAACTGGGCTACGGCGGCGGCTGCGGTGCGTTCCTTTAGCACGTAATTGCTCTCTCCGTGCTCCGCGTACACTGTGCCTATCGACACGTTTTCATTTTCGTCCATCGACAGTGACGCCTCTTTGGGCAAGGCGAGCTTGTCGGCCTTTATCACGTGCGGCACATAGCTGCCCTCGCTTGCCTTGTCAAGCATTTCTTGCAGCATACGCCGACGCATGGCAACAGGGAACTCCTGCGCAAAGCCGTATGGAATTTCATTCAGCACGCCGTGTGCCGCAAAATCCTCAAGCCCCTCGCGTGTGAAGCAGGAGTTTTTTATACGGCGCATGACAAGCCCCTGATATCCGGTAAAAAACATCGTGCATATCTGCTTTATTTCGGGCGTGTCCGCACATAGCGCCTCGGCGTCCGACGGCCTTAAAAACAGCAAAAGGCAAGGTTGCCAGCTTATAGAATAAAGCGAAGATTTTTCGGCTGTCTCAAGATATTTGCTCGTATAATATTCCATCTGCTCTTGCAGCGTCATGCCGCGTTTAAACAGCATGTCAGCCCCCGCAAGCTGCTTGTTAAACAGCGTGCGCAGCAGCTTTAAATGCTCTTTATCGCGCAAAACAATCGCGCTCTCGGTTGAGGAGGAAAAGCACACGGCATACTCGCGCGACAGCATGATATTCGGCAAAAGCGTCAGGCCACCGTCCACGTCATAGGTGTAATACGCATTGTAGGCGTTGCCCGCAAACAGCGCGGGCAGCACCGCGCGCACAAATTCGATATTGTAGCTCTCGCCCTTTTGCAGCCCGTCGTCGGCAGATGGGCGCGGGCGCAGAGTAAACAAATGCGTTATTGAAGCGTCGGGATGGTTTGCGGCACAAAGCGCAAGTGTCTCGGCTAAAAAAGTGCTCTGCGGCGGCGAAAGTATAAGTAAATGCGCGTCGTCCATGCCGCATTCGCGCTCGGCGACGGTGTGCAAAAGGTTGTGCACATTGCTTAGCCCCTCAACGGAGTTAACGTCGTCGGGCAGCACCGGCATCGGCAGCTTGCACGCCAACGTGCGCGGCCTGCCAAGGCTCTCTGCAAGCTTTTTCACCTGCATATGGCTCGCGTAAGCGGCTTCGCCAACGATGTCCTTTACATATGCATTTTCAAGCTCCTCGCGCTTTTGTGCGGAAAGGCACAGTGCGTCAAACAGCAGCGAAAGCCCCTCTTTGTTTTGAGTTTTGCTTTTTCCGCTTCGCACACGCGTTAGCAGCGAGGGGTCAAACCCGCTTTTTTTCGCAAGCAGACGCAGCGAAAGCCCGCTGTCCCTCATGGCACTCGAAAGTATTTCAGAAAATTCAGACATAATCAAAAACTCCTTTAAACCGTATGTATTAAAGAAATAGTCAGTCCACACCGCCGTCCACAGCTTGTGTGAAAAACGCCTAATTGATATAATTTAATTGATGCAATAATACAAAAGACGGAGGGAAATCAATGATACAAACCTACATAACTGTTTGCGGCGGCAGGCGGCTTGTAGTGGGAGACATCATCTGCTGCAAAAAAGAACGCACTGCCGAACAGCACATCATCAAATGCACCGATATAAATAATGATTTTGCGGGATATGTAGCTAACCTGCCAACAGACGTCGTCGATGGCACAAACAGCGCAAATAAAATATACCTGCTCACGCCGAAAACCTTCTACGCCCGCGTGTATTTCGCGTTCGGCGACAAGGCTGTGTGCCGTGTTATAGCCAAAACCGAAAATATTTCCGAGGCAATAAGGCAGATAAAAGAAGATTGCACAGCGTGATAAAATGCGCAGATGATTTTACAACATGCATCGTAGGGACGCGCATTGCGCGTCCGATTGATTTATGCTGTATTTTGTTTTTATGCAACGTCTGTCACTTCCTTGTTCCCTACAGTTGTGCAATTTATAAATGAGCAAAGAAGTCTCGCTGCCACTGTCTACTCTATAACCGCCGAAAATATGTAAATATTATAACTATTATACTCATGGTAATAAGCATAGCCTTTATACTCGCCGTCTGCACTTTCGTAGGTGTAGGCGGCGTTTGTTTCGGCGGGGGTCAGGGTTATATCTGCGCCGAATTTATCCGCAAACGCGTCTGTCATACCCTTTTCGATGTCGTCTGTTTTCGGCGCGATAACGTTTGTCATCAGCGAGCTTTCAACGTAGTGAAACCCGCCATTTTTAGCATAGCTCGCATACGCCGAAATGGCTTCTGTGACGTTTGACGTTTTAAAATATGTGCTCGTGACGAGCCGCGAGCCGAAAATGCCTGTTATGAGCAGCGAAAACACAATTATCTCAGGGAGCGCCTTTTTAAAATCCCATTTAAGCAGCTTAAACCTCACGGCGAGCCAACACAAAAGCATAATGCCTAAAAAAATGGCAATTATTTGAGTGATTACAGCAAAAAGCATATCGTTCTCCATTCAGCCGATGACGGCAAAAATTATTCCGCTTCGCTTCTGTGCTTGATGAAATTCACCGTTATGAGCGCAAGCAGCACAACAACGGCGATAACTATTGTCAGCATGCCTGCGTAAAGCCCCGCGCTCTCGGCAACTGCACCTATTATCGACGGCATAATTATAGAGCCAAAGCTCGCGAGCGTCAGCATAAAGCTCCACGCGAGCGGATATTTTTTAATCGCCTCGCCGGACAGCGAAACCGTCGTCGGGTACACGCCCGCCATTGAAAAGCCAAAGCCCGCAATTCCTATCGTGATAAGCGGCAGTGACCGTCCAAGCATCACTATCACAAAAAACACAAGGCACCCAATGCCCATAAGCCCAAGCAGCTTGCTTTTGTTAAACCGCACAGAAAGCTTTGCGACAGTCAGCCTGCCAGCAAGTATAAGCAGCCACAGCACGCTCGCCATAACCTGCGCAAAGCCCGCGCTCAAAAGCCCGCTGTCCTTAAAATATGTCACCATCCACCCAATTACGCCCTGCTCGGCGCAAAGGTAGAAAAACAGCGTGAGCGTGCATATCCAAAACTGCTTGTCGCTGAAAAATCCATAGTTGCCGTCCGATTTATCAGCCGTCTTTTTGGCTTTTTTAGGGTAGTTGTCATGAATTGGCAGCGTGCCGTAAATAAGTATTTCAATGACGCCGCACGCGATAAGTATATAGCACACAAAGCGCCAATTTTCGGGGTTGTTGCCTGTGCAAAGCAAAATCACAAGCGGCGCAATAAACGCGCCTATCGAAAACATCGCGTGCAGCGTGTTTAGCGCCCACGCCTTGCCCGTCGCAATAGAGTTTATCACGACGTTGTTGAAATTGCTCACAGCGCCGCGCGCAAGCCCCGTCATCAAAAACGCCGCCGCAAGCAGCACAGGGTTGCCCGTTAGCGACACTATAAGAAACGCCGCCGCAAAAAATGTGCTGAAAAACAGCATGCTCTGTCTTTTACCAATCCACAGCGGCAGCATTCCCGCAAGAAAGCTGCTCAAAAGGTTGCCAACAGAATGCAGGCTGACAAGTATGCCCTGAAATGTGTAATCAAACCCGTAGCTTGCGCGTATATACGGCAGCAGCGCCCCTATCGAAAGCGCCAAAGCCCCGTTTATAACAAACGTCCCATAGCACCCCGCAAACTGCTTTTTTTCGTCTAAAGTAAGTGACATGATTTCCTCCTGTTAAAAGAAAAAAGAAGAGAGAAGAAATAAAAGTTAAGGAGTGATGCCCACAGGCATCACATTATTTTTTCTTTCTTCTTTTTTCTTTAAATTATTTTAATTTATCTCTTTCCCAAAAAACTTTGCCTCTGCCTTGATTTTGCTCATAAGCTCGTCAAATTGGGTCGGGGTAAGGCTTTGGGCGCCGTCGCACTTGGCGCAGGCGGGGTTGTTGTGCACCTCTACCATAAGTCCGTCAGCGCCAACAGCCACAGCCGCGAGTGCAAGCGGCTCAACCATCCACGCGATGCCCGCCGCGTGGCTTGGGTCTACAACGACAGGCAGGTGAGATTTGCTCTTTATCATCGGTATCGCTGACAAATCAAGCGTGTTGCGCATGCTTGTCTCAAACGTGCGTATGCCGCGCTCGCATAAAATTACGTTCTCGTTGCCCTCCGCCATCACGTATTCGGCGCTCATCAGCCATTCTTCAATCGTGTTTGAAAGCCCGCGCTTTAGCAAAACAGGCTTGTCAAGCTTGCCCACGGCCTTCAAAAGCTCAAAATTCTGCATATTTCGCGCGCCGACCTGTATCACGTCAACGTCGCGGAACATGTCGATGTGCTCGGTGTTCATTATTTCAGTCACAATCGGCATGCCCGTCTGCGTGCGGGCGTGGCGCAAAAGCTCTAAGCCCTCCGCGCGCATGCCCTGAAACGCGTACGGGCTTGTGCGAGGCTTGAACGCGCCTCCGCGAAGAAGCCCTGCGCCGCTCGATTTCACAGCGTTTGCCACCTCGGTAATCTGCTCCTCGCTCTCGACGCTGCACGGCCCCGCGATAACGCAAAAGCTACCGCCGCCTATTTTGTGCCCGCCGATATCCACGACTGTCGGGTTCGGGTGAAATTTGATATTCGCCTTTTTGTACGGCTCGCTGACGCGCTTTACGTCCTCAACAAAGTCGTTTGCGCGCACCAAATCAATGTCCACGGCGCTCGTGTCGCCGATGAGCCCGATGAGATGCGTCAGCTTGCCCTCTGAATTATGTATGTTCAGCCCCTGCGCTTCAAACGAGCTGCAAAGGTTCTTTATCTGCTCCTGCGTAGCGGTTTTTTTGAAAATAACTATCATTATATTTGCTCCTCTTGTAAATCAATCTATTCCGTTAAACTATACCGTCTTTTCAAATCAAAGTCAAGGGTGTATAATAGCAAGGATGTGTAGGGGCGATTCACGAATCGCCCGAAAACCAATTTCGTGTGCAACGCCGCAAATTTGCGCAAACCTGTGCGGGCGATTCGTGAATCGCCCCTACAATCCGCCGTGAATTTGCAGTGAAACGTAGGGGCGGATTCCATATCCGCCCGCAATTTCGCACCAATTTGCGATGTGGCACATTTGTAGGGGTCGATGCCCACATCGACCCGCAGCCGTGGCGATGTGCTGACTATACGGACGAGCGAAGCTCGCCCCTACAATTTAAGCGAGGAAATTTCGAGAGGAGAAAAAATGAGTGAACAAAAAACAAACGCTATGCGCGTTTTGGATAAGGCTAAAATCGAATATAAAATGTATACCTACGACCATTCTGACGGCGCTATCGACGGCGCAGCGGTGGCGGCAAAGCTGGGCCAAAACCCCGCCGAGGTGTTTAAGACGCTTGTCACACAGGGTGCGGATAAAAATTATTACGTCTTTGCGATTCCTGTTTTGGCGGAGCTTGACCTAAAGAAAGCCGCGAAAGCTGTTGGCGCAAAGAGCGTCGAGATGATACACGTCGCGGATATAAACAAGGTCACAGGCTACATACGCGGCGGGTGCAGCCCTGTCGGCATGAAAAAGCAGTACAAGACTGTTTTCGACGCGTCGGCGCTCAACCTGCCTATTATAATAGTAAGCGGCGGCAGAATAGGCACGCAGATAGCCCTTGCCCCGCACGCGCTCATAAGCTTTGTGCGCGGCGAAGTGTGCGATATTGTAAAGGAAATGTAAATGCTACAATAAAGAGCCACTAAAAATAGTGTTTTTTGTCGCTTTGGCTGAAAATATTTTGTGCGTCTTAAAAGCGTTGATTTTAAACGCTAAAAAAGGTAAACTAATAGTGTAGTTTGTCCGCACCATTTTGTGAAAACGGAGAGGAGCACGATTATGCAAGTTATAGATATACGCCTAAATTGCAAGTGCCTTTTCACGCCATTTTCATGTCATGGCGCGCCAAATAGTATAATTGTACGCTAAAGTCATAGGTGCAGGTGCACCTGTGGCTTTTTTTGTTTAGGAGGAAAGTATATGAACAGCAAAAAAGTTGCAATTATCATGGGAAGCGACAGCGATTGGGGCTGTGTAAAGGCAGCGGCTGTGCAGCTTAAAGCGTGGGAAATTCCATTTGAGGTGCATATCATGAGCGCACACCGCACACCCGCGGCCACGGCGCAGTTTACCAAAAGCGCAAAGGCAAACGGCTTTGGCGTCATCATAGCAGCGGCAGGCATGGCGGCACATTTGGCGGGCGCTATCGCCGCAAACACCACATTGCCGGTTATCGGCATACCGATAAAAGGCGGCGCAATGGACGGCATGGACGCGCTTTTAGCTACAGTTCAAATGCCAAGCGGCATACCTGTTGCGACAGTTGCGTTAAATGGCGCAAAAAACGCAGCGGTTTTAGCCGCCCAAATGCTTGCATTAAGCGACGAGCGTTTGTCAAAGCTATTAGATGAAGCAAGAGCTAAAATGAGCGAAGAAATCGCCGCAAAGGACGAGAAAATTCAAGAAGAAATTAAAAATATTTAAATTTTAAAGGAGCTATATATTATGATAAAGAAAGAACAGCTTTACGAAGGTAAGGCAAAAAAGGTTTACGCCACAGATGATAATGCGCTGGTGCTTGTTGATTATAAGGACGACGCGACGGCAGGCAACGGCGCAAAAAAAGGTACTATCCTCGGCAAAGGCGTTGTAAATAACCGCGTCACAAACAGCCTTATGAAAATGCTTGAGGCAAAAGGCATTCCCACTCACTTTGTAAAAGAGCTTTCAGACCGCGAGACACTCGTCAAAAAGGTTTCGATAGTTCCGCTTGAGGTCATCGTGCGCAACGTCGCCGCAGGCAGCCTTGCAAAGCGCCTCGGCATGGAGGAGGGTACAAAGCTTAAATCAGCAGTGCTCGAATATTGCTATAAAGACGACGCGCTTGGCGACCCGATGGTAAACGAATACCACATCGCCGCCATCGGCGCGGCAACACCCGAGGAGCTTAAAACAATCGCCGACTATTCGTTCAAAATCAACAATTATTTAGGTGAATATCTAAAGGACGCGGGCATCGAGCTAATCGACTTCAAGCTTGAATTTGGTCGCCTTGCAGACGGAACAATAGTCCTTGCGGACGAAATCAGCCCCGACACCTGCCGCTTCTGGGACACAAAAACCCACGCCCACCTAGATAAAGACCTCTTCCGCCGCGATTTAGGCGGCGCCGAAGAAGCCTACGCCGAGGTAATGAAGCGCTTGCTTGGAGAGTAAATCGTTGCCATGCAACCCTAACGGAGGCCCTAAACCGACGGCTTGCGTGAAACGTAAATTTTCACCTCATCAGTCAGCTACGCTGACAGCTTCCCCTCAAGGGGAAGCCTTCCCCCTTGGGGGAAGGTGGCGCGACGAAGGAGCGACGGATGAGGTAAGTCGGCACACACCAAAGCCGGATGTAGGGGACGGGTTTCCCGTCCCGACGCCTTACGTGTATTCAAATAAACAAAAAATCGGAGAAAAAATAAATGGATTGCTGTATAACAGATAAGCTGCACGAGGAGTGCGGAGTGCTTGGCATTTTTGACAAGGGCGAAGTCGGAGACATCGTGGCGTCCGTATACTACGGTCTTTACGCTCTCCAGCATCGCGGTCAGGAAAGCTGCGGTATGTCGATAAACGACGACGGTCTTATAACAAATCACCGCGATTTAGGTCTTGTGAACGAGGTTTTCACAAAAGAGGTCATGGCAAATATGCCGCGCGGTCATATGGCGATAGGTCATTGCCGCTACGCCACAACAGGCACGCGCAACCGCGCAAACGCCCAGCCGCTGCTGATACGCCACGTCAAGGGCACAATGGCGCTAGCGCATAACGGCAACCTCACAAACGCCGCCGAGCTGCGCGAGGAGATAGAGCTTTCGGGCGGCATCTTCCACGCCACAAGCGACACCGAGGTCATAGCCTACACCATCACAAAAGAGCGCCTTACAGCTCCGTCCATCGAGGCGGCGGTATGTTCCGCAATGGGCCGCTTAAAGGGCGCATACAGCATAGTCGTCATGAGTCCGCGCAAGCTTATCGCCGCGCGCGACCCAATGGGCTTTCGTCCGCTTTGCATGGGCAAAATTGGCGATAGCACCATTTTCGCAAGCGAAAGCTGCGCGCTCGACGCTGTGGGCGCAACCTTTGTGCGTGAGATAGAGCCGGGCGAGGTCGTCGTCGTCACCGAAAGCGGCGTGCAGAGCATAAAGGCACACTGCGATATCCCGCGCAATAAGCAGGGCTTTTGCGTGTTTGAATACATCTATTTCGCCCGCCCCGATTCAGTCATAAACAACGTCTGCGTGCACACAGCACGTCAGCGCGCGGGCGAATTTCTTGCCGAGAGCAACCCTGTCGACGCAGATGTCGTAATCGGCGTGCCCGATTCCGGCCTTGACGCCGCGCTAGGCTTCTCAAAGCGCAGCGGAATACCGTATGACATCGGCTTTTTGAAAAATAAATATATCGGCAGAACGTTCATCGCGCCAAGCCAAAAACAGCGCGAAAACGACGTTCGCATAAAGCTTAACCCGATCCCCGACGCCGTTCGCGGCAAGCGCGTTGTGCTCGTCGACGACTCTATCGTCCGCGGCACAACAAGCCTAAAAATAGTAAAGCTTGTGCGCGAGGCCGGTGCAACAGAGGTGCATATGCGCCTTTCGTCGCCGCCGTTCAAATATCCGTGCTATTTTGGCACCGATATTGACTCATCTGAAAACCTGATTGCATATAAGCACAGCATCGACGAGATAGCAAAGGCAATAGGCGTTGACTCGCTCGGCTATCTACAGCTCGAGGACTTGGCGCGCCTTGCACCCGAGGCAAACTGCAATATGTGCGACGGCTGCTTCACAGGCAAATACCCTGTCGACCCACCGTCAATCACGGCCAAAAGCAAGTTTGAAAAGAAACTTTCCGAGTCAAAGGACTAAACCTTTATATCGTAGGGCGCGACGACTCGGCGCGCCGCATGGTTTACACAAAGCTTACGGCGTGCCGAGGTCGTCACGCCCTACGAAATAACAGTTAATGATTAAGGAGTATGACAATGAAAAGCTTTTCTGAGAGCTACAAGGCGGCGGGCGTTGATATCACAGCGGGGTACACAGCCGTCGAAATGATGAAAACACACGTTGCACGCACTATGACCAAAGGCGCAATAGGCGGCTTAGGCGGCTTTGGCGGCCTGTTTGAGCTTGATATGACAGGCATCACGAAGCCTGTGCTCGTTTCCGGCACAGACGGCGTTGGCACAAAGCTGAAAATCGCATTTTTGATGGACAAGCACGACACCGTCGGCATCGACTGCGTTGCCATGTGCGTAAACGACGTTATCACCTGCGGCGCAAAACCGCTCGTTTTCCTCGATTATATCGCGTGCGGCAAAAATATTCCCGAGAAAATCGCCTCGATAGTCGCGGGCGTTGCCGAGGGCTGCGTGCAGTCAGGCGCGGCGCTTGTCGGCGGCGAAACAGCCGAAATGCCGGGCTTTTACCCGATTGAAGAATACGACTTGGCGGGCTTCACCGTCGGCGTTGTCGACAAGGATAAAATCATCGACAACACCACAATGCAGGCGGGCGACGCAATAATCGCGCTGCCGTCGTCGGGCGTTCACTCAAACGGCTTCTCGCTCGTGCGCAAAATTTTCGACATCGAAAACGCCGACATCAAAAAATATTACGACGAGCTTGGCGCAACACTCGGCGAAACGCTGCTCACACCCACAAAAATTTATGTAAAGCCCGTGCTTGCGCTTCTTGACGAAGTGAAAGTCAGCGCAATAAGCCACATCACAGGCGGCGGCTTTTACGAAAATATCCCCCGCGCACTGCCAGACGGCTTTGTGGCAAAAATCAAAAGAAGCGACGTCAAAGTCCTCCCGATTTTTGACCTCATGCAAAAAACAGGCAATATCCCCGAGCGCGACATGTTCAACACGTTCAACATGGGCGTCGGCATGATATGCGTTGTGCACGCCGCAGACGCGGACAAGGCAGTCAAGATTTTGAAGGCACACGGCGAGGACGCGTATGTCCTCGGCACTGTCGAAAAAGGCGACGAAAAGGGTGTAGAGCTGTGGTAAAGGTAGCGGTTTTGGTGTCGGGCGGCGGCACAAATTTGCAGGCGCTGCTAGACGCGTCAAAATACGGCGGCGTGCCGAATGCCGAAATAGCACTTGTCGTAGCCTCCAAAGCGGGCGTTTACGCGCTTGAAAGAGCGGAAAAAGCGGGCGTCGAAAGCGCTGTTTTGAGCCGCAAGGACTACGCGTCGCAGGACGAATACGATTTCGCAATGGTACAGCTTTTGAAAAGCCACGGCATCGAGGTCGTGGTTCTCGCGGGCTTCTTGTCAATCCTCGGCAAAGCCGTCATCGACGCGTACCCCGAGCGCATCCTCAACATTCACCCAAGCCTTATCCCAAGCTTTTGCGGCAAGGGCTATTACGGCTTAAAGGTGCACGAGGCGGCGCTCGAAAAAGGCGTTAAGGTCACAGGTGCGACAGTCCATTTCGTCAACGAAATCCCCGACGGCGGCAAAATCATAGCCCAAAAAGCCGTTGAAGTAAAAGACGACGACACCCCCGAAACCCTCCAAAAACGCGTCATGGAACAAGCCGAATGGGTAATTTTACCCGAGGCGCTGAGGAAAGTTACGGATAACATGTAACACTTAAACCTCCCTTGTTAAAGGGAGGGGAACCGCCCGCAGGCGGTGGAGGGATTCTCACTATCCTTGTCATTCTGAGCGCAGCGAAGAATCTTAAAACCTATGATAACGCGCAAAAGATTCTTCGCTGCGCTCAGAATGACAATAGAGGGGTAGTTTGCGCGAAGCTTAGAATCCCTCCGTCACGCTTAGCGCGCCACCTCCCTTTAACAAGGGAGGTAAAGATGAAGTGCGCTTCGCGCCTTACGATTTATAAAGGAGAAACCAATATGGAAAATCTTGTGCTCGCGGCGGAGCTTGCCACTAATGAATATCCGGGGCGCGGCATTGTTGTCGGTCTTACTCCCGATGAAAAAAATGCCGTCATCGCCTACTTTATCATGGGGCGCTCGTCAAACAGCCGCAACCGCGTGTTTACACCCAAGGACGGCGGAATTATTACAGAAGCCGCCGACGCTTCAAAATTAGAGGACCCCTCGCTCATCATCTACGCCCCCGTGCGCGTGCTCGACAACGCAACAATAGTCACAAACGGCGACCAAACAGACACAATTTATGACTATCTTGCAAAGGACAAGGGCTTCGCAAAAGCTCTGCGCACACGTACATTTGAGCCGGACGAGCCGAATTTTACACCGCGTATCTCTGCGCTTTTAAAGGTCGCCTCGGGCAAATTGTCATATAAAATGTCAATTCTCAAATCAGACAACGGCAACGGCGCGTCGTGCGAGCGGTTTTTCTACGATTACTCGCAGCCCGTCGCGGGCGAGGGTCGCTTTATCCACACATATAAATGCGACGGCAACCCCATCCCAAGCTTTTACGGCGAGCCGGAGCACGTAAAAATCACAGGCGACATCGACACATTCACGAAAACAGTGTGGAACAGCCTAAACGACGCAAACAAAGTCTCGCTTTTTGTAAGGTATATCGACCTCAAAACAAACACCCCAACAGACAGAATTGTCAACAAATACGCCAAGGTATAAGGAGAAACAAAATGAAAGAGCTTGAACTTAAATATGGCTGCAATCCTAACCAAAAACCCGCCAAAATTTTTATGCAAAACGGCGAACTTCCGCTTGAAGTTTTAAACGGCAAGCCCGGCTATATAAATTTTCTTGACGCCTTAAACTCTTGGCAGCTTGTCAAGGAGCTTAAAGACGCCACAGGTCTGCCCGCCGCCGCGTCGTTTAAGCACGTCAGCCCCGCGGGCGCGGCGCTCGGCTTGCCGCTTGATGACACGCTTAAAAAGATGTATTTTGTCGAGGATATCCCAGACATGTCGCCGCTCGCCTGCGCCTATGCGCGCGCCAGAGGTGCCGACAGAATGTCGAGCTTTGGCGACTGGATAGCCCTCTCCGACACCTGCGATAAATCGACAGCCCTCGTCATTCAGCACGAGGTCACAGACGGCATAATCGCGCCCGATTACACAGATGAGGCGCTCGAAATCTTAAAATCAAAGCGCAAGGGCGGCTATAATATCGTCAAAATCGACCCCAATTATACCCCCGCGCCCATCGAGCATAAGGACGTTTACGGCATCACATTTGAGCAGGGACGCAACGAGCTTAAATTTGGCAGCGAGGTTTTTGATAACATCGTCACAAATAATAAATTGCTCACAGAGGACGAAAAGCGCGACCTCATTTTGTGCCTTATCACGCTAAAATACACGCAGTCGAACTCGGTTTGCTATGCCGAAAAGGGTCAGATAATCGGCGTTGGTGCAGGCCAGCAAAGCCGCATACACTGCACTCGTTTAGCGGGTAATAAAGCGGATATTTGGCATCTTCGCCACCACCAAAAGGTGCTGGATTTGCCGTTCCGCAATGACGTTGCCCGCCCGAACCGTGACAACGCAATCGACGTTTATATCTCCGCTGATTACGAGGACGTCATCGGCGACGACGTGTGGGCGCAGACGTTCACAAGCAAACCCGCGCCGTTCACAGCCGACGAGCAAAAGGCGTATCTCGCCACATTCACAGGCGTCTGTCTCGGCAGCGACGCGTTCTTTCCGTTCGGCGACAACATAGAGCGCGCCCACCGCAGCGGCGTGACAGCCATAGTCCAGCCCGGCGGCTCAATCCGCGACGCACAGGTCATCGAAACCTGCGATAAATACGGCATCGTCATGGCGTTCAACGGCATAAGATTGTTCCATCACTGATTTGCGCGTCCGCTCCTGCGGAGGGCAATTTTACAACATGCCGCGTGTCCTTTTCGCGGAGCGATTTAAATATGCACAGCCGTTAAGAAGCCGCGCATGTCATTAAGAACTGTTAAGCGGCTTTAGGCTGTGCGCACCTTGTTAGCCGTTGGGGTGTGGGGCCTCGGAGTGAGCCGTTAAGAAAAATGACGGCTTTTTATGGACTCAATGCCGTCATTTTTTAGGCGAACGGAAAGCCCCACGTTCTTTGATTACTTTCTTTTAAAGGAAGTAACATACCGCGAAACAAGATATAGCAACAAACATTAAGCTGTGCGCAAACGAAACGGCGCGATGAGGGCATCGCGCCCTACAATACCTAATCAAGCTAATTTCTATTCACCCGCAATAACAGGAGGTTTTTATGAAAATATTAGTAGTCGGCGGCGGCGGACGCGAGCACGCGATTATCCGCAAGCTTATGGAAAGCCCCGAAAACCCGCAGCTATTCTGCGCTCCCGGTAATGGCGGAATATCGTCCGACGCTGTCTGCGTGCCTATAAAGGCCACCGAGGTCGACAAAATGGTGGAATTTGCCACGCAAAACGCCATAGATTACGCCGTTGTCGCCCCAGACGACCCCCTTGTGCTCGGCATGGTCGATGCGCTTGCCGAGGTTGGCATTCCCGCCTTTGGCCCAAACAAAGCGGCGGCTATCCTTGAGGGCAGCAAGGTTTTCAGCAAAAACCTTATGAAAAAATACAATATCCCAACAGCCGGCTACGAGACGTTTTCAGACGCGTCAAAGGCGGCGAAATTCATAAAATCAAACACCGCATACCCCATCGTCATCAAAGCCGACGGCCTTGCGCTTGGCAAGGGTGTTCTTATCTGCGAGACAGAGCGCGACGCTCTCGACGCGATAAAAAGCATCATGATGGACGGCCAATTTGGCAAATCGGGCAACAGCATTGTCATTGAAGAATTTTTGACAGGCCCAGAAGTCTCCGTTTTAAGCTTTACAGACGGCGAAACAGTCGTGCCGATGGTGTCGAGCATGGATCACAAGCGCGCGCTCGACGGCGACAACGGCTTAAACACAGGCGGCATGGGCACTATCGCGCCTAACCCGTACTACACAAAGGAAATCGCCGACGAGTGCATGGAAAAGGTTTTCAAGCCGACGATTGAGGCCATGAAATCAGAGGGTCGTCCGTTCAAAGGCTGCCTTTATTTCGGGCTTATGCTCACGCCAAACGGAGTAAAGGTTATCGAGTATAACTGCCGCTTTGGCGACCCCGAAACGCAGGTTGTTCTGCCGCTGCTCGAGAGCGATTTGCTCACGATAATGCGCGCCACAACAGACGGCACGCTCACGCCCGACATGGTGAAATTTAAGGACGGTTGCGCCGCGTGCGTCGTGCTTGCGTCGGGCGGATATCCGCAAAAATACGAGACAGGCAAGGCGATACACGGCCTTATCGCAGGTCAGCTTGAAGATGACGACGCGATAATTTACCACGCGGGCACACAGCTTGCCGAGGACGACACCGTGCTTGTCACAAGCGGCGGACGAGTGCTCGGCGTGACGGCTGTCGCCGAAAGTCTGCTTGCCGCCGTTGAAGCGGCGTATGCAGCAAGCGAAAAAATAAACTTTGAAGGCATGCACAAGCGCACAGATATCGGACAGCGCGCGCTTAGTGCCGTGGAGGAATAGACATGGTATATCGTATTTATGTTGAAAAAAAGCCGGAATACGCCGTCGAAGCAAAGGGTGTTCTGCACGAAATTCGCCACCTTTTGCGCATTAAAAGCGTCACAAAACTGCGCCTTTTAAATCGCTACGACGTTGAGGGCATCAGCAAGGAGCTTTTTGACGAGAGCAAAAACACCGTTTTCAGCGAGCCGCAGCTCGACGTAATTTACGACGAAATGCCAAGCGGTGCCGACGCTGTTCTCGCGACGGAATACCTGCCCGGCCAGTTTGACCAGCGCGCAGCCTCCGCCGCCGAGTGCATTCAGCTCATCAGCCAGGGCGACCGCCCCGACGTTGCGACAGCCCGCCTTTACCTTATATATGGCACGCCCACAGCGGCAGAGCTTGACGAAATCGAAAAATACCTAATCAACCCCGTCGAAGCCCGCCCCGCCTCGCTCGACGAAAAAACAACGCTAAAAGCAAGCTACGCAATCCCGACATCAGTCGAGACGCTCGCAGGCTTTAACTCGCTCGACGCGCAGGGCTTGTCTGATTTTGTAAACAAATACGGCCTTGCAATGGACGCGGACGACGCGGCCTTCTGCCAAGCGTATTTCAAAAAAGAAAACCGCGAGCCGACGATAACCGAAATCCGCATGATTGACACATATTGGTCAGACCATTGCCGCCACACTACGTTTGGCACGATTCTTGACGACGTGAAAATCGACGACGCAGACACAAAAGCCGCGTATGAAAAATATCTTGAAATGCGCGAGGAAATTCACGCGGGCAAAAATAAACCTGTCTGCTTAATGGATTTAGGCACTATTGCGGGCAAATATCTAAAGAAAAAAGGCGTGCTTAAAAATCTCGACGAAAGCGACGAAATTAACGCGTGCAGCGTCAAAATAAAGGTCGATAACAACGGCAAAAACGAGGACTGGCTGCTCTTATTCAAAAACGAAACGCACAACCACCCGACGGAAATCGAGCCTTTCGGCGGCGCGGCGACCTGCATCGGCGGCGCTATCCGCGACCCGCTTGCAAACCGCGGCTACGTATATCAGGCAATGCGCGTCACAGGCGCGGGCGACCCGCTTGTGCCTGTTAAAGACACAATGAAGGGCAAGCTGCCACAGCGCAAGCTTGTGCAGACAGCCGCCGCAGGCTATTCAAGCTACGGCAACCAAATCGGCCTCGCCACAGGCATGGTCGACGAGCTTTACCACAAGGGCTACATGGCAAAACGCATGGAAATAGGCGCGGTAGTGGGCGCTGTCCCCGAAGAAAACGTGCGCCGTGAAGAGCCGCTCGCGGGCGACGTTGTAATCTTGCTCGGTGGCCGCACAGGCCGCGACGGCTGCGGCGGCGCAACAGGCTCGTCAAAGGCACACAAGCTTGAAAGCCTTGAAACCTGCGGCGCAGAGGTGCAAAAGGGCAACGCCCCTGTCGAGCGCAAGCTTCAGCGCCTTTTCCGCACAAAGGAAGCCACGCTCATGATTAAGCGCTGCAACGACTTTGGCGCGGGCGGCGTTTCGGTGGCAATAGGCGAGCTTGCTGACGGCCTTACAATCGACTTAAATCGAGTTCCCAAAAAATACGAAGGTCTTGACGGCACAGAGCTTGCCATAAGCGAAAGCCAAGAGCGCATGGCTGTGGTGGTGTCTGCCGACGACGCACAGCGCTTTATAAAAGCCGCAAATAAAGAAAACCTCGAGGCCACAATCGTCGCCACAGTCACCGAGTCTCCGCGCCTTGTAATGCAGTGGAACGGCAAGGTTATCTGCGACATCGCTCGCGATTTCTTAAATTCAAACGGCGCAGAAAAGCACATGGCAGCCGAGGTCGCCGCAATGCCCATCGAAAAACGCGACATTGACGACGCTCCGATCGCCGATAAACTATCAGAATTAATGAGCGATTTAAATATCTGCAGCAAAAAAGGTCTGTCCGAGCGCTTTGACTCAACAATCGGCGCGGGCAGCGTGCTGATGCCGTTTGGAGGCAAAATGCAGCTCACGCCCGTTCAAACAATGGCGGCAAAGCTGCCTGTTTTGCACGGCGACACAACAACGTGCAGCGGCATGGCGTGGGGCTATAACCCGTTTATAACCGAAAAAAATCAGTATCACGGCGCGTATCTCGCAGTGCTCGAAAGCGTGTCAAAGCTTGTCGCGGCAGGCTTTAGCGCAAAAGACGCATATTTAACATTCCAAGAATATTTCGAGCGTTTGGGCCGCGACCCGAAGCGTTGGGGTCAGCCGCTTGCGGCACTTCTCGGCGCACTCGACGCGCAGGTCGATTTCGGCGTCGCCGCAATCGGCGGCAAGGACAGCATGAGCGGCAGCTTTGAGGACATCGATGTCCCGCCGACGCTCGTCAGCTTCGCTATCGCCGCAGGCAACACAAATAATGTTATTTCACCCGAATTTAAGCTCCCCGGAAGCAAGGTTGTCCTCCTCGCGCCCGCAATGCGCGACGCATGGCTGCCAAATGCCGAGAGCCAAAAGCTCATTTTCACACAGGTTGAAAAGCTTATCGCCGATAAAAAAGTGCTATCCGCATGGACGTGCACGCTCGGCGGCGCGGCAGAGGGTCTTGTCAAAATGTGCCTCGGCAACCGCGTAGGCTTTAAGGCGACGGACGCGCTCACAAAAGACATGCTGTTCAAATACAGCTACGGCAGCTTTATTTTAGAGCTTGCCGAGGATATCGACGTGGGCGTAAAAATCGGCGAAACAACAGGCCGCTATACGTTTGAGGCGTGCGGTGAAATTATCAACTTAGATGATATTCAAAAGGTCTACGAGGAAAAGCTGGAGCCTGTTTTACCGTACCACACAGTCGAGGACGAAAACGCAGATAAGGCAGTCGAGCCTGTTTCGTACAAGGCAGTCACGCGCATGACACCTAAAATCGGCGTGGCAAAGCCAAAGGTCTTAATTCCTGTTTTCCCCGGCACAAACTGTGAGTTCGACTCCGCAAAGGCAGTCGAGCGCGCGGGCGGCGAGCCTGAAATTTTTGTAATCAACAACCTTTCGTCTAAGGACGTAGCCGAAAGCGTCGACGCAGTGAAAAAAATCATCGGCGAAAGCCAAATGATATTCCTGCCGGGCGGCTTCTCGGGCGGCGACGAGCCGGAGGGCAGCGCAAAGTTCATCAACGCGTTCTTCCGCAACCCCGCCATCACAGACGCAGTACACGATATGCTCAAAAACCGCGACGGCCTTATGCTCGGCATCTGCAACGGTTTCCAAGCGCTGATTAAGCTCGGCCTTGTGCCGTTTGGCGAAATAGTCAAAACAGACGCACAGTGCCCGACGCTCACGTTTAACACAATCGGCCGCCACCAAAGCATGCTCGTGCGCACGCGCGTTGCAAGCAATATGTCACCGTGGCTGCAATATTCAAACGTCGGCGACATCAACACCGTAGCCATAAGCCACGGCGAGGGACGCTTTGTCGCGAATGAAGAGACGCTCGCAAAGCTAATCAAAAACGGTCAGCTCGCCACACAATATGTCGATTTAGACGGCAACCCCACAATGGACGTGCGCTATAACCCCAACGGCAGCTACATGGCAATCGAAGGCATCACAAGCCCAGACGGAAGAATTTTCGGCAAAATGGCCCACACCGAACGCAGCGGCAACAACCTCTACAAAAACGTAGAAGGCAACAAATACCAAAAGCTTCTCGAAGGTGGCGTCGATTATTTCAAGCTGTGATAACAGCTTGAAATAGTCGAAAGAAGAAAGAATAGAGAAGAAAGAAAATATAAAATGCGCGATAATTTTTTACAAGAGCGCACGTTCAAATTTGCTGTAAATATATTGCGGCTCTGCCGCGATATGCAAAAGAACGGCGATTATGTGCTGTCAAAGCAGCTTCTAAAAAGCGGTACAAGTGTCGGCGCAAATATACGTGAAGCCAACTACGCAATAAGCGAAGCGGAATTTGTAGCAAAATTTCAAATTGCGCTTAAAGAGGCAGCCGAAACGGAATACTGGCTTTTATTGCTTATAGAGACAGAATCAGACAATTGTTACTACAAAGAGCTTTGCACCGAATGCAACGCAATAAAACGAATTTTAATTAAATCATCATTAACTGCAAAAACAAAAGAAATCTAAACGCAAAACTAAAAAAACGCACACCCTATTAAAACGTTACCGCGACGCGGTAACACCTTAATTCTTCTTTTTTATTGCTTATTTTATATATGAGGAGATATTTAATGTCTACAAATCACGATTCCTACATCAGCCCATTCCAAACGCGTTATGCTTCTAAGGAGATGCAGTATATTTTCTCGGAGGACAACAAGTTTAAAACTTGGCGCAGGCTGTGGATTGCTCTTGCTAAGGCTGAAAAGGCGAATGGGCTTGACATCACCGACGCGCAGATTGCAAGCCTTGAAAAATATAAGGACGATATAAATTACGACGTCGCCATCGCGCGTGAAAAAGAGTGCCGACACGACGTTATGAGCCATGTCTACGCCTACGGTGTGCAGTGCCCCGACGCAAAAGGCATAATTCACCTCGGCGCAACAAGCTGCTACGTCGGCGACAACACAGATGTGCTTGTGATGAAAGAGGCACTTTTAGTGGTGCGACGCAAGCTTGTGGGCGTTATGGCGTTGCTCGCGAAATTTGCCGACGAATACAAGGCGATGCCCGCGCTCGCGTACACACATTTGCAGCCCGCGCAGCTGACAACAGTCGGCAAACGCGCCACGCTGTGGCTGAACGAGCTTTATATGGACTATGAGGAGCTCGAGCACCGCATAAACACCCTCGCGCTACTTGGCAGCAAGGGCACAACGGGCACGCAGGCAAGCTTTGTCGAGCTTTTCGACGGCGACAGCGCCAAGATAAAAGCCGTCGAGCAGTCGATAGCAAAAGAGCTTGGCATCGAGAAAATCGTGCCTGTTTCGGGTCAAACATATTCGCGCAAAATGGACTATAACGTCGTCTCAACGCTGTCCGGCATAGCCCAAAGCGCAATGAAATTCGGCAACGATATGCGCCTTCTCGCAAACTTTAAAGAGATGGAGGAGCCGTTTGAAAAAAGTCAAATCGGCTCGTCCGCAATGCCGTATAAACGCAACCCCATGCGCTGCGAGCGCATTTGCGCACTGGCGCGCTACGTCATGGCAGACGTGCTAAACCCCGCGTTCACCGCCGGCACACAGTGGTTCGAGCGCACGCTCGACGACTCCGCAAATAAGCGCATCTCCGTCGCCGAAGCGTTCCTCGGCGTCGACGCGATATTAAATATAATGCTCAACGTCTGCGACGGTCTTGTCGTTTATCCAAAGGTTGTCCGCGCCAGAATTATGAGCGAGCTGCCGTTTATGGCGAGCGAAAATATCATGATGAGCGCCGTCAAAAAGGGCGGCGACAGGCAAGAGCTTCACGAAAAAATCCGCGTCTACGCACAGCAGGCGGCAAAGGTCGTCAAGGAAGAGGGCGGCAAAAACGACCTCATCGAGCGCATCTGCGCCGACGAAAGCTTTGGCTTGAATTTTGAAGAAATTGAAGCAATCTTAAAGCCCGAGGACTTCACCGGCCGCAGCGAACAGCAGGTGACAGAATACCTCACCGAGGTAATAGCCCCCGTCCTCGCCGCGCACAAAGAAGCCCTCGGCGAAAAAGCGGAGCTTAGTGTCTAAATTAATTAAAAATTAAGAATGAAAAGTGAAAAATTAAGGTGCGACGTCTGCTGATGCCACATTTTAATGAATAGCACACTTTGTCATTCTGAGCGAAGCGAAGAATCTTTTGCGCGTTATTGCAGGTTTTAAGATTCTTCGCTTCGCTCAGAATGACAAAAAACTGCAAAGCATTAGAATGTGACGCCGCAGCGTCACTCATTAATTCTTCATTCTTAACTTTTCATTATTACAAGAAAGGGTGGCGTGTATAAATGAGTAGTAAGGTCACCGGTCACACGCAGATGCTTTGCGTGCTTGGCACACCTATTTCGCACAGCATCAGCCCGCAAATGCACAACGAAGCGTGCGCGCTGCTCGGGCTCGATTACGAATATCTCGCGTTTGACATCGGCACGGACAACTTAAAAACCGTCACCGACGCTCTGCGCGTCATGAATGTCCGCGGCTTTAACCTCACAATGCCGAACAAAAACCTCATGGCGCAGCTTTGCGACAAGCTCTCGCCCGCGTCGGAAATAGCGGGCGCTGTCAACACCGTCGTCAACGATAACGGCGTTTTCACAGGCTACACAACGGACGGCGTTGGCTTCATGCAAAGCGCAAGAGCGGCGGGTTGCCCGCTTGAGGGCAAACGCGCCGTCATTTTAGGCGCGGGCGGCGCAGGCGTGCCGATAATCATTCAAGCGGCAATCGACGGCACAAAAAGCATCGACGTTTTCAAACGCAAAAACGCATCGTGGGACAAAACACAAGCGCTTGTCGACATGGTAAACGCCCGCACAAGTTGCACCGTGCGGCTGCTTGATATCGCCGATAAAACGCAGCTTAAAGAGAGCATGAAAAACGCCGAGGTTCTCGTCAACACAACGTCAGTGGGCATGTCGCCAAACGACGAGGATTGCCTAATTCCCGACGCGTCATATTTTCACAAAGGGCTTGCGGTGGGCGATATAATCTACAATCCGCGCGTGACAAAGCTTATGAAAATGGCGCAGTCAGAGGGATGTAAAACATTTAACGGACTTTACATGCTCTTATATCAAGGCGCAGAATCGTTCCGATTATGGACAGGCATCGAAATGCCAATCGAACCGATCAAACAAAAATATTTTAGCGAATAGGGGAAACAGATGCCAATAGGGACAATCACAAACTGCCTTGCAGTGCTCTTTGGAGGAATTATAGGCGCGGCGGCGGGGCACGTTATTCCGCAAAAATTAAAGGATAATTTACCAGTCGTTTTCGGGATTTGCTCAATGGGCATAGGCATAAATTCAATCATCAAAGCGTCCGCAATGACAGCCGTCGTGCTCACGTTGCTGCTCGGCTTTTCAATAGGTCAGCTTTTGGGCTTAGAGGGCAAAACGGAGCGCTTTTTCAAAAAACTAGTGCGCGTTTTGCACCTCGGCGGCGACGAAATAGACATGGGGCTTTACGTCACAATAGTCGCGCTTTTCTGTTGCAGCGGCTTTGGCTGGTACAGCGTCATGACAGAGGCGATTTCAGGCGACCCAAGCCTTCTTTTCTCAAAAGCGGTGCTCGATTTCTTCACGGCGGTCATTTTCGCCGCCACGCTCGGAAAAGCAATCTGCGCAATTCCGCTGCCGCAAATAGTCATTTTAATGTGCGTCTACGGCGTGGCAACAGTGATATCGCCGCACATAACACCGTCGATGTTTGCTGATTTATCAGCCTGCGGCGGCGTTTTAACAATGGCAGCAGGCCTGCGCGTGTCAAAAATCAAAGCGATTCCACTGGTCGATTTAATCCCGTCACTCTTACTTATTTTGCCAATAAGCGCACTTTGGTCGGCGATAATGTAAGCTTGAATAAACCTAGAGAACGCGCAATACGCGCCCATATATTTCACCATGAATTTAATGCGGATTGTAGGGACGCCATGTATGGCGTCCCTACAATATCAAAAGCAAGAAACAGAAAAAAGCACGAATTTATTTTGATATTCAAAGCATATTGACAAACGCATTATGATATAATATAATAATTTGAAGTTCAAAGTTTTTTACAAAGGGGGCACGCGGGTGAATGTGCAGACAGACAGGCTCAACACCTTTCTCGTCAGTGTCTTTAACAATATTTTAAGGCTCGAGGAGGAGAATTTGCACAAGGTGTGCAAAAATCTTTCAGTCACCGAGCTTCATGTGCTCGACGCCGTTCACTGGCTCGGCAACGGCGCGTGTATGGCGGATATCGCCGCGCGTCTGCACGTCACGGCGGGCACGCTCACTGCGTCTGTAAAAACGCTCGAGCAAAAGGGATATCTTATCCGCAAACGCAGCGAAAACGACAAAAGGCGAGTTGTCGCCGTGCTCACAGAGCGCTGCGCACCGGTGCTTTACGCGCATAGCAGTTTTCACAAAAACCTATGCGGCGACGCCGTAAAAAACCTTTCACAACACGAAATTTCAGTCCTCGGCGATGCTCTTCAAAATTTGCACGCCTATTTTTCAAAGCTTTAGGAGAACGATTATGATTAGAATTTTGACAGATTCCACCTGCGATATTTCACCTGAGGAGGCAAAGCAGCTCGGCGTTTCCGTCGTGCCTCTGTGCGTCAATTTTGCAGACAAGCACTACCTCGACGGCGTTGACATCACGCCCGAGCAGTTTTACGAAATGCTCGCCGAAGCCGACAAGCTGCCGACGACAAGTCAGCCCTCGCCGGAGATTTTCATGTCTCATTTTGAAGCCGCAAAAGCCGCCGGCGACGAGGTCGTCTGCGTTTTGCTTTCAAGCGCGCTTTCAGGCACCTACCAAAGCGCTGAAATCGCCAAGGACGAGGTCGGCTACGATAAAATTCACCTCATCGACAGCCGCGCCGTCACTATCGCGCTTGGCCTTTTAGTGCGCCGCGCCGTAAAAGATTTAAACGAGGGCGCAACCGCGCAGGAAATCGTCGCCGACATTGAGCACGCGTGCGAGCACGTTCACGCCTATGCCGTCGTCGACACGCTGAAATATCTTCATAAGGGCGGCAGACTTTCCACAACAGCCGCCATCGCGGGTGGTTTGCTCGGAATAAAACCTGTCGTCGGTCTTGTCGACGGCAAGGTGGCGATGGTCGGCAAAGCGCGTGGCGTGCCCGGCGCATACCTCAAAATCTTCAAGCTCATCGACGAGGTTGGCGGCGTAGACAAAAAATACCCTGTCATCACAGGTTACACAGGCGACGCCCACGGCATCGAGCCGTTTACCCGCTTCATCATGCAAAATCTCCACATGCCAAAACCGCACACGGACTCAATCGGCGCAGTAATCGCCACACATTTGGGTCACGGCGCAAAAGGCATAGCGTTTTTTGACGCGCAATAAAGTTTTCGCGAATTTATGATAATGCACACGCGGTCACTTTTCGGTCGGATATGGAATCCGCCCCTACACACTTTGTTGAATTGTAGTGACGCTATAGTCTGCAACTCTTAAAACTTTATGTTTTTGCAAGCTTGAAAAATATTATCCGTACGGCAAGGGCTCTGCTCTTGCCGTAGTTTGCGTTAAGCGATTGCAGAGGCAAGAGCAAAGCCCTTGCCCTACAAATAGTAAGCCGCAAGCAACCTTTTCGCCTCCGCAATATCCTTTTTAAGAAGCGGGCGCATGCGGTCATTGCAATTCACCTTCAAATTTCTGCAATTTTCTTCAAAGTATTTGCTGTTCTAATTGTAAGCAGTTCTCCGATGCCTATGCTTGCAGTCTTTTTCCACCAGTTTGCTTTTGCATATTTTGCCCTGTCAAACGACCAAAATATGCAATTTTTATACATGAATATTTGCTCAAGTCCGTCTGTCGGCTCACCAATTTTCTCCGCTATAAGTTCCGCAGTGGCAGGCGACAATACAAAAATCAAGTTGTCATATGTCGATTTATCATCTGTGCCCCACCAATCTGGGGCGTTACCTAATAGTGTCTTTAATTCCTCTTGCGCGATGACGAAAACAGAAATGTCCAGTGCAAACCGTTTTTGTATCATTGCCATAATTTCATCTGCGAGAATAACCTGATTATTCTGCTCACATGAAAACACAACATTTCCGCTGTTCAAATGTGTAAATACTTCCACAAAGCCGAGTTCTATAAAACCGGATTTTAATTCAGGCATAGAAATTTTGTTTTTTCCGCTTATATTGATACCTCGCAATAGCGCAATATACCTTTTCATGTCAATTTTCACATCCTCACAAATTATGATTTGTAGGCAGCTATCACCAAAACGACAATTGCTCCACGTCGCTTTTTTCTTCAAACTCGTTTAAATATTCAAAAATCTCGTCAGCGTTATGCATAATTCCGTGTTCGGCACATGTTTTATGGAAAATCGACATCAATTTTTTACTGTTTGGGCTGTCGATTATGTAATTGTTGCCGTAGCGCTGAATGTAGTTTTCCTTTAAATGCTCGTTTGGAAAAAGGCGGTCGAGCTGGTCGTAAAAATATTCGCGGTTGCCCTCGCGCAGCGTCAGCCCCATGCCGAAGCACATCACGCCGCGCACCTTTGCGTCGATGCAGTAGTCAAGTATTCCGCGTATGTTTTCCTCGGTGTCGTTTATAAACGGCAAAATCGGCGACAGCCACACAACAGTCGGTATGCCCGCGCTTTGCATTTGCTTCAAAGCTTCAAACCGCGCCCTTGTCGTGCACATGTTCGGTTCAAGCTTCTTGCATAAAGCTTCGTCATACGTCGTCAGCGTCATTTGCACAACGCATTTTGTCTTTTCATTTATGCTTTTTAAAAGGTCAATATCACGCAAAATTCGGTCAGATTTCGTGATAGCAGTGAACCCAAAGCCGTATTTGTCGATGAGTTCAAGCGATTTTCGCGCATAGCAAAGCTCCGCTTCAAGTGGAATATATGGGTCGGTCATCGCGCCCATGCCAATCATGCATTTTTTGCGCTTGCGCTTTAAAGCGTCCTCCAGTAAAAGAAGGGCGTTTTCTTTTACCTCAATATCCTCAAATTCATGCTCAATATGGTAGCATTTGCTTCGCGAATCGCAGTAAATGCACCCGTGCGAGCACCCGCGATAAAGGTTCATGCCATTTCTAGCCGACAAAATCCCCTTGACGTTTACATAGTGCATAGCAAACTGTCCTTATTGTTTTCTCTCTTTAACAAAATAAATGATAGCAGCAATAATCGCAATCACGCCCACAATTATGCAGGCTATATCAAACCAGCTTAAATACGTGGTAACAAATACAGCCGTCGGTCAATCAGCCCCACCGATAATCCCCACAGCTGTAGCCTCGTTTTTGGCACACCCAACGAATAATCCTGTCAATGTTAACAAAAATAAACTAATCTTTTTCATCGTGTTCACCCTAACTTTTATAAAAGAAAATGTTCCTATGCTGAAATTATATCACTTGTGAAAATTATTTACAATAAAAAAGGAACGCATAAAATGCGTTCCCTACAAACTCGCAACAGAAAGATGCCAAAAACCAACGGTTTGCACATTGCGATAAATTATTTGCTATGCTTCCATTCCAAGAATTCCTCGTAGCTGCCGGTGCGGTCTAGGCAAGGGGTGCCGTCGGAGGGGATTTCTATGATGCGGTTGGCTATTTCGTCTATGAACTGGTGGTCGTGAGACGAGAAAAGCAAATTGCCGGGGAAGCCTGCCAAACCGTCGCTCAGCGCTTGAATGCTCTCGAGGTCGAGGTGGTTTGTCGGCTGGTCGAGCATTAAGACATTCGCGTGCGTCATCATCATTCGGCTTAACATACAGCGCACCTTTTCTCCGCCCGAAAGCACCTTCGCGGGCTTGTATACCTCGTCGCCCGAGAACAGCATTCTGCCCAAAAATCCGCGCAGATATGTCTCGGTGTCGTCGTCGCTGTATTGGCGCAGCCAGTTTATGAGGTCGCCGTCGAAATCGTCAAAATACGGCGAGTTGTCGAGCGGAAAATACGCCTGCGAGGTCGAAACGCCCCACTTGTAGCTGCCCTCGTCCGGCTCTAATTCGCCAGCGAGTATCTTCATCAGCGTCGTGTTTCCCGCCTCATTGTCGCCCACAAGCGCGATTTTGTCGCCCTTATTTGCGATAAAGCTCACGTTATTAAGCACCTTCGCGCCGTCGACTGTCTTGCTTATGCCCTCGACAAAAAGTATGTCCTTGCCGGCTTCGCGCTCGGGCGTAAAGCCGACAAACGGATATTTGCGGCTCGATGCAGGCATGTCGTCAAGCGCTATCGAATCAAGCACCTTTTTGCGGCTCGTCGCCTGCTTCGACTTAGATTTATTCGCCGAAAAGCGCTGAATAAACGCCTGCAAAGACTTAATCTGCTCTTCCTTTTTCTTGTTCTGATTGCGCAAAAGCTGCTGCATAAGCTTGCTCGACTCATACCAAAAGTCGTAGTTGCCCGCGTACATCTGCACCTTGTTGTAGTCAATGTCCACGGTGTGCGTACAAACGCTGTTAAGAAAGTGGCGGTCATGGCTCACGACGATAATCGTGTACGGATAATCAATCAGAAATTCCTCGAGCCAGTTCACCGCGTCGATGTCAAGTCCGTTTGTTGGCTCATCAAGCAAAATGATAGTCGGGCTGCCAAAAAGCGCCTTCGCAAGCAGCACCTTTACCTTTTGTCTGCCGTCTAGCGCCGACATCTGCGCTGTGTGAAGCTCCATCGGTATGCCGAGTCCGTTCAAAAGGCGGTCGACCTCGGTCTCGGCCTCCCAGCCGTCCATCTCGGCAAATTCTCCCTCTAAAACAGCCGCGCGCTCGCCGTCAGCGTCGGTGAAATCCTCTTTGGCATACAGCGCGTCCTTCTCCTGCATAATCGCATAAAGGCGCGTGTTGCCCATTATCACGGTGTCCATCACCGAAAATTCGTCATATTTAAAATGGTCCTGCTCAAGCACGCTCATGCGGTCGTCCGCGCCCATTGAGACAGTGCCCGACGACGCCTCCAGCTCGCCCGAAATAATGCGCAGCAGCGTGCTTTTACCCGCGCCGTTTGCGCCGATGATGCCGTAGCAGTTGCCCGCCTTAAACTCAAGATTTACGTGCTTGTATAGCGTCGAGCCGGCAAATTGCAGGCTGACCTCGTTGACAGTAAGCATTTTTACTCCTTTTTATCCACAAAAAAATCACATGTCCATATATTCTACCAGTTTTCAAAGCTTTTGTAAACACTCCTTGTATTTAAAAGGCATTTGTGGTAAAATATAATGTATTAAAAGTTGCTGCCTTGACGTAGGGCGTGACGACCTCGGCGCGCCGTCAGCTTTGTGCAAACCGTGAGTAAACGGCGCGCCGAGTCGTCGCGCCCTACGATACGATTTGCAAATTTTGTAATTGATGCAGCATAGGGGTGTAAAGTGAAAATTCTCGTTCAGTTTGGCATAATTTTCGGCGTGTGCTGGGTTGGCTACGCCATATCTGCGGCGCTGCCGTTTTCGTTTCCGTCAAGCGTTATAAGCATGCTGCTTTTGTTGCTCTTGCTGCTTTTCGGCGTTTTGAAGGTTGATCATATCCGTGCAAAATCGAATTTTCTGCTCTCAAACATGGCGTTTTTCTTTATTCCGGCAGGCGTTAATATTATCAACTATTTTGATATTTTAAAAAGCAGCTTTGTCCAAATTTTCATAATCTGCGTCATTTCAACGCTGCTGACGTTCGCAGCCACTGCGTATAGTATACGTTTTACGCTTTATCTCATGAATAGGAGGCGCGCGAAATGACAGCTTTTTTTGAGACGCCGTTTTTTGGCGTAGCGCTCACAATTCTTGCGTATTGGGCGATGGTAAAGCTTCAGCAAAAGCTCAAAAATCAGCTTGCAAACCCGCTTTTGCTGTCGATAGTGGTTGTCAGCGCAGTGCTTATTATCTTCAAAATTCCATATTCCGCCTACGACATGGGCGGCACGATTATAAATATGTTTTTAGGGCCTGCGACGGCGTGCCTTGCGGTTTCTATATATACAAAGCGTCAGCTTTTGAAGAAAAACTGGCTGCCTGTCGTCGTCGGCTGCACGGTCGGCTCGCTCACGTCGATGACGAGCATTTATGTCATGTGCAAGCTTTTTAAGCTCGACGACACGCTCACAATGGCGCTGCTGCCGAAGTCAGTCACAACGCCGATAGCTGTCAGCATAAGCGGGGCGCACGGCGGCATAGTGCCTGTCACGGTGGTGGCGGTCATCATCACAGGCGTGCTAGGCAGCATTTTTGCGCCGCTGCTTATTAAAATTTTCAATGTAAAAGAGCCGTTTGCGCAAGGGCTTGCCATCGGCGCAAGCAGCCACGCCGTCGGCACATCAAAAGCTATAGAGCTCGGCGAAGCACAAGGCGCAATGAGCGGGCTTGCGATTGGCGTGTGCGGCGTTATCACAGTTTTGTTTTCGCTGTTTATTTCTTAAATTTTATGCGCCAAACAGTTGACATTTTGCGGCGGTTATGTTATTATAATTAACGCACTGCTAGAGTGTTAACATATGGAGATGTGTCTGAGTGGTTGAAAGAGGCGGTCTTGAAAACCGTTAAACGGCAACGTTTCGTGGGTTCAAATCCTACCATCTCCGCCATTCTTTTTTAAAAAAGAAAACAAACTTGACAGGAACCTCACCAGTTTTGCAGAAATACCCAAGTGGTGAAGGGGCTCCCCTGCTAAGGGAGTAGGTCGGGAAACCGGCGCGAGGGTTCAAATCCCTCTTTCTGCGCCAAAATAGCGAACATCGTAAGATGTTCGCTATTTTTGTGTGCAGAAAAGGGGACTTTTGCTGTGATGTTGTAGGGAACGTATTATATGCGTTCCGATAGTTTTGTGCAAACCATCGGCGGCGGAACGCATGAAATGCGTTCCCTACAATTTGCCGCAAATTCAATGTAAATCGTAGGGCAGGGGCTTGCTCCCGCCGACGCACTTAACAGCGAAATCTTACATTTGCGCAAACTGATTATTTAACACATTTCTATTGACAACTATATACCGAGTATATACTGAGTATATAGTGACAAAAAGGAGTGCGGGCGATGAGTGTTAAGCATCTTATGCTGGCCATGTTTGCGCAGCGGGATATGTATGGGTATGAAATAAAAAACATGTACGACACGCTGCTTGTCGTTAATGAAAACCTTAATTTCGGGCAGGTTTATTCAACTCTCGCGCGGCTTTTGCGCGATGGGCTGATAATTCAAATTCAAGATTCGGAAAACGAAACGCAGGACGAAAAGAAAATTTACCGCATAACGAAAAACGGCAGCGACGAGCTTTTGCACTGGGTGTCGCAGGCGGATAATTGGAACGCTTACCCTGACAACCTCTCCTACAAGCTTGCCGCCTGCCGAATTATTGACCGCGACGCGCTGCTTTCGAGCATCGAGGCATACCGCGTGGGGCTTGTGCAAAAAATGAGCGAGCTTACAAAAACGCAGCAACGGCTGTCGGACGAGCAGGTGGGCGCAAGCCTTGTCATAGAGCGAAATATTTTTCGCCTTGAATCCGATATTAACTGGCTCGCGCTCTGCATAGACAAGCTGAATGCGCAGGTGGAAAATGATTACTCTTGAAAATCTGCAAAAAACATACCCCGCCGCGCATGGCGAAAATTCGCCCGCACCTGTTTTGCGCGGTGTTTTGGTCAATATCGAAAAGGGCGATTTTGTGGCGATAATGGGAAAATCCGGCTGTGGAAAAAGCACTCTTTTAAATATCCTCGGCTGCCTTGACGATTACACCGGCGGGCGGTATCTGCTCTACGGCAAGGAGGTAGCCGCGTTCAATTCAAAGCAAAAGGCGCGGGCGCGAAGTAAAACCTTCGGCTTTGTCTTTCAGTCGTTTCATCTTCTCGCGTCCGAAACCGTTTTGGACAACGTCAAGCTGCCGCTTAGATATTCGGATATCCCGAAAAAAGATTATGACAAGGTGGCGCTTTCGACGCTTGAAAGCCTTGGAATAGCGCATTTATCAAGCAAATATCCGTCGGCGCTTTCGGGCGGAGAGCAGCAGCGCGCCGCTATTGCGCGTGCGCTTGTAAATTCGCCGGACGTAATTTTAGCCGATGAGCCGACCGGCAATCTCGATTCAGACACAGGCAAGCTCATCATGAAAACCCTGACGCGATTGCATGAAGAAGCCGCAAAAACCATTATTCTTGTGACGCACGACGTAAAAATCGCAAGCTATGCCGACAAGCTTATCGAGATGCGCGACGGCGTTATCGCAAACTGCTTTTCGTGCAAGAAGGGCGGCGAATGTTAAACAAAACACAGCGCAGGCTGCTAGGCATCGGCATCGTAATCTGCCTTGTTGCCGTGCTGCTTTTTATATGCAGCCTTCAGCAGACGGCCGACGAAATAACACTGCGCAAAAACGCGCTTGAAAAAACAAGCAAAAGCCTTGCCTTTTACGTCAGCGTGGGCGAAACGACAGAAAAAAGCTTTTCATATATGAGCTTTGACGCAAGCAGGATTTCCGAAATTGAACACGCCACAAACGGCGAAATGCCGCTAAGTCCTGTTGTGTTTTCAAATAATTTGGATGTGCGGATAAACGGCGAAGCCGACATACTCGGAAGATTGCAGGGCGTCTCGCACGAGTATGAAAGCATTGGCGGAATTTCTGTGGACGACGGCGCTTTTTTCACAAAGCAGCAGTGCGACGAGCAGCAAAATGTCTGCGTGGTAAGCAGTTCCGTTTTAAATCTCTACGGTGCGCAGGGCACAGATGACGTGCATATAACAATAAACGGAGAAGATATGCGCGTCATGGGCGTGTTCTCATTTACTGCGCATGAAAACTCTGTTTTTGACACAACAAACGGCAACGAAAACCTTATTTTGCTGCCGTATACAACGCTCGCACGGCTTAACGGTCAGGCGGAAAATGACATTCAGCAGGTGTCATATGTAATTGGCGGCAGCGGCACTTTGCGTTTTTGCTTTAAATAAAATCGCGCAGCACACGGTGCTTTCGTTCAATTTGCAGACGATTTTCCTCTCGCTGCTCGCGATATTTGGCGTGCTTATTATCTCTTTTGCGATGCCCGCGCGCATTATAATGAAGCTGTCGCCCGCGCAGGCGATGAAAGCGGAATGAAAGGGAATGACAAATTATGCAAAAATCAAAAGCGGTTTTTGTGCAAATTTTCATGTCGGCATTTACAATAAGCTTTGCTGTTTCGCTTAATGACGGCATTGCGGCGAAAATAAGCAGCGTTTTTTTGCAAAATGCGAGAATGGATTTCAGTTCAATTTATATTTTTGCTGTCATAAATTGTTGTGTGCTCGCGATTTTGTTCACGTGCGGCGTAGGCATACTGGGCGCGCTGCTGTCGCAGATAGCAAAAAATCAAAAAAGCCTCGCACTGCACATAGCTTCGGGTGCAGGCGGGCTTGATATTTTTAAGCTTGTGGTGATTGAATGGACGCTGCGCGCCGCCGCTCTGCCCGCTGTGCTTGGGCTTTTAACCTCAACGGCAGTCGTTGTCTTATTCGGCGGCAAAACAGGCGAGATTTTATTCGCACAGCTTTCGTTTCGTCCAGCGCTTTTTGCGACAACGCTTTTCGGCGTGCTGCTTTTCTGCGTCGCGGTGTCGGTTTATCCCGCGCTTAAAGCCATGCGCACAAACGTTATAGCCGCACTGGCCGCGTAAGGGGGCATTAAAATGTTGGTTTTCAAAAAAATAATCCGCGCCGTACCGTATATTTTAAGCGCCGCCGTGCTGTTTTTGGCACTCTATTTCGACAAGCAGGCGTTTTTGAAGCGTCAAACAGATTTCGAAAATCGCGCAGGATATCCTCCCGCGGTATCAGATACAGCGCCCGATTTTACGCTCACCTCAATTGCGGACGGCGGAGAGGTTTCGTCTGCCGAGCTGCTTAAAAAAGGCGACGGTCTGTTTTTCTTTACAAGCGTTTCGTGCCCGCATACACAAAAATTTATGGGCGAGCTTACCGCACTTGCCGAGGCTCAAAGCAAGGACAGTCAAAATATTTATCTTATTTCGACACAGGCGCGCAGCCGATAGATAAATATGAAACAGAGCAAATAGCACAAAAATATCCAAGCGTGCAAATTTTTGCCGACAAAAACAGCGCCGCCGCATGGGGCTTTAAGTTGAACGCGTACCCAACGCAGTATATAATAAGCAGCGACAACACCATACGTTACCGCCAAATAGGCTACGCAGGCGCGGAATATACAAAAAGAATATTCAATCGGCTTTCTAAGTAGCCTTACCCCAGCGCCACGTCGAGCATCATCATTACGCTGAAGCCTACGGCGAAAAATATTGTGCCGATGTTTGAATGCTCGCCCTCGCACATTTCGGGGATTAGCTCCTCCACGACGACGTACAGCATTGCGCCTGCCGCGAAGCTAAGTAAATACGGCAGCACGGGCACCACAAGGCTTGCCGCCATGATTGTCAGCACCGCGCCTATCGGTTCAACAATGCCCGAAAGTATGCCATATGTGAACGCTTTCGACTTTTTTGCGCCCTCGGCACGCAGCGGCATCGAGATAATCGCGCCCTCGGGAAAATTTTGTATTGCGATGCCGAGCGACAGCGCAAGCGCGCCCATAAGCGTTATCTTCGCGCTGCCCGTCATATATCCCGCGTACACAACGCCAACCGCCATTCCCTCGGGAATGTTGTGCAGCGTCACCGCAAGCACAAGCATCGTCGTGCGTTGCAGCTTGCTTTTTGGCCCCTCCGCCTCGTCGCTGTTCACGTGCAGATGCGGAATAATATGGTCGAGCGCAAGCAAAAACAGCACGCCGCACCAAAACCCTACAACGGCGGGCACAAACGACCATTTGCCCATGTCCGCCGCCTGCTCAATCGCGGGGATAAGTAAGCTCCACACCGAAGCCGCCACCATAACGCCCGCCGCAAAGCCCGTCAAAGCGCGCTGAACATTCCCCACGAGCGATTTTTTCATAAAAAACACGCACGCCGCGCCAAGCGTCGTGCCAATAAAGGGAATCAAAATCCCCCAAAATACATTCATATTCATGCAATTCCTCCCTTTTAAGCGGCTTATGTCTCCGCCAATCGAAACAAGTTTAATCGCTTTGTCGCATCTTGTCAAGCCCTTACAATTTTATAATATTCATGGGCGCAGCACGGTGTTACAAAAATTATTTTTATAAAACTATTGCAAAGGTAGGAATATAGTGGTATTATATCTCTAGATAGAGATATCGGAGGAAAAATATTGGCTAAAACAGAACTTAAAATTATTATCGGGCTGCACAGAACGGCCAACGCTATCGACAGGCAGACGGCGCGCATTGCGGCGGAATATGACCTCACGATAGGGCAGTTTGGCGTTTTAGAGGCACTTTATCACAAGGGCGACATGACTGTCGGCGAGGTGCAGGAGAAAATCCTCAGCTCAAGCGGCACAATTCCGCTCATTATAAATAACCTCGCAAAGCGCGAATATTTGACGCGCCTAAGCGACGAAAACGACAAACGCAGGTGCATTTTGCATCTTACACAAAAGGGGCGCGAGCTAATTTCGCAGGGTTATCCGAAAAACGAAGCCAAAATCATAGAGATGATGGCGCGCTGGACGGACGACGAAAAAACTCAGCTTGCCGCCCTGTTAAAGAAATTTGGAGAATAAAATGAGAAAAATAAAAAATCAAGTCACAGGCTTTAAAACGCAGGACGGCGCGGGCGTGCATTTGGTGCGTGTGCTCGGCTCGCAAACGGTGGGGGAGTACGACCCCATTTTAATGCTCGATTCGTTCGACAGCACAAACCCGCCCGACTACACCGCGGGTTTTCCGATGCACCCGCACCGCGGCATCGAGACTATAAGCTACGTCTATCACGGCAAAATGCTCCACCGCGACAGTCTCGGCAACGAGGACACTATCGCCGACGGCGAGGTGCAGTGGATGACGGCAGGCTCGGGCATTCTGCACGAAGAAAAGCTGCCCGCGTCAGAGCGATTGCTCGGCGTTCAGCTTTGGCTAAATCTGCCCGCAAAGGACAAAATGACAGCCCCTGCCTACCGCAACATCAAAAACGCCGAAATAAAGGAAATTTCGCTCGAAAACGGCTTTTTGCGTCTGCTCGCGGGTGAATACAAGAAAAATCAGGGCTACAAAAGCAAATATCTGCCGCTCGATTACTACGATATTCACCTGAATGCGAACGCTGAAATTGAAATTGAGACAAAGCCGGACAGCACCGTGATGCTGTTCACGCTTTCGGGCGACGCGGTTATAGGCGGCGAAAATATCCGAGAAAAAACCGCTGTAAGGCTGACGGACGGCGACAGCGTGACGATAAAGAGCACCGATAAAAGCGCGCAAGTGCTTTTCATCAGCTCAACAGCCCTGAACGAACCTGTGGCGTGGAGCGGACCGATTGTCATGAACACGCAAAGCGAGCTGCGCCAGGCATTTGACGATTTAAACCGAGGGACATTTTTGCAAAAGGAAATGACCTATAACAAGTAACGAAAGGGAAAAAACAATGAATATCACAGAAATTTTAAAGCAGCGCCGCAGCTATTATATGCTTAATAAAGCGCTGCCTGTAGCGGAAAACGAGGTCGTTAGCCTCATCGAGCAAATCACCGAGCTTGTGCCGGACGCGTTCAACATGAAAAGTTCGCGCGTTGTCGTTGCGCTCGGTGAAAAGCAAAACGAGCTTTGGGACATGATTTTCAACACATTCGGCGGCAAAGTTCCGCGCGAGAAAATCGACAGCTTCAAAGCGGGCGCGGGCACAGTGCTTTATTTTTACGACGAAGCCACGGTTCAGGGCTTGCAGAAAAAATTCCCGCTCTACGCCGACAATTTCCCCTTATGGGCGTTGCAAGCAAGCGGAATGCTGCAAATAAATATATGGAGCGGCCTGCGCGAAATGGGCATAGGCGCGTCGCTTCAGCACTATAACCCCGTGATAGACGCGGAGGTGCACGAGATGTTCAACCTCCCCGCCACCTACCGCCTAATAGCCCAAATGCCGTTTGGAGGCATATCCGCCGAGCCGCCCGAAAAGCCGAAAGAAGATATTTCGCAGCGGGTTGTTGTGGCGAAATAAAAATAGCTGAATTATGTCATAATCACGAATGAGCGAAGCTCGCCCCTACAAAATGCAGCCGATTGCAAAGTAGGGGCGAGCTTCGCTCGTCCGATAGTTCACGTGAAATTCACACAGGAGGGCGGGGGCTTGCTCCCACCGTTACAACCATCAGCCGTAAGTTTCGGCGGGAGCAAGACACCGCCCTACTGTGTATAGCAAATTTACGTTGCAATGTAGGGGCGAGCTTTGCTCGGCTGCGTGTCGATGTCGGCATCGACACCTACAAAAAACCGCCGCTTTTCAGCGACGGTTTTTCAATATTCTCATTTCGGATGATACTGTTCGCAGGTGCATTTTTTCCATTTTAGGCCGCTGCCGCAGGGGCAGGGGTCGTTGCGGCCTATTTTGGCGGCTTTTTTGACGGGCTGCTTTTTCACGCTGCCGTCGCTTGCGCCACTTTCGCCTGTGGGCTTTGCCACCTGTTCGCGCTTAATTTCATCGTTTTGCTTTATCTCAATTGTCAAAAGCATTCTCGTTGTGTCCTCGCGAATGCTCTCAACCATCGCGTCGAACATGTTAAAGCCCTCGATGCGGTACTCGACAACAGGGTCGTGCTGACCGTAGCTGCGCAGGTAAATGCCCTTGCGCAGCTCCTCCATCGCGTCGATGTGCTCCATCCACTTTGTGTCGACATTGCGCAGCAGCACCACGCGCTCTAATTCGCGCATCATGTTGCTGCCATAGCGTCTTTCCTTGTCGGCGCAAATCGCGTCGGCGCGGTCTGTCAGCGTTTTTATTATCGACTCGCGCGTTAAATCATTAAGCTCGTTTCCGGTGAAAACAAAATCCTTATCAGTCGTCAGCCAACCTAAATAATGCGCGCGCAAGCCCGCAAAGTTCCACTCGTCGGGGATATCTCCGCCAAGATAAAGCGAGGCGTTGTCGGTGATTGAGTCGGTAATCATCTTGTGCACAGGCTCTGAAACGTCGTCGCCCTGCAAAACATGGCTGCGCTGACCGTAAATTATCTCGCGCTGACTGTTCATAACATCGTCAAACTGCAAAACGTTTTTACGTATCGAGAAGTTGCGCGCCTCGAGCTTTTTCTGTGCGCCCTCAATCGTCGAGGTTATCATTTTGTTGTCAATCGGCATGTCCTCTTCAACGTGAAGCGTGTCCATAACTGCCGCCACGCGGTCGCCGCCGAACAAGCGCATGAGGTCGTCCTCTGTGCTGATGAAGAAGCGGCTTGCGCCGGGGTCGCCCTGACGGCCTGCGCGTCCGCGAAGCTGATTGTCTATACGTCTGCTCTCGTGGCGCTCTGTACCTATTATAAATAGGCCGCCCGCGTCGCGCACTTTTTCGGCTTCTGTCGAAATTTCCGCCTTGTATTTTTCTTCAAGCTCCGCAAAACGGCTGCGCACCTTGATAATATTTTCGTCGTCCGTCTCCGCGTGGCTTGTGCTCTCGTTTATAAGCTCCTCGGCAAAGCCCTCCTTGCGAAGCTGCGCTTTTGCCATGTGCTCGCTGTTGCCGCCGAGCATGATGTCCGTGCCGCGTCCCGCCATGTTTGTGGCGATTGTCACAGCGCCGAATTTACCTGCCTGCGCGATAATTTCAGCCTCTTTTTCGTGATATTTCGCATTCAAAACCTCGTGCTTTATGCCGCGCCTTTTTAGCATCGACGACAAAAGCTCGCTCTTTTCAATCGAAATAGTGCCAACAAGCACCGGCTGCCCCTTCGCGTGGCACTCAAGCACCTGCTCGATGACGGCGTTGTATTTGCCGTTTTCTGTCTTGTAAACGCAGTCGTTAAAGTCCTTGCGCACAACGGCTCTGTTCGTCGGAATTTCAACGACGGCAAGGCCGTAAATCTCGCCAAACTCCGCCGCTTCCGTCTGCGCCGTACCTGTCATACCGCAAAGCTTTTTGTACATGCGGAAGTAGTTTTGGAATGTTATCGACGCAAGCGTTTTGCTCTCGCGCTCAACATTTACTCCCTCTTTTGCCTCAATGGCCTGATGTAAACCCTCGTTGTAGCGTCTGCCAACCATCATGCGGCCTGTGAACTCGTCTACGATGACAACCTCGCCGTCGCGCACAACATAGTCGACGTCGCGCTTCATAACGCCGCGCGCTTTTATGGCTTGGTTGATGTGGTGCTGTAAGGTCATGTTTTCAGCGTCGGCAAGGTTTGCGACGTTGAAATATTTTTCGGCCTTTTCAATGCCGCTGCGTGTCAAGGTCGAGGTCTTTTTCTTTTCGTCGACGATATAATCGCCCTCGATTACGTCGTCGTGCTCCTCTTTGTCGTCGAGCTCCGTCACGACGGTGGCTTTCAGAGTTCGGGCAAACTGGTCGGCAAGCTTGTACAAATCTGTGCTCTTGTCGCCCTCGCCGCTGATGATAAGCGGTGTGCGCGCCTCGTCGATTAAGATAGAGTCAACCTCGTCGACGATGGCATACGCGTGTCCGCGCTGAACCATCTGCTCTTTATACGCAACCATGTTGTCGCGCAGATAGTCAAAGCCAAACTCGTTGTTTGTGCCGTAGGTGATGTCGCATTTGTACGCCGCGCGGCGCTCCTCGTTTGTTATGCCGTGCACGATAAGCCCGACGCTCAGCCCGAGAAAACGGTACACCTTGCCCATCCATTCGCTGTCGCGCTTTGCAAGGTAATCGTTGACGGTGACAACGTGCACGCCCTCGCCTGTCAATGCGTTAAGGTAAACGGGCAGCGTCGCGACGAGCGTTTTGCCCTCGCCTGTGCGCATCTCGGATATCTCGCCGCGGTGCAGCACAATGCCGCCGATTATCTGCACAGGGAAGTGCCTCATTGCCAAAACGCGCGCCGAAGCCTCGCGGCATACGGCAAATGCGTCGGGGAGAATATCGTCGACAGTCTCGCCGTCCGCAAGGCGTTTTTTCAGCGCGGGTGTCATTGCTTTAAGCTCGTCGTCAGACAAAGCCTTGTACTTGTCCTCAAGCGCCGTGACGCTGTCGGCTATCGGCTGTATTTTTTTCAGCTCTTTAGTGGAAAATGAGCCGAAAAGTTTTTCAAAAAAAGACAAAATAGCGCACCTCATTCATTAATATAAAGCGTTACAATATTTAATTAATAATACTACTTATTACGCTCCGCGTCAAATATTCCTAGTGAATAAACTGTAAATAATACTCATAATTACCATATGTTATGTAGGTTTACCATAGATGTGTTACAGATAAGCAAAAAAAGAATAGCGAATAGGAAGAACCTGTTGTACAGTTAAGTTGCGAGACTAAACAGCAAAGGC
>RZZW01000018.1 GCA_009929695.1 Clostridia bacterium
CCCCTTGTCATTCTGAGCGAAGCGAAGAATCTTTTGCGCATTGCGGTAGGTTTTAAGATTCTTCGTCGCTTCGCTCCTCAGAATGACAGATTAAAGCGGACGCGCAATGCGCGCCACTACAATTTGCGGTTAACCGTAGGGGCGGATTCCATATCCGCCCGCGATTTTGTGGCGCATTTGTAGGGGCGACGCCCTCGTCGCTCCGCAGACGACGGTTTGCGCAACCCAAAGCGGACGCGCAATGCCACTTGCAAATTTGTGTGTGAGCCAACTTTGACACCACAGCACAAACCAGTGTATAATCATAAATAAAACACTTGAAAGAGGTAAAAATGGGCGGGGGAAAATTGACTAGACCGGATTTTGATATGGCGCAGCCGGACAAAAAACATCCTATGACGGAATTTTATATTCTGCTTGAGGCGGCGCTTAATAAATCGCCGACGTTTTTTCTGCCGGGACAATATGTCGCTTTTAAGCCGCCGCATGACGAGATGCTTTACGCCGAGGACATTCGCGGACACTGCAAATTTGAAAGCACTGCGCAGAGCGGCTACAGAGAAATTTTTGCGCCGTATAAGCTGAATGTGCTTTATGACGAGCTGCACGTCACAAATGACGGCACACCGTCGGCGCTGCTGCTTGCGGACGAGCACACTCACCTCTTGACGGGCGTGCAGCTTATCCCTCCGATGACGCTAGACGCGCTGCCGAAAGTGCCCGACTGCACGTGCGCGATATCCCTTGCGCTCACGATGAACGACATGCTGCTCATCGACGCAGACCCCGCCGCGCTTGGCAAAAGCTTGCTCACGCGCATAAGCGGCAAGGCGTGGCTTCATCACCCTAAAACCGAAAAATGGCTCTCCGAAGCGCTTTTTGCGCAACAGAGAGCCTGGCGAAGGGACCATTTATAATCACATTGGCTCGTCTGCAAAATGCGAGCTGCTTTTGCGCACGCCCACTATTATAAGGCACAAAAGCTGTGCGCAGAGGGCGGCTATCGACGCGTAGGTCGTGCCTTGAAGCTCAAACGCCGTGATAAGCGGCTCGCTGACTGTCGCGGCGACGACTATGCCTATTATATTTGCGAATATTAGCCCTCGCATACAGCGCATGACCGTGAGCACCATGCTGAAAAACAACACGAGCGCCGTCAAAATTGCGGCGTAGACCATCGGCGCAAGCAGATAGCTGTACTGCTCGACATGCGCGCTGACGAACGTGCGCAAACCCCACGGGCCAATATACTGCGCAATTAAAAGCCCTACCGGCAGCAGAATTAGTATCATGCACGATACAGCGCCGACGGCTTTTAGAAATCTTTTTTGATTTTTATTTGAAAAATGCTCTGAAAAAACCGTGATAAACGGCGTGAAAAGGTAGCTTGCGCCCACCTGCAAAAGCAGCACAGGCGCTGTGACAGGGCTGTAAATGCCGAGCGCTGTTGTGCCGAGCACGCGCCCGAGAATGATTTTTGGAATTGACGATGTGGTTGTATTGAGCACCGCGTAAATTGCGAGCGGCGAGCATTCGAGCAAAAGCGCGAACACCGTTTTGCGCAAAACGCTTGTTTTTGTGTAAAAAGGCAGCGCTTTGGGCAGCGTATACGCCACAAAAAATGCTATATTTCCAACTAGCATTATAAAAAGTGTTATCGACATGCTGTGCGTGATGCGAAGCCCGAGCGCAAACGTCACGAGCGATATCACACCGCGGGCGGCGTAGGTTTTGCCCACGATATCAAGCCTGCCGTGCTTTTGGTCGATTGCGTTGTACACATCTGTGACCGACTCGACAAGGCGGTAAAGCAGCACTAGCGCTATGCACACGCACTCTGTGAGCGTGTAAGGGTTTGCGCCTGTGAGCGCGCCGAGGGCGACAAACGCGAGACACCCAACGACAGAAAGCGTGCAGGTGTAAAGGCGGCTTTTGACATATGCGGTTTGTGCATATTTATTTTGCGCGTCCGACACCTGAAAATTGTACATGCCGAAGGACGCGACGCTGAGAAAAATATTTGTGACGGTGAGCGCGGTGTTATAAATACCCGACGCGTCAACGCCCGCAAGGCGCACGGCGAGTATCGTCAGCGCCCACTGACACGCAAAATAGGTGAGGTTGCCCGCTGTATTCCATAAAAAATTGCGGCGCATGTCACTTTGTGTACCCACACAGTCGCCTCCTTAATATGATATAATTATTATGCATTTTGTATAATTTTAGCAAGAGCCTGTGCTATCGCCTCGTGGCTCTCCTTTTCCATATGAAGCTTGTCGCAATCGCTTGCCTTAGCGACTGTTCCGGCGTCGAAGAAAAGGCAGCCATATTGGTCGGCAACTGCTTTATAGTATGGCGCAAGCTGCGTGCTTCTTACGTATGATTCCTTGTTGTAGCCAGGAAATGGGCCATCTTCTATATTTGGAGCTGTAGGCGGAGGGCACATCACAAGAATTTTGGGGACGCCTCCATCTCTGTATGTCATGCCCTTTACTATGCGTATAAGTTTGTCTATTCCGCGCGCGCTTATTGCCGGAGTTGCGCCAAACGTGAGCGCGCAGTCGTTTATGCCGAGCGCTAAAATTACTAAGTCGAGCGGGTCGTGCTTATCGAGCGTGACAGCAAGCTGAGCCGAGCCTTCGCGTCCCTCTACAAACACGTCGTTAAACACAGTTGTGCGCCCGCAAAGGCCGTCCTCGATGACGTAACAGCCGTCGCCCAAAAGCTGCGCAAGCCTGCCTGTCCACCGCACATCTCGCGGCCAGCGCCCGCCTGCGGGATTTAAGCCCCATGTATTTGAATCGCCATAGCACAAAATATTCATATTAAATATCTCCCCTAGCCTTTTTAACAATTATCGCACTTTAGACGCATAATTTCAACTGTCTTTAGACAAGAAAATGCGCATGGAGCGGCAAAACCGCACCATGCGCATATATTATTTTTCTTTTTTGAACAGATTTACTATTTTTGTCCAAAGGCTTGTTTTTTCAGTTTGGGCTGTCTCGGCTGTCGCTGCTTCGGTTTCAGCTGCGCTTGTTGGCGAGGCTGTTTTCATTATGAATTTTGTCGTCGTGACTGCGCCGTCTGCCGCGCCGCCAAAGCTGTGGTAGTCAGAGGCCGCGCCGCGAATGGCGTTTATGGTGTCCACCACTCCGTCGAGGTCGTAGTTATTAAGCGTATTTGTCAGCTTGTCAACGCCCTCTGATTTATACTGCTTAACGCCGCTGCTCAGTTCTTTTGCGCCGTCGTCCAGTGTTGCCGCGCCCGATGCTGCTGTTGAGGCGCCGTTTGCGAGCTGTGACGCGCCCGAAGCGGCTGTTGCAGAGCCGTCCTCGAGCTGCTTTGCGCCTGACGCAAGCAACGCCGCGCCGTCTGCCACCTGCTTTGCACCGTCAGCCACCTGCTTTGAGCCTGCGTATGCGCTGTCAACACCTGTGGTGTACGCGGAAAGCCCGTTTACAAACGTCTGCACGCCCGCGAGGGTGTTCACTAAATCTGCCGCCTGCTGCATGCTTGTGCCGTACTGCGCTGTGACGCACTGCGTCAAAAACGCTTTAACGGCGCTGTCTGCGCTTTTGTCTGCCGCCGCCGTCATTGCGGCTTGAACAGTCGCCGCCGTCTGCGCAAGTGCTGCGGCGGAAGTGAGCGCGTCGCTGATAACTGTTCCGTTTGCGGCGCAGTCGGTGCACGCCATTGTTATGATGAGCGCCTTTTGCTCGTCTGTCGCCGTGCCGAGATTTGCCGCGAGAGAGGTATACGCCGCCGCGCGCATTTCGTCTGTTATATATGACGCGTCGGGAATTTGCGGGTTGTTTGCCATGACAATTCCGTTCATGACAGCCGCCACCTGCGCCACTGCAAGCGGATTGCCGCCCGCCGCCGTCACAGCCGCCTGTGCGTTATATATTGCGCCGCCGTCCGCCGCTGCCGCCTGCGCCTGTGTCATTAAAACGCCCGCCGCTGCGACAGCTGCCTTGCAGTCATCAAAGCTTGGCGCTGCGCTTGACAGCTGTGCGCTTGAAAGGTAAATAAGCGCCGTCAGCGTTGTGTCGTCCGTCACGCCTGAAAGCTGTGACAGCGCCGCTCTAGCCTGTGCGAGCCTATCGTCATTCACGCCCGAAAGCGCGCCGAGAACTGCCGCGTAGTTGTCCCATGTGAGTGCCGGAGTTCCGGGCTGCACTGCTTGAAGCTGAGTATTTGCGCTTGCAAGTATGCCGTTTGCTATCTGCTGTGCGCCCGCGTTTAGCTGTGCGCTGTTGCCTGAAAGCGTGGCAAGCCCGCCTGTGAGCGTCGCCGCGCCCGCGTTAAGAGTGTTCGCCCCGCCCGAAAGCTGCTGTGCACCGCTTGAGAGCGTGGACGCTCCGCTTGAGAGTGTCGCCGTGCCGCTTGACAGCTGCTGCGCTCCGTTTGCAAGGCTTTGTGTGCCTGTGCGAAGCTGTGCTGTGCCGTCCGCAAGCGCGTTTGCGCCGTCCATAAGCTGCTGCGTGGCATTTTCAAGCTTGTCAAGGTCGCTGAAAGCGTCGCCGAATTTATCGGTGTCAAGCTGACCTTCAAGCAGGCTTGCGTCCGTCGCATAGGCTATCATTATTGATGGCGCGGTGAAGTCCGTCACATCGGCTTCTATCGTCACATTGTCTAAAAATTTCTGCTGAATATCGGCAAATTCACCTGAAAGCAGACCGTCAAAGCTCGCTTTCATGCCGGGCATACACACAAACGCGACTATTTGGTTGCTGCTGTCTGTCTGCACCGTGCCGTTTTCGGCCTTGACGCTTGTGAAGCTGTCGCAGGGCAGGTCTGTGCCGATAGCGGCGACAAACGGCGTGTAAACCTTGCGCTTTGCGCCGCTTATTTCGGCTGTTTTATATGAATTATTCGCAAGGGCAACGTCTATTTTAATATGTCCGCTTTTGCCCTTTGCGGCCTCGGCTGTTGTCTCTTTTCCGTCGAGATAATATGTGATTTTGGCTGTCACGGGTGTTTCGGCGCTTGTTGTACCTTGATAATATATGTCCTTTGAGTCGGTGCTCCATGTGAGCTTTGTGCCGTCCTGCTGCGGCATATCGTCGCTTTTAAGGTTTGTTATGCCTGCAAGGCTACTCACGTCCTCAACGCCGTTAAGCCCGTCGTCGCTGTGCAGCCACTCGCTTACGGTTGTGCTTTGCACACTGCCGTCGGTGTTGAGCGTGACGTACACGTTTTCGTCCTTTGCGACTGTTGATGCCGCACACGCGGGCGTGCAAAGCGTGCATAGCGCGAGCGCCATTGACGACGCGGCAGCTGTTATGCGTTTAAATTTATTCATTTGCATTTTATTCTGCGCTCCTTTTTAGCTTTCCAGTTTATGGTTGTTTTATTTATAAGCGGCTCGCAGATGATGAGCAGCGAGGGCAAAATAAAGATTATGATGAACATGCTTATCAGCGCGCCGCGGCTTATGAGCAGGCATATGCTCTGCAAAAGCTCCATGCGCGATATCATTGAAACGCCGATTGTCGCGGCGAAAAACGTCAGCCCGCTTGAAAGTATGCTTTGGCTGCAATTTTCAACAGCTATCTGCGCGGCCTCCTTTTTATTGCGCCCAAGCCGCATTTCCTCGCGGAAGCGCGTCGTCATAAGTATCGCGTAATCGACTGTCGCTCCAAGCTGTATTGTGCCTATGACTATGCTTGCGATAAACGGCAAGCTTGTGCCAGTAAAATACGGAATGCCCATGTTTATCATTATGGCGGCCTCGATTGATGCGACGAGCAGCACAGGGATTGTCAGGCTGCCAAATGAAATCGCTATTATTATAAACACCGCCGCTATCGAAACTATGTTCACGTTGGCGAAATCCGTGTCGGCGATTTTTATAAGGTCGTCTGTCATTGCGCCCTCGCCTGTCACAAGCCCGCCTGTGTCGTAGCTTTTTATGACCTTATCCATCTCGTCAAGCTGCGTGCTTAAAGCTGTCGTTCCGCTTTTGTATGACGAGTTAACGAGTATCATTTTGTAGCCGCCCGCGTGGAAAAGCCCGCTTATGTCGCTTGGCAGCACGTTGTCGGGCAGGCCGGCGCCGAGATATTTTTCCATCGCGATGACCTGCTTTACGCCGTCTACGTTGTCAAGGTCTTTGCACAGCGCGTTTATCTCGCGGGTTGTCATGCTTTCGTCCACCATGACAAAATGCGTTGTATCCATGCCGAAATCTTCCTTGAGCTTGCTTGTACCGACGATGCCCGTCAAATCCTGCGGCAGGCTGTCGAACAGTGTGTAGTATACGTCAGCCTTTGACTGCGCTATCAAGAACGGTATAAACAGCACTATAAACACGACCAGCATCGCGACATAATGCTTTACAACAAATTTTGAGCCGCGCTTCAGCTTCGGGATAATGACCCTGTGGCGGCTTTTGTACACAAGCTTTTTTGAGCAGAGAATGAGCGACGGCAAAATTGTTATTGTGCACACAACGCCGAGGAAAACGCCCTTTGCCATCACAAGCCCAATATCCTTTCCGAGCGTCAGGCGCATTGTACACAGTGCGAGGAAGCCCGCTATTGTCGTTAAGCTTGATGCTGTTATTGACGTAAAGGTGTTGCAGATTGCCTCGACCATTGCGTCGTCGTCGCTTTTTGTGCGGCGCTCCTCCTCGTATCTGTGAAGCAGAAATATTGAGAAATCCATCGTGACACCAAGCTGTAAAACAGTCGCGAGCGCCTCGGTGATGTAGGATATTTGGCCAAAAACGATGTTTGTGCCAAAGTTATAGACAATCGGGAAAACAAGCCCGAGCATGAATAAAACAGGGACAATGGTGCTTTCCGTCGCGAGAAAAAGCACCGCCAAGCTTGCGCCGACTGCGCATAGCACATAAAGCGGCATCTCTTTATCGACGAGCGCCTTTGTGTCCTGCAAAATGACGCTCATGCCGCCTATAAAGCAGTCCTTGCGAAGCAGAGTTTTTATCTGCGCGACGGCGTTCATTGTGCTTTCGCTCGCGCTTGTGCCGTCAAAGCGCACTATCATCATTGTGGAGGCGTTTTTGCCGTACATGAAGTCCTGCACGTCCTGCGGGAGCATCGACGGAGGGACGGATGGGTCGAGCACGTCGCTCAGCCAAAACACCTGCGTCACGCCGTCAACCGCGGCAATATCGTCCTTCATGGCGAGCAAATCGCTCGTAGGCAAGCCCTCTGCTGTTATCATGCCCGTGGCGGCAAGGTGAAAGTCGTTTTCAAGCGCTCGCTCGCCTATCATGGATTTAAGCTCCGGCGGGAGATATGTCAAAATGTCGTAGTTGATTTTTGTCGCGATAGCGCCCACCGAGGCGGGAATAAGCAGCAGCACAGCCACAATAAGCACAATCGCACGGTGCTTTACTATAAATTTTGCAATGCCTTTCAAGTAAAAAAGCCTCCTTATGCCGCCGTTTTTTATAATGACCAACGGTCAACATAAGCATTATACAGCCGCACTGACCATCGGTCAATATGCAAAATGACCAAACGTCAGTTTTAACGAGGCACTGATTTGTGTAATTTCATAAATCTCAAAGTTTCTTTGCAATTTTTGTGGATTTGAGGTATGATTTATACAAATGCTCAAGGAGGTGCACCTTACATGGGGCTGATATTAGACGCGCAGAAAAGCGCTAAAAGACAGGCTCTGCTTGACTCGGCTTACGATTTATTTTTATCACAAGGCGCTGAAAAAACGTCGATAAGCGACATCGTGACGCGGGCAGGCATCGCAAAGGGCACATTTTACCTTTATTTTCACGATAAACAGGACATTTTGCGCGCGCTCACGGCACGCATAAGCCATCAGGTGATGAGCGACGCGCTGAATTTTCTCGACAAGCATCTCTCGCCTAACCCGACAGATAACGTCATTGCGTTTGTCGATTATATTGTCGAATTTTTCAAGCGCGAGCCGTTTGTTTTGCGTGTTATTGAGCGCAATTTTTCGTGGCCGAGCCTTGAAAAGGATATCCGAAGCGGCGCAGACAAGCTGTATGCGCGGCTGCAACAGGATTTATGCAATATCCCCTCTTTGCAAAACCGCCCGACGGAGGATATTTTCAGGCTGCTGTTTTCGCTCGTGACGCTTGTGGGCAGCATGTGTTACTCGTCCATAATCGAAAACCGCCCCGCGCCCATCGACGACATGAAGCCTGTTATTTATGACATAATACGAAAAAGCTTAAATTAAAAAAATGTCCTTCGCAAATTTGCGAAGGACATTTTTTTATATGTTAAATAATCTGTCAAGCCAGTCCTGCGCCAAGCTCACCCAGCACTGGCATTCCTGCTGAACGCCGATGCCCTCGGCGTTTAGTGTCTGTTTGCTCGCGAGCGAAAGGCCGTGTATGCCGTGCGGGAAAATGTGCATTTCAAGGCTTACGCCGGACGCGCGGAGCGAGGTTGCTAGAAGCAGAGAATTTTCAACAGGCACTGTGTCGTCGTCCCACGTGTGCCACAAAAACACAGGCGGGGTGAACGGCGTGACAAAGCCCTCAAGCGACTGCTGCGCGAGCATATTTTCCGTTGCGCCCTCGTCGAGAAGCTTCACGAAGGAATCCGCGTGCGCATATGCTCCGCTTGTTATGACAGGATAGCTTAGTATCAGCGCGTTTGGGCGAAAGGCTTCGTTTTCAAGCTGCGTGAGCGCTTTCATAAACGGGAGCTGCCATTTTACGCCGAGGCTTGCGGCAAGATGCCCGCCCGCTGAAAAGCCACAGACGGCGATTTTATCGGGGTCTGTGTGATACTCGACAGCCTTTTCACGTATATGTGCGACGCTTAACGCGAGCTGACATAGCGCGACGGGATATCGCACAGGCGCGACAGAATACGTGAGCACCGCGGCGTTGCAGCCTATTGCAAGCATCTGCATTGCGACAGGCTCTGCCTCGCGCGGCGACACAAATGCGTAGCCTCCGCCTGGGCATATGACGACCATCGGGCGCGCTTTTTGAATTTCGGGCACAACGTCATCGAGCAGATAAAGCGCAAGATTTGCCGTTTCGCCCTGAAAGGTAATCGGAATATTTTCAAATTTCATCAAAGCTTCCTCCGCGTGAATTATATTAATTCAATTCTATAGCCGCGGGGAAAATATGTCAAGTGAAAAGCAGATTGTCGCCATTATAATGATTCTGTAGGGCAAGGGCTCTGCTCTTGCCCTACGAACCGCATTTGTAAATACTTAGTTGCTAAACAGCCTACTCCGCTTTAGTCTTTTTAAGCGCCGTCAAAATCACTGCGCCAACTATGCTGCCGACTATCAGCGCCATAACGTACATGAGCGCGTTGCCGACGACGGGGAACACGAACACGCCGCCGTGAGGTGCTCTTAAAGTGCAGCCAAACAGCATTGACAGCGCGCCCGCTGTGGCAGAACCGACGATGCAGCTTGGCAAAACGCGAAGCGGGTCTGCCGCCGCGAACGGAATAGCGCCTTCGGATATAAAGCACAGCCCCATGATGTAGTTTACAAAGCCGCTCCGGCGCTCCTCCTGCGTCCATTTTTTAGGCGCAAACGTGGTTGAAAGCGCAATGGCTATCGGTGGAACCATGCCCCCTATCATAACGGCCGCCATTGAGTCGTAATTGCCTGTGGCGATTGCCGCCGTGCCGAAAACGTATGCCGCTTTGTTGACAGGGCCGCCCATATCTACGCTCATCATGCCCGCCAAAATTGCGCCGAGCAGTATTTTAGACGTGCTGCCCATTGCGCCGAGCCAGTCTGAAATAGCGGTGTTTATCATGCCCATTATCGGGTTTACGCCGCACATCACTACGCCTATTATGATTATGCCGCCCAGCGGATAAATGAGCATCGGGCGTATGCCGTCGATGCTTGAGGGCAGCTTTTCGGTTATAAATTCAAGCCCTTTTACGATGTAGCCCGCCGCGAAGCCCGCGAGAAGCGCCGCCAAAAAGCCGCCTGAAATGCCTGTTGCGCTGCCGTTTGCGAGGTCTGCAAAGTTTGTGCCGTTCATCGCCATAACGCCGCCCGCAAAGCCGACTGCTAAACCGGGACGGTCAGCTATTGACATTGCGATAAACGCCGCGAGTATAGGCAGCATGAAGCCAAACGCCGAGTTGCCGACTGTTTTGAAAAACGCCGCGAGAGGGGTGTTCATGCCGAAATTTGAGGGGTCGATGGTGTAATCGTCGAACAAAAACGCGAGGGCTATCATTATGCCGCCGCCCACTACGAACGGCAGCATGTGGCTTACGCCGTTCATGAGGTGCTTGTAAATTGTGTGTCCCACGCTGTCGCTGCCCGCCGTCTGCACAGCCGCTTTGCCGCCTTTTGCGTGGTAAATCGGCACTTCGCCGCTCTCAATTTTGTTTATAAGCTCCTCTGCCTTGTGTATGCCGTCGTCGACGCGAGTGGTGATTACGGGCTTGCCGTCAAAGCGCGCCATCTCGACGTTTTTGTCGGCGGCGATTATTATGCCGTCGCACTCGTCAATTTCCTTTGCTGTCAAAACATTTTTTGCGCCGCCTGAGCCGTTTGTCTCGACCTTGCACGGAAAGCCGAGCTTTTGACCTGCCTTCGCAAGCGCCTCCGCCGCCATGTAGGTGTGTGCGATGCCTGTTGGGCACGCGGTGACGGCTAAAATGCGGTAGCCTGCTTTTTCTTCGGTAAAGCTTTCGTCGCCGAACTGCGCGTCCTCCTGTGCGTCGATTTTCGCAAGAAACTCCTTAGGCGTTTTTGCGGCTCTTAGTGCTTCGACAAAATCGTCGTTCATGAGCATTTGCATCATGCGCGCGAGCATATCGACGTGCAGATTGCCGTTTTGCGGGGCGGCAATCATGAAGAAAAGGTCGCTTTTGCCGTAGTCGTCCTCATTGTACTGAATTGGCTCGGCAAGACGAAGCGCCGCAAGACTTGGCACTGTGACGCACGCGGCCTTTGCGTGCGGGACGGTTATGCCGTTGTCGACATAGGTGGACGCTTCTTTTTCGCGCTCGTAAAGAGCCGCCTTGTACGCCGCGCGGTCTGTGATGTTGCCGTGCGTGCACTGCAAATCGACCATTTTGTCAATGACCTGTGCCTGATTTTGCGCCGAAAAGCCCAGTGCGATTGATTTTTCGGAAAGTAAATCTGTGATGCGCATATGTGTTTCCCCTCTCATATTTAAAAAATGTTATTGATTTTTTGCTGTGTCGTTTCTACCCTCGATGCGAAAGGCTTCCCCTTGAGGGGAAGCTGTCGCCGAAGTCGACTGATGAGGTGAAATTTACGGTTTGTGCAAACCTGTCTCATCCGTCGCTCCTGCGTCGCGCCACCTTTCTACGCGCTAAGTGCCGACTTCGTCGGTTGCGCTACGCATAGCCTGCGGGCTAATCTCCTAAAGGAGAAGGCATTATAACGGCTAAATCGTCTGCAAAATTTTATCCACCGCCTGCTTCGTGCAAAGCCCTATTGAAAACGCTGTTGCTGCGCCGGCGGCTGTGCCGAGGCGTAACGCGTAAGCGTAGTCTTTTTTTTGCAGCCAGCCTGCGACGAAGCCTGCTACCATACTGTCGCCTGCGCCTACGCTGTTTACCACTGTCCCCTTTGCCGCGCCTATGCGGTGCACGTTTCCGCTTTCGTCAAGCAGCAGTGCGCCGTCGCCCGCCATGCTGACGAGCACGTTTTTTGCACCGCGTGCTTGCAATTGGCGTGCGCACGCGGTTATTTCCTCGTCTGTTTTGAGCGTCAGATTAAATATTTCGCCGAGCTCGTGGTTGTTTGGCTTTATTAAAAATGGGCGGTATTTGAGCACGTTCACAAGCAAATCCTGCGTCGCGTCGACGACAATGCTTATGCCCTTGCTTTCAAGGCGCGCCATTATTTTTTCGTAGGTGTCGGCTGAAAGGATCGGCGGGATGCTACCAGCTAAAATAAGCACGTCACCGCTTTTCAGATTATCTAGCTTTGCGTAAAGCTTTTCCATCGCGTGCGGCGAAATGCGTGGGCCGGCGCCGTTCAGCTCTGTTTCCTCGACTGCTTTTATCTTGACGTTTATGCGCGTCATGCCGTTTTCAAGGCGGATAAAATCTGTTTTTATGCCGATATCCTCAAGGCCGTCCTCGAGCCACGTGCCGACGTAGCCCGCCACAAAGCCGAGCGCGGTGTTGTCAAAGCCGAGGTTTTTGAGCACTGTCGACACGTTTACGCCCTTGCCGCCGTACTGAAAAGCTTCGCCGCTGCTGCGGTTTACACTGCCGAGCGCGAACGCGTCTGTCTGCACAACGTAGTCGATTGCGGGGTTAAAGGTCACTGTATAAATCATGGCTGCGTCTCCTTTATCTTAGTTTGCCCCTTATAGCGCGTTTCCGGCAAATGATTTGTAATTATTGAGCCTTCCGTTATATTGCATATAACAGCGGCGTAAATTTTGTCAAACTTGCTATCGTCCGCTAGAAACCACGCCTCGCGCGAGCGGTGAACGGCGGTGGCTTTAAGCTGCGCCTCTTCAACGTCAGGCGTTGTGAAGCCCGCCGTGAGCGAAACGCCGTTTGTACCGATAAACGATTTTGTGAAGTTGTATTTTTGAAGGCTTGCGAGTGCACCCGCGCCGACGATTGCCTCGGTGCTCGGGCGTATCTGACCCTCGGGGATATACACGCGGCAGCCCTTTTGCGCCAAAATGCGCGCGTGCGCGATACCGCTTGTGACGTAGGACGCTTTCAGCGCGTCGCCTGAAATGCACTGTGCAAGCAAAAGCGTTGAGCTGCCCGCGTCGATGAAAACGAAGTCCTGCGCTGTGATAAGCGACGCGGCGTACTCGGCCATGCTGCGCTTTTGGTCGACAGCGAGCGTTTCTTTGGCGCTCATGGTGGCTTCGTCGGTGATGTATTCGCCGCTTAAAAGCGTTGCTCCGCCGTGCACCCTGTGCAGCTTGCCAAGCTTATCAAGCTCTAATAAATCGCGCCGTATTGTCGATTCACTCGCGTCAAACACTGTGCAAAGCTGCTGAACTGTCACCGAGCCTTTTTCCGTGAGAAGCTTTAAAATGTCGCTCCATCTTTCCTCTGCCAACATCATTATCCCAACCTTTCGAGTTTATTATACAGTTATTTTCAATCAAATTCAATCACAAACGTGCACAAACTTTATGAGGTTTGTTTGTGCACAATAATAAACAGCCATTTTCATCCATAAAAAATCACCGCAGTAAACGTGTACTGCGGTGGCTTATAAATTTGTGCAAACTCGCCTCATCCGTCGCTCCTACGTCGCGCCACCTTCTCCTAAAGGAGAAGGCTTTAAAGGCTTCCCCCCTCGGGGGGAAGCTGTCGCCCGCAGGCGACTGATGAGGGGAGCTTGCGCACTATTTTATCTTACCAAGTTGACATTGTGCGCGCCCCTACGCCATAAACCTAAATGCGTTGTAGCAGCTTATGGCTATAATTATTGCCATTAGTACTATGAAAAGCTTGCGGACGTGCTCGTCTTTTAGCTTTTTATTTATTGTGCGGCCTGCTATTGCGCCGCCGACGCCGCCTAATACCATCGCAATCAGCCAAATCCAGTTAAATTCGGGCACGCTGTTTGCGACTAGGGTTGTAGCAAGGCTTGTCAATTGGCTTATTAAAATTATGTAAAGGCTGTTTTGCGCGGCGACCTTTGTGGACATTGAGAAAAAGAAGTATAAAACAACAAGGTTTATTGGCCCGCCGCCGATGCCGAGGAAACTTGACATAACGCCGAGCGCAAGGCCGATTACGATACATACAAGCCAATTTTCGACCTTGTGCGTCTTAATGCGCGACTGCATTAGCGTGTAAATTAGAGTCGCTAGTGTAATTATTGCAAGGCATACGGCTTGATATCCGCCGACGCGCTGAGGGTCCGGCGCTGCGGCGGTGAGGGCGGAGAAAAGGTTTTTGCCTAGAATGCCGCCTATCGCCGCGCCTATTGCAAGCGGTGTGCCTGTTTTAAAATCGACAAGGCTCTCCTTTGCCGCCAGTGCTTTGCCGACGGAGTAGCACGACATACTGAGCACCGTGCAGCCCGATAAAAAGCTGATTGTGGCGACGCCCGCGATGTTAAGAGTGTCAAGCACAGGCTTGATGATAACGCCGCCGCCGATGCCGCATATCGCGCCCGCGATGCTGGCAAAAAAACTGACGAGTAAAAGAATGAGTGTCATTTGGTTGCTCCTTTTAATGGGGGATTTTCGTTCGCATATTGTAGGGACTGTAAAAAAATGAAAAGTGAAAAATTAATGAGTGACGCTGCGGTGTCACATTTTAATGGATAGCACGCCTTGTCATTCTGAGCGAAGCGAAGAATCTTAAAACCTACGATAACGCGCAAAAGATTCTTCGCTTCGCTCAGAATAACAGAAAACTGCAAATCATTAAAATGTGACGTCCGCAGGCGTCACACCTTACTTCTTCTTTCTTATATCTTATCTTTTCTTTTTTTTACAGCACCTACAAAAATATAGCGAACGCACAATATTTATATTATATCACTCTTGAAAATTTTTGTATACCACTTTTCCGCCCACTATTGTGGCGGCTACGTCTAGATTATCGTCAAGCAGCACGCAATCTGCGTCTAAGCCTGCTTTAATTCTGCCTTTTTTGTCTGATATGCGCAGTGCTTCGGCAACGTTTGAGGTCAGCATCGGCAGCACATATTCGACGTCTTTTCCTGTGAATTTGACAAGATTTTTGAGCGCTTTGCCCGTCGTGAGCGTGCTGCCTGCGCGGACGCCGTTTGACGCAAGCTTTGCGTCGCCGTCAACCACGACAACGTCGTTTACGCCGAGCTTATAGCTGCCGTCGGGCAAGCCCGCGGCCATTATGCTGTCGGTGACGGCGATAACCTTGTCGCGGCCTTTGCATTTAATGAGCATTCGCACCGTACCTGGGTGAAGATGTCTGCCGTCGCAAATTGCCTCGCACCACGCGTCGCTCTCAAGCGCAGCGCCCATGATGGCGGGAAAATGCTGATGGAACAGCTTCATTGCGTTAAAGGTGTGCGTTATGCAGCGCGCGCCGTTTGCGATTGCCCGCATACTCGTCTCGTAATCTGCGCCGGAATGACCTATCGCGACGACGACCTCACCCGAAATTTCCTTTATCATATCCGGCACGCCGTCGACCTCGGGCGAAACCGTCATGTATTTTACAGCGCCGTCGGCGGCTTTTTGATATTTGCGAAAAAGCTGCGCGTTGCCTTTTTGCAAAAGATATTCGGGCATTGCGCCTTTGTATTCGGTGCTCAAAAAAGGCCCTTCTAAATGCACGCCCATAAGCTGTGCGCCGTAGCCGCTGCCCGCCATGACCGATTTTATGTTGTCGATGCATTTGAGCGTCTGTTCTTCGGTGTCCGTTAGCACGCTTGCGAGCCAGGCGGTAGTGCCTTGTGTGGCGAAAAACGCGGATATCTGTTTTAGCTGCTCGGGCGTGGCGGCGTTTACGTCTACGCCGTCTGCGCCGTGGGTGTGAACGTCGATAAAGCCCGGCACAAGGCGCATTCCCTTGCCGTCGAGCACAGTTGCATTTGTGGAGGCGGCTTCTGTAAATTTGCCGTCATGACAGGCTATTTCGCCATTTTCAAACGAGCCGTCTTTATAAATTTGCACATTTTTAATAAGTAAATCGCTCATTTTTGCACCTCAAAACGGCTGCTTTGCAGCGTTTGCGTTTACGATTATCATTGCGTCGTTATGATTTTGAACGAGAGTTGCGGGGAAATGTGCGCTGACCTCGCCGTAGGCGGCTTGACGCACGACGGCACGGTGCCAGTCGCGGAAAACGCCGAGGCGAATTTTTTTTGCGCCGAGGATTTCGCTTATGCCTATTGTGACGCATTTTTTCGGCATTGCGTCTATTGCGCCGTTCAAATCGCCTATGCTGTTTGCGGTGAGGGTTTCGCGGCTTATGTTAAGCACGCGGGTGTGAAGCTTTGAAAATTGCTCGGCTGTAAGCTCATCCTGCGGCTCGTTGAACGCCAGATGCCCATTTATGCCGATGCCGCCAAACGCGATATCAACGCCGCCCAGCTTTTCAATTACGCGCTGAATGTTCTCGGGGTCTTTGGGGTCGGGGAAAATGCGCTGCTCGGGCGGCATGAGGAGGTCTGCGTCGATTTTTGTGTACACGTTGCGGTTCATAAAACCGTGGAACGACAGCGGGCTTGCCTCGTCGATATACGTCTCGTCGTCGTTAAGATATTCGTCCATATTGATGAACCAGCAGTTTTTGAGGCTGATTTTATCGCGGTTTACAATGCGCACAAATATCGGGTACTGTCCGACGGGGCCTACAGGGCAGATGAATACAGTGTGCTTGCCCGCGGCGTTGTTTGCCTTTATAGCCTCGACCATTTCAAGCGCTATTTCGTAAAAGACCTCGCCTGAATCGCCAAGCTTTAAGAGCGGAATTTTGGCATTTTCGCCAAGCTGTTCTGCGGAAATCTGATAATATGAAGTGTCCATTTTTGTTCTCCTTTAAAAAAGATGAGCGACGTTTAGCTCGTCGATCATTTGTACAATTTCTTTTGTGCGGCTGCACCCGAATTTGCGCAGCAGACCTTTGATTTGCGTTTTGACTGTGACGACCTCAACGCAGCGAATGTCGGCAATTTCCTTGACCTTTTTTCCTTCGATGAGCAGTTTTACAAGCGCGCGCTCGGTGGCTGTGAGCTGTGAGACGTTGTTTATGAAGAAAAGCAGGCTGTTTTCGCTGCGGCGAAGGCGCGTGTATGCTTTGACATACTACAACGACGTTTGGAAACGCTCTGCTTGTTGCGGGAATGATGGACAATATGTACCACAGCAGCATGGCAGCCGCAAATGATATAAACAGCCACACGCGGTTTGGTATTCTGTCCGCGAGCGTCCCGCCTTTCTTTTCTTTACTTTTCATTTTTCGCTCTCCTTCTTACACCGAAAGGGTTTCTCTTTAACTAGAGTATAGCCCTTTATCTTAGCTTGCGGTAGTATGAATTTTTATCATCCTTTTTTGCCACTTTTATATTTTAGACGAATATGGTATACTATAAAAAATGCAAAGGAGAAATTTATATGGGATTACTTGCAGACGCACGTTCTATGCGCAAAAAAGACCCCGCGGCACGCAGCCTTATCGAAGTTATGCTGCTTTACCCGGGGTTTCACGCGCTTATATATTACAAAATATCACACTGGCTTTACGGCCATAAACGGTTTTTTCTCGCGCGCACGGTCAGCCAGTGGGGGCGCGGATTTACCGGAATCGAGATACACCCCGGCGCAACAATAGGCAACGGGCTTTTTATAGACCACGGCATGGGCGTCGTAATAGGCGAAACGGCTGAAATTGGCGACAACGTGACCATTTACCACGGCGTTACGCTGGGCGGCACAGGCAAGGACACAGGCAAGCGCCACCCGACGATATGCGACAACGTGCTCATCGGCACAGGCACAAAGGTGCTTGGCCCCATAACAATAGGCGAAAACAGCCGCATAGGCGCAAACAGCGTAGTGCTGAGCTGCATACCGCCAAACGCGACAGCAATAGGCATACCCGCAAGCATAGTGCGCATAAACGGCCAAAAGGTCTGCTCCCACGCAAGCGAGGATCTCGACCAACGAGACTACCCTGATATCGTGCATCAGCAGCTTGCTAATTTGGCAAAACGAGTGTGTGCGATGGAAATTGAAAACGAAAATAAAAAGAAGAAATAAAAGCAAAAAGAAGAAAGAAGCGAGAAGAGAGAAAAGTTAAGGAGTGACGCCTCAGCAATCACTCCTTACTTCTTCTTTCTTCTCTCTTCTCTTTTTCTTTCTATTTACTTAGCTAATATCCCCGCCTTAGCCAGTGCCGGCCTCATCATTTTGGCAAGCAGCACCGACACCACTATTGCCAAAATAGCGTTTATTGTTGAGGTGATGCCCTTTGTGACAATCTGCGTCATAACGGCGCCTATGTCTTGGTGCTCGATGAGGTACTTCATTATATATGACTTTGTGAGGTACAATACAACATATGTCAAGCTGCCGACTGTCGCGCCGATTATGTCTTTTTTAAGGCTCACGCCCGCGCCTTTATGTGCGATTACGCCCGCAAGAAAGCCAATGAAAAACTTCGTTATGAAGGTTATCCAGCTCTCGGAGATGTAAAGCGGGTTTGTGAAGTCGAAAAGCATGCTGCCGAAGCCCGACGCAAGCCCGCCCGCAAGCGGCCCAAACAAAAGGCCCGACAACGCGCAGAAAACGTTGCCCAAATGTATGCGAGCCACCTCGCCAAGCGGTATTTGTATCCAACTGAACACAAACACAAGCGCGCTCAAAAGCCCGATTATCGCAAGCTGTCTCACGCTGAATTTTGATTTTGTTTCCATATTTATTCCCCTCTTACCAATTAATATTGACACATCCGCTCCGGTGTCATTCTGAGCGCATCGAAGAATCTTTTGCACTTCGACTTGAATTTTAAGATTCTTCGTCGCTGCGCTCCTCAGAATGACAGCGGTAAGATTTCGGACATATCTATTGACATTGCCTTTGCAAAAGTTTATATTGATTATATCAGCATTTGAACCTATTGAAACTCTCAATATATAAAATTTTTATGGTATCAGTTTAAAGGGGTGTGCAAAATGGAAAGCGCGGTTTTTACGCCTTGCGGCGGCGAAGCGTTGTATATGCAGCTGTATAAGCATCTTGTGAACGAAATAAGCACAGGCAGGCTTAAAAGCGGCGAAAAGCTGCCGAGCAAGCGCCGTCTTGCGCAGGATTTGCAGCTTGCGGTGAACACGGTTGACACAGCATACCAAATGCTTGTCGCAGAGGGGTATGTTTTGGCGAAGCCCAAGAGCGGATTTTTTGTGCAAAAAACAGATATACCGCTTGCGAAAAAGACAATTCGCGGAGCGGCGACGAGCGAAAAAACGGCGGCAAAGCAGGAATATATTTATAATTTTGAAACATCGAGCATTGACACGGCGCTCTTTCCTTATAAGACATGGCGGCGCATTCAGCGAGATATCATGGCGGGCAGCCCCGCGTTTCTCAACCACGGCGCAAGGCAGGGCGACGAAAATTTGCGTGAGGCTATATCGGCGCACCTGCACGAATATCGCGGCGCACAGTGCACGGCAGACCAAATAATAGTCGGCGCGGGCATTGAATATCTGCTTTCGCTTTTGGCGCGAATGTTTAACGAGAGCACGTTTGCGGTTGAAAACCCAGGCTATGCGCGGACGCACCGCATACTTGAAAACAACGGTGCAAGCGTTGAGTTTGTGCCGCTTGACGAGAGCGGTTTAAGCGTGGACGCGCTTGAAAAAAGCGGCGCTTCACTTGCATATGTCACGCCAAGCCACCAGTTTCCCGCGGGGATAACAATGCCTATTGCGCGGCGCACGCAGCTGCTTTCGTGGGCGGACAGCGCCGAGGGGCGGTATATCATCGAGGACGATTACGACAGCGAATTTCGGTTTGACACAAAGCCTGTGCCTTGCCTGCAAGGGCTTGGCGGCGGCGAGAGAGTCATATATATAAGCACCTTTTCAAAGAGCATTGCGCCCGCTTTTCGCATAGGCTACATGGTTCTGCCGCAGTCGCTTTTGAGCCGTTTTGACGCGCAGTTTGGGTTTTATTCCTCGACTGTATCGCGCTTTGAACAGCAAACGCTCGCGGGGTTTATGAGCGGCGGCTACTACGCGCGGCACTTAAACCGCCTGCGCATAGAGTACCGCCAGCGCCGCGACGTGCTTTTGAAGGCGATTTACAGCAGCTTCGGGCGCGGCGGCGCGACTGTTTACGGCAGCCACACAGGCTTGCATTTGCTTTTACAAGTGCACGGCAAATTGACCGAGCAAGAAATCAAAGCCGCTGCAAAGCAAAGCGGCATACATCTCAACGGGTTGAGCGAATACTACGAAAATTCCGCGGACGGCTGTCTGCCCTCGACGGTGGTTTTGGGCTATGCGGGCATGACGCAGAGCGATATTGAAAACGCCGTGGCGCTTTTGGCGAAAGCCTTAAACGCGCAAAAATCATGACGTCATTGCCACACAGCCGAGCCGAATTTGTTCTTTTTTATCGCTTCGCATTTCCTTTATAATTATTTTTCCGCCGTCTGCGTCGAGCACGAGTGCGGATTTTTTTGCGGGTGAAGCGTCGGCTAAAAGGCGCGATATCTCTTTTTCAAGCGTGTGCTTTATCTCTCTTGCGCCGTAGCGGGCGCAGTTTGACATATCGACAAGCGCGGCGCAAACGTCGTCTGTGTGCGCAAGCTTCATGCCCGCATTTTGGGCGCGGGCTTCGAGCAAGCAGAGCTGTCTCTCAGCTATGGCGAGCAAGGATGCGCGGTCTAGCGGGTAAAACACCGTCACCTCGTCGAGCCTGCCGAGAAGCTCGGGGCGAAAAATGCCTCTTGCTGCGGCGAGCGCGTCACTTTTGCAAAAAGATGCGGTTGACTGCCCAAATCCGAGCGGAACGTCCGACACGCGGCACTGTGCGCCCGCGTTGCTTGTGAAAATTATGACCGTATTTGTAAAATCTGCGGTGTAGCCCTCGGAATCCGTCAAGCGCCCCTCGTCGATTATCTGCAAGAGCAAATTCAGCGCGTCGGGGTGAGCTTTTTCGACCTCGTCAAACAGCACCGCGCAGTACGGGCGGCGGCGCACGGCCTGCGTCAGCCTGCCGCCCTCGCCGTGGCCGACGTAGCCCGGCGGCGCCCCGATGAGGCGGCTCACGGCGTGCTGCTCCATATATTCGCTCATGTCAAACCGTAACAGCGCCTTTTCGGTGCCGAAAATCTCCTGCGTGAGCGCCTTTGCAAGCTCTGTTTTGCCAACGCCTGTGGGGCCCAGAAAAAGAAACGACCCCATCGGCTTTGACGCGTCCGAAAGCCCCGACGCGGCGCGGCACATGGCGGCGCAGACGCTTTTTACGGCTTCGGCTTGACCTGTCACGCGCTGTGAAATAGCGGCGTAAAGCTCGGCGGCACTCTGCGATTTCGCCTCAAGCTTTTGAAGCGGAATGCCACTCTGCCTTGCGCAAACCCTCGCTATGTCGTGCGCGGTGACGGTTTTTGTTTTGTCGTCAAGGCGCACGGCGGCGCAGGCTTCATCGAGCAAATCGAGCGCTTTATCGGGCAGATAGCGCCCCGGAAGATACCGCCGTGACAGCGCGACAGCCGTCTCGAACACCTCGGGCAGAATTTTCACATTGTGAAAGCCCTCATAGCGCGGCGAAAGCCCCTGCAAAATGGTCTGTGCAACCTTTGGCGCGGGATATTTCATTTAGAACTGTCTGAAACCGCTCCTCGAAATCTCCGCGGTATTTTGTGCCCGCGAGCAGCGCCGTTAAATCGAGCGATAACACGCGCCTGTTTAAAAGCGGCGGCGGAGCTTTGCGCTGTGAAATACAGAGCGCCAACCCCTCGGCGATGGCTGTTTTGCCAACGCCCGCCTCGCCCACAAGGCACGGATTATTTTTGCGGCGGCGGCATAGTATGCGCATCACGTCGCCAAGCTCTGCGTCGCGCCCAAGCACGGGGTCGAGTGTATTTTCCATTGCTTGCAGTGTTAAATCTCGCGTGTATTTTTCGGCATTTTTCACTGTGTGTGACGTCTCCTTTGGCTTTTGCTGAAATAAAAATGCGCGCCCTGACAGCCGTTGACATGCTTTAAGCGTGTCTGCATACGAGGTGCAGAGGCTTTGCGCCGTGCGCGCGGCGGTGCACTCTTTATTTTCAAGCACGGCCGTCAGCAGTTGCTCCGCGCCCGCAAGCTGAACGCTCATGTCGGAAGCCGCAATAAGCGCATTGTCGAGCGTTTTATTTAAGTTTGCCGTAAAGTTTTTTGCCGTCAGGTACGGCCTTATGCCTGTGCAGCTTGCCACGTTTAGCTCGCGCATGAGATTTATTGTAAAAATGCCGTGCTGCGCGAGAAATTCGCGAGCACTTGTATCCTCTTTAGTCATGGCGAGCAGAAGATGTTCTGTGCCGACATAGCTGCTGCCTAGCTGCTGAGCCGTTTTTATGGCAGTGCAGAGCAGCCTACTGCCAATTTTTGAAAAGCCTGTAAATTTATAAAACAAAGCGCCGCGCCCCCTTCGCTTTTGAAGTATGGGCGCGGCGTATTGTTTTATTCATCGTATTGCGGCAATTGCCTCTTCAAGCGTGAGCGCAACTTGGTCGGGACATGAGGTGGATTTCATGCCGCAGGTCATGCCCTTTAAGCGAGCGATAGCGTCCTCGGCTTTCATACCCTGCAAAAGCGAGCAGATGCCATTTAGGTTTCCGTTGCAGCCGCCTGTGACGGATACGTTTTCGATAGTGTGGTCGGGCGCAAGCTCAACAGCAGTCGAAAGTGAGCAAACCCCGCGGTTTCTGCGTGTGTGTGTCATATTAAAAATCCTTTCTGAATGTGAATTTGTGTAAAGCTGCGCGGGCGGATATGGAATCCGCCCCTACGGTTCACCGTGAATTTGCGTCGAATTGTAGGTGCGCCATGTATGGCGTCCCTACAATGCAAGCTTTTGTATCCGTGCAATATTCTCATCGTCTGTTGTAAACGAGCCTAGCGGGTTTGGTTTGGCGCTGTACATGCCGTGGAAGTCGCTGCCGCCTGTCACTATGAGGTTATATTTTTTTGCAATCTCCGCAAGCTCTTTTTTGTCCTCTGCGGTGTTGCGCGGGTGGTTTATTTCAACGCCATCTATCTCTCCGCTTGCGGCGAGGCGGCGCACTAGCGGCATGCTGTGGTAAACGCTTGGGTGTGCGATGACTATGACGCCGCCTGTGCCGCGCGCCATTTTTAGCACGTCTGCCACGCTTTCATATGCGGGATTGTGCAAAACGGTGCCGTTTTTGCCGAAAAGCTGCTTGTATAAATCTTTATAAATTCCGTCTGTGCAGGCGTAGTCAAACAGCACGCGTATGGCGCAGGTTTTGAAAAGCACTCCGCTTTTTTGGGCGTATTTTAGCGCGTCCTCGCGTTTAAACTGCGGATATAGCTGCTCAATTTCAGCAAGACTTTTGCCTACTGCCTCGTTGCGCCGCTGTGCCATTAATGCGCAAAAGCTCACAAGCTCCTTTGTGACGCGGGGGTAGTAGCAGAGAATATGCACGCGCTCGCCCTGAGCCGCGTCGAAGCCTGTCAGCTCAACTGCGGGGATAAGCTGAACGCCGTTTTGCGTTTTGTGCTCGTTTGCGTAATTTATGGCGAGCACGGTGTCGTGGTCAGACACCGCAAGATGCGTCATGCCTGCTCTTGCGGCAAGTAGCGGCAGCGTTTCGATGTCGCTTGACGCATCGGAAAAATTTGTGTGCGTGTGTAAATCGCCCGCCATGTAACCACCTCGGTTTGTAAATATTAAAAAAGTACTCGATTTTATCACAAAAATGTGCGATAATAGGCTAAACAGCCTTATGTAAGGAGACGATTTTATGACAACAGAAAAAATTCGCACTGCGCCGCAGACGCTTTTTGAGAGCAAAACGCGGTTTGCGTTTATAAATATAGTGATGCCGCTGCTTGCCGCCGTGTCGCTTTACGACATCGTGAGCTGCCTTTTGCGCTCGGGCACGACGGCGTATTTGACGTTTTTTCTTTTTCTTGTGCACTGCTTTATCTGCATTGCGGCGTGTCTGCTTGTTCGCGACAGCGCAAAATCATCATTTTACATAATAATCGGCTACTGCTGCTATTTTATGCTTGTGCTGTGCGTGCCACTTGTGCTCGGCATAATATCGCACAGCGCATACACGCAATATTTTTACTCGTTTGCCGAAATAACAGGCATGAGCCGCCTTATAAGCTTAACGCTGAACGTCGGCATGTGGCTGACAACACTTATGCGCGTGATATTTGCGCTTGCGTCATTTTCGTTTTTCGCGTTTTTTCTGCGTGAAACAATTGAATTGCAACCGCTTTTTAACGGCGAACAAAAATCGTAGGGGCGATTCACGAATCGCCCGAATAGGTTTGCGCCGCCTTAAGCGTATTTTTCATAAGCATTGCGCGTGTCATCAAGCCTAAGCCTCCGGGGACGGGGGTTATGAACGCGGCTTTTTCGCTTGCGGCTTCAAAGTCTACGTCGCCGTGAAGCTTGCCGTCGTCGCCGCGGTTTATGCCTACGTCTATGACTGCCGCGCCCTCTTTGACCATATCACCTGTCACAAATCCGGCTTTGCCTATGGCGGCGACTAGAATGTCCGCCTGCGCGCAAAGCTGTTTTAAATTCTGCGTTTTTGAGTGGCAGATTGTCACCGTTGCGTTATTTGCAAGCAGCATGAGCGCGGCGGGCTTGCCGACGATGTTGCTGCGGCCTATCACGACGGCGTTTTTGCCCGATATCTCCATGCCGGTGCTTTTGAGCATTTCGATGCAGCCCGCGGGCGTGCAGGGCATGAAGCAGTCCTCGCCTATAACGAGCTTGCCGACGTTCACGGGCGTGAAGCCGTCTACGTCCTTAGCGGGTGATATCGCGTCGATGATATTTTTTTCGCGGATATGCTTTGGCAGCGGAAGCTGAACCAAAAGGCCGTGAATTTCATCGTTTTCGTTGCACTCGTGCACTTTTGCAAGTAATTGCTCTTCTGTTGTGTCCTCGGGCATACGGATGACGTCGGACAATATGCCGCACTCCTCGCAGTCCTTCGCTTTGCCCGCTACGTAAACCTTGCTCGCGGGGTTATCGCCTACAATTATAACGGCTAAACGCGCGTGAACGCCCTTTTCTTTAAGCGCCGCAACGTCCTTTGCGACGCTTTCTTTCATCTGCGCAGCAAGGATTTTACCGCTGATAAGCTGTGCTGACATATTGTTTACCTCCGTTTTTCTAAATCTAATTCCATACGCCGACTGGCTTTGCGCCGCTGTCGAGCTGCTTTTTGAGGTTTATTGCTATCTCTCTTTGCTTTTTAAGCTGCGCGTCGGTGGGCGGTGTTTCGCCTAGCAGCCACGACATTTCCGCGCCCTCGGGCACGCCTTTTCCCGCGAATGTATAATGTACCACGAGCGCCTTGTCCTTGTTTTTTCTGCGAAGATAAATTAAAAGTGCCAAGCCGACTACCACAGATAAAACTGCTATCATTTGGCTGACGCGCACGCCGCCTATCATGAGGCTGTCTGTGCGCAAGCCCTCGACGACACAGCGCTCTAAACCGTACCATACAATGTACATAAGGAAAATCTCGCCGTCGAATTTGCGGTGCTTCATATACGCCCAAAGCAGCAAAAAGCCGAGCAGACACCATATCGACTCGTACAAAAACGTCGGGTGAACAGGCGCTGTGGGGTCGATGGAAACGCCGTTTGGCGCGGTGACTATCGCGAGCTTTAAAAATTCATTTGTGCCCTCGCTGTACATGCCCCACGGCAAATTTGTATTAGTGCCGAACGCCTCTTGATTGAAAAAGTTGCCCCAGCGCCCTATGCCCTGCCCTATTAAAAAGCACACGGAAACCAAATCGCACAGCGGCAAAAGCTTGAGCCTGCGCCATTTTGCGAGAAAATACGCCGATCCGAACGCGCCTATGACAGCGCCGTATATGGCTATGCCGCCGTCGCGCATGTTTATCATGTCCCACACGCTCTCGTATTCAAACGGTGCCATTGCGACGTAAAACGCGCGCGCGCACGCAACGCTTATTACTGTGCCGACCATGACGACATCGACAAATCGGTCGGAATCTATGCCGAAGCTTTTTGCCTTTAAAAACCCAAAGCACAAGGCAAGGCCGAGGCCGAGCGCTATCATGATGCCGTACCAGTAGATACTCATGCCGCCTATTGTGAACGCGACGCGGTTTACGTCAAGCTCTATGCCAAGCGCGGGAAACTGCACGTGATATATCATTTATAATGTTACTCCTGTTCCTGCCCTGCGGGGCGGATGATGACTGTGGCGCTGCGTTCTTCGCAAAGCATTGAGGCGAGCGCGGCGTTTACGTCCTCGGCTTCAAGCATTGCAAGCGCGGCGATTTCGTCTGCCTGCGATCGGTTTTTAAAATGCGCCGAAGCCATGCCTGAGGCGACGTCGTCAATGTTTTCAAGGTCTGAAACAAGCTCGCCGTACATCATGTTTTTGCAAAGCGCGAAAAGCTGTTTGTCAACGCCGTCCTTTTTGACGCGGGCAATTTCGGCTAAAAGCAGATCGCGAACCTTTTCGGGCTCGCTTGTCTCGCCGCCGAAAACCATGCAGTTTGCGCCTGAAAGCGAAAGAAATTCGCCCGAAAAGCCCGGGCTGACAAGCCCCTCATCGTAAAGCTTGCGATAGAGCGGTGTCATTCCGCCGCAGATTAGCTCTGTTATCATGTCGCAGACGATTTCGCCCTTTAGCACGTCGTTTTCAAGTGGCTTTTCTTTAAAGCCGACGCTCAAAAGCGGCTTTGCGACGGACATTGTGAACTCTTTATATGCACACGGAATTTCGTCTGTCTCCTCGGGGATAATTCTTGTCACCTTGCCGCGCTTTGGCTTTATATCAGCCCTTGCGTACGCTTCAAGCACCTGCTTGCGTGTGACGTTGCCCGCGACGGAGAGCACCATATTTTCGGGGCGGTAAAACGCGTCTGTGCAGGCGTACAAAAGCTCGGGCGTGATTTCGGCGATAGTTTCCGCCGTGCCCGCGATGTCGTCTTTAATCCAGCTTTTATTGTAAAGGCACTGATATGTTGTGAAAATGAGCCGCCATTCGGGCGAATCGTCGTACATGCTGATTTCCTGCCCGATTATCCCCTGCTCTTTTTTGACTGTCTCGTCGGTGAAATAGGGGTGTGAAACAAACGACAGAAGAATGTCGAGGTTTTCGTCTGTGTGGCCTGTCGCGGTGAAGATGTAGCACGTTTTTTCAAAGCTTGTATACGCGTTGGCGTTTGCGCCTGTTTTGGCGTAAAGCTCGAAGGCGTCGCCGTCCTCGTTTTCAAACATTTTGTGCTCGAGAAAATGCGCCATGCCTGCGGGCATGAGGTAGCGCTTGCCGTTTGCTTCAAATTCGCGGTCAACGCTGCCGAATTTTGTGGCGTAGACGGCGTGAACGCCCGTGAAGCCGGGCATTTCGTGGACGAGAACCGTAAGGCCGTTTTCAAGGTTTATTGTGTCGTGCGCGGCGGCTGCCCTGACGCACATAAGCGGAGCACTGAGCATTATTCGCCCTCCTTTGTGAGCAGATATGTCACGGAAAGCGTAAATTTGTTTAGCATTTCCTGCGCCTGCTGTGCTGTGACCTGCGATATCTCGTGCATTGCGTCGGCGGGGGTTTTGTCCGAGCCGCGCATTATTTCGGAAAAATGCCAGAACTCTATGCTTGACAGCGAGTCCTCCACTGCGCTGAACGAGGATATGAGCGAGCGCTTTGTGCGGGCTAGCTCCTTGTCTGTTATCTCGCCTGTGCGCAGCGCGTCAAGCTCGTTTAAGATGGCGGCCTTCGCCTTTTGCGCGTCGGCGTGCTCGATGCCGCAGTCGATTGAAAGCATGTTGGTGGGCGACGCGAACGACGACGGGCAGTAGTAGCAAAGCGACTGCTTTTCGCGCACGTTTAAAAACAGGCGCGACGTGCTTGTGCCGCCGAGCAGACCTATTGCGACGCGCATTTTGCTTAAATTGTCAGCGTCAATAATTTCATTTGGCGTAAACAGCATGCAAAGCTTGCCCTGCGACGCATCGACAGGCTGCTTGAACGCTTGCTCGTCCTGCTTTTGGCGATAGCTCACGTCAGCAAGCGGCAGCGGCTGACGGTCGATTTTAGAAAGCGCGTCAAGTAAAAGCGCCTCGATATCCTTATCCTCTGCGCCGAGGGCGATGACCTCTATCTGCGCGTGTGAAATCATGTTTTTATATGCGTCTGTGACGGCTTGCGGCGTTAAGGCGGGCACTTCGTCTAAATATCCACTGCGCTCTATGCCCTCGGGTGCGTCGCCGAAAAAGCGGCGTTTTGCCTGACGCACGCAGTAAGAGCGCTTGTCGTTGACCTCGCTTTGAAGTAATTCCGAAAGCTGTTCTTTTTCAATCTCGACACTCTCTTCATCAAAACAGCCGTTTGGCAGATGCGGTTTAAACGCCGTTGCGAGGGCAAGCGCGGCGTATTCCTGCGTCAGTTTTTCGCCGCTGAGGGCGTATTTGTCGCGTATGCCTGTCACGGAGACGGTGAGCACGCGGTTTGCGCCTATGATTGTTGTCTCAACGCCGAGCGACGCGCCGTAGAGGGCGGCGAGCTTTTTGCTCATCTCGGTCATGTCGGGGCAGTCGGCATTACCGCGCTCCATAAGCATTGGCAAAAGCGCCTCGGCGGTGGCTGTGGCTCGGCTTGCCTGCCATATGAAATTTAGCGAAACGCGGCAGCGCTTGAATTTATCAACCGGAAACACCGTCAGACAAGTGCCGTTTGCAAGCTGTTTTCTGTTCATTGAATTATTTCTCCGTTCAGTATTGGCAAGGATATATTTTAATCGATTATCACGCATATTGCTACGGGTCGATGTGGGCATCGACCCTTACAAATGTTCCACGCCGCAAAGTTGCGCGAGATTGCGGGCGGATATGGAATCCGCCCCTACCGTTTGACGTAAATTGACGACGGATTGTAGGGGCGCGCATTGCGCGTCCGAAAGTTTTACATAATTTTACAGTGTGCATTGTAGGGGACGGCGTCCTCGACGTCACGCTAGGTTTGTCCAAATTGTCGGCAACGGAGCGACGAGGGCGTCGCTCCCTACGGTGTTAATTTTATAAATTAGCAAATAAATTTTGTAAACTTACCCCAAATATTCCTCTAAGCAAATGCCCTGTGACATGATTTTTACTGCGTCCTCTGTGCCGACGTAGCGGAAGTGCCACGGTTCAAAGCTTGTGCCTGTCAGGGCGGTTTTATCCTTTGGATAGCGCAAAATAAATCCGTATTCGGCGCAGTGTTCAAGCAGCCATTTTGCTTCGTTTGTGCTTTCAAATGCCGCGGTGAGGTTCATGTCGGGCTGTGAGAGCGGCACTATATCAACCGCAAGCCCTGTTTCGTGCTCGGACGTTCCGGGCACGTTGCGCAGCCTTTTAGTTGCGGCAAGCGCCTCTTGAGCCGTCATGCCCTGCGACATATAGTCCTGCTGCATGGCTTCAAATAGGATTGTCTGCGTGGCAAAGCTGCGATAGCCCGAGCGGAAATAAAGGTAAACACCGTCCTTTTCGGCGGCGGCAAACATATTTTTGAGCGGTGTGACAATTCGCGAGTCGCACTGCTGCTCGGAAATGCCCTCAAACGGTTTTACATATGTGACGGTGGCTTCGTAATTTTCAGGCAACGCGTGAGTTTCGTTGCAAAGCAGCAGCGACCACAACGTTTTATCGGCGGGGGCTTGCATATTTGTCGTTTCGTCTGTCACGGTGGGCTCTGTCTGCTCTCCGTAGCCCTTTGAGACGGGCGCTTCAAGCAGCTCTGTCTCGGGCGCGGGCTTTAGCGCGGCAAAATTTGCAAACGGCAGCTCTGTGCCGTTTTTAAGCGCAAGCTTTACGCCGAAAACCGCGCCTGAGCACACGACGCACGCCATGATGAGCGTGAATATGCGGCGCAAAACAAGCTTTCTTCTAAGCTTTTTTTCGTCCTTGGCAGACTGCAAAAGAATTGCCTTGCGCGACGCATAATCGAGCTTATGGAAAAGCTGCGGCGCGGCAATTTGCGGCTGCGGGTCATATATTTCTTCGGTTTCTTCTATTTCTGTTATTTCTTCAATCGGAAGAATTTCTTCAAAAGCTTCTTCTTGCGGCTCTGGTTCAATTTCAGCTTCAATTTCAATTTCAGGTTCAGGTTCAGGTTCAGGTTCCGCTTCTATTTCGGGCTCAATTTCCGGCTCGGCGGTCGGCGCAGCTTTTTTTAATTTAAGCGTCTTTTTGCCCGGCTTTTTAGGGCGGAGAGTTTTCTTTTTAGGCGCTTCGTCCGGCTCTGATTTTTCGCTCTCGGGCTCGTCCGCAACAGGCTCGCTGCGCACGGCTTTTACGCTCAATAAATCGAGAAGTTGATCTCGATAGCTTCGCTGTGTATCTTCCTCGTCGACAAACAGATTTATCGCGGCGCTGCTTTCTTCTTCAAGCTGCTGCGCGATATCCTGCGCTTCGTTTACAGTATCCTGCTTTTTATTTTTGCGTGAAGCTCTGCTTGACAGCGACAAATTGTTCACCTCTTAATAACAATAATTATCGGGCAGGCGCATTTAAACACCTACCCGATATTATACCAAATTTATATATAAAAGTCTACATTCTTAGTTTATAAAAGCGTCATGAATTGCGACGATTGCTTTTTCGGCGAGCGCTTTGTCGATTAGGACGGAAATTTTTATTTCGCTTGTTGAAATCATCTTTATATTGATGTTTGCGTCGTAAAGCGTCTCGAACATTTTTGACGCAACGCCCGAATGGCTCTGCATGCCTGCGCCGACGATGCTTACCTTTGCGACATCTGTGTCAACGTTTACGGTTTTGCCGCCAAAGCGCGCAAGATTTTCTTCAAGCACTTTTTTTGCCGTCTCTGCGTCCTCGAGCGGGACGGTGAAAATAAGGTCCTTATTATCGCCTGTGCCCGACGACTGCAAGATGATATCGACGTTGATTTTTTTCGCCGCCATAAGGCTGAACACCTTAAACGACATACCGGGAACGTCCGGCACATCTAAAATTGAGACAACTGCGACGTTTGTGTCTTTTGCGACACCTTTAATTAACATACCTTCCACGGAAGCAACCTCCTTGACGATTGTACCCGGTGTGTTCGCCAAAGACGAAAGCACCTCTAAATTTACAGAATATTTTTTTGCCAGCTCTACGCTGCGATTGTTGAGCACCTGTGCGCCAAGCGAGGCGAGCTCAAGCATTTCGTCGAACGATATCTCCGAAAGCTTTTTGGCGTTTTTGACGATGCGCGGGTCTGCTGTGTAAACGCCGTCTACATCTGTGTATATTTGGCACAAATCGGCGTTAAGCTGTGCGGCAATGGCGACGGCGCTTGTGTCCGACCCGCCGCGACCGAGCGTTGTGATGTCGTCGTAGCGGTTTAAGCCTTGAAAGCCCGCCACTACCACGACGCGGTTTTTGGAAAGCTCTGTCTCGATGCGCTCGGCGTTAAGCTTTTTGATGCGCGCTCTTGTGTAGGCGGTGTTTGTTGAAAATCCCGCCTGCCAGCCCGTCAAGCTTATTGACGGACAGCCTATCTCGTTGAGCGCCATCGCGAGCAGTGAAACGCTTATCTGCTCGCCTGTCGCAAGCAGCATATCCATTTCGCGCTGTGAGGGGTTGTGCGTTATTTCGCCCGCTTTGGCAATGAGGTCGTCTGTTGTGTCGCCCTGTGCAGAGACTACAACTACAACATTGTTGCCCTGATTGTGGGTGTCGGCCACAATGCGCGCCACGTTGAACACGCGGTCACGGTTGGCGACGGACGAGCCGCCAAACTTCTGTACAATCAGTGCCATGCTATTTACCTTTCCCTTCGCTTATATATCTATATCACAACTGCGCCCGTGTTGTCGGGTGCAAAGCGTTGCAAATCAAACTTATTCATTTTTTCGTCGGCACTTATCGCCGCACGCGCCTTGTCAAAAAAGGCGTTGTCCTTTGCGTCTACAACCGCGAGTATTGTCGGGCCTGCTCCGCTGATAAAATGCGCCGTCGCACCGAGAGATTTTGCCAAATCGAATATCTCCTGCCCGCCCTCTATAAGCGGCAGACGGTATTGCTGATGAAGCGAATCTTTGCTTGCGACGCTAAGTAAATCGTACCTTTCCTGGCAAAAGGCTGTCGCCAAAAGCGCCGCGCGCGATAGATTATATACAGCGTCCTTGTGCGAAACTTCTTTTGGCAGCGCCGCGCGTGCCTTTTCCGTAAGCAGCTTAAAGCTTGGGATAAACGCCGCGAAGCATATTGAGTCGTTGATTGTTTTTTTGAGCGAATAGACCTCGCCGCCGTCTATTGCCGAGACGACAAACCCGCCCATGAGCGCGGGCGCGACGTTGTCGGGATGACCCTCGATATCTGTCGCGAGTGTTAAAATATCCTTTTGCGAAAGCGGTTTGCCGAGCAGCTCATTCGCGCCCATGATGCCCGCCGCGATGCACGCGGAGGACGAGCCTAAGCCGCGAGCCATCGGGATTGGGTTTGTCTGGACTATTTTAAGCCCTTTTAAACTTTTGCCGCATTTTTCGTAAACTGTTTTTGCCGTGCGGTAGATGAGGTTTGCCTCGCCCTGCGGCACAAAGCTACCGTCGGCGGAGGTGATGTCTATTCTGTTGCTCTCCTCAAACGCCGCTGTGTTGTAAAGCGACAGCGCCATACCGCAGGAATCAAAGCCCGAGCCGATATTTGCACTTGTTGCGGGCACTTTTATCGTTATCACTGTTATCAGTCCTCCGGCAGCATTTTGAGCGTATTTCCGACGCTTACGCCGTTTGACGCGGCTTTGTCGCACTTTGCGGCAAGCTCTGAAGCCGTCACGCCGCGAACGATAAATACACACTCGTCGTCAACTGCAATAATTTCTACATCTTTGCCAAAACACGTTTTTGCGTCTGTTTCATTACCCTTTATACGCACATAATATGCGTATTTACCCGCATCTTGATAATAACCGTCTATCGGCTCGCGCTCCTGCCAGAAAAGGCTGTCGTGAATTTGCGTGCCGTTTTTGAGCGCGTCGATTACGTCTGCGACAACAGCCGACGCCGTCGGCAGCTTGCCCGCGCCTTTGCCGTAAAATACGACATCGCCGAGCATATCGCCCTTCATCAAAACAGCGTTGTAAACGTCCTCAACGCCCGAAAGCTGGTTTGAATTTGGCACAAGGCACGGCTCTACGCCGCACGAAACTGCGCCGTCGTCTGTGCGCTTTGACCACGCGATAAGCTTCACCGCGCACTCTAGGCGCGTTTTGGCAAGCGTGATATCCTTGACTGTGACATTGCGTATGCCGCGCGTGGGAACATTTTGCGGGTAGACGTGATAGCCGTATGCGAGGCTTGCGAGAATGGCGATTTTGCGCTGTGCGTCGATGCCGTCAACGTCCGCCGAGGGGTCGATTGTCTCCGCATAGCCGAGGCTTTGCGCGACTTTGAGCGCTTCGTCAAAGCTCATATTTTCGCGTGCCATTTTTGTGAGCATAAAGTTTGTTGTGCCGTTTACAATGCCCTGCACCTCGCTGACAACATTCGCCGCAAGGCACTGGTGCATCGGTGTTATAACGGGCGTGCCTCCGCCGACTGACGCTTCAAATAAAAAGCAAACGCCCTTTTCACGCGCGATAGCCAAAAGCTCTGCGCCGTGCTTTGCCACAAGCTCTTTGTTTGAGGTGGCGACGTGGCGGCCGCTTTCAAGCGCTGATTTCACATAAAAATACGCGGGTTTTATGCCGCCGATTGTCTCTACCACGGCTACAATTTCGGGATCGTTAAGTATTATGTCGATGTTATTTACAAACAGCTTTGCGTCGGGGTGAGCCGAAAAGTCGCGGATATCGCATATGTATTTCACTTCGACCGCCTGCCCTGCGCGGCGTTCGATGCTTTGCGCGTTGCGGCGCAAGACCTCTAAAACCCCGCTGCCGACAGTGCCGTAACCAAGTATTGCAATTTTTGCCATTTCCTCTTCTCCCTTACAATATATTTACACGCTGCGGCGCACGTCAATAACAGTGCGCTGATGACGTAGTGCGTTCAGCATCTCGTCAAATTCCATGCGCATATTGCCTGTGCGCATGGAGACGGCAACGCGTGCCGCGCCGCTTTCGGGCGTTGACTGATTGATGGTGACAATTGATGCGCCCGCCGCGGAAATAGCGGCAAGAAGCGACTGCAAAGCGCCTGTCTCGTCAAGCAGCGTGGCGTTGACGGTGATGACTTCTTTATTATTTTCAACATCAAAAATGCTGTCTTTGTATTTATAAAATGCACTTCGTGATAAATCTACAATTTTAGTGGCAGCGGAAACGTTTCTCGCTTCGCCGCTTGCAAGCAGCTCTTTTGCCTTTAGTACCTTTAAAAATACATCGGGCAAAACGCCGACCTCGATAAGTAAAAAGCGCTTCTCCAAGTTTTATGCTCCCTTTCAGCAATTTGTGCGCGTAGTACGTACAGATGTTTTCAGTATTTGTACTATAACATGTTTTCGCACCGAGTACAAGTGTAAATCGCCCGCACCCAGTCATTTTCGTCAAGTGCACAAAAAATATTGATATTTTTGCAAAAATTGTGGACATTTTTGCAGAATTTAAGCGTTTGTGCATTGTAGGGAGCGACGAGGGCGTCGCTCCCTACAAAATTTGCATCTTGCATACTGTGGATATATATTAAAAGCTAGACAGCCCAAAGCTTATGCCGAGGGCTTCGTCTACCTGACGCTGGGTATCTTGGTCGATAACTCCGGCGGGCTCGCGAAGGCGGCGTTTATCTAGTGTGCGTATTTGTTCAAGCAGCACTACGCTGTCCTTTGTAAGCCCGCCCATGCCTGCTTTTATGCCGATGTGGGTGGGCAGGTTTGTTTTATCGTGCTTTGAGGTGATTGCGGCGGCTATCACAGTAGGGCTGTGGCGGTTGCCCACATCGTTTTGTACTATAAGTACAGGCCGTATCCCGCCCTGCTCACTGCCCACGACCGGGCTTAAATCCGCGTAAAAAACCTCTCCTCGTCTTATCTCGTCCATAATTTTCAACTCCCTTGCCACTATTGTTGGCAAGGGAGGTTTTATTTATTCACGATAAACTGCGTTTGCATTAACAATTTCTGCACTGCCTTTTAGCGCGGTAAAATTTGGATTTTGCGCAAAGAAATCGTCGTAGGTGATTGTTTTAAAATCCTCGCCCGCATTGAGGCTGAAAACAAAGCTATCACCTATACTTCCCGACAACGTGCCTATAAAAGACCCCGCATTATTGACGGGAACAGACATTGTAAATTCCTCGCTTTCGCCTGTGATGATGTCAACGCCGTATATTATGCCGTCGGGCGCGTAGTTAAGCTTACCTGCCTGCGCATCGTAGGTGGGGTGCTCGTTTGTGTAAAATACTGTGTGAGTGCCGCTGTCGATATATGCAGAATCCATTTTTATTGGCGCGGTATGAAGCATTTTCATTTCGCTGCCGTCAAGCGGAAGTGTGTCAATTTCATAAAACGTGGCGTTGGAGCTGTTGGGGTCGTAAAACATCTGCGACGGACGAAGCTCCTGCGCAATCACAAGCGCGTCGCCGCAAACGCCGGATATTTCCAGCCTGTATTTAGCTTCAAAAATAGTTTGCTGCTCTCCTGTTTTTGTGTTTATTGAGTTTATTTTATATGTATACGGCTGCTCGGTGTGCCCTGCATAGTAGACAACGTCGTTATCAACAGCATAGCCGCTTTCAAAATATATATTATCCGTCGTTTGCGCCGACAGCTTCCCCTCGGGGGAAGGTGGCGCGACGAAGGAGCGACGGATGAGGTTGGTTTATGTACATATACTGTCATCAATATTCCTGTGTAATTTCGCTGCCCTCAAGCTCGGTGAAATTGGCTTTGCCTGCTAGGTAATCGGCGGCGGGAATTGTGTACATTTTAAATGTTGAATAATTTTGCACTATTGCATTATCGCCGTAAAAAAACGCATCACTTAGCTGTGCCGTTGAAATTCCGTTTGGGTGCGGCACTGTAAACAGCTCTGCGCTGCCGTCTGAAAGGTTTATTTTATATCTTTCATTGCCGACGCTTGTAAGAAGGCAGTCCTTATAGCTTTTTTCTATTCCCGAATAGCCCCATTTTACCGGCGTTTTTCCCACTTCCTCGGCGTCGCCCGTAATCATATCAACGCTGTGGATTACACCGTCACAGTGCGGCGTATATGCTTTTTTGTCTTTATCGTAATAATAATTTGTGTCAAGATAATATATTTTGCCGCTTGCGCCGTCCATAAATCTGTATTCATAGTTACTCGGTGCAATGCGAAGGCGTTTTACTCCCTCGCCGTTTTTTGTGACTGCAAGTATTTCCTCAAATGCGACGTTGTAATTATTCGGATTTGTGGTATACATGTTTTTCCCAAGCGTCCGGCTCACTATAAGCGCGTCGCCGCTCACTGTAGTAATATTAATTTCATAGTCTGACGAAAAAATCCGTTTCATAGCACCTGTCGAGGTATCAATGCTCACTATATGCTGTCTGCTGCCGTCGTACGCGGGCATATACAGCACATTGCCCTCAAAAGCATAGCCCGCATAGCTGTTAAAAGCCATGTTTTCGAGAGAAACGGCTTCATTTGATTTTATTTCAACTGAGGTTTTTTCGCAGGTATCAAAATTAATTTTTGTCAGCACAAGTCCTGTATCGGCTTCATAGCGCATAAAGGCGGTGTATGTATCTGTGTCACAGCGTCCGTTTCTGTTCGTGCGGATAAACGCGTCGCAGCTTTCGCTGTCGTGGGTGCAGTCCTTTTTTGCGCAGAGAACCTTGCCCTGCTGCGTTTCCATGTCGTAAACGCTTGCGATATAGTCGGAATAGCCGTCTTGATGCCCTGCGTAAAGTTTATATGCCACCATTTTAGGCGCGTTAAACGGCGGCGACGCGTATTGGCGGTATGTGAGCCCGCTTTGCGTTTCAAGCGCGGAAATGGCGGCAAGCGCGCGCTCTTCGTCGTTTTGTGCCTCGGTCAGCGACGACGCCTCGACCTCCGTCTGCGCGGCGTTTACATTTATATTTGCGCACGAAGAAAGCAGCAGCGCAAATATAAGCAAAAACAATAAGACAGACCTTTTCAAATATAACACTTCCTCTCTACGTCCCATTTTCCGTTGTATACTGCGTTTGATATGACTGCCAGTATTTCATTTGGTCGGTGCTCATATACTGGGCGCTCACCACGATTTGGGAATCGCTTGCGACGCACATAAGCATCATTTGGGCGCTTTCGGAATAAAGTGCGCCGCTTGCGTAGCCTGCGCGCTGCTCGTTTTGCACCTGAATGGGGATTACCCAGTCGTCAACAAATGAAAGCTCAAGGTAGGTGAGATAATTTTGTGCCGCTTCTTGAGCGTCGAAGCCCGAAACCTCGAAGGTGTCGGACGGATAAATTTCAAGGCTTGTTATTTTGCCTGTTTTGGTTTCCAGCGTCACGGATGCCACGTTTGCAATCACATAGCCCTCCTGCGCCGCGTAATACGCCGAAAACTTTATAAATCCGTCGCCTGTGTTGACATAGCTGTATTTGCTGCTTGTGTCGTTATTCATATTTACAAGGGCGTCGCTTGCGTCTTTGGGGATAATGCTTCTGTCTGAAAGCGTGCTGAGCTGCTGCATGAAAAAGCTGTTGCCCTCTGTGCCGTAAATCTGCTGTTCCTGCGCAAGATTGTAGGGGCTGTCGGTGTAATATTCAAGTGTGCCGGGGTCGTAATTATAGTTGTACTGCTTTTCATATTCGGCTTTCAGCGCGCGCGAAAGGTACATGCTGTCGCCGGAGATTGTTTTGCTTTCGACGGCGTATGTGCGCTCGTGCGGCAGCTTGAAAATGAGCAGATCCTCAAGATATAAAAACAGCATCGGCAGCGCAGAAATGACAAGCGCCGCAAGCGACGCGAGGACTATTTTATAATGAGTGCTATTAAGCCTTTTATGATTTTTTCTCATTTTGCCCCTCCTGTGCTTTCAGAGTAAACGACACGGACGTGCCTTTGTCCACGGTGCTTTTTATGGTGAGCTGTGTGCCGTGGGCGCGGGCTATTTTGTCGCACAGCGCAAGCCCCATTCCGCTGCCGCCGCCCGCGCGCGCTCTTGATTTATCCACCATATAAAACGGCTCTATAATGCGCGAAAGCTTATCGGGAGGTATGCCGCAGCCTGTGTCGGCAACTGTAATTATCACGCCGTTATCGGTGCGCTGCCATGTGCAGAGTATGCCGTTTTTCGGATTTGCTTTCACTGAATTGTGAATGAGGTTATATATTAAATCGCACAGCAAATCAAAATCCGCGAGCACTGTCACGCCTTGCGCCGTCTGCATTTTAAGTGGAACATCATTTAAAATGGCGGATGCGGAATTTGCGACACACGAAAACACGCTTTGAAGCTGCACGGGCTTTAACGTGATAGCTTCCTTTGAAATACCCATGAGGCTCAACAGCTTTTGCGATAAATCCTCAATTCGCTTTGCCTCGGTGAAAATATACTGCGAGGCCTCGCGTTGGCGCTGAGGGTCAAATTGCATACTGCGCATTGTGTCGGCATAGCCGATGATGGCTGTCATGGGAGTTTTAAGCTCGTGTGAAAACGCGCCCATAAAGTCGTTTCGCTGTTGCAAAGAGGTATTGAGCTCCTCGACCTTTTCCTCGACGGACTGCGCCATGAAGTCAAAGCTTTGGCTTACGTTTTCAAATTCGTCGCCAGTTTTTATCGCTGTACGCACGGTGTAATCTCCCTTTGCGATGCTTTCGCTCGCTTTTGAAAGCGCCGTGACGGGCTGTGCCAAGCGTTTTGACAAGCGCCAAATTACAAACGCGCCGCACAAAAGCGTGAGCAGCTCTATCTGCCAAAAGCGCAAAAGCTGCGCCGTGCGCATTTGATAGAGCGGCGTTATATCATACGTGCTTTGAAGCCACACAGAGCGCGTGGGCGACGTAAGCTGTGTTGAGAGCACCATATATTGTGTGCTGCCGTCGCTTGCTATGACATAGCTGTTTGTGTCGGTAATTTTTGGGCTTGGCTGAGATTTTATATTTGTGGCGATGATGGCGTCATCTGAGCCGTAAAGCGTTGTGCCTGAGGCATGCTGATTTTCAGAAAGCTGCGAAAAGCTTTTTGACAGCATGGAATCGTCGATTATTTCTCCGCTTGCTAGCGCCGTCAAAATATCCGACTGCACGGCGTAACATTCAAGCATATGGCGCGCCTCGTTTTGGTCGAGCGAGACTTCAAGCCCCTCGTGGAAATTTTGGCGCACCATAAAATACCCGCCTATCGAAAACAAAACAGCAAGCAAAAATATCATTGCAACAGAGAGTTTTTGAGCAAATTTCATGGCATATCCTCACTTTTAAGCATATAGCCCACCTTGTAGACGGTGATTATTTTGTCGGTCCAATCAAGCTTTTGGCGCAGGCGCTTGATGTGCAAATCGAGCGTGCGGGTGTCGTCCTCCATGTCGCCGCCCCAGACGCGGCTGTAGAGGATGTCGCGGTATAGCGCCGCGCCGCGGCTGCGCATAAGCTGCTCTAAAAGGGTGTATTCAAGCGGAGTTAGGTGCACCTGCTCGCCGTTTTTTGTGACGGTGTGGGCATGGGTGTCGGCCTCGACGCCAAACGCATACAGCATTTTGCCGCCCCTGCCTGTGCGGCGAAGAACGGTTTCGACGCGCGCAACGAGCTCTCTGGTTTCAAACGGCTTTACTATGTAGTCGTCAGCGCCGAGCGACAGCCCGCGCACTCTGTCGTCAAGCTCGCCCTTTGCGGTGATGAAAATGGCGGGCGTGCCTGTTGGGCGCAGATATTCAAGCAGCTCATAGCCGTCCGCGCCGGGCATCATGATGTCGAGAAGCGCGATGTCGAAATCCTTTTGTTCAATCAAGTCCGCCGCTTCAAGCCCGTTTTTGGCAACTGTGCACTCATAGCCGCTTTGAGATAAGCACAGCTTTATAAGCCCCGCAATAGACGGCTCGTCCTCAGCAATCAAAACAGTATTCACGATGTTCCTCCTCGCAATTATGTGTGTTTATTATATAGGTGAAATGTATCTGAGTTGTAACAAAAATATTTATTTGGTAGATTTGGGGATTACCCAAGTCATAAGTTATGCACAAACCTTACGGCACGCCGAGTCGTCGCGCCCTACGCACTTTGCAGGATTGTAGGGACGCCATACATGGCGTCCGCCGCAGCGGCAATGCGCCACCCCTTGTCATTCTGAGCGAAGCGAAGAATCTTAAAACCTATGGTGATGCGCAAAAGATTCTTCGCTTCGCTCAGAATGACAAGGAGAGCATAAGAATCCCTCCACCGCCTGCGGGCGGTTCCCCTCCCTTTAACAAGGGCGGTAAGGAGGTTTGCGCAAAATATACTCCATAAAAGCAAAACCCGACTTTACCTTAGCAAAGTCGGGTTTTTGTGATTACTTTTTTGCGTCCGCAAGCGCTCTTTCAAGCCAAATTGAGCCTATGACGAGAGCGTTCCACAAGCCGTTTTTATCGCTTTGCTTTTCCATGCGTTCGATAGGGCTTTTTGTGGTGTCTGTTGAAAGCAGGGTGACATGAATACGGTCTGCCACTTTGACGCCGTTCTCTTCTTTAGTTGTCAAAATTTGCATAAAGATAACGTATGGGTCGGAAAGGCTGCCGTAATAGATGTCGTTTTTGCTTCGCACAAGCGGACGGCCTTTGTACATCAGGTTTGGTGTAAAAGCCATTTTGTGCTGTTCTCCTTTGTATTGATGGCGATTTAGTCCTCAGAAAGATAGCTTTTCAAAAGCGCCTGAAGCAAATCGTCACGGTCTATTTTGCGAATATTGGCGCGCGCGCCCTGATATGTGGTGATATAAGTGGGGTCTTCTGAAAGGATATAGCCTACAATCTGATTTATAGGATTATAGCCCTTCTCTTTAAGCGCACGGTACACCTCGGTTAGTATAACCTTAATTTCGCGGTCTTTGTCGTCGTAAAGCGAAAAGATGGTGGTGGGCTCACTCATTTATCTAATCCCTCCAATGAAATATTTTGCCTATAATACTCTTTATCTATTATAGTGCAAACAGGAAAAATTTGCAAGCTTATTTTATGCAAAATGCAAACGCATCACGCGCGCAGCGTGACATTTATCGCTTCAAGCGCCTTCAAAACCTTTTTAACGGTGCCTTCGGCTTCTTCATCTGTTAAAGTGCGGTCAGGCGCGCGGAGCACTAGGCTGTACGCGAGGCTCTTTTTACCCTCGCCGATTTTGTCGCCTGTGTAAATGTCGAAAAGCTTGAGTGCTTCAAGAGATTTGCCCGCGGCCTTTTCGATGCACTCGGCGATGTCGGCGGCGGCGACGGCGGTGTCAGCCACAAGCGCGAGGTCGCGGGTTATCGCGGGGTGCTTTGGCAGTGGCTTAAACGTCGGGGTTGTGCCCGCGTGCGCAAACAGCGCATCAACGTTTATTTCAGCGGCGCAAACGCGCGGCTTTATGCCGTAATTTGACAGCACAGCGGGGTGTATTTCGCCTATAACGCCTATGCAGTCGTCGCCAGCGTACACATCGGCGCAACGGCCGGGGTGGAACGTTGTGCCCTCGGTATTTCTCACAAAGCGCACATTTGATACGCGCGCTGTGGCGGCGAGCTGCTCGACGATGCCCTTGACGGCTAGATAATCGTAATTATCGCCATATGCGGCGATTGTATACACCTCTGTCTCGGTGGGCAGCTCGTCGGCAGTTGCTTTGGGAATGTAAATTGTCGCGTCCTCAAACACGGCACATTCGGCGGCTCTGGCGTTATAATTGCGTGCGACAACGTCCATCACGCTCGGCAGAGCCGTTGTGCGCATGATGCTTGTGTCCTCGCCGAGCGGGTTTGAAATGACAACCGCGTTGCGCTTTTTGTCGCCTGCGGGCAGGTTTATATTGTCAAAGGCTTTGCGGCTGAAGAAGCTGAACGTCTCGATTTGATAAAGTCCGTAGCCAATCAGCGCGTCTACAAGACCCTTGTCGAATATCTGACGCGGCGTGTAGCGGGCGTTTGCGATGCCGCGCACGGCTGTTGACGGCATTTTGTTATAGCCGACATATCGCGCCACTTCCTCGGCGACGTCGCAGTCGCGCTCCATATCCCAGCGCCATGACGGAACAATTATCTCGTCGCCGTCCATGACAAAGCCGAGCGGAAGCAGAATTTTGACCATTTCGTCCTTTGAAAGCTGTGTGCCGAGCAGGCGGTTTATGCCCTCGGGGCGCAAAAGTATGCGGCGCTCGTCGCGCTTTTGCGTCCAAACGTCGACAACTCCATTTACAACGTCGCCCGCGTCGAGCATTTGCACAAGCTCAAGTGCGCGTGCAAGGCAGAGGTCGCAGGTGTTGGGGTCAAGACCTTTTTCGTAGCGTCCCGACGCCTCTGTGCGCATACCGAGCTTTTTGGCTGTTGTGCGGACGGACGGGCCGTTGAACATGGCACTTTCAAACACGATTGTTGTCGTGTCGTCATACACGCCGCTGTACTCGCCGCCCATTACGCCCGCGACGGCGATAGGGCCTTTTTCGTCGGCTATGACGAGCATTTCCTCGCTTAAATCGCGCGTTGTGCCGTCAAGCGTCATGATGCTTTCGCCGCTTTTTGCGTTGCGGACGGTTATATGCGCGCCGTTGACGTATTTATAGTCAAAGCAGTGCATCGGCTGACCGTATTCGAGCATGACGTAGTTTGTGATATCTACAAGGTTGTTTATCGGGCGCACGCCGCAAAGGCGAAGGCGTTCGCGCATCCATTTTGGCGATGGCTTTACGCGCACGTTTTCAACAACTGCGCCACAGTAGCGGTAGCAAAGCTCGTCGTTTTCGATATCGACTTTAAGCATATCGGCGGAGCTGCCGTGGCCTGCTTTTACGCTTGGAATATGGTCGTTAAACGGCACATTAAACGTAGCGGCTGTCTCGCGCGCAAGGCCGCGGACAGAAAGGCAGTCGGGGCGGTTCGGCGTGATTTCAAAATCGACGCAGTAGTCGTCCATGCCGAGCGCTTTTGTGATATCTGTGCCCGCGGGATATTCCTCGTCTAGCACAAGAATACCGTTTTCGACGGCGTTCGGGAAGTCATGCTTTGTCAGCCCAAGCTCTGAAAGCGAGCACAGCATACCGTTTGACACAACGCCGCGAAGCTTGCCCTTGCGAATTTCAACACCGCCCGGCAGCTTTGCGATATGAAGCGCGGCGGGCACCAAATCGCCCACCTTTAAGTTGCCCGCGCCGGTGACAATCTGCACGGCCTCGCCTGTGCCGACGTCCACTTGGCAGATAACCATGTGGTCGGAATCGGGGTGCGGAACTATTTCAAGTATTTTACCGACGACGACGTTTTTAATTTCGTCGGCTTCTGTCTCATATGTCTCGACCTTTGAGCCGCTCATCGTCATGCGCTCGGCGTACTCGCGAGGAGTACATTCAAATTTGGCAAAATCTCTTGCCCAGTTAAGTGGCATTTTCATAATTAATGATACTCCCTTCGTTAAAACTGCTTCAAAAAGCGCAAATCATTTTCGTACAAAAGACGCATATCGTCTATGTTGTAGCGCATCATTACGCTGCGCTCAAGACCCATGCCAAAGGCAAAGCCTGTGTATTTTTCGCTGTCGATGCCGCAGTTTTCAAGCACCTGCGGGTGCACCATGCCACAGCCGAGAAGCTCAATCCAGCCCTCGCCCTTGCACAGCGGACAACCCTTGCCGCCACATTTAAAGCAGCTCATGTCCATCTCGGCGCTCGGCTCTGTGTATGGGAAGTGGTGCGGACGGAAGCGCACGCGCGCCTCGCTGCCGTAAAGCTTTTTGACAAATAATTCAAGCGTGCCCTTTAAATCGCTGAACGTCACGCCCTCGTCGACTACTAAGCCCTCAATTTGGTGGAAAATAGGGCTGTGCGTCGCGTCGACAGCGTCCGAACGGTAGACGCGTCCGGGGCAAATCATGCGGATAGGCGGCTTTTGCTTTTCCATTGTGCGTATCTGCATGGGGCTTGTCTGCGTGCGAAGAAGCACGTTTTCGTTTATATAAAAGGTGTCCTGCGTGTCGCGCGCGGGGTGGCTTTTCGGCATGTTGAGCATCTCGAAATTGTAGTGATCAAGCTCGATTTCGGGGCCTGACACAACGTCGAAGCCCATGCCGATGAAGATGTCCTTAAACTCGTCGAGCACAAGCTCAAATGGGTGGCGCTTGCCCTGTGCTGGGCGCGTGCCGGGCAGTGTTACGTCGATATTTTCGCTTTCAAGACGCTTTGCGAGCGCGGCGTTTTCAAGCTGCTTTGTGCGGTTTGTGATATCGGCTGTGATGGCCTCGCGCACGTCATTTGCGAGCGCGCCGATGACAGGGCGTTCCTCTGCGGACAACCCGCCCATCTGCTTTAAAATGGCTGTCAGCTCACCTTTTTTGCCAAGAAAGCGCACGCGCAGCTCTTCGATTTCACCGGCGCTCTGCGCGTTTGAAATAAGCTCGTCGGCGCTTGCCTTGATAGCCTGCAATTTTTCCTTCATTACGGTTCTCCTTCTTTTTTTGACTTTTCCGTTAGCTTGCGTAAACCGATGCGGGACGATGTGGGCATCGTCCCCTACAAATTTGCGCGAAATTGCGGGCGGATATGGAATCCGCCCCTACGTTTCACCGCAAATTCACGGCGAATTGTAGGGGACGGGTTTCCCGTCCCGCATCGGTTTGCACATCGCAACTGCAATTTGTAGGGGCGGATTCCATATCTGCCCGTGCAGGTTTGCGCCATTCCACGGCGCGCAGGGACAAAAAAACTTCGCCCCTATAATTAAATAGGGACGAAGTGAATAAACTACTCCGCGGTACCACCCGTATTTTTGTCTAAAAATTTAGAGCAAACACTCTTTGCCCGATAACGGCGGCGTGCCGTCTGTGCCTACAAGCCACGGGGCGTTCAGCAAAGCCATTCAAAAGTGAACTTCGGCGCGATTTTTTTGCGGGCAGCTTTCAGCCGGCGGCAGCCCTCTCTAACGCAAATAATGCACGCTTACTCTCTTCGTCATAATGTTTAATAGTGATATTATACTATTTATTTCACGCATTTGCAATAGCTGAAAACGCTTTTCTTGAAAATAGCGCCACGGCGCACGACGCGGCAGCAGCAAAAAAGAAGATTAAATACAGCTTATCGGACATTATTTCAAACAGCCCGCCGTATATTGCCTGCCCGAGCGGCGCGGCGCACATGGAAACCGTCATCATCAGCGCCATTATTTTGCCAACGAGGTCGGGTGGCGTCACAAACTGCACATATGCGAGCATTTGTATGGAGAAAATGGTCGAAAAAGCCATTATTAAAAAGCAGCAGACTAAAATAATGAAGTAAGAAAGTATTGAAGAAAACGAAAATAAAAGCGCGAAGGCTATCGGCAAAATTAAAATTGAGCCTGCAAAAAGCAAGATATAACTGCTTTCAAGACGAAGCCTTTTAGATAATACGCCCGCCAAAATTCCGCCCAAAAGCCCGCCCGCCGCTAGCGCGCCCTCGCATATGCCATACAGTTGATTGCCCATCTGCTGCGAAAAACCGAGCTTTTGTGTTATTATTACAGGCAGCCCGATTATCAAGAGCGCCGACAAAAGCAGGTTTATCATTGCGACGTATATGCCTATTTTAAATATGACGGGCTTTTGCGTGCGGATAAAATTCACGCTGTCCGCCATGTCCCTTTTACTGTCGCGAGTATTCCTTTGCTGTTTTGCTTTTTCTCAAACGGAATATGGATAAATATCTCCATTACGGCTGACGCAAAAAAGCAGATTATGCCCATTTCAAGCACGGGCTTTATGCCCCAAAAGCCAAAAACCGCGCCGCCGATGACGGGGCCAATGAGCGACGAGAGCGAATTTACAAGCGTTATAACCGAGTTTGCGGGGATAAGCTGCTCGTCGCTGACAAGCGCGGGTATGCTTGCCTGAACGGACGGCGAATATGCTCCCTGAATGCCGTAAAGCAGAATTAGCGTGGCGATTGTGAGCGCCGTCAAGTCGATTTTGCCGACGAGAAGCGTGTAAATAAGCGCAATTGCCGCCGTACAAAAGTCGAGTACGACCATGATGTTGCGCTTATTTACCCTATCCGCCACGATGCCGCCGCTGGGTGACAGAATTATCATAGGTATAAACGAGCACGCCGAAACGACCCCAAAAAGCGCCGCAGACCGCGTTTCGTTAAGCAGATAAAGCGGCAGCGCAAACCGCAAAACCGCATTCCCGAGCAACGAAATAATCTGCCCTATGACCACCATTGTAAAATCGCGTGAAAATAGCTTTTGTGTTTTCATAAATAGCTCCTTTGAAATTTTAATACCAACCGTCGGTATGTATTAAAAGAAAAAATAAGAAAGAAGAAAGAAAATTCGCATTCCATTAAAATGTGATTTCGGCAGAAATCACTCATTACTTCTTCTTTTTTCTATCTTCTTTCTTCTTTTACGCTGCAAAATCTGACGTATCCATCAATCATTTCCTCGTCCGCTAAATCAATCCCCACGCCTTTTAGCATGGCGGTGAAAACTTGCACGCGGGCTTTTGTGTCCTCGGCGTTGGCGTTCACGACTAGCGGGTTCATCCACACATTTGCCAGTATCAGCATCGCCTCTGCCACCTGCTTCGGGTACTGCGTCTTAATGCTGCCGTCCGCTATGCCCTGCTCTATTACAGGCTGAACAAACTGCGGCGACACAACATCGAAAATCTCCTTCACCTGCATGGCGAGCATTCGCGGATTGTCAAGCATATTCGGCGCAATTTCAAACACTTCGTCCCTGTTGTTGCTGTTTAGCGACATTGAAAACAGCCTGCGCAGCTTTTGATAGCCTGTTAAGCCCTTTGCCTTTACAACGTCCATCATTCCGTCTACAAGCTGCTCGTTGTATCTGTCCGACACAGCGTTCATAATTTCGTCCTTTGACTTAAAATGATGATAAATAGCGCCCTTAGACAGCCCGCCAAGCCCGTTTATTATGTCTTGAATAGAGGTGTTGTCATAGCCTTTTTCAAGAAATAGCTTTTGCGCAACGTCAAGAATTAGGCTGACTGTCTCCTCGGGATATTTATTTCGCGCCATATGACAGCCCCCTTTACATACCGTTAGTATGTATACATACTATCACCGCCCCCCTGCAATGTCAATAACCTTACATAAATTTTATTGAAACGCACACAAATATGCTGTATAATCTTAGCATAGCTTTTAAAATATGGAGAAAATTTATGATATACGGTATTGGCGTTGACACAACAAGCGTTTCGCGCATTGAAAAAAGCATGAAAAGCGACAGCTTTATGCGCAGAGTTTTCGGCGCAGACGAGCTTTGTATGTTTGAAAAAAAGAATTACAGCGCCGAGACTGTCGCCGCTAATTTTGCCGCCAAGGAGGCGCTAAGTAAGGCGCTCGGCTGTGGAATTATGGGCTTTTCGCTATGTGAGGCACAGGCTTTGCGAGGCGAAAACGGCGTGCCGTATTATAAGCTTTCTGGCAAACTTGAAGAAACGATTAAAGAGAAAAAGCTGCGCTGTCTGCTGTCTTTGACGCACGAGGGCGGCTTTGCGACGGCGTTTGCCGTTTTAGAGGAGGAAGAAAATTGATTATGATTACACCGGCAGAAATAAAAAACAGCGAGCAGATACAAACATATATTAAAAAGGCTGACGAGGCGCTGCAATCGCTGGGCTTTACAGAGCACAGCTATGCGCACGTGACGCGCGTGGCGCATTTTGCCGAAAAGCTGCTGACGGATATCGGCTACGACAAGCGCACGTGCGAGCTTGCGTGGATTGCAGGCTATATGCACGACATCGGCAACGTGATAAACCGCATCGACCACGCGCAGTCCGGCGCAGTGATGGCGTTTCGTATTCTTGACAAAATGGGTATGCCCGCCGACGAAATAGCAACAGTATGCAGCGCCATAGGCAACCACGACGAAAACACAGCGTACCCTGTGAATGCCGTGGCAGCGGCGCTTATCCTAGCCGATAAAACCGACGTCCGCCGCACCCGCGTGCGCAACCGCGACATAACAAGCTTCGATATCCACGACCGCGTAAACTACGCCGTAGAAAAAGCGAGTACCAACCTGACCCCCGATTTAAAGGCAGTGGTGCTCGATTTAAAAATAGACACAGAAATATCGCCCGTAATAAATTATTTTGAAATCTTCCTAGACCGCATGCTCCTCTGCCGCCGCGCCGCCGAGAAATTGAATTTGGATTTTAAGCTTATTGTGAACGGGCAGAATGTACTGTAAAATTTACGCCTCGTGGCGTGTGTAAAACCGCACGGCGATAGGTAAAAGTGCGGCTGTTATTATTATTGGCACGACTACAAGCACATAGGGTGACCATATTCTCATGCCGAAAATGTGGTAGAGGTTTGTGCGCATAAGCTCGGAGAAATTGCTTGCAAACGGCATTAGGGCAACTATGCTTTGAAGCATATCGGGCAGGCTGCCTGAAAAGCCGAACGGCAAAATCAGCACAAGCAGAGAGATTATTATAACCGAAAACGCCGCTGTGAGCCTTGCTGATAGCGCGACTGTAAGAGCTACAATGGCAAGGCAGCCGAGCAGACCCAGCAAAACCGCGTATGCTTCGGCTTGCCATATTGTCATTGACACGGTAGCGAGCGGCTTTATCAGCTGCACAGGGCAATTCAGCGCGCGCGTGCCGACAAACGCAAGCTGACCTGCGATATATATTCCGCTGCACAAAATATATGTGCCCGCCGTGAGCATTAGCGCCGCATTTATCTTTGCGTGCGCTAATTTTTTGCGCCCATATTTTGCGCAAAGCAAAACGCTGTCTGTTTTTTGCTGATATTCGCCCGCGAAAACAGGCGCGATGGCAATGCAGAGCGCCATTGCGGTGAAGAGTGCACAATCTGAAAAGATGTCGAGGAACAGCCACTGTCCTTTAAACCAGTCGTAATAAAACGGCGTTATCACCTTTTCATTTTGCTTTATAAAAATCTCTCGGTCAGCTTCGTCGGGAAGCTGTGTTATGAGAAAATCGTTGAGAATTTTTTCACGCTGCGCGTAGTAAGCCTCAACCTCTGCCACCGAAATCTGCTTAGCGACGTTTGCGCTTTGATATTCGGGCAATATTGCAAATGTATTTCTCCAGCGGAGCAATGTATTTATAATATACGGCATCACTTGCATAAACGTTGCCGTCCTGCGCGACGACTTTGTTTTCAGGCAGATACGCCATATCAAGCTGACGCTTTGCCGCCGCCTGTTTTTCGCCTGTCAGTTCGCCCTTCCACTCGTCAGCCCACGCATATTCACGCACTATATTCTCTACGCCGTCAAAATTTGCACCGCCTGTATCGCTTATACTGCCGAGGCTGTAAATGCCTGTCAGCAAAACGCTTGCCAGTGAAACCGCCAGCGCAAAGCAGATGGCAATTTTAGCCGAGCGACGCGCAATCAGCTTTTTAAGCTCCCATAATGTAAGGCTCATAACGCACCTCTTTCTTCATCTGAAAAGCAGTATAAATATAAATCTTCAAGCGTCGGCGCGGCTTCTAAAGCGCCCTGCGGCGGCTGTTTATCGGTGATGAGCCGCACAAGCACGTTGTCGCCGACATGGTGAAGATTTGCTATAATGCAGCTTTGCGAAAGCTCATCCGCCTGCTTTTGCGGCATTGTGCACTCAAAAACCTTGCCCTGCACCTGCGCCGTGAGCCGCTCGGCTGTTCCTCTTGAAATAAGGCAGCCCTTTTTCATCAGCAGAATTTCGTCCGAAATATATTCGACGTCGGAGACGATGTGCGTTGACAAAATGACAATTCTGTCCTTTGCAAAATCCGCGAGCATATTGCGAAAACGCACGCGCTCCTTGGGGTCAAGCCCGGCTGTCGGCTCGTCCAAAATCAAGATTTTAGGGTCGTTAAGCATAGCCTGTGCGATGCCGAGGCGTTGCTTCATGCCGCCTGAAAAAGTTTTCACTTTTTTCTTAGCACAGTCGGCAAGGCCAACTTTTTCAATCAGAGCCGCGCTTTTGCGAAGTGCTTCGGCTTTTGTTAAGCCCTTTAAAGAGGACATATAAAGAAGAAATTCAAGCGCTGTAAAATTGGGATAATAGCCGAAATCCTGCGGCAGATAGCCGAGAACGTCGCGGTACTCTTCGCCAAGCTCGATATTATTTGCGCCGTTAAGCTTCACCTCGCCGCTCGTTGGCGTTAAAATGCCGCAAAGCATACGCATGAGCGTAGTTTTGCCTGCGCCGTTTGCGCCAAGCAAGCCGTACACACCCGCGTGCATCGTGGACGAAAGGCGGTCGACGGCAATTTTGCTGCCGTACTGCTTTGAAAGCCGCTCTATTGTAAGCTCCATTTTGTTACCTCTTTCTTATGATTTACATTGAATTGCGCATCCGTCTCGGTTTTCGCATTGTCGCGGCTGCGGGTCGATGTGGGCATCGGCCCCTACAATTTGCGTAAATTTGTGAAAATACGCACGGGCGGATATAGAATCCGCCCCTACGGTTTGTTGCGAATTGCATGAATGTGCATTACCATTTGTAGGGGACACTTTGTAAGCTTTTAAATGCACGATACATCTGCCTGCAAATCTCCGCCGATGTGATGAAAAACGCCGCGAGCCAAAAAACCGTGTAGGCGCCTTTGTACATTTCTATATTTAAATTGAGTGAAAAAACCACAGCGCACAGCCCGCACGCGAGCATCGCGGACGAAAATGCAAAGCTTTCGGCTTTTACCTTGCGCAGCAAAAGCAAGCAGCCGCAGCACATAAAGTTGAACGGCACAAGGCAGTAAAGCAGCACGCAAAGCACGCCCGCCTTTGTGCTTGCCGCAGCAAAAGCGCTTAATGCCGCGAGGAAAACTGCGTCAGAGCAGCCGAATATGATAAGCTTTGCCGCCGCTGCCTTTTGTAGGCTGAATTTTGTTGCAAGCTCAAGCTCTATGCTGCCGACATTATACGCCCGCACAAAATCGGTTATATTTATTAAAATAACAAGCGGCGCGGCGATTGAGGCAAGCGGCAATATCCGCTTTACAAGCCATTCTTCACGCATGAACAGCAGCATAGCGCCGCACGCAAAAAGCAAAAGTGCGCCTTGCAGCAGCCACATTTTTTTTGTTACAAAGCTTATTTGCGTCAAAATAAATCTTGGCCTCGGCTTTTTTGCGCTGTCTGCCAAAAGCAGCTTATTTGCGCTGTCTGCCAAAAGCAGCTTATTTGCGCTGTCAACCGCGTTTTGCACAGCATCTTTGTCATACTTTTCAAGCTTATATAGCGCAAGCTTTTCTTCAAAATCAGTCATTATTAATCCCCCTTGAGCGCTTCGCGCAGCTTTTGTGTGGCGCGGCGCAAGCGATATTTCGTCACGGCAAGTGTTGCGCCTGTGATTTCGGCTATCTGCTGCGCCGTACAGTCGTGATAATATTTCAAAATGACAGCGTCGCGCTCCTTAAATGGCAGCGTGAGAACAGCCGAACGCACGGTTAGCGCGGTGTCGGTGTCATTCTCCTTCGCCGTTTGCAAAGGCAGCTCGGCAAGATATATTGGCTTTTGCTTTTTGAAATAATCCTTGCAGGCGTTTCGCGCTATAACGTAAAGAAAATTTTGCAGCTTGTCGTAATGCGTGTATTTGTCAAAGCATTTTAACATGCGCAAAAAAGTCTCCTGCGTCAAGTCCTGCGCCGCTTCTCTGTCGCCGGTATGACGGTAGCAATACGCAAATATCGCGTCATAATGCCGCCGAATTATCTCCTCTGCCGCCATGTCACTCACCACATCACCACCGTTCATAATATATAACGATTAAGTATACCAAAAAGATAGCTCCGCCGCAAAAAAATTTGCGGCGGAGCTATCTTATGTATTATTCAAGCGGCAACGTCACTGCGTTTGCTTCGTCTAGGGTTACGCCGGTTGTGTAGCGGGAGATGAAGTGGGTGCATTGTTTCCATTTAGCTATGTCCTCTGGGTTGTATGCGCCGATTATGGTTGTCGTTTCGCCTGTGGTGCGGTCTGTTGAAGAGGTGGTGTAGCCGTGTATCATCGGCTCTGTGCCGTTTGCGTCGCATGGCAAGAAGTCAATTCCAACCCACAAGTTGCCATAGGGGCGCGACACTATTTTTATGCCGTAGTCTGTATATTCTACGCTTATTATCTCTGTTCCGCTGACTGTATCAAGGGAGTTTTTCTGACCTTTTTCAAGCGGCAAAACCTCGCGCGTCTGCTCAGTGTTTTCTCCATAAATAATCGGAATAAATGTGATAGCTGTCGCGTCGGGGGCAAGACCTGTTATTTCGGAGACGTTAAAATCGCGCCCCATGCTGCCGCCGTGTGCGGGCACGTATAGCCAATTGCCCTTATCGTCGCGCATGGCGAGCTGACCTAAGGAAATTGTACTATCTTTAAGGTTGTAGCCCTCCTCGGTGCTTATTACAGTGCCGTCCTGTAAGGTATGCGGCTCGATATCGTTTTTATATGCGATATATTCCTCGCCGTACACGGCAACAGTGCCTGACGGCGCGACGGTGAATTTGCGCAAATCTAGCGTTTTCACGCCGTCCTGCGTTGTGATGCTCACCTCTTGCGGCTTTATCTCTTTTGTGGCGGCGATTGTTTCGCTGATATCCACATTTATATTAAACGCCCATTTGCCTTCTGTGCCGCAGATATTTCCGACTGTTTCTCCGTCCGGATTATGATACCCAAAAGCGTATAAATTGAGCGTAAACTGCTGTGGCAGAGCGTCCGCAACGGCATAGTGCACCATATATTTAAACGTTGATTCGTCGATAATATACGTGTCTGAGCTGTCGTTTTGGTCGACGGTAGTGTCGAGCTGTTTGCCGTCCATTTCGCACATAAAATGCGGCATCAGTGCATTTGCTTTCCATTCGTCCGCAAGCAAGCTTATGTCGCTCACGCCATCAAACCATATGCTGTTTTCGAGGTTTAAGCCGCCGTCTTTTTTGATGGTGAAATATGCGTTTATGAAGCTTTCGTCAATTGAGACGTTTTCAAGCGTGACGCTTATTCCCGCGTCGGTGACGGTTTGATTCACCTCGGCGTTATAGCTTTCTGTGCCCGCTTTGATGCTGTCGATGGGCTGCGCGGGCTTGCTTTCGGCGTAAAACGGAATATTGCCTTTCATCATTTTATATATTTCCTGCGCGGCAAAAACGCCTGTTGCGAGCACGCATATTGCGGCGGCAGCGAAAAGAATTGTGCGCAGCGGCTTGCGGCGCGCGCGGCGTTTTTGCGGCAGAGCGGCATATGTTTGTCTCATGCGGTCGCTTATTTCGGCGGGCACTTCGTTCATGTTAAGCATTTCTGCAAAAATTTCTTTATCTGGTTTCATGCGTGTTGTCCTCCCTTTTCATACTCTAGTTTAAAGCGCTGTCTTGCGCGTGTGAGGCGTGTGCGGACGCTCGCCTCGGTGATGCGCAGCATAGATGAGATGTCCTTTATGCTGAAATCTTCGAGGTAGAAAAGCGTCAGCAGAAGCTTGTCGTTATCCGCCAATTGCGACATCGCGGCGCTTACGTCGATGGCGTTGTCGCGGTTTTCGGTGTAGGTGTCCTCTGGGACAAATTCCGTCAGCACTATGCGCTTGTTTTTGCGCAAAATTTGATAGCACTGCGTGATGCAAATGCGCGTGAGCCATGTTTTGAACAAGGCGGGATTTTTGAGCGCGCCTATGTTTTTCCACGCAGCGAGCACGGTATCCTGCATTGCGTCGGCTGCGTCGTCGTCGTTATTTAAAATAGATTTTGCCGCTCGGTAAAGTGCGAGCTTATTTTGCTCCATAAGCCTCACAAAAGCGTTTTTATCGCCCGCTTTTGCCGACAATATATCGTTTTGCATACTCGTTTCCTCTCAAGTTTTTTGCAATTGCATATATTAGATACCGCACATGGCGAAAAGGTTACACAAAAGAAAGAAAAAAGAAGATAGAAGAAAGAAAGGGGCTGTTGCACCGCGCAATTTGGAAGGTTGTCATTCCGAGGAGCGAAGCGACGAAGAATCTTAAAGTCTACGGCGCTGCATAAAAGATTCTTCGCTTCGCTCAGAATGACATGGGGAGTACTTCGCTCAAAATGACAGCAGCGCTGTTCTCCGTAGGGCGCGACGACTCGGCACGCCGCATACCGACAGTTTGCGCAAAACTAACGGCGTGCCGGGTCGTCACGCCCTACGCGCTTTTCATGATTGTAGGGACGCCCTACAATTTTACAACATTAAAAGTTTCACAAAAAAAGGAACGGCGATCACTCTGCCGTTCCTTTAATACATCATTTATTTTCACCACATAAAAAGTCAAGACATTCATTTTCAAGCAAAGGCTTTGCGAAATAGTAGCCTTGAATAAGGTCGCAGCCGCATTCTACTATGAAGTCTAGCTGGTCCTTTGTCTCAATTCCCTCGGCGACAACGTGGCGGTTGAGCGCGTGGAAGCCGTATGTGAGCGCCTTTAAAAAGGTTTCCTTTTGTGTATTCCCCTTTGTCGTCCACACAAGGCCTTTGTCAATTTTTATCGCGTCGAACGGCAGATTTAGCAGCGCCTCTACGTTTGAATAGCCCACGCCGAAATCGTCGAGCGCAAAACCTATACCGCTCGAGGATGCCTCGTCCATAAACTTTGTGACAATCTCGCTGTTTTCAATAAGCAGACGTTCCGTGACCTCAATTTTTATGCGCGAGGGCTGCACAATGTTTTTTTTCAATAATATTTATGACCTTTTGCTTTAAATCCGGCTGCAAAACTGCAAAAACGAAAAGTTGACCGAAATTCTGTCAAGCGTTGTGCCGCCCTTTGCCTGCGCGCACTCGTCGATTGTGTTGATAAACGCGCACACCTTGTCTAAAATCCAGTAGGTTATTTCAACTATAAGGCCGGTTTCTTCGGCTATTGGTATGAACTCATCGGGAAATAAGCTCTCGATTTCCGTTTGCTTCATCCGCAAAAGAGCCTCCGCCTGCACAAAACGCTGCTCGGCGACCGACCAAATAGGCTGATATCTAAGCTCAAAGCCGTCGTTTTTCAGCGCGTCCGCCAGTGCTCGTTTTACGGCGCTCATTCTGTTTTCAGTCACGCGCATGCTCGGCTCGTAGCGGCAATACAGCATGTCAGGGTTCTTCTTGCACTTCATTATAGCGTATTCCATGCTGCCGAGCGCCACTTGAAGCGAGCCCTCTGTGTCGGAGGTGTTTGCAACGGCGATAGACGCGGACAGCATGCATTCGACATTGCCGGTGTGCCAGCTTTTCGACAAGCGCCTGTGTATTTCGAGCACTATTTCATCGAGCCGGCTCTCGTCTTTTTCACTGAGCAAAAATGTAAAGCGATCTCCACTCGTGCGGTAGACGGGTATTTCGGGGATAGTTTTCTGCAAAAAATCTCCTATTTGACGAAGAAGATCGTCGCCGCGCGCCTGCCCTAAATGGTCGTTTACATTCTTAAAATCGTTCATTGAAACAACGACTGCCGTGCACGGCCTGTTTGCCTGAATTATCATTGTGGCAGTTTTCAAAAACACGTCTCTGTTGAGCAAGCCAGTCAATGCGTCTACAGAAAGCTGTTTGCTTTGCAGATATAAATACAAAATGAGCGCTGTTGTCACAGACGCGGTGCCTGTCAAAATAATTTCCGGAAATAGCTGCTGAAGCCCTACAAACGCAAGCGCTACCATCGGAAATACAAGCAGGATAGAAACTATCATTTTATTTGCGCGTTTGTGCATCAAAACTGCCATTAGCGTGATGGCGAAGCAGTAGAAGAAAAAGACTAAATATGTGACAAAAATATATTCGCCCTTGACGTAGCCAAGCTGCGGGTGGGGAGCGAAAGACTGTCGCATAAAAATTGGAGCTCTTTCTCCGTGCATGGAAAACGGAAATTTTTAAACTGGTTTTCGTGAGCGCAGCGAAGTGTTATTTGCATATTGATTTTCTCCTTTTACTAATTTTTTGCATATCGGTTTTCAAGCAATCGCCCTAGCTTCCATAACAAAAAAAGCCGTGGGATGCGTATCTGCAATCACTACAGCTTTTAAATGGGCCTTGAGGATGCTCGGCTGGTTCCGGTTTTTCGGGATAGCTTGTATCCATATCATAATAACAAGCCGGTGAACGATTTCGTTTGTATTGTACAGTCATTTTCAATCCTTTCCGTAAACAAAAAAAGAGCGGTCAAATCGAGGAAGTGTTCCTCAAATTCGACCGCTCTCTGCGTTTACATACTTAATTGTAATTTATGCTTTTGGGGGCTGCTAACGGCAAGTGTAAGTTCAAATCCACTGAATATGCCAAAACAGCCCGACGACATCCTCAAAATCGCTTTATTTTTAAACGGGGTTTTCGGGGCATAAAAAGCCCTATAAATGGCGATATCATCGGCATTTCTGCCGATGATATCTTTTTTGCCATGTTTGTTTGCCCATACGGTATAATTACGACAAAGGGGAAACCCGCATAGAATCAGGGTTTTCAGGAATTGGGTCTGATTTTCGCTCTTTTCCCAACGAAATTCACCGTTAAATTCAGCCCCTTGGAAAGTGAGTTGGCATGCTCACGACAAAAATGCTATTATTATGGAGGCATACAAGATATAAACGACATAAAAGCGCTATATCACGGAGATAGAGGGCTAGTCCGCCCTCTATCTCGCTATTACAATTACTTACCATGAAGTAATGTATCTCCACGATCAGGATTCGCCCGCAAGTAGTTGGCCTTATATTAGGGCGTTCAGCTGCAAAATCAGTATTTTATAAATTTAGCCCCCGGAACGCTGCAAATGCTGCATTGTTCAGGAACGAACTTCTCGATGTTTCCGCAGACAGGGCAGAGATAATAAAAGACTTCCTCGGTCTGGTCAAGGTTCTCTAATGCTTCCTGATAAAGCCCGGCATGAACCTCTTCCGCTTTCATGGCAAAAGTAAAGGACATCTGCGCAGCCTTGTTTCCTTCCGCCTCGGCTTCTTTTACGAAATCAGGATACATTTCCTTATATTCGTAGGTTTCTCCTTTAACCCCCTCCTTCAGATTGTCTGCTGTTGAACCGATTTTCCCCGCGACTTCAAAGTGTTTTATGGCATGAAGGGTTTCGGCGTCCGCTGCGGCTCTAAACAATTTTGCTGCATTCATTTTTCCGTCTTTTTCAGCTTTGTTGGCATAGGCTGTATACTTTCTGTTTGCTTCGGATTCTCCAGTAAATGCTGCCATCAGGTTTTTAAGAGTCTTGTTTTCGCTCACTTTTTTATCCTCCTCATTTTTAAACGCTTCTAATAACTTTTCCACAGTTCCCTTGGGGAACCCCTCTGGGTGATTTTGCTCAAGAAGTGATTGCAAGAATTCCTTAGCGTTATCACTTTGCGGCAACATATATCCCGCTTCGCGGATAATATCCTCCGCCATAATGTGATTGGATTTTTCGATGGCAACAGCCAGCTTTCCGGGAAGTCCCGCAGCGATGTTTTCCTGCTCCGATTTATTGCGCATCAACGCTTTAAGCGCATTTATAACAGGCTCGGTTTTATCCTGTTGCTTCGGGTATTCTTTCGGAACCATAGAAATCGCACCAGATGGGCAGGCGTCCGCACAATCGCCGCAGCCAATGCACTTAGCAACATCAATGATACTGTTCTCTGTATCGGTTGCCCCAGTAGGGCAGACATAAAGGCAAAGGCAGTCCTTTGTGCACAAGCGTATATTTCTTACTGCATATTTATCGGCCATTTTTAATGCCCTCCTTCGATCTTTTCAAATTTCCAATTAGGCACCTTGCAAACAGGGCAAACTTCCGGCAGCTTATCTCCTATGTAAATAAATCCGCAGATGGTACAGACATAAACACCGGTATTCTCCAGCATTGCGTCGCCTTCTTTTTGATACCTGTTTATAATAGATTTCAAAATTCGAGTTACCTTCTCGCTCCAGACAAGAGCACGGAGCGCACCACGATCTTTAGCATCTGATGCCACGGCATTGGCATTTGGGAAGCCCTGCTCAAGGTCTTTTTCGATAAGCTCAAGTATCTGACTGAAATGCGGTTCTTCGGCCGATGCTGATACCGATTTAAAATAGGCAGCCAGTTCATTAAATAGAGCTGCTTCTTCAGGCTTGTACTGTTTTTCGCATCCCCGCGCAAGATTCGTGCAAAGTGCACTTACTTCTAAGGGGGACATCTCCTTCATATCTGCAGAGGACTCCATTACAGATATCGGCTCCTTTTTCGGAGTTGCTGCCGGTTCACCCTGTTTCTCAAATTCAGATTTAGCCGCACCGCAGAGAGGACAAACCCAATCCTCGGGGAGCTGGTCCCATGTTGTACCCGGAGCAATGTTGGCTTCAGGAATACCCTTTGCCTCGCCGTAGACAAATCCGCAGACGGAACATACATATTTAGCCATTTTGATTACCTCCCTATATCAAAATATTGCATATTTCTTACTCGGTTTGTTGGGCTTTTTGATAAATTACGTCTTTATCCTTCTGTGTCAATGATTTCTCTGTAATATATGAAATGATAGCTATACCAATTAAATCCATCATAAATCTAACC
>RZZW01000019.1 GCA_009929695.1 Clostridia bacterium
TTTTTTCCGTATTCAGTTTGCCTTGACCCCCGGTTCACAAGTTGTCCTTATGGCTACTCGCATTTTGCTGGTCGCTATATACAATGCACCATTTTCCCTTGCCGCAAGGCAATCGTTAACAAGCAGGATATCGTTAGCGAGCAAAGAATTCAAAGAGCAATGCTAAAGGATGCGCTGGACGGTAGAATCTACTTTATAATCACAAATAGGCGAACGACCTCTTTTTATATGGCATCAATTGAAAATCGTCGTGCTTTTATCAACAAGAGAATTGTTTATATTCGCATCAATATTCGCGGAGAGCCATTGTGTTGTTAGCTTTAGGTCAGCAAATAGTTGTTGTGTGTTATTTTGTCCGATGAATGGTGCGTCTGATTCCAGCAGCAAACGGTCAACGGGTATTCCCTGAATTATCCTCCGTCCATTCTCGGATTTTATCATTGCCGAGTTTATCGAAAAATAACACCCAAATTGAACCGCTCTTTGCAGTTGCTTTTGCGTACCCGAAAACCAATGTAAAATAATAGTATTTTGCTTATGCGCAGAATATTTCTCAATAACATCCAAGGTTGGCTTATCAGCGTGAACAGAATGTATAGACAGCACCTTCCCACCAAGTTCACCGCATCTTTTAATTATTCTTTCGAATGCGTCGAGCTGCTTATCTTTTGAGTGATAAAATTGTGTGTTAAAATCCAGCCCGATTTCGCCAATATAATGAGCATCTTCAAGATATTTTTCAACGATAACTATTTCGGAATATCGCTCTCCGATTAACTGCGGGTGTAATCCGAGAGCTACTCTCACATTTGGATAGTCTAAGCAACTATGGTTTTAATAAAAAGGAGACACGGGAAAATGCCTGTGTCTCCCTTTTGATAATATTTGCGGATTGGCGTTGGTTATACATTGTTGTGAACAATGCGGGACGGGAAACCCGTCCCCTACAAATTCACTGTAAATTCGCTATACACTGTAGGGCAGTATTTTGCAAGCGGACGAGCGAAGCTCGCCCCTACAAAAAACGTCGATGATTTGCGCTAAGCTATTGCGGACGCCATTTATGGAGTCCCTGAAAACGCACTTTTAATTTGCAAAAAATTTCTATTTTTTCGTGTGGCACATGCCGTTTGAGGCGCAGCCGGAGCAACCACCGCCGCATGAGCAGGAAGATTTGCCATTTTTCTTATTGCGCACCATGTTTACGACTATTGCGGCGACTATCGCCACTAGCACTGCGCTGATTATTATTGTTGCGAGCATTTGAGTTTCCCTTTCAAGCTTTGATTTTCACCTTTTTGGTGAGCGTCGCGGCTTCCTTGTATGGTTTTACAAGCATATAGATGATTATTGCGACTATTAAAATTGCGACGGCGGAGCCGATGACGTTGCCGTGGCCGGTGAACAGCATGCCGAGCTGATAGACAACGAGTGCTATCGCGTAGGCGAAGCCGCACTGGTAGCCGATGGCGAAGAACGTCCATTTGGCGCTGTTCATCTCGCGCTTTATTGCGCCCATTGCGGCAAAGCACGGCGCGCAGAGGAGATTGAATACTAAGAATGAATACGCCGCAAGCGGTGTGAAAACTGCGCGCATATTTTCCCAAATCTGCCAACCGTTTTCAGCGACCTCGTCAAAGCCGCCAAACAAAACTCCGAATGTGCCGACGACGTTTTCTTTTGCGATAAGACCCGTGATTGACGCGACTGCGCCCTGCCAGTTGCCCCAACCGAGCGGGACAAATATGAACGCTATTGCGTTGCCGATGACAGCGAGCACGCTGTCGTTCATGTCAACCATGCCAAAGCCGCTGTCTGTGAAGCCGAAGTTTGATGTGAACCACACAAAAATCGTCGCGAGCAAAATTATTGTGCCCGCCTTTTTGATAAACGACCATCCGCGCTCCCACATTGAGCTTAAAAGATTGCCGACTGTCGGCATGTGATACGACGGCAGCTCCATGACAAACGGCGCGGGGTCGCCCGCGAACATCGTCGTCTTTTTGAGCATTATGCCCGATGTGACTATCGCCAAAATGCCTACAAAGTATGCGCTTGGCGCGACCCACCATGCACCGCCGAACATTGCGCCCGCTATGAGGGCGATTATTGGCAGCTTTGCGCCGCACGGAATGAATGTTGTCGTCATGATTGTCATGCGGCGGTCGCGCTCGTTTTCGATTGTGCGGCTTGCCATTATGCCCGGCACGCCGCAGCCTGTGCCGATGAGCATTGGTATAAAGCTTTTGCCCGAAAGCCCGAATTTGCGGAAAATTCTGTCCATGACAAACGCGATGCGCGACATGTAACCGCAGGCTTCAAGGAACGCGAGAAGCAGGAACAGAACTAGCATCTGCGGCACAAAGCCGAGCACAGCGCCAACGCCCGCTACGATGCCGTCGAGGATAAGCCCTTGCAGCCATGCGGCAGTGCCGATGCTCTCAAGCCAGCCGCCGAGCAGCGCCGGAACGCCGGGCACCCACACGCCATATGCGGCGGGGTCGGGCTCTTGCTCGCTTGCGACATCCATATAGCTTTCGTAATTTACAGAAATCTCCTCATCGACGACGCCGTTGTCGTCATAGAGGTAGGCTGTTGTTGTGATATCTTTTGCCTCGTCGGGCTGAAGTGAGGCGTCCTCTGCGGCGGCTTCAAACGCTTCTTTTATCGCGCTCGTCTCTGTATACGCGTCGGCGGCTTCGGAATATGCTGACGAGCCTATGCCAAAAAGATGCCATCCGTCGCCGAACACGCCGTCATTTGCCCAGTCAGTCGCCCATGTGCCGACTGTTGAGACGGAGAGGAAATAAACGAGGAACATAATGACCGCGAATATCGGCAGCGCAGCGAAGCGGTTTGTGACAACTCTGTCGATTTTGTCTGACGTTGTCAGCTTGCCTGCGCTTTTCTTTTTATAGCAGCCCTTTAAAATCGAGCCGATGTAGACATAGCGCTCGTTTGTGATGATGCTCTCGGCGTCGTCGTCAAGCTCTTTTTCGGCGGCCTGAATATCGGTTTCGATGTGTTCAAGCACGGATTTATCGAGCTTTAACTGTTCGAGCACCTTGTCGTCGCGCTCGAATATTTTTATGGCGTACCATCGCTGCTGCTCTTGCGGCATATTGTGCACGGCGGCCTCTTCTATATGTGCGATGGCGTGCTCGACAGCGCCCGAAAACGTGTGCATAGGCACTGTTTTTGTGCTTTTTGCGGCCTCGATGGCGGCTTCGGCGGCGAGCATTGTGCCGTCGCTTTTGAGCGCGGATATCTCTACGACATGACATCCAAGCTCACGCGAGAGCTCTTTAACGTCTATTTTGTCGCCGTTTTTGCGCACGACGTCCATCATGTTTATCGCGACGACAACAGGTATGCCAAGCTCGGTGAGCTGCGTTGTCAAATAGAGATTGCGCTCTAAATTTGTGCCGTCGATGATGTTAAGTATGGCGTCGGGGCGCTCGCCGATGAGGTAATTGCGCGCGACTACCTCCTCTAAGGTGTATGGGGAAAGCGAGTAGATGCCGGGCAGGTCGGTGATTATAACGCCGTCGTGCTTTTTAAGCCTGCCCTCTTTTTTCTCGACTGTTACGCCCGGCCAGTTGCCGACGAACTGGTTTGAACCTGTGAGCGAATTGAAAAGTGTGGTTTTGCCGCTGTTGGGGTTGCCTGCTAGGGCTATTCTCAAATCCATGATTTATGTTCCTCTCATTCATTGTTAGTTGGAGCTAACTCGCGTGCTTAAATATCGGGCGACTCGTGAATCGCCCCTACGCTCTTTATAAAATTATGGAGACCGTGCGGGAGGCGAAACGCCTCCCCTACAAGGTTACTTTGAAAGCATTTGTAGGGGACGGGTTTTCCGTCCCGCGCTTACTTGCGGGCGGGTGTCAGCTAACCTCAATCATCTCCGCGTCTGATTTGCGGATTGACAGCTCGTAGCCGCGGACGTTTATCTCTATTGGGTCACCGAGCGGCGCAACCTTGCGCACGTGCACCTCAACGCCCTTTGTTATGCCCATATCCATTATGCGGCGTTTCACTGCGCCCTCGCCGTGAAGCTTGACGACGGTTGCGTTGTCGCCCACCTTTACCTGTTTTAATGTGTTCATATGTCCCTCCTAAATCATGATTTTTTGTGCCATTTCTTTGCTGATAGCCACGCGCGACTCCTTGACGTTGACAATGATATTGCCGCCCATTGTCGTGACGATGGTGACGTTGCCGCCCGCGACAAAGCCAAGATTTTCAAGATGCTTTTTCACCTCGGGCTTGCCGCCGATTTTTTTAATCATGTTTTCTTCGCCGACATTTGCAAGTGTTAATGGCATCATTGTACACCCTTTCTCTGCGCACCATAAACGATTAGCGTGCGCTAACCGTAAGTGTAAAATATTAGGTTAGTGCTTGCTAACCTTTGGATATAGAATACTCTTTTTTACACACTGTGTCAATGATTTTTGAAACCGCACTCTCAATTTCGGCATATTGCAAGATTAAGTTAGCCGCAGCTAACACAAATACTGTGCATATTAACATATGAAATGCGCGCCCATACGGTTCACCGCGAATGTGCGTGAACAATTGTAGGGGACGGCGTCCTCGACGTCCCGCTTCGGATGCACATTGTAATTTTGTGCAACCGAAGCGGAGCGATGAGGGCATCGCTCCCTACAAATGTGCATTATCGTAAATTTGTGCTAACTTAGCTGTTAATCCTCTTTAAGCAAATGGCTCACGGCTGCGCCGAATATTCCTCCGGCGGCGAAAACTATCCAGCTTAAATCCCAACGCTTTGTCAGAAAGCTTACTATAAGGTAAATGGCGACGAGCAGCAGCCAGTAAAATTTGTTGAACTTCACGCTGCGGCGGTTTTTGCGGATTTCCTCGGGGTTATATTTCTCGTCGCGCAAAAGCATGTTATACGCGCTGCTTTCGCCATCTGTCACGATAAATATAAACACTGCGGCGGACACTAGCAAAAGCAGCAGCACCACGAGCATAATTAAAATGAAATCGGACGCGCCGAGCGCCGCCGCCGCGATAAGCGGCACAGGACACATTATGCACATGAAAACAGCGACACTATGCAGTGTGGAAATTCTGTTTTCTGAATGGAGTTTTCGCTCCGTTACAACACCCGCCACACCGTAATTAAGCTCAAATCTGCCCTGCATGATGTATTTGTACGGGCGCAATATGTTATCATCTTTAATGAACATCATCACCGCAAACGCCACCATCAAAAACAAGATGATAAGCCCGCCGCCACCCGCCGCTTCTTCGCTCATAAGCTGCACAGGCGGCTGTGACAAGCCCGCCAAAAACACAAGCAACGTCGGCGCAAGCGTGCACAAAAGCGTTGCTACGGCGGTGCGCCTGCCGTAATAGATTTTGTCGCTTATAAACATATTAGCCTGTTCAAGCGTCAAGCCGTTTGCGACCTGCTCTGCGGCGGCGTTGGGTTCAAGCTCGATTTCGTCTTTTAAAAGGTAATCGCAGCTCACGTCAAAAATGCGGCTCATTTCAAGAATGCGGTTCATATCGGGTATGCTTGCGGCGCTCTCCCATTTAGAGACTGACTGCCGCGAGACATTCATTTTATCCGCGAGCTCCTCCTGCGACCAACCGTTTCTTTTTCTAAGCAGGCTAATTTTTTCTCCGATAATCATTTCTATTTCCTCCATACATAAGATGTTTATTTCGTATGGTTATAATAGCATTTCGAGCGGGCGCGCTCCACCAAGCCGCCTTTGAAGTTTGTCAACCGGCGGTTGCGAATGGCGGTTTAGAGCCGTTTTTTAGCACTTTAATCACGTCGGTAGGCTCCGTAAGAGCTTGAGCGCCTTTTGATGCGGAAAATAATTTTACGAAGAAAAAAGCAGCGGCACCAAAAAAATACGTACGCTTTATAGCGCAGACTTTTCATTGATATCGGCTTAATTTTTCTGCCGATTTCGACGACTGTGCCGATAATTTGATTTTTTGTGATGCCGCGCTCAAGCGACGTTTGATTATCGCCCGCCATGACGTAGCTGCCGCCCGAGTGCTTTTTCATTATGCGGTGCAAGACAAACGCGCCATTTGCGCGGCGGTAAAGCACGATGTCGTATTTTTTAGGCTCGCGTGCAAGACGGGCGAGCACAACGTAATCTTGGTGCTGATGCAAAAGCGGCAGCATGCTCGTGCCGCTTGGATAAAGCTTAAACCGCCCGCACTGTCAAGCGCTTTCTCTATCAGCGGAGCACATTTTGCAAGACGAAATTCACCCATTGAGTGGCTCCTCTACTTCGTTTAATATAATAAGTACAATATTTGCATATTATTCTAACTCATTTTGCTGCGTTTGGCTACTGTACTTTGGGTGGAGAGAAGCAAATTATCGCGAATTGTGATATTTGTCAGCCGCAATTATCATTATATGCATTTTTGAAGGAAAAAGCACGCGAAGCTGTGATGGCTCGGCGTGCTTTTTTGTAAAATATCTGGCGCATTTGCGCGGTTTACGCATATGCCTCGATGATATTTAAAATTGTGTTGACGGCTGCCGTCATGTCGTCGGCGCAGCAAAGCTCGTATGGGCCGTGCATGTTATACGTGCCTGTGCCGAGGTTTGGGCACGGCAAGCCCATATATGAAAGGCGCGAGCCGTCCGTGCCGCCGCGCACAGGCTCGGTGACAGGCTGTACACCCGCCTTTTGCCATGCGGCGCGCGCGTTTTCTATAAGATGCATGCACGGCTTTATTTTTTCAGCCATGTTGTAATAGCTGTCGGTGATTTGCAAAACAATTTTTGCGCTCTTGTGATTTTCGAGCACGGTGTCGACGGCTGACTGCATGGCAGCTTTGCGCTGTTCAAACTTTGCCATGTCATGGTCGCGGATTATATAGCCCATGCGCGCTTTTTCGCTTGTGCCCATGATGCCGTCGAGGTGGTAAAAGCCCTCGTAGCCCTCTGTATGTGCAGGGGTTTCGTCTTGCGGAAGCAGAGAATTTATCTCGCATGCGATCAGCAGGGCGTTTTCCATAATGCCCTTGGCGCTGCCCGGATGCACCGAAACGCCCTCTATAGCAATTTCAACCGCTGCTGCGTTAAAGTTTTCGTATTCAACGCCGCCCGCTTCGCCGCCGTCCATTGTGTAGGCGTATTTTGCGCCGAAGCGCTCCACATCAAAATGGTCTGCTCCCCTGCCGATTTCTTCATCGGGGGTAAAGCCGATGCAGATATCGCCGTGGGGGATATTTTCGGTGACAAGGCGCTCACACGCCGTTATAATTTCAGCAATGCCCGCTTTGTCGTCGCCGCCGAGCAGCGTTGAGCCATCAGTGGTAATGATAGTTTTTCCTTTAAGCGCTTTAATATCGGGGAATTTTTCGACTTTAATGACACGCCCGAATTTCGGCAGAGCGATATCTCCACCGTCGTAATTTTCATGGATAATTGGTGCAACGTCGCGTCCTGAAAAGTCGGGAGCTGTGTCCATATGTGCAATAAAGCCTATTGCGTCACAGCTTTCTTTTCCGGCTGTTGCGGGCAGCTTTGCGTAGACGTAGCCCTTGTCGTCCACCTCGGCTTTTATGCCCATTTCCTGAAGCTCTGCGGCGAGCTTTTTCGCGAACGGCTTTTGAGTTTCGGTAGACGGTGTGGCTTCGCTTTTTGTTGACGACTGCGTGTCGCAGACGACATAATTTAAAAATCTTTCATATGCTTTCATTTTTCAATACCTCTTTTCTATATATTAACAAAAAATTGACCATATAACAAGATGAAAAATCACATATTTTGTTGGAATGAGCGCGAGAATATGATATAATAATTTAGTATTGTATATTATAAGGGCAAATTGCGCCCTTTTTGATAGGAGAATGTTTTATGAGTGAGCACATTTTTGACGGCAAAACTCTTTTGATTACAGGCGGCACAGGCAGCTTTGGCAATGCGGTGCTTGACCGTTTTCTAAAAACAGACATCGGCGAGATACGCATTTTCAGCCGAGACGAGAAAAAGCAGGATGACATGCGCCACGAATATCAGATGAAAATGCCCGAGGCGAGCGGCAAAATTAAATTTTACATCGGCGACGTGCGCAACATCGACTCTTTGCGCGACGCTATGCGAGGCGTTGACTACATTTTCCACGCGGCGGCGCTAAAGCAAGTGCCAAGCTGCGAGTTTTTCCCGATGGAGGCCGTGCGCACCAACGTTGAGGGCACAGATAATGTTTTGACAGCCGCAATCGACGCGGGCGTAAAGCGCATCGTGTGCCTTTCGACAGACAAGGCGGCATACCCGATAAACGCGATGGGTATTTCAAAAGCAATGATGGAAAAGGTTATCCGCGCAAAGGCACGCAATATTTCCGGCGACAAGACGACAATTTGCTGCACGCGCTACGGTAATGTTATGTGCAGCCGCGGCAGTGTTATCCCATTATTTGTTGAGCAGATACGTGCCGGAAAGCCGCTGACAGTGACAGACCCCAACATGACGCGCTTTTTGATGAACCTTGAAGAAGCCGTCGACCTCGTTTTATTCGCCTTTGAAAACGCGCACCCGGGCGATTTGTTTATACAAAAAGCCGACGCGTCGACAATTGAGGATTTGGCGAAGGGCGTGCAAAAGCTGTTTGGCGACACAGGCCTAAAGACGATAGGCACGCGCCACGGCGAAAAGCTGTATGAGACGCTTATGACGCGTGAGGAGCGTTTGCGTGCGACGGATATGGGACATTATTACCGTGTCGCCGCCGACGAGCGCGATTTAAACTACGACAAATATTTCATCGACGGTCAAGTGACGACGCAGAGCGACGAGTCGTACACGAGCCACAACACGACGCAGCTTGACGTTGACGGCGTGGTGGCAAAGCTTTTGACAAACAACTTTATCAAAGAGGAGCTTGTGCGCGAAAATGAACAAAAATGACGCTATTTTAATTACGGGCGCAAACGGCTTTGTCGGCAAAAACCTTGTGGCTCAGCTTAAAAACGAGGGGTACGACAACCTGCTTTGCTTTGACATCGACACGCCGAAAGCATTACTTGCGGAGTATGCTGCAAAGGCAAAATTTGTGTTTCACCTTGCGGGCGTAAACCGTCCTAAGGACCCAAGTGAGTTTTACACGGGAAACCGCGGCTTCACAGAGGAGCTTTTGCATCTGCTTGTGCAAAACGGCAACAAAGCGCCTGTTTTGATGACGAGCAGCATACAGGCAGAGCTTGACAACGACTATGGAAAAAGCAAGCGCGAGGGCGAGGATTTGATTTTCGCCCACGAGCGCGAGACAGGCGCACCCGCACTTGTTTTCCGTATGCCGAATTTATTCGGAAAGTGGTGCAGGCCGTCGTACAACAGCGTTGTGGCGACGTTCTGCCACAATATTGCGAACGATTTGCCAATTGAAATACGCGACCCCGCCTACACAGTGCCGCTTGTTTACATCGACGATGTTGTGAAAAGCTTCATCGACGCAATGGACGGCAAGGCGATGCGCGACTGCTCAATCCCCGGCTTTTGCCATCTTGGGTGCGAGGTGTACGACGAGAGCCTCGGACATATTGCGGAGCTTATAAACGGCTTCAAAAACAGCCGCGAGATTTTGAGCGTGCCTGATATGGGCGACGGCTTTACGAGCAAGCTGTACTCGACGTATTTATCGTATATCCCCGAGGATAAATTCAGCTATCCGCTCGACATGCACTGCGACGACCGCGGCAGCTTTACGGAATTTATCCGCACGAACGGTCAAGGGCAGGTGTCTGTGAATATTTCAAAGCCGCACATCGTCAAGGGCAATCACTGGCACAACTCGAAAAACGAGAAGTTTCTCGTCGTAAAGGGCGATGGCGTTATACGGTTTAGAAAGCTTAACACGGACAAGGTTATAGAATATAAGGTAAGCGGCGACAAGCTGGAGGTCGTCGATATCCCGACAGGCTACACCCACAACATCGAAAACATCGGCGAGACAGACATGGTGACGGTTATGTGGGCGAACGAGCCATTCGACCCCGAAAAGCCGGATACATATTTTTTAAAGGTGTGAAATTATGAACAAAATGAAGGTAATGACAATCGTTGGCACGCGGCCTGAAATTATACGTTTGTCAGAAGTTATAAAATGCTGCGACAAATATTTTGACCACGTGCTTGTGCACACAGGGCAGAATTACGATTATACATTAAACGGTATATTTTTTGAAGATTTAGGCCTGCGCGCGCCCGACTATTATCTTGAGAGCGTCGGCGGAAATTTGGGCGAGACAATGGGCAACATCATTGCAAAAAGCTTTGAGCTTATGCAAAAGGTGAAGCCCGAAGCCGTTATTTTGCTTGGCGACACAAACAGCGCGCTGTCTGCAATATCGGCAAAGCGCCTTAAAATACCCATTTTCCACATGGAGGCGGGCAACCGCTGCTGGGACTGGAACGTCAGCGAAATGATAAACCGCAAAATCGTAGACCACATAAGCGACATAAACCTGCCTTACACAGAGCACAGCCGCCGCTATCTTTTGAGCGAGGGCATCGACGGCAAGACGATTTTCGTGACAGGCAGCCCCATGCGCGAGGTGCTTGCCGCGCATAAAGAGCAGATTGACGCGAGCGACGTTTTAAGCCGCCTCAAGCTTGAAAAAGGCAAATATATCCTTTTGAGCGCTCACCGCGAGGAAAATATTGACAATGAGGAAAATTTCATGAGCCTAATGGAGGCCGTGAACCGCATTGCCGAAAATTATAAGATGCCGATAATTTACTCGTGCCACCCGCGCTCTAAAAAGCACATTGAAGCGCGCGGCTTTAAGTTCCACCCGCTTGTACAGGCGTTGCAGCCGTTCGGATTCATGGACTACAACAAGCTGCAAATGAACAGCTACTGCGTGCTTTCAGATAGCGGCACACTCAGCGAGGAGAGCGCGATGCTTAACTTTGCAGGCGTGCTTATCCGCACAAGCACAGAGCGCCCCGAAGTGCTCGACAAGGGCAGCGTTGTCGTTGGCGGAATTAAAGGCGACGACGTTGAGCAGGCAATGAACTTAGCCGTAGCCATGCGCGACAACGCCGAGCCATACGTCATGGCGGAAGACTACGCCGACACAAACGTGAGCGTAAAGGTAGTCAAGCTTGTGCAGAGCTATGCAAAAATAGTGAATGAGACGGTTTGGCTGAAAAAGTAAATCACTGTGTTCACCGCAAATTCGCGGGCGATTCGTGAATCGCCCCTACGCACCTTGCGAAAATGTAGGGGCGGATATCATCCGCCCGCAAGATTTGAGCAAAATCATAGGTTTTACACACATCCGCAACCTGCATCGTAGGGAGCGACGCCCTCGTCGCTCCGCATAGTTTACGCGCAAATTTTCAGCGTGCCCCCCTCTTGTCATTCTGAGCGCAGCGAAGAATCTTAAAACCTCCGGAACGCGCAAAAGATTCTTCGCTGCGTTCAGAATGACAGGGAGCACACCACCCACAATCGGCAAAAAACATTTAAACAACAGGAGCAATATGTCAAAACGCATTTTGGTTGTCAGCCAGCATTACTGGCCGGAAAATTTTAGAATAACGGACATCTGCGCGGGGTTTAAAGAGCACGGCGTTGAGGTTGATGTGCTATGCGGGCTGCCGAACTACCCTAAGGGCGAATGGTTTGACGGTTACAGCTACACAAAGCCGCGGCGCGAGGTGCATGACGGCGTGGAGCTTTTTCGCTGCGGCGAAATCAGGCGCAAGGGCAACACGGGCGCGAGGATATTTTTAAACTACATATCCTTTCCGCTCTACGCGCCGTTCAGCCTGCCGCGCCTGCATGGGCGAAAATACGACGCTGTTTTTTGCTATGAGACAAGCCCTGTGCTCATGATGTGGCCTGCGATTATTTACGCAAAAACGCACAAAATCCCGCTGACAACATACGTTCTTGATTTATGGCCTGAAAATCTTTACTCCGTTATGCCTGTGAAAAACAAGGCTATGCGCGGCATTGCAAAGGGCGTTTCGCACTGGTTTTACCGCCGAAGCGACAGGCTTATAACTATGTCGCAATCAATGGAAACGCGGCTCAACGCCATTGCGCCAAAGGCGAAAACCACCGTTATACCGCAGTACTGCGAGGATTTTTATGCGGTTGACGTATACGACGAAACGCTTAAAAACCGTTTTGAGGGAAAATTCAATATACTTTTTGCAGGCAACATAAGCCCCGCACAGGATTTGGGTCTGCTAGTAGAATGCGCCGTGCGGCTTAAAAATGATAAGCGCGAGGACATACATTTTGTAATCGTTGGCGACGGAATGAGCCGCGAGGCTTTTCAGACGGAAATAAACAGCGCCGATGTCGCAGAATTTTTCACATTCGAGGGTCAAAAGCCTGTCACGGACATACCCACATATCAGACAGCCGCCGACGCTTTATTCGGGGCGCTTGCGAAAAGCGACGATTTGGGGCTTACTATCCCCGCAAAAATTACAAGCTACATGGCGGCGGGTAAGCCGTGCCTTGTGGCTATCGACGGCGAGGGCGCAAAGGTTATCGACGACGCACACTGCGGCTTAACCTGCCCTGCGGGAGACGCAAACGCGCTTTATGACAACATAATTAAGCTTGCTGACATGCCAAAAGAACAGCTAAAGCGCCTTGGCGAAAACGGACGCAAATATTTTAACGCGAATTTCAAGCGGAGCATTTTGCTTGAAAAAATAATAAATTTTGTATTTTAAATATGCGAGGTAAACTATTGAAAACGCTTGTTATTATCCCCTGCTATAACGAGGAGAAAAACATAGAGTTTGTTGTGGAGCGGCTCAAGCGCACCGCACCTTATGTCGATTACATCATTGTAAACGACTGCTCAACGGACAAAAGCGCGGCGATATGCGAAAAAAACGGGTATAATTATCTCAATTTGCCAGCAAACCTCGGCATTGGCGGCGGCGTGCAGTGCGGGTATATTTACGCGCGCGAAAACGGCTACGACATCACAGTGCAGATGGACGGCGACGGTCAGCACGACCCCGCATACCTAAACGAGATTATACAGCCTGTCGCGAGCGGCGAGCTTGACATGTGCGTCGGCAGCCGTTTCATCACAAACGAGGGCTTTCAGACAAGCTTTATGCGGCGGCTCGGCATCAACATAATAAGCGTGCTCATAAAATTGCTTTGCGGCGTGCGCGTAAGGGACACAACAAGCGGTTTCAGAGCGTGCAGCAAGGAATTAACCGAGTATTTTTCTCATCATTACGCGCAGGATTATCCCGAGCCCGAGGCGATTATTTCAGCCGAGCTAAACGGCTGGGAGGTCGGCGAGCGACCTGTCGTCATGCAAGAGCGCAAGGCTGGAAAATCTTCTATAAACGCGTGGAAATCGGCTTATTACATGATTAAGGTGAGCATAGGGCTTATAGTTTACAGAATTACCGTGACTAAAAACGGCAAAAAGGAGGCGGCTAAATGAGAGTTGAGAGCATTGACGTAACACTTCGCATCGCGCTGCTGATAGGGTCGCTTGCGTATCTTTTCATGATACTTTTTCTGCTTAAAAAGAAGCGACTGACCGTCAGATATTCGATAATTTGGATACTTTCAGGGATTGTTTTCCTCGTTTTTGCGATATGCCCTTATATCGTGCTTGTTCTGCGCGATTTGCTGAAAATGGAAATGCCTGTAAACGTTGTGTTTACGCTCGTTATAGGCTTTATTTTACTGCTTTTATTGTCGCTTTCGAGCACTGTTTCAGTGATGAATGAAAAGATAAAACAGCTCACGCAGTCTCAGGCGATACTTGAAAAAAGAGTGCGTGAAATGGAGCAACAGCAAGCGGCGCAAACCGATGTGGACGTGAATTTGCGGTAACACACATAATCGGTTTTCTGCACATTTGTAGGGAACGCATTGTATGCGTTCCGGTTCGTTTGCGCAAAGCTAGGCGGGACGTCGAGGACGCCGTCCCCTACGATGTACATTGCAAAACCGCACAATTGTATGGACTCTATATATGGCGTCCGCTACCGTGGCTTTGCACCCCCGCACCTTGTAAAAGAAAAAAATCGTGAGGAGTAGCAGTATGGATTTCGTGTCGGTCGCCTATATTGTTTTTTTGGCGATAAGCTGTCTTTTATACTACATTATGCCAAAGGCCGCGCGGCCTGTTTGGATGCTTGCCTGCAGCTATGTTTTTTACGTTTACAGCGCGGACAGCGCAAAATTTATATGGCTGCTTTTGGGCGCAAGCGCACTTGTGTACATATGCGCGCTTTTTATTGAGCTTATCTCCAAAAAGCACACAGCTTGGCGCAAGGTATCGCTTGCGGCGAGCATAGTTATAAGCCTTGCACCGCTTGTCTACTATAAATACGCAAACTTTGCGCTGTCTATTTACGCCGACATCACGCACGGCAAATTCAGCGCGCTAAAGCTCGCCGTTCCAATGGGCATAAGCTACTTCATACTCATGGGCATAGGCTACCTCATCGACGTTTACCGTGACAAACAGCGCGCTGTGCGAAACCCTGTTTATGTTGCGCTGTTTTTAAGCTTTTTTCCGTGCATAATAGCCGGCCCTATCGAGCGTGCACCGCACATGATGCCGCAATTTTGCAATGACATAACGTTTGACTACAACAAATTTACCGGCGGCGCATTTCGCGTGCTTTGGGGCATGGCGAAAAAGCTTGTCATTTCGCAAAATCTTTCCGTAATTATTTCCGCAGTTTATGGACATATGACGTATTACGACGGGCCAATTTTGCTGCTTGCGAGCATAATGTTTTCGTATCAGCTTTACATCGACTTCTCGGCGCTTTCGGATATCGCCATCGGCACAGGCGCAATGTTTGGGTTTGACATAATGGAAAACTTCACGCGTCCGTTTGCGGCGCAGACATTTTCCGACTTATGGCGGCGCTGGCACATCAGCCTTTCGACGTGGTTCAGAGATTACCTCTACTTCCCTCTCGGCGGCAGCCGCAAGGGCAAGGCGCGGGCATATATCAACCAAATTATCATATTCACCGTCAGCGGCTTGTGGCACGGCGCATCGTTTGGGTACGTTATATGGGGCTTTATCAACGGAATTTTCCTTTGCGTGGGCAAGGCGACATCTAAGCTGCGCGCAAAAATTGACAAGTATAATCCGCTCTACTATTTTAAATATCCACGAATAATTTTAAAGTCGTTTATCACGTTTATGCTGTTTACGCTCGCGTTTATTTTCTTCTGCGCGGAGGTGACCGCAAACGGAATTGAGGACGCGTTTTATCTTTATGCGCATCTGTTTACAGGGTGGGAAACTATATTTACGGCTAGCTTTGCCGACACGCTTGTCGCCATCGGCATCACAGAGCAGGTTAAATGGACGCTGCTCGGCGGCATTGCGCTAATTGAGGGCTTTGAGTTTATAAACGAGCCGTCGAACAAAATCATACGCCGCGTTCCGCTTATTTTGCGCTGGCCGCTGTACATTTCGCTTATACTCGCGATAGCGTATCTCGGCAATCTCGGCGTGTCTAGCTTTATTTACGGAAGATTTTAGGAGGAAGGTATGGAGAAGGTAAAAAAAATAGCTCTTACAATCCTCAGCCGCATTTTTTCGAGCGCGAGAATACTTATTGCGCTTTCAATTTTGGCGACGCTTCCACTTTTGATGATGTTTTACAACTACAGTGTTGACTGCGCGGGGTATTTTCAGGGCGACTTGACGCTGCGCGAAACCGCAAACTACATTCTTGCGGGCGAGGACATAATCGGCTACGACAACTTAAACGAGCAGCAGCGCACCATTATGGAAATTCTCGCAAATAATTTTAACCCGACGCCAAACTGGATAGCGCTTGGTTCAAGCCGCATAATGCAGCTAAACCGCGATATTTTGCAGTATGACAATTTCTTCAACTGCGCCGTGACAGGCGGCGACGCGGCTGACGTGCTTGGCATCTATTATCTTTTTGACCGCGAGGATAAAAACCCCGAAAAGGTGATAATCGGCTTTGACCCGTGGCTTTTGCGCGACGACGCCGAAGCGTTTGACCGCCGAAGCAACAAGGCGCTTTACACGGAATTTCTTAACACAAAGCTCGGCTATAATATCGAGTACGAAAAAGAGGACACAAGCGCAAAATGGGACGCGCTTTACTCGCTGAATTATTTTCAGGACAATATTGATTACGAGCTGCACGATTCTAAAAAGCTGACAAAGCCGGAGGTTGTCAAAGGTGATATTTACAATCTTGAATCCGAAGTAAAACGCGCTGACGGCAGCATTTTGTACACAGTATCATACCGCAATAAGAGCCTAGAAGAACGTGCCGGGCTTGCACTCGGAACAGGCGAAACGCTTTTGCACATGACAGAATACGACCATGTTGGCACATATATGCAGGGCGTTTTTGATAAATTTTTCACCTACGCAAAAGAGCGCGGCAGCGAGATTATCATTGTGCTCTCGCCTTTTCATCCTGTGACATACGACTATGTGCTCGAGCATTCAGAGGATTACGGCGGCTTTCTTGAAACCGAAAACGCCATACGAAAGCTCGCCGCAAAGCACGACATAAAGGTTTTTGGCTCATACAACCCCCACAACATCGAGGGCGTGACGGAAGAATACTTCTACGACGGCCTGCACTGCACCGGCGACTGCCTAGAAAAAATAATCTGGGGCAGCCCAGCGGAAACAGATGTTTACAATACGGTGGATATTGGGACGGAAGAAGATTCGGAAACAGAAAACAAATAAAATTGTATTGCTAAAAGTAATACAATAGCATATAATAAGTATAGAAAGGTGGCGTTTACGATGGCTGCAAAAACCGCATATGTTTTGGCAAGAGTTGAGCCTGAGGTTAAAGAGCAGGCAGAGGAAATTTTATCACAGCTTGGCATACCAGCGTCAGTGGCAATAAATATGCTGTACAAGCAAATAATAATCACACACAGCATTCCGTTTTCTTTAAGCGCCTCACGCAGACCTTTGACGCGAGAAGATATGAACGATGAGGCTTTTAACGCCATGATGAAAAACGGATTAGACGAAGCGAAAGCAGGCGTCTCCCGCCCCGCCGCCGACGTTTTTGATATGCTGCGCACGGAGATTTGAAATGCAGGATAGGTATACAGTTAAAATCACACCTCTGATATAAAACCAAAGGCTCTGCCCTTTTTCGCAAGCGACCTTCATTAGGTGCTTACAAAAATAGCAGAGCCTTTGGTTATTCAATGACATTAAACTGCCCCTCATCCGTCACGCTTCGCGTGCCACCTTCCCCCGAGAGGGGAAGGCTTTAAAGGCTTCTCCTTGAGGAGAAGCTGTCGCCCGCAGGCGACTGATGAGGTGTAACTTACGGTTAGCTTTTGTTGCAATTTAACTATGCTTTCGTGTTTTTCCTATACGTCATATAGCTTTCAAGTATGACCGTTGCAGCCACTGCGTCTAGCACTTCTTTGCGCTTTTTGCCGAAGGTGCCGTTTTCGCTCAAGATATTGGCGGCGGTGACGGTGGTTTGGCGTTCGTCCCACAGCTCTATGGGGATTGGTAAAATTGTTTTGAGCGTGTCGGCTAGCTTGTGGCTCTTTTGGGCGCGTGCGCCCTCTGTGCCGTCCATGTTTTTCGGCAAGCCTATGACTATCATCTGCACGTCATATTCGCGGCTTGCGTACACTATTTTTTCGGCTACCTTTGCGAAGCTTTTTTCCTCTATAATACCGACGGGGCTTGCGAGGAACTCTGTGCGGTCACATACCGCAAGGCCTGTGCGCGAGTCGCCGTAATCTACTGCCATTATTTTCATGTGATGTTCTCCTTGTTGTAAGCTTTAAGCTATTATATCACATTTCACGCGGCAAGTCTATTGAGATGTTTTTTCGTCGTAGTGGCGTTTGCTGCGCACGGCTGTTTCCATTGGCAGACCGGTGTCGTAATCAAGCTGACGCGGCTCGTATTCTTCGTTTTCGCGCTGGCGGGTGCAGTCGTCATTTTCCCATGTTGGGGCGGCGGTTTTGCGCCATGGGCGGCACAGCCACTGGTAGCCGCGGTATAAGTCTCGCGTGTCGTTCATGTGCTGTAAGATTTTATCGTGCAGCGCGTCTCGCTGTTCGGCAAAATTTTCATCATTTATTAGATTGTGCACCTCTGCGGGGTCGTTTTGCATGTCGTAAAATTCATCTGTGTCGGTGAGGTGCAGAACGAGCTTGAAGCGCCCGTCTGTTGCGGTGCGCATTGGCTGTAAGCCTCCGAAGCCGTCGTGGTCGACCTCATAGCGCGTAAACTCTGTGAAAACCACGTCGTTTATTTTTACGTCAGGGTTGCGGAGCTGCTTCACCATGCTTTTGCCCTCGAGCAGCTTTGGCACGGGCACGCCCATGTAGTCAAGCACCGTCGGCGCTATGTCGATGTGGCTTGCTGGCGCGTTTATCACGCCTTTTGCGCCGCATTTTATGAGCAGCGGGATATTTGCCACCTCTTTATACGCCACCGCGTTTTTCATTTGCAGGCGGTGGTTGCCGAGCATATCGCCGTGGTCAGAGGTGTAAATTACAAGTGCGTCGGGGCATTTTTCGCGAATTTTATCGAGCACGCGCCCGATTTCCATGTCTGCAAAGCTGTTGCAGCCGAGGAATAAGGCGAGCGCGTCCGACGGCGCGTGCAGGCTTTCGGGATCTGCGTTTATTCCTTTGCCTGACCACAACTGCTGCATGAGCGGCTTTTTTGACAAATCGTCGGCGTAATTTTCGCTTTTTGGCATTGAAACGCCGTCATACATTTTATTAAACGGCGCGGGACAAAGGCATGGGCCGTGCGGCTCGTCGTAGGAGACGGTGAGGAAAAAATCTTCGCCGCTGTTTTCGTCGAGGAATTTTAACGCGCGGTCAGAGCAGCGGTGGGCGTAGGTAAACTCCGCCGTCATGTCGTCGCGGTAGGCGGTGCTGCTTTGGCGTGAAAGGCGCCTTTCTTCGTCTGTCAGCTCGTCTAAATAGCACCGCATATCGTACCAATAACGCTCGTCCCACCCCTCGGGGCAGCGTCCGTTACCGAAATAATCGCCGCCGTCAAGGTGCCATTTGCCGATGTAGCCGCAGTGCACGCCGTTATCCGAAAGGCGCTGACCTATCGTTTTTACGTTGTCGCCCATCGCGATGCTGTTTGTCACCATGCCGTTTGAATGTGGAAACGTGCCTGTGAAAATGGCGCTGCGAGCAGGGCCGCAAACAGGCTGACACGTGTAGGCGTTTGTGTAGCGAAGGCCCTCGGCGGCAAGGCGGTCGAGGTTTGGCGTGCGCATATCGGCGTTGCCGTAGCAGCCGAGCATGTCACAGCGCGTTGTGTCTGTCATTAAAAGGATAATTTGTCGTTTCATTTTGCCTCCTTTGCCGCGTCATACTGCGGCGCGGCTATGCCCTTGTGGTTGTGATAGCCCGCTTTGTGGCTGCGCCAGCGAGGGTCTACGCTGACTGTCAGCGCGTCAAAGCCGTCGTTTGTTTTAGCTATATGCTGCTGCAAAAGCGCTTCCATTTCGCGTTTTACATCGTCATATTTTTCATCGGGGCTTAAATTCACTTTTTCAAGCGGGTCGTTTTTTATGTCGTAAAGCTCGGTGTCGCCGTTTTCGAGATAGCGCATATATTTGTAATTTTCATTTCGCACCATGCGGGCGGGCGAGGTAGTGTAGCCCCATTCTGTATGCCATTCGCTGATTACGCAGTCTCTTTTCGGCATTTCTCCGCCTGTGAGCACGGGCGAAATATCCATGCCCTCAACGCCGTTTGGAATTTCTACGCCGCCAAGCTTACATAGCGTCGGGAAAAGATCTAATAGGCTTGCAAGCCCTTTTATTGTATTTTTTTGAGGTGTTATGCCCGCGCCGCAAAACATCATCGGCACGCGCGAAACCTCCTCGTAAAAATCGACCTGCTTTGTCACTCTTGCGCGCGCCGCCATGCTGTCGCCGTGGTCGGCAAAAAACACTATCGTCGTGTTTTCTGCCTCGCCTGAGGCTTCAAGCGCGTCGAGTATTCGCCCAATTTCGGCGTCCGCCATTTCCAAATAGGCGTAATATGCGGCGAGATATTGGCGGAATTTTGTGTCCGTCCACTCGGCTGTCTGCGCTTGGCGCACGTGCGAGCAGCAGATATACTGCACTGCTTTTGGGCGCGTGTGCATGTCGTCGACGGTGAAATTTTCGGGCAGCGGGGGGAGGTTTGTCAGCCACGGATTTTCCTTGTCGCCCACAAACTCCCCTACCCAACCGCAGATGTTGTGCGGGTTGACTAAATCGGCCACCATCATAAACGGCTGCTCACTTTTTCTTTTTTGCAGATATTCTACCGCTTTTTGCGTCGCGTAGCGGTCGTTATATGTATCAAAATTGAGCGGCAAGCCCTTTGATTTTTGCTCGACGTGGCTCTCTTTTTCAGGCTCTATATAAAAGCCGCGCAGAGCGCCTGCGTCGTGCGTTTTGCCAAAATGAACCGTCTCATAGCCCGCGTTTGCGAATGCTTCGCCGAGTGTCGCGACGCTTTGCGGAACTTGGCTCACAGGGCAGTTGCGTCCGTTTGACAGCACGTTTATTTGATGCGGATATTTTGACGACCACGGCGCCGCGCGGGCGGGCTGGCACAGTGGGCACGGCGTGTAGCACGCGTCGATTTTGGCGCTGTTTTTTGCTATGCGGTCAATATTCGGTGTGTGTGCCCATGTGTTGCCATAAGCGGGCAGGGCTCGCCACGTGAGCTGGTCTGTGACTATTAGCAGAAAATTTTGCCGCATTACCAGTACACCTTCCAGTCGGTGACAAGGCGTGTTAGGGCTTCAAAATAGTAGTAATCGCCCCATGTGTTGCACTCGTCTACGCCGCGATTTCGCACTGTGTTGAAGTCGGATTTGCGCGCGTAGGTGCCGTGCAAAAGCTGTCCGTTTGAGATTTTTGGGTCGCTGACAGCGCAATGTGTGACGAGCGCGGCGACAAGCTGCTTGGCGATTTTTGTGTAATATTCCGCTTTTTCGGCGGGGAGATATTTTGCCATTTCGAGCATACCGCACGCGGCGATTGCGCTTGAGGAAGAGTCGCGCGGCTCGTCGCTGCCGTCGGTGAAATCAAAATCCCAGTACGGTACAAGGTTTTCGGGCAAATGCTCGATAAAAAAGTCTGTCACCTTTTCAAAAATTTCGACGTATTCGGGGTCGCGAACGTATTTATAGCCAAGCGCAACGCCGTAGATGCCCCATGCCTGACCGCGCGCCCACGCCGAGCCGTCGCGGTAGCCCTGCGCTGTGACGCCGCGCGTGGGCTCGCCTGTCGCTTTGTCGAAGAAATACGTATGGAACGTTGAGCTGTCGCGACGCATGACGAGCTTTAGCGCCGTTGTGATGTGGCGCTGTGCGATGTCGGCGTATTTTGCGTCGCCTGTGACGTCCGTTGCCCAGTAGAGAAGCGGCAGGTTTAAAAGGCAGTCGATGATGAGGCGGTAGTTGTCCTCTGCGCCAAGCTCACCCCACGCCTGAATGAACTGGCCTTTTTCCTGAAAGCGGCTGATGAGATTATCGGCGGCTAAAAGCGCGGCTTTTTTGGCTGTTTCGCTGCCTGTGAGCTTGTATGCCGCGACGCACGACGGCGAGTAGAGAAAGCCCATGTCGTGGTGATTTGTGTCGATGTGGTTTTCGATGCGATTGAGAAAGCTGTCGACCTGCTTTAGCGCAGTCTCTTTAAAAAGCTCGTCGCCGCTGTTTTCATAGGCAAGCCACACCTCGCCCGTCCAAAAGCCCGTCGTCCACTCGACGATTTCGCTCGCTTCGTAAAAATTGTTTTCGCTGTTTGAATACTTATACTTTTCGCTGAATTTCAGCAGGTTTGTGCGCACCTGCTGCACGGCATTTGCGATAGCTGTGTTTAGCTGCTCGGTGGTTATTTCGGGTTTGTTTGTGAGATTATTGTTTAAGTATTCAGAGAACGAATTCAATTCCTTCTTTTTCAGATCGTTAGTAACGTCAACATATATATTCATTGTGGTTGATACATCCGCATGACCTAAAACATCTTGAATTACTTTCAGGTTGATTCCCCACTCACATAGCCGTGTAGCAAATGTATGTCGGAGATGATGGCAACTGAAATTGGGTAACAATACGGGATTGGAATCCACGCCATCTCGTTCAAGCACCTCACAGTTGCAATCGCGTATAATGCGTTTAAGAGCTTTATTCAAAGCACCTTGATTCTGAACATTTCCATCTTTATTTACAAAGATGAAATCATCATATCCATCCACTCTGCCAACGCTTTGTATCTGTGCTTCGTATTGATACTCCCGTTCCATAATAAAGGCTGCTTTGACCTCATCAGTCATTGGTATAGTTCTCTCACCGGCTTTTGTTTTCGGGGTATTGATACTGAAATAACAGCCTTTTTCATCACGATGGTTGTAATACACCAGCGTATGATTGACGCTTATCAGCTTCTCATCCAAATCAACATCGCGCCAGCGCAATCCGGTTATTTCACCGACACGCATTCCGGTGTTACACATGATATAAAATACAGGATACCAGTGATGATACTGTTCATGCTCGGAAAGGAAAGCAAATAATAAATTTTGCTGTTCCACCGTTAAGGCTTTTCGTTTTTCTCCATCCGCATCGTGCGATAGCTTTAGTTCTTTCAGCATGTTATCTGCCGGGTTATAGTTCCTGAGCGATTTTGAGTGAAGCGGTTGTTTTACCGCTTCCGGGAGAACCGCAAACGGCAATCATCTTATTCATTTGCAGTTCCTCCATTCTTCAGATATTCATCTTGCTTTTCAATAAATTTGTTTGCCGTATCCTTATCTCCGCGATAAACGAGAGCCGTTTGCATGGTACAGTTATCTTCATACTTTGCAAGCAGCTTTGCCTGTTCTGTGTTTACAAGAACGGTTACAGTAGACGGCAATTCATAGGTGCCGTCATCATTTTTCACGACCGAGTCCTTATCAACTCCGCCAGCGGTAGTTGTGGTGATAACCTTCAAGTACTTGAGACTTCCGGGGATAGAAGTAGTTCCGGTTTCCTTATCAGTTACAATGACGCTGATAATATCACCGTTCTGGAGCTTACCGGAAAGTCCTGCCGCGAATGTATCAATGGTGATGCTTACCGCCACCTTACTCCCGTCGAGCGATGCAAAAACATCATCTGCGGTATTTGCTTCGCTTGTAATCTTTCCGGCGGTGAAATAATCTCCGGCATAAAGGTTGGATGAAGCGTATTTGCCGACTACGGCTGACTTCTGCGTAATAATTCCTGCCGGGATGGAATCTGTCTTAACTTCGGCTGTCTCGATTTTATCCTCGGTAATCTGCGCACCCTGTTTTACTTCACCTGCAAGACGGATAACCGTTGTGGTATCGCTCGTCAGCCGGTTGACCATAGGTGCAATCGCAAAGGTAGTAATAACAGCAAGCACCATACAGATGATACCGATGACTGTTCTGTTTTTCATGTGAGATTTCCTCCTTCATCATAGAAAATATGCTGCCATAAACCCGACAGCAAGGTATGGAATAAGCGGGAAGCCTTCCTGCTTTTCCTTTTTGGTTTGAATTATGAGATTAGCGATTACGCCAATCAAAAGCCCTGCCATAAGACCGACGGTACCTCTACTGATGCCCAAAAGGAAACCGCAAGCAGCGGTCAACTTCACATCAGCTCCGCCAACCGTTTTTCCCTTACAGATAATGAGTACAAGAAACATCGGAATTGTAATCAGGACAGCCGACAGAAGCATCATAGGAATTTCTGTTACCTCTCTACCGATAAAAGCTGTGAGCGCGATCATTACCGCAAGGCAGTCGTCGGATTCCCTTGTCTTAATGTCGCTATAAGATGAGTAAACGAGGAGCAGGCAGAATAAAATGCCCTGAACCGCACTCACAGCACATCCAAAAAAACAGAGAAGCACGGCGACAGCACATACGCTGATACCGATGAAAGTAAACGCCGTTTTCTTCTTGTTTCCTTTGAAATGACCGGCAGCATACTGACTGACAAGAAAAGCGATCATTGCGGTAAGCGCAAGAAACACCGTATACATTAGGATTATCAGAACAGTTTCTGTATCGGGTATTTGCACTGGCTGCGGTAGCGTAGGGAAAATTGGATTTATCATGATGGATTTCATTGTTACCTCCCGAAAAGAAATGCGGCGGGATGACCTTATAAATCACCCCGCCGCGCTATTCATATCTTATTTCCCGGTGTAGTTGAACAGTCCGGTAATCTTGGTGCCGAGGGTCGGGATGATGTTGGTGTTGAACAGAGTGTAGAGACCGGCGAGCAAGAGCGCCCCGATCACGACGGCGATCAAAATCTTGACGCCGCTGTCAACATAGCCTTCAGCCTTTTTGCTGGCGATGGTTGCGCGGACGGTGGAAACTGCGGAATGAACTTTATTCTGAATCTTCTTAAACATACTTAATTACCTCAATCTTTCTTATTTTTGTTGGTTGTGGATGGACGGATTAACCTGCGTAGTTGAACAGACCGTTGATTTTGGTGGTCAGGGTGGGCAGAATATTGGTATTAAACAGCGCATAGAGACCGGCGAGCAGGAGCGCGCCGATCACTACGGCAATCAAAATCTTGACGCCGCTGTCAACGTAGCCTTCAGCCTTCTTGCTCACGATGGTTGCACGGACGGTGGAAACTGCGGAATGAACCTTATTCTGGATTTTTTTAAACATAGATAATTACCTCAATCTTTCTTATTTTTTTGATATGGATTTGTTTTGGCTTATTCAGCCTTGGATGCTACCGCTTCGTCATAAGCGGCAAACAGTGCGTCTTCTACGTACTTACGAGCCGAAGAAGAAATGGGATGGAAAACATCGCGGTGAACATCATTGCCGTCCTTATCCTTGCGGATTTCACTCGGCATGGCAGCAAAGCGACTGTTCTCGGTTTCAATAAGCTTTACGCCGTGGACAGCGAACTCCTCACCGATGGTCACAGTTGCAAGTGCTTTCATGGCACCTCTGTTTTCAAACACCTTGTGGATTTTTACACGAATCTGCATTTTGACTTTCCTCCTGTTTTTCGTTTTTGATTTTGGGTTTACGGTTTATGACTTGCGGGGTTTTGCTTAAAGTCTTGTTTTGCTACAACGCAATCGCCTCCTTTGCAGCATATTCAGACAATAAAAAAACCGAGTAAAGATTTCTCTTTCTCGGCAGGTCTGCTGGTATATACGGGGAGAGGTGTGGAGAGGGGGAAGAACCGCAAATGCCCTGACAGACATTTTTGGGCGCAGTTATCCCTTGGTGTAGACCTTATCTTTCTTGACCTCTGTCTCGGTGTCTGTTGTAAAACTCAAGTGCCTGAACCACATAATCCGATTCCCGTTCTCGCGGGATGCTTTGTGGAATGAGCTTCCGGATGCGCTCATCCTTAAACTGTGAAGGTATTCTTTGGTTTGGTTTTTCTTCTTCCATGATGGATTCGATAACGGCTCCTGTCAGTCTGCCTTCCTCGCTGAATTTACGCATTTTGATTGTCTGTGCGTGAGAAGGTGTTGCGTCGTTATACTCAATACAGTCGGAAAGCACATTCTGTTCTTCTTTCGTCAGGTATGAGATTTCGACAGCCGGACGCAGGGCAATCTTCTTTTCATCCACCATGTCAAGCAGTGACGGAACAAGCTCATTCAAACGGATGTAACGGCGAATATTGTCTTTTCCTTCGCCAACGATTTCTGCTAACTCATCGTCTGCACGACCTGTTTGCAACTTAGTCGCCACTGGCGACGAAGTTAAATCTGAACGCTGTCCCTGTCGTTTCATAGATTCAAGCCGCATTTTGTATGCTTTGGCTTTCTCACTTGGCAGGATAGTTTCTCTTTGAAGATTACTGTCTACCATTGAGATAACCGCTTCATCGCGGCTCAAGTCCTGAACTCGACATGGTATCGTTTCAAGTCCAGCCAGCTCACAGGCGTGTTTTCGTCTGTGTCCCGAAACCATTTCATAGTTTCCATCATCCTTTACACGGACAATGACCGGCTGAATGACACCACGGATTTTAATGCTCTCAACAAGCTCTGCCATGCTGTCATCATCAAGGACTTTGTACGGATGGTCGGGGAAATCTGAAATCATGGAAATAGGGATGTCCATCAGAAGCTCATGCCGCTTTTCCTGTCGTAAGTCCTCTGTTGTAAACAGGTCATCGACAGGGTGAAGTGCGAGATCGATTTTGCCTTTCAAGGTCTACCACCTCCTTTGTGAGTGATTCATACGCCGCAGCCACCTTGCCGGATTTGTCATGCTGAAAGATACTTACACCGGCTGCCGAGGTTTCCGCAGCTCTGATTGAATGGGGAACCTCTGTCTTAAAGATGTTGACCTTTCCGCCGTAGTAATCTCTCAGCTCATCAATGACATCGTTTGCGAAGTTTGTCCGCCTGTCTACCATTGTGAGAAGAATGCCGTCAATGGAAAGCTCAGGGTTGATGTACCTTTTCACTTTACTTACAGAACCCATCAGCAAGTCCAGACCTTTTGCGGAAAGGAAATGCGGCTGTGCCGGGATGATAAGACTATCCGCAGCAGCTAAAGCGTTGACCGTGAGCATACCGAGCGAGGGAGCGCAGTCGATAAGAATGTAATCGTAATTTTTTCTCTGCTGATCCACGTAGCACTTGAGTATTCCTTCGCGGCGCATGACATTTACAATCTGAATCTCTACACCGGACAAGTCAATGTTTGAGGGCATCAGGTCAAAACCTTCTTTATGATGCAGAATGCCACAGTCATCAGGAATGTTGTTATCATCGATAACATCCTGCATGATGTTTGCAAGACTTACCGGCAGCTCATCGGGGTATTTGTTTCCGAGTGCCACGGTCATGCTTGCCTGTGCATCCGCGTCAATAAGAAGAACTCTTTTGTCCTGCATCGCAAGACCGGCTCCAAGATTGATTGTCGTTGTTGTCTTTCCAACTCCGCCTTTTTGATTGCAGATGGAAATGACTTTGCATGAAGACACTTTGTACTCCTCCTTCTTTATAGATTTGGTTATATAACCACATAAACGCAAAACCCGAATGCCAGCGCAAAAATATCCCTACACGGGCGGTGTTCGCTCATCTGTCAGTTTTGCGCTTATGTGGTTGCATTTAATTCGACCTCGTCCCCCAAATGCACAAAAGGAATTCATCAAGCACCCGGCAGCGAACCGGGTTCATAGGGTTTCCACCTCTCCGCCTTCATTATGGCCGAGCCGCGAGTTACGGAAGTATCATTATTCCTTGTGCCTGTCATCGCCACCACCGGAAGCAATCCGGCTTTCGTTGTATAAGCTTTATCGCTCGCTTCCATAAGGAAGGTCGTGGCGCGCCTACAACACAGCTTCGGGTTTTCCCAGACACAAGTAATGTACTTGATGAATGTGTATTCAATTTTCAAAGTTCATCGGAGGGATTTATTTGTCCCTACACCCCTATACCGCGACACGAAATGACGAAAACGAAACTAAAATCTCGAAAAAAAATAAAATTAATTTTTTTCGCTATCTCAGGCTGAATCAGTACACAAACAAAAGGGCATAAAAAAAGCACCTACCACAACAATTTGAGTTGTAGTAGGTGCAAAAAAGCCCGCTGATTTCTCAGCGGGCAAGAACTTATATTAAGTTTTAACAACTGATAATAACTTGCAGTGCGATGAAAACGTTATTGGTATAACCGTGGTTCACATTGGTACACGAATTGGTATACCAGCTTCTTATAACCTCTTAAAAGTTTCCTTATGGAGACTTGTGGAGACTTATTCAGTCAATCGGCTTCATTGTGGGGAAAAGCAAAACGTCTCTTATGCTGGCGGAATCTGTCAGGAGCATAATCAGGCGGTCGATGCCGAAGCCGAGGCCGCCGGTGGGGGCTAGGCCGTATTCTAGGGCTGTGATATAGTCGGTGTCCACCTGTGCGCCGCTGTTTGGTTCGGCGGCTTTTTTGGCGGCTACCTGTTTTTCAAAGCGCTGCTTTTGGTCGATTGGGTCGTTTAATTCGCTGAACGCGTTGCCGTATTCGCAGGCGTTGATGAAATATTCAAAGCGCTGTGTGAACGCGGGATTTGACGGTATGCGCTTTGCGAGCGGACTGTTTTCGACAGGATAATCGTATATAAACGTCGGCTGAATGAGCTTTTCTTCAACAAATGCGTCGAAGAGCTCGGCTAGGACTGTGCCCTTTGTTGCGCCTTCGGGAACTTCTACATTATGTGCTTTGGCGGCGGCTCTTGCGTCGTCGTCTGTCTCCCAGTCGTTGTAATCTATGCCGGAATACTTTTTGACGGCCTCAACCATTGTCAGGCGCTCCCAGTGACCCATGTCGATTTCCTTGCCCTGATATGTGATTTTTGTGTCGCCGCAGATTTCCTTTGCAAGCATTGTGTACAGCTCCTCGACGAGGTTCATCATGCCGAGGTAGTCGGTGTACGCCTGATACAGCTCGATTGTCGTGAACTCGGGGTTATGGCGCGTGTCCATGCCCTCGTTGCGGAAAATGCGGCCGACCTCATACACCTTGTCCATGCCGCCGACGATAAGGCGCTTTAGGCAAAGCTCTGTCTCGATGCGCAGGTACATGTCCATGTCGAGCGTGTTGTGATGTGTGACGAACGGACGCGCGGACGCGCCGATTTCAAGCGGCAGTAAAATGGGGGTATCGACCTCCAAAAAGCCCTTATCGTCGAGATAAGCGCGGATTAATTTAAGTATTTTGCTGCGCTTGATGAATGTGTCCTTGACCTCGGGGTTTACGATAAGGTCAACGTAGCGCTGACGATAGCGTGTCTCTTGGTCTTTTAAGCCGTGAAATTTCTCGGGCAGCGGCAAAAGATTTTTGGCTAGCAAAACAATTTCGCTGACCTTTACCGAGATTTCGCCCATGTGTGTGCGAAAAACCTCGCCCTTGATGCCGACGATGTCGCCGATGTCGAACTTTTTAAAAGCGGCATATTCCTCTTCGCCTACTGCGTCGCGGCGGATGTACATTTGGATATTTGAGGTGTTGTCGCGCAAATCGGCAAAGCTTGCCTTGCCCATGATGCGCTTGCTCATCATGCGGCCTGCCATGCAGACTGTGGCGCCGTGCTCGCCCTCGGCGGGGTCGACAAAGCTTGCCTTTATGTCGGCGGCAAAGTCGCTTTGAGGCCAGCTTGTGCGCTCAAACGGGTCTTGCCCTGCGTCCTTAAGCGCCGTCAGCTTGTCGCGGCGGATTTGTATAAGCTCGCTGTAAGCCTCGGCGGTCAATTCCTCCTGCGGCTGTTGTGTTTGATTGTTGTCCATATTTTTCCTCCACTATGGGTAATATATATTTTATAGTATAACACAAAAGCAGGTGCGTTTGCACCTGCTTTTGCGAAAAATATTTACATTTTATATATTGCCGCGGCTGACATCGACAACTTCATACATCACAACGTTGCCATTTGGCAGTGTGATGTCGACTTTGTCGCCCGCTTTGTGGCCGATAAGCGCAGAGCCGATGGGTGACTCGTCAGAGATTTTGCCGTTTACGGGGTCTGCCTCTGTTGAGCCTGTGATATCGTACTCGTCCTCATCGCCGTCGTCGTCCTTGATTTTAACGTGGCTGCCGATGCTGATTACATCAGCTTCAACGTCGCTTTCGTCGATAACGCGAGCTTGCTTGAGCATTTTTTCAAGCAGCGCAATGCGTCCCTCGACCATTCCCTGCTCGTTTTTTGCTTCGTCGTACTCGCTGTTTTCCGACAAATCGCCGTATCCGCGTGCAACTTTAATTTTTTCTGCTACATCCTTGCGTTTTACAGTCTTGAGCTCTTCAAGCTCATCCTCCAGCGCGCGCAAGCCCGCGTATGTCATGACAATTTCTTTCTCCAAATTTGCCAGACCTCCTTAAATTGTACTGCTGCAAAAACAGCTTTGCAATACGAGACATTATATATGTTTTATATTGAATTGTCAAGCGTGATTATAATTTTTGTATATTATGACATATTTATGATTTGATATTGCGTCACATCACACAAAGTTATATGTTTTCAATTAAAAGTAAAGAGTGAAAAATGAAAAATTAAGGTGTGACGCTTCGGCGTCACATTTAAATGAATTGCCATTTTGTCATTCTGAGCTAAGCGAAGAATCTTTTGCGCATTACTTATGGTTTTAAGATTCTTCGCTGCGCTCAGAATGACAGGGGGCGCGTTATCCATCCAAATGTGATTGCCGCAGCAATCACTCCTTAATTTTTCACTTTTCCTTTTTAACTTTTAACTATTCTTCGTCGTCCTTCGCCGTGAAGAACTTTTTGGCTTCTTCTATTACCTTGCCCTCGAGCATTTGGGGCAGCGGCTCGTAGCGGACGAATCTGAAGGTGTAGAAGCCTCTGCCCTGAGTTAATTGGCGCAAAAACGCTGTGAAGTTTTGCATTTCGGACGTCGGAACCTCGGCCTCGACTATCTGCAAGCCGTCCTCGTTGTCGGGGTTGATGCCGAGCACTCGGCCGCGGCGCTTTGTCACCTCGCCCATCACGTCGCCTGTCACATCGTTTGGCACATATGCGTCAAGCTTGCCGACAGGCTCTAGCAAAATGGGGCCTGCTTCGGGCAGAGCCGTTTTATAGGCGATTTTAGCCGCCATCTTAAACGCCATTTCTGACGAATCGACAGGGTGATAGCTGCCGTCTAGAAGCGTTGCTTTTAAGCCGACAACAGGATAGCCAGCCAAAACGCCGTGCAAAACGGCCTCCTGCAAGCCTTTTTCGACTGCGGGGAAGTAGTTTTTCGGCACTGAACCGCCGAAAACCTTTTCTTCAAATACAAACTCGCCGTCGGAGGTCGGCTCAAATTCTATCCAAACGTCGCCGAACTGTCCGTGGCCGCCTGTCTGCTTTTTATGGCGACCCTGCGCCTTGCACTTTTTGCGAATTGACTCGCGATATGCGACGCGCGGCGGAACAAGCTCTACGTCGACGCCAAATTTCGCCTTTAGCTTGGCGCACGCGGAGTCAAGATGCTGCTCGCCCATGCCGGAGATAAGCTGCTGCACTGTCTCTGTGTTGACGGCGTATTGGAGCGTTGGGTCCTCCTCGATTATGCGCTGAATTGCGCCGGAGATTTTGCCCTCGTCGCCCTTTTGCTTGACACGGATTGCCATTGTGTAGCTTGGCAACGGGAATGTCGGGCGCTTCATGCTGACAACGCGCGACGGTGCACAGAGCGTGTCGCCTGTTTGTGCGCCCGCGATTTTTGTCACTGCGCCTATGTCGCCGGCGGTTATTGCGTCGGTGTCTGTCTGCTTTTTGCCGCGCATGAAAACAAGCTTGCCCATGCGCTCGCTTTCGCCTGTGCGCGCGTTGACGACGGGCGAATCTGATTTCAGCTTGCCGCTGACTACTTTAACATAGCTTAATTTGCCCACAAACGGGTCCGCGACTGTCTTGAAAACGTAGGCGGCGAGCGGTGCGTCAGGGTCGCACGCAATCTCAACCTCCGCACCTGTTTTGTCCTCTGCTGTGCAGCCTGCGGCGCGCTGTGCGGACGGCAAAAGCTTTTTGATGCCCCACATTGTCTGGTCAACGCCCGCGAGAGTTGTTGATGAACCGCAGAAAACAGGTGTTATAGCGCCTGTTTTTACGCCGTTTTTAACGCCGAGGGTCATTTCCTCCTGCGTGAACGGCTCGCCGTCGAAGAATTTTTCCATAAGTGCTTCGTCCGTCTCGGCGATAGCCTCGCGAATGGCCTCGATTAAGCCGTCCTCGCGGTGGCCGTAGGCGGGCACTGGCACTTCGCGCGTCACGCCGTTGACGTAGCTGCACGCCTTCATTGTGATGAGGTTTAAGAACACAAGGCCGCCCGCCTGCTCAATCGGCACGACTATCGGGCATATTGAGGGGCCAAGCTCTGTTTTAAGCTCTTCAAAAACCTTGTAGAAATCGGCGTGCTCGGTGGCGATTTTGCTTATGTATATCATGCGGCTTTTGCCGTGCTTCATTGCTAAATTATACGCCTTGCGCGCGCCTACGGTGAGGCCGCTGCGTGCGGAAACTGTTATCAGCACGCTCTCCGCCGCCATGATGCCCTCGTTTTGCCCGAGCGGAAAATCGAAAAGCCCCGGAGTGTCTAGCAGATTGATTTTTACGTCCTCATACTCGACCGGCTCTATCGTCAGCGAAATTGACGCTTTGCGCTTGATTTCGTCTGCGTCGAAGTCTGAAACTGTTGTGCCGTCCTCAATGCGGCCGAGGCGGTCTGTGGCTTTTGTAAGGTACAGCATGGCTTCTGTAAGCGTTGTTTTGCCTGACCCTGCGTGGCCTGCGACGAGGACGTTGCGGATGTTGTTGTTTGCGTAGCTCATAATGAATTTAACCTTCTTTCAAAGAACTTGCCGTCAAAGCGGCGGGTTCTTAGCAACTTATACAAAGATAGTACCACATTTAATAAAGTTTTTAAATATATTGCTGTAAAAAACATATGTTTTAAGTGTAAAATCTTTTTGGGTTTGATTGTGCACTATGACAAATTTATCGCTTGTTTGTGATATAATTTAAAGAGACAGTAGCCTTTTACATATTAAAAGTGATATACTTACATTATGAATTGACAGCGCAGCTATTGTATGCGTTTCATACAAAACCGACATTAAATATAAGGAGAACAATTATGATTGCTATACAGGGACTTGGGGTTTCGGCGGGCATCGTCGAGGGGCCTTTGCAATTTTATAAACGCGACGAAAAAGAGCTTGTGCGAAAAAATATAACCGACACCGAAGCCGAAAAAAAGCGCTATGAGGACGCAAAGGCTGTGGCTATTGAGCAGCTTGAAGCTCTGCGCGAAAAGGCGCTGACAGAGGCGGGGGAGGAAGCCGCGCTGCTGTTTGAGACACATCAAATGATGCTTGAGGATCTCGATTTTGTCGAGGCGATAACAGGTGAAATCGACGACGAAAAGGTGAACGCCGAGGCCGCCGTCGACGACTGCGGAAAGCAGTTTGCCGAGATGTTTGCCGCTATGGACGACGAGTATATGCAGGCGAGAAGCGCCGATGTGCGAGACATCTCGACGCGGCTTATAAACATACTTTCAGGTAAGAGCGCCGGCGGTGTGACGCACACGACACCTGCGATTATCGCCGCCGACGATTTGACGCCGAGCGAGACTGTTCAGCTTGACAAAAAGCTGATACTTGGCTTTGTTATGGCGGCGGGCAGCGGAAATTCGCACACTGCTATTTTGGCGAGAACGATGGGCATACCCGCGATTGTGGGCGCTACAAAAGAGATTTTGAAGCCCGAATATGAGGGGCGCACGATGTTTATTGACGGGCGCAGCGGCAAAATAATCATCGACCCCGACGACGCGGCGCGCAAACGTCTTGAAGAACAGCAGGAGCGCGAGCGCGCAATGCGTCGCATTTTAGAGCGCATGAAGGGTCAGGACGATGTGACCGCCGACGGCAAGGAGATAAAGCTTTACTGCAACATCGGCAGCCCCGCTGACGTCGACGCGGTGCTGAGCAACGACGCGCGCGGCATTGGGCTTTTCCGCAGCGAATTTCTTTACCTTGAAACGAGCGACTACCCCACAGAGGACGCGCAGTTTGAGGCGTATAAAACAGTGGCACAGCGCATGAACGGGCAGCGCGTCATAATCCGCACGCTAGACATCGGCGCGGATAAGCAGGTGGGATATTTTGACCTGCTCAAAGAGGAAAACCCCGCTATGGGTATGCGTGCGATACGCATTTGCCTGACGCGCCCCGAGGTGTTTAAAACGCAGCTTCGCGCATTATACCGCGCGTCGGCATACGGCAAAATCGCGATAATGTTCCCGATGATAACGTCGGTTTGGGAGGTGCGCGAGATTAAGCGCATCTGCGCCGCCGTGCGCGCGGAGCTTAGAGCCGAGGGCGTGCAGTTTAACGAGGAAACAGAGCTTGGCATAATGATTGAAACGCCAGCCGCCGTGATGGTGAGCGACCGTTTGGCGCACGAGGTTGACTTTTTCAGCGTTGGCACAAACGATTTGACGCAGTACACGCTTGCGGTTGACCGTCAGGGGCAAAACCTCGAGAAGTTTTTCGACGCGCATCACACAGCCGTTTTGAGAATGCTTAAAATAATTGCAGACAATGCGCATAAAGCGGGAATTTGGGCGGGCATTTGCGGCGAGCTTGCGAGCGACGCGACATTGACGGAGACGTTTTTGGCAATCGGCATAGATGAATTATCCGTCTCCCCCTCCGCCGTTTTGCCCATGCGAAGCGCAATAAGAGCGATAGACACGCAAAAAAACCGCCACGAAATTCTTGATGAATTGGCGGCGGATTCAGCGGCAGAATAAATGAAATATTATAACGAAATAACGCTCAAGGACGGCAAAAGCTGCATTTTGCGAAGCCCTGCGTATGATGATGGCGCGGAAATTCTTACGCATATGATTTTGACGTCGGACGAGACGGATAATATGCTGCGATATCCGGATGAGATAAAGATGACAGCGGACGAGGAAGCTTGTTATTTGCAGGAAATTTTTGAGAGCGACGACAGAATAATGATATGCGCTGTTGTGGACGGCAAAATTGTCGCAAACGGCGGGTTTTACCCTGTGTTAAAGCTTGACAAATGCAGGCACAGAGCGGAATTTGGCATTTCAGTCAAGCGGGAATATTGGGGCAAGGAAATAGGCTCTCATATTTTGTCGGCAGTTATAGAAACAGCGCGACAGGCGGGATATACGCAGCTTGAATTAGACGTTGTGACAGATAACACCCGCGCCGTTGCACTTTATAAAAAGTTCGGCTTCACAATATTCGGCACAAACGACAGAGCATTTCGCCTGCGAAACGGCGAATATAAAGGACTGCATTTGATGACGCTGGGGCTGTGAAAATTTGGTCAAATGCGCGCTTACCATTGTACACCGTAGGGCGTGACGACCTCGGCACGCCGGTGGTTATGCGCAAACCTTACGGCACGCCGAGTCGTCGTGCCCTACGCACTTTGTAAATTTGCACAGTAGGGCGTGGGCTTGCTCCCGCCGTAACTTGCGGTTTGCGGTTACAGCGGCGGGAGCAAGCCCACGCCCTACTGTGCATTTTAATACATTATTAAAATAGGTGCCACCGCATTTTTGCGGTGACACCTGTTTTTTTATTTATTGTCTAAAATCTGCTTTGCGTAGGAGAAAAATTTGTTTTCGGCTAAATCGGAGATTGTTTTTATGCCTATTGACGCGAGCAACTCGGCATCGGCTTCGGTGACGCCTTTTAGAGCGTAAACCGGCGCTGTGAGCAGGGCTTTCCAGTCGTTTGAAAGGTATTCTTTATCGACCATTTTCATCTTTGCGTCGTTGGCGACGGCGGCGGCGTTGTCGGCGGCGGCTGACGCTATTTTCGTTGAGCCGCCGTAGGCTCTTCCGACTGCCCTTGCGTATGCGTTGCCCGGCGCTTTTTTATCGGGCACTGCGGACGGCATGAGCGGCGCGTCTTTTTTCGCTTTGCCCTTTTTAGCCGCGCGGATAACGTCCTCGTTTTGAGGCTGTTTTATCTCGGCTTTTTCCTTTTTGGCTTTATCCATGTCGCGCTGCGAGAGCGTTGCGGCGGGGATAATTGGCTTAAACGCGCCCGCGAGCGTCATTATAAACATTAAAAGTAGCAGCGCCACACTGATGTAAAGGCGCATATCAACACCGTTTACAAGCAAGCCGATAACCGACAGCACAAGCAGCGAAACGCCTGTTGCAATGCCGATTTGCGGGTACAAGCCGCCCTTTGAGCGCTGTGTTATGCCGCCGATTGCAAGCAGCGCCGCCATGACTGCAAGCGTGATATAAAGGCTGAAAACGCCCGAAATAATCGCCGCTATATGCGCGGCAAACGCGATGAGCGAAACCTCCGCAAGCTTTTTATTACTCGTTGCGCACCACATTAAAAGCACAAGCGCGGCGGCAATATTAAGCGCCATTTGCATTGCGTCGCTTTTGACAAACGCCGACACCGCAAAAAGCACCGCGTGCACCGCCATTAAAAAATAAACCATATTAGGCAGCCTGCCAAACGCTGGCGTGCGGAGCTGTTTTAAGGCAAAATAGGCGCTGTACATGACAACGCACGCGCACACTGCGGCAGCCGCGGCAAGGACGCCGTATGCTGTGCCGCTTGTGAGCAGGCAGATTATGACCGCTAAAATGCCCAGTGTGGAGCACGCGAGGGACGATATTTTTGCTGATTTCTCGTTCATTTCGCGCACCTCCTACTGTTTTTCGGCGCGGGTTTTAATTTCAAGCGCCCAATCGTAATATTTTAGCTTCGCCATTTTTTCAACAGTGTCGATGCCGAATGCCTTTGCAAGCTTTTCGGCGGTGTCCATCGATATGCCTTTTAGCGCGGACAGCGGCGCTTTTGATATCTCGGCACACGATTTTTCGGCGTATGATTTATCGACCATTTCTTCAATATTTTCAAGCTTCATAAAACAACCCCGCCTCCATGTGTTTTTACCTTTAATTTTAACACCGCGCGGCGCATAAGTCAAACACAGAAAAAAGAAGGAGTGACGGCTGCGTAAGACTATGCGTAAATTTAGCGCAGACGTTCCTTCTTTCTTCTCTCTTCTTTCTTCTCTATTTTATTTTTCTCTGTTGAGCATAGTGTTATTGTATGCGCCTTTATATGTGCCGTGCAAAAGTTTTGGGAGGGCTTCTTCGAGCAGGCGACCCCAGCCGCAGTCTGTTGAATAATAGAGCGTGCCCGTCTTTTTTGCCGCCTGTGCGTCCTCATTTTGAGCGCCGACAATCAAAACGTGCGCCTTTATGTACTCGTGCGTGAGCAGGCGGTTTACGCAAACTGATTTATCGAGCGTCTGCTGCATATGCAAAAACGTGATTTTGCCGCAAAGGGGCATAAAAAGCTTTGTGTTAAGCCCCTGCTTAGCAAAAACCACAATATCGGCAACCTGCGAAATGCTGTCAAGCGTGCGGGCGGCGTCCTCGCTCATTGCCGAGCCATCTTGCGTGAGCAGTGTGTCGGTGTCGGCGGCGATGACAAGAAAATCCTTCTTGCGTTGAAAGCTTGTGCGCATATGTTGCACCTCCGTTTCTTCTTATGTATATATTTTACATACATTCTGCATAAAAATCTACTAAATTTTAAACAAAAATATGGTTAATTTATTGTATTTATTGCGTTAATTTCAAAAAAAGGATATACTACATTATAATAAGGAGTGAACGCAATGAAGGAATTCACTAAGAAACTTTGCTTTGAGCTTTTGCCAAAACGCGCGGATGACAGCCACAAGGGGTGCTTTGGCAAGGCGCTGTGCATTTGCGGATGTGAAAAATATCGCGGCGCTGCGGCGCTGTCCTCGCTTGGCGCTCTGCGAAGCGGCGCAGGGCTTGTGACGCTTGCGGCTGGCGAAAATGTTATAAACAGCGTGGCGTCGCGCATTTTGGAGGCGACGTTTATCCCTCTGCCTGACGACGACGCGCTGTTTGCCGCGGCGAAAAAATCGACGGCGTGCCTTATCGGCTGTGGGCTTGAACAAAACGAAAAAACGACGGTGCTTGTAAAGTCCGTGCTTGAAAACGCGGGCGGCACCGTTATACTTGACGCTGGCGGGCTGTGCGCCTTTGCCACCTCGCCGCAGGCGCTTTTGCCGTATAGCGAAAGGTGCATAATCACGCCGCACGCGGGTGAAATGGCTCGGCTTGCGGGAACTGATATAGGCGAAATTTTAGACCACGGCGCGGCTATTGCGCGTGAATATGCGTCCGCGAGCGGTGCTGTTGTCGTTTTAAAGGGGCACAGAACGATAATTGCCGCGCCTGACGGCGAAGCGTATAAAAACCACACAGGCAACGCGGGGCTTGCGCGTGGCGGCAGCGGAGACGTGCTTGCGGGCATGATTACGGGGCTGTGCGCACAGGGGCTTTCGCCGTTTGACGCGGCGCGGTGCGGCGTATATCTGCACGGCGCAGCGGCTGATTTATGCGCAAAGCGGCTGAGTATGCAGGGAATGCTGCCCGAAGATATTTTACACGATATTCATACACTGTTCATTGAAAACGAGCGGCACAAATGATATGATATCTCTAAGAGGTGGTTTATAATGTACAACAACTATAATTATAATGAAAATGTGGCTCAAAACGGCACTGTTTATGAGACACTTAACAGCTATTACGTCAAAACCTTTGCGCGAATGGGCGCGGGGCTTGGCATAACGTTTTTGACCTCCGCCGCGTTTTACGCGTTTGGGTGGTGGCGTGTGCTTTTGGCAAACATGGCTGTGCCGTTTGTGCTTGCGATAGCGGAAATAGCCGTAGTGGTGTATCTTTCGGCGCGCATTGACAAGATGAGCGTCGGCACGGCTCACGCGCTGTTTTACGCTTATGCATTTTTAAACGGCATAACCTTTTCGTCATTTTTCGTGATGTACAGTGTCAACTCACTTATATTTGTATTCTTGCTTACAGCAATATATTTCGGCGTTTTGGCGGCGTATGGATATTTCACAAAAAATGATTTATCGCATCTTGGGCCTATGCTTATGGTCGGCACAATTGTGCTTATTGTGGCGAGCATCGTCTCGATTTTTTTCAATTTCACAATGATGGACAGAATTGTGTGCCTTGTTGGGCTTGTGATTTTCATGGGCTGGACGGCGTATGACACACAGCGAATAAAGGGCTATTACTACTCAAACAGCGGCAGCCCCGAGCGCGCCGCGAAAGCGTCAGTTTTCGGAGCGCTCGCGCTGTATCTCGATTTCGTGAATATTTTCATCTATATTTTGCGGCTTGTGGGACGCAGAAGCGACTAAAATTTAATAATGTAGGGCAAGGGCTCTGCTCTTGCCGCAAGTGACCTTTAACGGTTGCAAACGGCAAGAGCAGAGCCCTTGCCCTACAATTTTTTATTCTTTTGCATTTCCATATAAAATGTATTATACTGTTGTCATACCAAAAAATCGAGAAGGGTGATTTGTAATGATATGCAAGCTTATTCCCGCCTGCAAGGATTATATTTGGGGCGGACAGCGGCTTAAAAACGAGTATGGCAAAAATTACGACGGCAGTGTGCTCGCCGAGACATGGGAGCTTTCGTGCCATGCGGACGGCGCGAGCGTGCTTGAAAAAACAGGCGAAACACTGGCTGACTACATAGCAAAAAATCCGCAGGCGGCAGGCAGCGCGTGCGGGCGCTTTGAGGAGTTTCCTGTGCTTGTGAAGCTCATCGACGCGGCGAAAAGCCTCTCTATTCAGGTGCATCCAAGCGACGAGTATGCGCGCAAAAACGAAAATCAGCTCGGCAAAACCGAGATGTGGTACATCGTTGATGCGACGCCCGAGGCATTTATATATTACGGCTTCAAGGAAGAGATTTCCAAAGATGAGCTTTGCGCAGCTATCGAAAACGACAGCATTTGCGACAAGCTCAATAAGGTGAGCGTCAAAAAGGGCGAATGCTATTTTATCCCAGCGGGCACTATGCATGCCATCGGCGCGGGCTGCCTTATCGCGGAGGTGCAGCAAAACAGCAACGTCACATACCGCGTTTATGATTTCGGACGCGTTGGCGCAGACGGCAAGCCGCGCGAGCTGCACGTTAAAAAGGCGTGCGACGTGGCAAAGCTTATGCCGCCGAAAAGCCACAACAATTTCCACGGGCATCTTGCGCAGTGCGAGTATTTCACAGTTGACGCGATGGATTTGAACGACGAGACGCGCACGCTTAAAACTGACGGCACATCGTTTAATTCTCTGCTTATTTTGAGCGGCGAAGCAAGCGTAATATGCGGCGGCGAAGCGCTTGACTGCATGAAGGGCGACAGCGTTTTTGTGTCTGCGGACAGCGGCGAATATACCGTCAGCGGCAACTTCTCGGCGCTGCTTATTTACGTTGAAAAAAATGTTTACCGCGTTGGCATTGACCTCGGCGGCACGAATATCAAGGCGGGCGTTGTGAATGCCGCAAACGAAATAATTGCGTCGTACAAATGCAAAACGCTTTCAAGCAGACCGTGGCAAGAGATATTGGCAGACATGGCGACAGCGGCTAAAAAGGCGCTTGAGGCGGCCAAGCTAACAGCGGACGACTGCGAATTTCTCGGCATCGGCACGCCCGGCACGGTTGACGCGGCGACGGGCGACGTTGTGTATTCAAATAATCTTTGTTGGGAAAATGTTCCGCTTGCGTCTGAGCTGCGGCGCCTTGTCGGGCTGCCTGTGTATGTTTCAAACGATGCAAACTGTGCGGCGCTTGGCGAATTTGTTGCGGGCGCAGCGGAGGGCGTTGACAGCACTGTGCTTTTGACGCTTGGCACAGGCGTTGGCGGCGGCGTTGTGTTTGACGGCAAAATTTTTGAAGGTGGCGGCGCAGGCGGCGCAGAGCTTGGGCACACCACACTGATTGCGGGCGGCGAGCACTGCACCTGCGGGCGCGACGGCTGCTGCGAAGCATATTGCAGCGCAACGGCGCTTGTGCGCGAGGCAAACAAAGCCGCCGATGCACACCCCGACAGCCTGCTTGCCAAAAAGCGCGCTCAAAGCGGAGAGATGAACGGAATAATTCCGTTTGCCGCCGCAAGAGAGAGCGACGAAGCAGCGCTCGGCGTTGTAAATCAGTACATCGAGTGGCTTGGCGAAACTATCGTGAACATGGTTAATATATTCCGCCCCGACATCGTTTTGCTGTCCGGCGGCATATGCGGCGAGGGCAAATATTTGACAGACCCGCTTAATGAGTACGTCAAAAAATACAGCTTCGCCGGCACCCGCGTGCGCGTACCGGAAGTAAAACGCGCGACACTCGGCAACGACGCAGGAATAATAGGCGCGGCAAATCTTAATTAAAATTAAAAAACGCTGCTACTTTTAAAAGTAGCAGCGTTTTTTATAGCAGATGTATGCAAAAAATAAATTTTCACCTCATCAGTCGGCTTCGCCGACAGCTTCCCCTCAAGGGGAAGCCTAAAGTCTTCTCCCTCGGGAGATTAGCCCGCAGGCTATGCGTAGCGCAACCGACGAAGTCGGCACTTAGCGCGTAGAAAGGTGGCGCGACGAAGGAGCGACGGATGAGGTAGGTTTGAGTGAACCTAAACGGGAGGGGAAACCCGTCCCCTACAATTTGCCGTAAATTCACGGTAACCCGTAGGGCGGCGTCTCCGCCGGAAAGCATATAAAAATATGTTCTACGCCAATATATCATCAATTATATTTTGCACATGGACGATTTGCTCGGGTGTTAGGTTTTCAGCATTGAGTGTGCGTTTTTCATTTCTGCCGAGCAGATAATCTGTTGAAACATGAAAAAATTCCGCGAGCTGTATAAGCATGTCTATTGACGGCTGAATATTGCCGTTTTCCCAGTTTGACACGCTTTGCTTTGTGACGCTTAACGCGTGAGCCAGCTCCACTTGCGTCACGTTTTTAGTCATTCTAAGATTTCTTATACAATCTCCTAGCACGTAATTCTTCCTTTCTCAGTATAAATATCACAATACTATTATATAAATTTAATTGACACGATTAAAATACTATGGTATTGTAATATTTGACAATAATTAAAGGGTGTTGGCATGAAAAATATTTCAAAATATAAAAAATATAACACACTTGAAGTCATTTGCGCAGACAGAAGCAGCGATAGTGTTATAAGCGAATTTATTTTACTGTTAAAAAAACGGTTTTTTGACAACGATATCCCTGTTTTTATTTACAGAGAAGAATTTGTGCATGAAAATGGTGATGTAAAAAGCGGGTTTGTTGTGAGCTGCCGCCAAACGCAAAACGCCAAAAGTTTAAAGCTTTTTGAAATTTGCCTTGAGGCGTCTGAAAAAAGTCATAAGATATTTTTTGATATATATACCGCGAAGCAATTTTTTGATTATGAAAATGAGCTTTCAAATCGCGGAGCGCAGCTTTTTGAAAAAACAATTAGATGCATTTTAGAGATTTTTAGAAAATTTTTAAAAATGGTGTGACGGCAAAGTGCTGTCACACCATTTTAATTTAAATCACGCTCTGTGCTGCTGTTTTTTATCAAGGCGCATGTGGTCGGATATCATGGCTATAAACTCGGAATTTGTGGGTTTGCCGCGGAGGTTATGGATTGTGTAACCGAAATAGCTGTTGAGCACGTCGACGTCTCCCCTGTCCCACGCCACCTCTATCGCGTGGCGGATTGCGCGCTCGACGCGGCTGGCGGTTGTGCCGTTGCGCTTTGCGATTTCGGGGTAAAGACGCTTTGTGACGCTGTTTATATACTCGTTGTCCTCCATCGTCATCAAAATTGCGTCGCGCAAAAATTGGTAGCCCTTTATGTGCGCGGGCACGCCTATTTGATGAAGAATTTCGGTGACGGTGCACTCGTCGTCGACAACAGGTGTGGCGTGGACTGTTCTGCCGGACGCGGCAAGCACGCGCTGTGCGAGCACGGAGGGATCAAACGGCTTTAAAAAGTAATATGAAAATCCGCCGTCGAACATTTCGCCCTCGAGCGCATCGTTGACAAAGCTGCCTGTGACAAAGAACGACGTGCCTTTTTCGCCCGCTTCGTCGCATTTTTGCTTTATTGAAAGCGCGTCAAGCCCGGGCAGAAACGCGTCTAGCAGAACAGCGTCGGGCTTTGTCTCGCGGATTGCCGCAAGCGCCTTTTTGCCGTCTTTTTCGCACACTGTCACGGCGATGCCGCTCTGCTTTAAAATGTCCCTGCACTGCGCTGTGACCTCCGGTGAAAGTTCTGTCATCAGTAATTTAACCTGCTGTTCCATATTATCTTTTCCTCCGTTTTTATGACCTGCCTCAGTCTTGAGGTGGTTGTTTTTGTCAGGTATTCCCTTTACTTCCAAATATTACCATATAAATCTTGTGAATGCAACCTTTTTGATGAAATTTTTTCCAAATATTGGAAACAATATGTTAACGAGCGCTATATGTAGTGGATTTTCGACAGCATGACCACATTTGCAGGCTTTTTCGCGCAGCGGTGTTTTGACATAAAAAGCGCAGCGAAGGGATATTGCACACACATTCGTAATGTGCATTGTAGGGGCGGATATTATCCGCCCGATAGTTTTGCACAACCCATCGGCTACGGAGCGACGAGGGCGTCGCTCCCTACATTGTGAATTTTATAAAGTGCATTGTAGGTGACGGGTTTCCTTTTCCTCTAAGGCTTGCACAATTTTACAACATTCATTGTAGGGGACGGCGTCCTCGACGTCCCGCATAGTTTCCACACCATTTGCAAAGTGTACCATAGGGCGGGACTTGCTCCCGCCGTTGTAAACGCCTGCCGTAAGTTACGGCCGGAGCAAGCCCCCGCCCTACTGTGTTAATTTTACAAATATGCGAAGATACCTCGCTTTTGTTCATCACATAAAAAATATACACAACCAAATCTATACAAAATTATAATATTCGACAAACTTTGCGTTTCTTATTAGTAATAAGTCTCAATACTATTGACTTTCCAATTTATGGTGGTATACTTAAAACAGCAAATGACATATAAATAAATACATAAAAGGAGGTTTGTTATGAACGAATAGAAGAAGCTTACAAATGAGGTTGGCGCACCTGTCGCTGACAATGAAAACTCTATCACCGTCGGTGCAAGAGGGCCTGTTGTGATGCAGGATGTGTGGCTGATGGAGAAAATGGCACACTTTAACCGCGAGTTTATACCTGAAAGGCGCATGCACGCAAAGGGTTGGGGTGCTTACGGCAAGCTGACAGTCACGCACGACATATCGCAATACACAAAGGCAAAGGTGCTTCAGCCCGGCGCTGAGACAGATTTGTTTTTGCGTTTTTCGACTGTTGCAGGTGAGCGCGGAGCTGCCGACTGCGAGCGCGATATCCGCGGCGTAGCCGTCAAATTCTACACGCCCGACGGCAACTGGGATCTTGTCGGCAACAACACGCCGACATTCTTTATCCGCGACGTGCACAATTTCTCTGACTTAAACCGCGCCGTCAAGCGTGACCCGCAGACAGGCCGCCGTTCAGCCCAGAACAACTGGGACTTCTGGACGCTTTTACCCGAGTGTTTCCACCAGATAACCATCGTTATGTCCGATCGCGGCATACCCGCGTCGTTCCGCAATATGCACTTCTTCGGTGAGCATACATACAGCTTCTACAACGAGAAAAACGAGCGTGTATGGTGCAAATTCCACTTTAAAACACAGCAAGGCATAAAGAACCTCTCGAATGAAGAAGCCGAAAAAATCAACGGCATGGACAGAGAGTTCCACGGCAAGGATTTGTTTGAAGCCATCGACAAGGGCGACTTCCCGAAATGGACGATGTACGTTCAGATAATGACGGAGGATCAGGCGAAGCATCATTATGAAAATCCGTTTGACATCACAAAAATATGGCGTCACGCGGAATATCCGCTAATTGAGGTTGGCGTGCTTGAGCTTAACCGCAACCCCGAAAACTACTTTGCAGAGGTTGAGCAATCGGCGTTTACACCTGCTCACGTTGTGCCGGGCATCGGCTTCTCACCCGATAAATTCTTGCAGGGACGACTGTTTGCATACGGCGACGCACAGCGCTATCGCCTCGGCGTAAACCACAACCTGATACCTGTAAACCAGGCAAAATGCGAGGTGAACGAGTATCACCGCGACGGCGCAATGCGCGTTGACGGCAACTATGGCTCTGCACCGGCATATACGCCCAACAGCGCCGGAGTGTGGTCTGCACAGCCCGACGTTATGGAGCCGCCGCTTGACCTTGACGGCGCAATGTACCGCTATGACCCGAAGGACGACCCCACAGACGACTGCTTCCGCGCAGGCGGCGACTTGTGGCGCGTCATGACAGAGGACAAAAAGCAGATACTTATCGACAACAACACGGCTGGCAACATTGCACCGTGCACAGAGAATATCAAATACCGCCACGCCGTGCACTGCTACCATGCAGACCACGAATACGGCGAGCGCTTCACAAAGGCTGCGGTGCTTGATTTAGACAAGGTTATCGAGCTGTCAAAACTCAGCAATTGGGAGCTTAACAAACAGACAACATGAAGCAGACAAGAAACACCGCACAAAAAAAGCTTATAATGGAGCTAATGCGCGACAACCACACCCACCCCACGGCCGACGAGCTGTATGAGACGGCTCGCGCGCACGACGCGCACATCAGCAGAGGCACTGTGTACCGCAATCTTAATCAACTTGATGAAGCGAGCGATCTGCGCAAGCTGCCTATGCCGATGGGCCCCGACCATTTTGACTGCCGACTTGACAATCATTATCATTTTTTATGTCGAAGCTGCTTAAAGGTTTTCGACACAGAGCTTGAATATGAGGACGCACTAAACAGCGTGCCGCAGGGGCTTGACGGCTTTATAACGGAGTGGCACAGGCTGATTTTGGTAGGGCTTTGCGCGGAATGTGCGAAGGGCATGAAGAATTAACAAAACAGTTTGAAAAAGGAGAACACTATGTGTGACACAAGCTTTTACATCTGCAAGCATTGCGGCAATCTTATTGGCGTAATACACAATTCAGGAGTGCCGATGGTGTGCTGCGGCGAAAACATGCAGCGTCTTGAGGCGAACACAGTTGAGGCGAGCGCCGAAAAGCACCTGCCCGTCGCGTCGATTGACGGCGACACATTGACAGTGAACATCGGCAGCGCGGCGCACCCGATGGCGGAAGAGCACCACATCGAATGGGTGTATTTGCAGACAGAGACAGGCGGGCAGCGCAAATGTCTCGCCGTAGGCGCAGAGCCGAAAGCGACCTTTGCCCTAGGTGGCGACAAACCAATCGCCGTTTACGCCTATTGTAACTTGCACGGACTTTGGATGACGAATTTATAAAAATGATTAACACCCCCGCGATTTTTCACATAATCGCGGGGGTGTTTTTAGTTTGTTGAAAACCTTGCGGACGCGCAATGCGGGACGTCGAGGACGCCGTCCCCTACAGTGCACGTTGCAAAATTGTGTAAATCTAGCGGACGAGCGAAGCTCGCCCCTACATTTAACGCGCGAAGCGCCGTTAAACAGAGAAAACTGGCAGCATGTGCAACACTAACAATTGCGTCGGTGCGACGGAACGCCCCTGCGAGGCGCCGGGTCCGCTGCGTGCGTCAGCGGGACTTCTTTGGTTACTTTCTTGGTCACAAGAAAGTAACAGGCGTTGCATTAAATTTATTCCACTATAACCCCATCATAAGGTGCTAAGGTTATCGTGGTTTTTGTGGCTGTGGCTGCTTTCTCCGATGTGGCAAATATTATTTTTGCTTTTGGAAATTCGACTTTTGCGGGTTTATCGGAGAAATTTAAAAGCACTGTGACGCGGTTTTTTTCATAGCCGCGCTCGAACGCATACAAAAGCGGGGTGTCGCATTTTGGGTTTATGCGGTTGAACGCTCGGCTATCGTATTCGCCTTTATACAGCCTTTCGTCGGCGGCGTAAATAGTTGACAGCGCTTTGAAATACGCGTTAAATTCGGAGTGGGCTGGGTATTTGAGCAAATCGTAATCGCACTCGCGGGCTTCGTCCCATTCCCGGAACATCGCAAGCTCGTTGCCCATAAAGTTTAGCTTTTTGCCCGGGTGCGTGAACATATACATATACAAAAGCCGCGCCTCGGCAAATTTTTCTTCATACGTTCCATACAGCTTGTCGATGATTGTCTTTTTACCGTGGACGACCTCGTCGTGCGAGAACGGCAGAATATAAAGTTCGTTGTAAAAATACCGCATTGAAAACTCGAGCCTGCCCATATTTGCGGCGCGGGCGGCGGGCGGTTGAGACATAAACTCAAGCGTATCGTTCATGAAACCCAAGTCCCATTTATAGTCAAATCCAAGCCCGTCGTAGGCGACAGGCGCGGTGACTTTGGGAAACGCAGTCGAGTCCTCGGCTATTAGCATGGCTGTCGGATATCTTTGCAAAAGACCCGCGTTCATTGTTTTAATAAACGCGACAGAGCATGGATTTACGCCGCGCGCGGGGTCGCCAAGCCAGTAGATAGCGCGGCTGACAGCGTCCATGCGAAGGCCGTCGAAGTGAAACTCGCCGAGCCACATTGCGGCGGCGGACTGCATAAAGCTGCGAACTTCGCCCCTTGCAAAGTTGAAATTATGCGTGCCCCACTCGCTCACGCCGACATCCTTAGTGTCATATTCATAAAGCGCCGCGCCGTCGTAATTTGCGAGCGCATAGCTGTCTAGCGCAAAATGAAACGGCACGAAATCGAGTATCGCGCCTATATTTGCGGCGTGAAGCTGTTTAATTAACTTTTTTAGCGCCGCCTTTGTGCCGTAGCGCGAGGTGGGCGCAAAAAAGCCTGTGTTTTGGTAGCCCCATGACGCGTCCACAGGGTGCTCGGAAAGCGGCATAAGCTCGACGTGCGTGAAGCCGTGCGCCTTGACGTAAGCTATAAGCTCGCCGCCGATTTCGTCATATTTATACGGCGTGCCGTCCTCTTTTCGCCGCCAAGAGCCTAGATGAAGCTCGTAGATATTGAGCGGTGTGTCGTAATTTTTAGTGCGGGCACGAAGCCATTTTTCGTCGTCAAAATCTAAGCTTTCATCGCTGACAATGACGCTTGCGAAATTCGGGCGAAGCTCCATTTGGGCGCTGTAAGGGTCGCAGTGCTCCACCCTGCCCTTTTGCGAATAAATGACGTATTTATATAGCTGCCCCGCTTTGGCGGCGGGAATTTCTATTTGCCAAACGCCGTTATTTTCGGGCTGAGACATATCATCTTCGTGCCACGCGTTAAAGTCTCCGATAACGCAAACACGCTGTGCTGATGGCGCAAATGTGCGAAATGTGCAGCCGTTTTCCGTTATATGTGCGCCGAAATATTCCTGTGCGCAAAAGCTTTCGCCTATAAAAAATTCATGCAGATTGAACATTATTTTCCTCCAAATATCCGTGGTTTTGCAGGGTTGCGTAGGGGCGATTCACGAATCGCCCGAAAACCAATCGCGCGTGTGCTGCCGTAAATTTGTGAAAAACTGCACGGGCGATTCGTGAATCGCCCCTACATATACTCCGCAGGTTCACATTCCCGCCGCATATTCCTCGCTTCTTGCGTAATAGAACATATACTGCTGTATCACGCCCGCGTAGCCTTTATATGCGTCGAGCGGGAATCCCGCTTGGTAGTGCGCGTCTAAAATGCGCTGAATCCACACATCTATCGGGAACGCGTTTATGCGGTGAAAGCCGAACAGCATGACGCAGTTTGCCACCTTTGCGCCAACACCCTTTATTTTCAAAAGCTGCGCAAAAAGCGCGTCGTCGTCGAGCGATGCCATTGCTTTTAAATCGATAGTGCCGTCGCAAACGGAGACTGCCGCCTCGTACACATACTGCGTACGGTAGCCGAGCGAGCACGTTCCAAGCAGAGCGTAATCTGACGCAAGCTGCTGCGGTGTTGGAAACGCGTACATATCCGTGCCGTCAATTTTTGTGCCAAATTTTTCGCTTATTGCGTTTACGCATTTTTTTATCGCGGGAATATTTTTGCGCTGTGATATTAAAAATGTGACGAGCATCTCCCATGCGTCCTGACGCAAAATGCGAAGCCCCTTGCCGTATTCGGCGGCTTTTGTGAGGAATGCATCGCTTTTCGGCACGCTTTGCATCCATTTTTGATAATCGGCTTCAAGGTCAAAATAGCCCTTCCAGTAGCCGTCAAACTGCGCGGTTGTGCAATTAAAATCATACTCGTCGCCGCCGAGCGGAATTATTTTAAGCGCCTTATCTCTTGCGGCGAGCACACAGCTTTTGTCGGGCTGCATTTCCATGCGAAAGCACTGCCCGCTGTCGGCAATTTGCGCAAGGCTGAAATTTTTTATAATAATATTCATTGAAAACACCTCTATACGACTATAACATATTTTTTACCCATACAAAAGCTTTTTTGTTATTAAATAATGTGATATAATTATTTAAATTATGTTTAAGAGGTGCTGTTATGCGTTTTGATACTTCATGGCTGGCTGACCCGCAAATTTTCAGCGTAAACAGGCTTGAGCCGCGTGCGTCTTTTGTTGCGGAGGACGGCAGCGGCAGCAGACTTTCGATGACGCTTGACGGAATGTGGGCGTTCCATTATTCCGACATCGTCGCTTGCCGCCCGCTTGGGTTTGAGAAAGAGAGCTTTGACGCGTCCGCGTGGGCGGCAATTCCTGTTCCTTCGTTTATTCAGCTAAACGGCAACGGAGATTACGGCACGCCGCACTATGTCAACACAATGTATCCGTGGGACGGGCACGAGAGCATTAAGCCCGGCGAAATTCCGCTTGAATACAACCCTGTCGGCAGCTACCGCAAAAGCTTTACGCTGCCGCAAAGCTTTGACGAAAGCAGCGTTTACATACGCTTTGACGGCGTTGACTCGGCGCTTGCGTTATGGTGCAACGGCGCGTTTGTCGGGTATGCCGAGGACAGCTTTACGCCGAGCGAATTTGACCTCTCGCCGTATATCCGCGCAGGGCGAAACCTCATCTGCGCGCAGGTGTTCCGCTTTTGCAGCGGAAGCTGGCTTGAAGATCAGGATTTTTGGCGGTTTTCGGGCATATTCCGCAGTGTGACGCTTTTCACACAGCCTAAGGTTTGCGTGTGGGACATCGACGCGCAGGCAACACTGGACGACGATTTTGCAAACGGAACACTTGATATAACGTGCAAAACGCGCGGCGAAGGCAGCGTGCGCGTGACGCTTGACGGACAAACAAGCGAGGCAAAGCTGCAAAACGACGAGGCAAGGCTGTCGCTCAGCGTAGCCTCTCCCCTTTTGTGGAGCGCCGAGGAGCCGAACCTTTACTATTACACAATTGAAGTATTTGACGCAAACGGCTTAAAAACGCAGACAATAAAGCAGCACGTGGGCTTCAGACGCTTTGAAATGAAAAATGGGCTGATGCTTTTAAACGGCAAACGGCTCGTCATAAAGGGCGTAAACCGCCACGAGTGGAACTGCCGAACCGGGCGTTGCCTGACGCTTGACGACATGCTGCAAGACGTAAAAAACATGAAATGTCACAACATAAACGCCGTGCGCACGAGCCATTATCCAAACCGCGTGGAATTTTATGATTTGTGTGACCGCTACGGCCTTTACGTCATGGACGAGACAAACCTTGAAAGCCACGGCACATGGCAGCGCATGGGCAAGGTGACAATAGACGAGCGCACAGTGCCAAACAGCAACCCCGACTGGCACGACATTGTGCTTGACCGCGCCAAAAGCATGCTTGAACGCGACAAAAACCACCCGAGCATTTTATGGTGGAGCTGTGGCAACGAGAGCGCGGGCGGCGAAAATATATACGACATGAGCGAATATTTCCGAACGCGCGACAAGAGCAGAATTGTGCACTACGAGGGCGTTTTCAACGACAGGCGCTACAACGCGACGAGCGACATGGAGAGCCAAATGTACCCGCCCGTGACAAGCATAATTAAAAACCTCGACGAGCAAAATGAAAAGCCGTTTATCTGCTGCGAATATTCGCACGCGATGGGCAACAGCTGCGGCGGGCTGTTTAAATACACAGATTTAACAGACTCAGAACCGCGATATCAGGGCGGATTTATTTGGGACTATATCGATCAGGGGCTTTTGAACCGTGCGCCCGACGGCAACCGCTATTTTGCCTATGGCGGAGATTTTGGCGACTGTCCGACGGACTATAATTTCTGCGTGAACGGCCTTGTTTACGCCGACAGAAAAAACAGCCCGAAAATGCAGGAGGTGAAAGCCTGCTATCAGAATTTCGACTTTGAAATAACGGACAAAACCGTAAAGGTGACAGATAAAAACCTGTTTGCTGATTTTTCAAATTACGTTTTGACCTTTGCACTGCATAAAAACGGAGTTCTTGCGGCTTCGCAGGACTTGCGCCCGACACTTTTGGCAGGCGAGAGCAAGATTTTTGACCTGCCGTTTACGATAAACGGAGAAAACGCGCTTCACACCGTTACGGCGTATGTGCGCCTTGCTTGCAGCACGACATGGGCCATGCAGGGCGAGGTCTTGGCGAGCGCACAGGCTGTTTTTGACAAGCGTGAGCCGCACGACGACACATATATTCTGCCTGTGACCTCCGCCCTCGGCGACGTGAACATAGGCGTGCACGGGCGCGATTTCACTGTTATTTTTAGCAAAGCGACAGGCTTGCCGACGGCATATGTGCGGCGCGGTGTGAATATTCTCGGCACCACTCCCCCGCGTTTCAACTTTTGGCGCGCGTCTACGGACAACGACCGCGGCTGCGCCATGCCGCTTGAATACGCGCAGTGGATAAGCGCGGGACAGCTCACGACGCTCGACAGCATAACGCTTGACGCCGCCGAGACGCACGCCGACGTGACAGCCGTTTATTCTCTGCCAATAAAGCAAGCGGCAAAAATCAAGGCGCTTTATAGAGTGAACAGCGACGGCAGCGTTGACGTCACGATGACGTGGCTCGGCGAGAGCGCAAGCGTGCCGGAATTTGGCATGATGATATTCTTATCGCCCGCATATTCGCAGGTGAGCTATCTCGGCAACGGCCCGCTTGAAAATTATTGTGACAGAAAACGCGGCGCACTGCTTGGGAATTACACCTATAACGTCAAGGAAAACATGTCAGGATACGTTATACCTCAGGAATGCGGCAACCGAACAGGGGTTTACCGCGCTGTTGTATCGGGTCAGGCGGGGTCGCTTTGCTTTGAGTGCGACAGCGGAATGGATTTCTCGGCGCTGCCGTACACTCCGCAGGAGCTTGAACAGGCGCGGCACGTTTATGATTTGCCAAAGGATAATATAAAGACGGTCATCCGGTGCTCCGGCGGACAAATGGGCATCGGCGGTGACGACAGTTGGGGCTCAAAGCCTCACAGCGAGTTTTTGCGCAGGCTGAATGACGGCGACAGCTTCAGCTTTAGGTTAGGGACAGAATATATGGTTTAATGAGTAATCAAATGTATAATCGCAAGGAAATAAAGAAAAACGCGCGCGGAATAGTCAAGCGCGGCTACTGGCTTTTCGTCATGGTGTGCTTCATCATGGCAATATTGACAAGCGCCTACGCAGGCAGCGTTGCCGTAGCAAACGCATACGACGCAAATAATGAGACTACCGAGGCTGTTCAAAATAAAATTTCTTACAACGACAACCTCGAAACGTTAAATCAGCTCTACGCAAAGCTGATGAGCAGGCACCAAGACGCGTCAGAGCTTGAGGTTGATTTGGTGATAATGGTGTTTCAGGCCGTTGCCGCCGTCACGAGCACAAGCTCCTCAATGATGACGTTTTTAAGACTGTTAAACGCGTCGTCCAACGGCACTGCTATCATTATTATTACACTTTTGGGCGTTGGCATTTTACTCAGTTTTGCCTATAACATATTTGTGCAGGGCGTGCTGCTGATAGGTGAAAAACGCGTGTTTATTGAGAGCCGCGCCTGCCCAAATGTGAGCGTAGTGCGCTTGTTCATGCCGTGGAGATACCGCGTCGTGCGCCGTTTTGCGTGGATAAGCCTCAAGAAATGGATATTTCTAACACTGTGGTCATTTACGATAATAGGTGGATTTATAAAAACCTACGAATATGCGCAGGTGGAATATATCGCCGCAGAAAATCCGTCGCTCACCGCAAAAGAGGTTTTTAAGCTTTCAAAAAAAATGATGCGTGGCAACAAATGGCATCTTTTTGTTCTTGATTTAACTATGCTCGGTTGGCAGATTTTGAGTATGCTCACGCTCGGCTTGCTCGGCATTTTCTATGTGAACCCCTACATAACGGCAGTGCGCACAGAGTTTTATGTCTGGCGCAGAGACTCGCTTGACGAGCAGGGTAAGCTTGCGCTTTGCGACGCGCAGCTTGCCGCATATCTCGGTGACGCGCCGTATGACGACAACGAAAACTCGGTGTTTGTGCTCGGTGCAGAAAAGCGTGCGCACCGCCCGATACACGCGGACAGAAAATACACCGTGCAGTCGCTTATACTTTTGTTTTTCTTCTTCTCGTTCGTCGGCTGGGCGTGGGAGGTCAGCTTGCACCTGTTTAAGGACGGCGTTTTTGTCAACCGCGGCACAATGTTTGGCCCGTGGCTGCCGATTTACGGCTCGGGCGGCGTGCTTATTATCCTCACGCTGCGCCGCTTTATGAAAAATGTTCCGCTCACATTCCTCATGGCAATGGTCGTCTGCGGCACTGTAGAGTATTTCACAAGTTGGTTCTTGGAGGTCACAAAAGGCATAAAATGGTGGGATTACAGCGGCTATTTCATGAACTTAAACGGCAGAATTTGCCTTGAAGGGCTGCTCGTTTTCGGCCTCGGCGGCTGCGCGTTCCTCTACTTCATCGCCCCGCGCGTCGACGACGTCATAAAGAAAATCCCACTAAACGTCCAAACCACCCTCTGCGTAATCCTCTGCCTCTTCTTCGGTGCCGACACCGTCTACTCCCAGTTCCACCCCAACACCGGCAAAGGCATAACCGACTACCCCACAAAAGAACAAATAGCACAGTCCTTGGCGCTTAAAAAGTAGGTCACTAAAAAATACTCACCGTATAAAGTTACGGTGAGTATTTTTTAATTAGTAGTAAGATATTCTTTAATCGCCTTTTCCACCGCTTTCACCTCGTCGTGAAAGGCATTTGCTGAAAGGCGGAGTGCGCCTTGGCCAAGGATGATTAGCTGCTCGGTGCCGTCGGAGGTGGCTACGCGGACGCGGCGGTTTTTGGCTAGGGCGTGGACGGTTTTCTCTATGTACATGTCAGCTGTCTCGGCTTCTTTTGTGTATACGACGGTTATATTGTGCAGCTTTTCAACTGCGCCAGCGCCGCCGGTGACCTTATATGCGTCGAAAACAAGTATTAATTCACACTGCTTAAAGCCCTGATAATTGCACATCATCGTGATGAGCTGACGGCGCGCGAGGTCGAGATTATCCTTGGCAATCGCGTTAACCTCGTCCCACGCAAAGATGATGTTGTAGCCGTCGACAAGCAAATATTCGCTGTATTCCTGCGGGGCTTTGACCTCTGTGCGCTCCTTGACCGGTGTGCGCATTACGTCAAACGCCCTGTTTTTTATTGTGCCGTATGTCCTCTCGAAAATCGCAAGCAGCTCTTTATCCTGTTCAAGCCCCGCGCAATATTCTGCGGCGCGGCGCATTAAAGCGGGCTTATCCTGCTCCTTTTTAGGCTTTAAAACGCTTTCAAGGTGCATATAATTTGCAACATCTGTCCATTTTACATTGAAGCCCGAACCATGTGAGCAAAAGACTGAATCGGGCGTGTTTTCGATGTCAGCTTCGGGGTCATATGCGGCTTTTTCGATGATTTCCTGCGCGTTGTGGCATGGCTTATAGCCGTCAAGCGTGCAGATAAGCCGACCAATACCTTTTGTATAGCCCGCGACGACGGTGTGATATCCGCGCATCGTCTCAACGGGCATACTTCCCTTTAAAACAGCCACTTCACCGTCATTTTCAGGCGGTAAAAGCGTGCCGCCCATGCGCTGTAAATCCGCAATAGCGCGCCCGACATTTGATGATGGAAGCGTCAAGACAAACGAATACCATGGCTCTAGCAAAACGCTTTTTGCGCACATAAGTCCGTTTCTCACAGCGCGATATGTGGCTTGTCTGAAATCTCCGCCCTCGGTGTGCTTTAGATGCGCTCTGCCCGCCGCGAGAGTGATTTGTACATCTGTCAGCGGAGAACCTGTCAGCACGCCAAGATGGTTTTTTTCGGCTAAGTGAGTCAAAATTAATCGCTGCCAGTTTGTGTCGAGGTCATCGATGCTGCACGTTGATTTTAAACTTATTCCGCTGCCGCGCGGTGCAGGCTCCAGCACCAAATGCACCTCGGCGTAGTGGCGCAGCGGTTCAAAATGCCCCACGCCCTCGACGGTTTTTTCGATTGTCTCCTTATACACGATGCTGCCCTGCCCGAACTGCACCTGCACGCCGTAGCGCTCCGCGATTAAGCTTTGCAGAATTTCAAGCTGAATTTCGCCCATGAGCTGCACGTGAATTTCCTCCGCACGCTCATTCCACACGACGTTCAGCGCGGGTTCTTCCTCCTCTATGCGGCGCAGCATCGACAGCATAACGTGTGCGTCAGCATCGGGCGGCAAGAGCAGCTTATACGTCAAAACAGGCGTCAGCGAAGGAGCGGCGGCGTGCTTTTCGCATCCCAAACCGTCGCCTGCGTGCACAAAAGAAAGCCCTGTGACGGCACAAATTTCGCCCGCCACGGCTTCGTCAACCGCTGTAAATTTTTCACCCGAATATATCCTAAGCTGATTTGCCTTTTCAGCCCATGCTTCTCCATTCGCCTTTTCACCTGTCAGCATCGCTTTAGTTTTCAAGCTGCCGCCTGTGATTTTCATATGCGCGAGCCGTTCTCCGCGATTGTCGCGTGATATTTTGAAAATTTTCGCGCCAAAGTTTTCTTGGCGCACCGGCTCTTTTGCGTAAAGTATGAGCGTATTCAAAAGCGTTTCGATGCCGGCGAGCTTTAGCGCAGAGCCGAAAAGACACGGAAAAAGCGCGCGTTTTGAAATTGCGTCTGCAATCAAGTCGTCGCTTATTTTGCCGTTTGCAAGATATTCTTCAAGCAAATTGTCGCCGCACATGGCAACTTTTTCATAAAAAGCATCGTCCTTTGAGCCGTCAAAGCGCATAAAGCCGTTGCCGAACCGCGCTTCAAGCTGCGCGAGCACATCGCTTTTGCTCACACCCGCGAGGTCTGTTTTATTTACGAAAATAAACGTCGGCACGTTGTAGCGCTTTAAAAGCTGCCACAGCGTTTCGGTGTGGCTCTGCACGCCGTCCGTGCCGCTGATGACGAGCAGGGCGCAGTCGAGCACGCTTAATGTCCGCTCGGCTTCGGCGGAAAAGTCAACGTGACCAGGCGTGTCAAGCAGCGTAAAGGTGGCATTTTCAAGCGGCATAACGGCCTGTTTTGCAAAAATAGTTATGCCGCGGCTGCGCTCGAGTGCAAAATTGTCAAGAAACGCGTCGCCCTTGTCAACTCTGCCGAGCCTTTTTATGCTGCCCGACGCATACAAAAGCGCCTCTGAAAGCGTCGTTTTGCCGCTGTCAACATGCGCCAATATGCCCATCACAATGTGCTTCATTAAATATACCGCCTTAAAATTATTTGCCGAAAATGCACCTTATTCCAAGATTTCAAGCAGCACGGAAGTCACCGTCCATGCGCTCTCCTCCGACTCTTTTATGAGACGAAACTCCATATAATCCGTCGGCTTCGCAACCTCAAATACCATGCTTACGCTGTCCGAATTTATCTCTTCATGAGCGAGCTCTTCAGCTCCAAGCTCGGCGCTCACATCTGCATAGCCTTCGCCCACCGCATTTTCGTCGGCGAATGTGAATGTAACCTTATATTTTCCCTCAGGGAGGGTGATATATGGGCCCCACAGAGCATAGCCCGTAAATTCCTGTGGAATTTCAACTTTTCCGTTTGAAATTTCGCAGCCTGTGTCCAGTGCCATAGCTTCTATAAGCTGTTTCGACGTACCATTTTCGTTATATGTCACTCTGCCCACGCTTATATCGTCATATGTTTCGCGCAAAATCGTGGGATATTCGCCGGCTGTTTCAAGCGGATATACGCCGTCAAAGCTCTGCGTTAAAATTGTTTCACTGTCAAAATACATTCCGTAAAAAAGTGTATTTCCTACAACGCTTATACTTCCCTTTTTGGAAATATAATCACGCAATGCATCGGCATCAACAGATATGTTATTGTCCGTATGGTAATTTTCAAGGCTCGAATTAAATTTGCCGCGGAACAAATATACCGGCTTTTTATACACATATTTAAGCACAGATGCGATAACACCGTCGCTTGTAAACGTCGGCTCATCGTCTGGAAGTGCGGCAGCAATAGCACTCAGACCCGCATCGGAATCCGACATCATGGTCGTGAACGCAAATAGGCGGCACTGCCAAGCCATATAGATAACCGTGCAAACTGTTGCCGCGCACGCAGCCACTTTGCCCGCGAATTTAAAGGCCGGCGTTTTATAAAGCCACACTATGGCTACGGCGGCGTACATAAATAAAAACGGATAATTTATGCTAACCCACCGTCTGCTTGCCCAAAAATGGTCTGCTGAAATAGCGGGATTTATTGTATATACAACCGTCGCCGCCATGCCTGCCACAAAGAAAAATATGGCCGGCTCGACAACATTTTTGTACTTTTTATCATCGGCTATATGAAGCCACAAGCACACTGTTGATTTATAATTAAAAATGAACAGTGATTCACAAGGAAATCTGAACACTTTAAAGAGGTTTGGAGAGTCGTGAAAAGCTGGTCTAGGATAAAATTTTACAGATAGAATTGAACACTTCCATTACATCATGTATCATTCTTTCGTATGTCAAAACGAAAGGTGGTGAAAAAGGAAGTGAAAGATTTGCAAGATTGGGCTGCGGTACAAAAGCTCCACAAAAAGATCAAGAACGTCACCGAAATTGCAAGAGATCTCGAAATGTCTAGAACTACAGTATATAAGCTTCTGGCTATGGATGAAGAACCTGTTTATACGAGAAATGATTATCCATGCAAAGTCGATGCATATGCTTAAGGCGTTTCCCTTTCCGGTGGAATGTGTTCAAACGGACAACGGATTTGAGTTTACCAAGCGTTTTGGCGGCAGCGCTCCCGATGATCT
>RZZW01000020.1 GCA_009929695.1 Clostridia bacterium
TCAAAATGCTTATCTTTTGGTCTTTGGTTCGGAATAGTGTAGTGCTGGCGGTCTATCTATTGTTTTCGGTTGCTTGCTTCTTTACCGTACATGAGCATTGGAGCCGGGGTTGTCGTTACCGTAACCTTCCAGCAGGTTGATGGCACCCCAAACGCCGAGACCGGCACCCAGAGCGATAACGAGAGTCTGAAGAACACCTACTGCGCTGTTGAAAAATGCCATATTCCGATTTGCCGGAATCCTGCGGGAGTATTACTGATAATGCTGTTTTCTCCGGATTGCAAAAGCCGGAACCGACTGTTTCAGCGCCTTTATGGCTGCTGAAACCTCCCGATTCCGGCGTCTCCTTTCATTTTTGAATTGATTTTGATGATTGCGTCTGTTCCGACTTTGCAGCGGGAGTCGGCGTCTTTTTTCGTTCATCTGATATCCTCCTTTATCCGCCGGCAGTTTCGCCGGCGTCCATCACGGATGCGTCGATGTCGTAAACATCATAGACCTCATCCGGTTTTGGCTTCAATCTGCGGGACAGAAAGCGTTCGATGTCGAACTCATTCCGTTTATCCGCATCTGACAGGTATTTGTAATTCGGGTGTTTGGTGATGTCGTACTTATCCGACAGGAATGGGCGTACACCGCGCAGCTGCAGGATGCACTTTCCGCCGTCCAGCACGGCCAGTTCGTCCACGGTGGCAAGGTCTTTGCCCAACTTCTGATAGTTCAGGCTGTGGCTGACCTCGCGCCCGCGGCTCTCGCCGGTGTTGAAGGTATCGATGGTCTCCTTGCCCAGCGTCTGGTTCAGTTCCTTCAGCGTGGTCGGCTCCTTACCGCCCAGGAACAGGGAGGTATCGCAGTTGCCGATGATGGTATCGGCGCTGTCCTTACGCTGCGCCTATCGCCGGTGCCTTGGGATTCTCTGTGGAGGACACCGCAGAGGCAATCGGCCTCATGGCTAACGCCGGTATCAAGGGATCTCAGGCCGGTACCAGCCTCCGTACCATCATGAACAACCTCGCGGGCGATGTGAAGATCTGCGGATCTGCCCTCGGCGAGGTCACGATCCAGACCACCAACGCGGACGGCTCCATGAGGGAGCTGTCGGACATTCTGGTCGATTGCCGAGGCGCTTTCTCCCAGCTTTCCGAGTCGGAGCAGGCGGCTGCGGCAGAGGCGCTTGTCGGCAAGAACGCCATGTCCGGCTTCCTCGCCCTGATGAACGCCGCGCCGGAGGACATCGACAAACTGTCCAGCGCCATCGAGAACTGCGACGGCAAGTCCGCAGAGATGGCCGCCACCATGCAGGACAACCTCGCCGGTCAGCTCACCATCCTGAAGTCTCAGCTGGAGGAGCTGGCCATCTCTTTTGGTGAAATTCTCATGCCAGCGATCCGGAGCATTGTCTCCGGGATTCAGGGCTTCGTGGACAAGCTCAACAGCATGGACGAAACCAGCAAGAAAGTGATCGTCACGATTGCGCTCATCGTGGCGGCCATCGGTCCTGTGCTCATTGTGGTCGGCAAGGTCATCTCCGCAGTCGGCACGATCATGACCATCGTTCCGAAGGTGGCAGCCGCGATCAAGGCGGTCAAGGGTGCCTTCGCAGGGCTCAACGCCGTCATGGCGGCTAACCCGATCATCCTTGTCATTGCTGCAATCGCCGCGCTGGTCGCAGCCTTTATTTATCTCTGGAACACCAGTGATGAGTTCCGGCAGTTCTGGATCGACCTTTGGGAGAATATCAAGGCTGTGGCCATTGCCGTGTGGGAGGCCATCTCCACGTTCTTCTCTCAGGCGTGGGAAGCGATCAAAAGCACGGCAGAGACTGTATGGAATGGCATCAAGGACTTCTTCACCGGGCTCTGGGAAGGTATCACTACGCTGTTTACCACGGTGGTAACGGCAATTGCTACCTTCCTGAGCAGTGCATGGACAGGAATCCAGACCACGGCCACTACCGTATGGAATGCCATCAAGGGATTCATCGACGGCATCTGGAACGGGATCAAGACGGCCATTACCTCGGTGGCGACAGCCATTGGCAGCGCGGTCTCCAACGCATGGAACGGCATCAAAAATACAGTCACCAATCTGAGCAACGGAGCAAAGACCGCCGCGACAACGGCCTTCAACAACATGAAGTCCGCGATTTCTTCGACGGTCAGCAACATCACCAGTGCCATTAGCAGCGGCTTCAATTCTGCCGTTTCCTTCATCAAGGGACTGGCAGGTCAGGCCTTCAGCTGGGGCTCGGATATCATCGGCAACATCGTAAACGGTATCCGCTCCATGATCGGTCGGGTCAAGGATGCAGCCAGTTCCGTGGCATCGGCCATTCGCTCCTTCCTGCACTTCTCTGTGCCGGATGAAGGACCGTTGGCAGACTTCGAGAGCTGGATGCCCGACTTCATGTCTGGCCTTGCCAAGGGGATCGACCGCAGCAAGGGGACCGTAGAAAAGGCCATCGCGCAGGTGGCCGACCTGATGGACCTCAAGGGCGCGTTTCCCGACATGCAGGCCAGCGTCAACGCCAACCTGTCCGGCGGCACCGGAGGGGACTCCGGGGAGGTCACCCTGAACCAGCCGATCCTGCTGGACGGCAGGGTCCTGACTACCGTGGTTTCCCGCATCCAGTATGCGCAGGGCAAGGCGTCCCTTAGAAACCTCGGCACCATCTGAGAAAGGAGGAAGCCATGCCGGAGATTATTGACGGCGTAACCTACTATGTCGTCCGATTCTTGAACGAGCGAGGCACCTCCGAATGGGGCCGCGCCTACGTGGAATACGGCGGAGACGCCACCGACCAGGCACCGACGCCGAAGGTCCGTAAAGGGAAGGTCTTCACGGGCTGGAACCACGACATCACCTATATCACGAAGGACAAGACCGTCTGGGCGACCTACGCCGACGCCGTGACCGTCACGTTCCGCAATTACGCGGACACCGGCGACCTTTCGGTCCAGACCATCGCTGTCGGGACGGATGCCGTGCCTCCTACGCCAGAGCTGATCACGGATATGGAATTCACCGGCTGGGATCAGGACTACACCAACGTGCAGGCTGACCTGACGCTCCACCCGCTCTACAAGACCAGCCTGCACAAGGTTCGGTTCCTGAACTACGCTGGGGACGACCTGCTATCCGTGCAGTACGTCCATGACGGCGAAAGCGCAGTGGCACCCAAGCCCGAGAAGATCACCGGCTATATCTTCATCGGCTGGAGCACCTCCTTCTCCGACGTGCGAAAGGACATCACCGTCCGCCCGCGCTACCGGGAAATTCCACCCCATCCGGTCCTCAAGTTCTACCGGGCCAACGCTGACGATACTCCCGGAGAGCAGATCAAGGCCTATGACGCGGTGAACGCCTGCACGATCACGGAGAAGCTCTCCGGCGAATGCACCATCGAGTTCACCTTGATGACCCGCCAGATCGAAGGCGTGGTTAACGTTGGGGACCGGCTTGAAGTAGTCGGATTGGTGTTCAACATCACCGAGGTTAAAAAGCAGATCACCGGAGGCGTCTGCTACACGCAGATGGCCGGTGAGCATGTCTCCTACATCCTGAATGACGAGGAGTACAAGGTGGTGGCCTACGACTACTCCGGCACGGTTCAGTCCCATCTGGAGACGCTGCTCTCCGGGACTCCATTCACCATCGGACCCATCGACTTCGACGACGAGGTCACGCTGAAGGTGAACAACGAGGTCACCCGCCGCTCGGTCATCATGCAGCTGATCGCAATGGTCGGCGGCGAGATCGAGTACGACGGATACACCATCGGCATCCGCTCCCACGTGGGCAAGGTCCAGAAGAACGATATCATGAAGACCTCCAATGTGGAGGACATCAGCTACGCCCACAACGCCTCCGAGGGGAACACCAACTACTCCCTGTCCCTCTACCAGAAGGGCAAGCTGGAGCTGGGCGACGAGCTGACCTTAAAGTTTGACCCACTCCACATCGACACGGAGAGCCGGATCGTCGGAATGGAATGGAACCCGTTCAACTACAAGGAAGTGTCCATCACCGTGGGCCAGTACATCCCCACGCTGAACGACTCACTCTATGAGCTGATCTCCACTGTTGAGGACATCACCCAGCGGACGGCCCGATACACCATCGAGTTCGGGGAGATCATCGGTAACGGAACCTTCTACTTCACCCGCTCCTACAACGACAAACCCTACTGGCAGACACAGACGAACGACGGCACAACACCGCAGATTGATTTGATCCGGAAGGGCGAGTACGAGTTCAACCCCTTCGTCGGCGCTACGCTCTCCGGCGTGAACAGCGACACCGTCACCTTGGTGGTGTTCTATCTGACGGTGCCCACCGACGAGAAGGAGGAGCTGGATGAGCAGTAACATCTTTTCCGACGAGAAATACCAGGAGGCTGCCCAGAAGGCCTATGACTTCATCGTCCGACAGCTGAATGTGAACGACTATTCGCTGTTCCCGCGCATGAAGGAGAACTATGATGATTCCCACACCAGCCGGATCTTCGCCACCGTGGACATGCCGGAAGACGCAAAGGTCAACTTCCCCAAATACATCTACTGCGACCAGTTCTACGATCACGAGTATCAGGGAGTCTGCAGCGGTGGCCACAAGAACACGGGAATCGCAAGGCACAACCTCGGTGTGGAGATTACCGTGTGGACGGATTCCAAGTATCGCTCCTGCATCTGCCCGCTCCACGCGGATGGGTCTTGGCGCAGCGAGCAGTATTTCCGGGAGACCGACTACTACGCTATCGGCGACTCCGAGAACTCTACCATCGTCAAGTGGGAGACCTACTGGTACCGGCACGACAAGATCATCAACGAGTCCGGCTCCAACGGCCTGAAGGGCTTTGACCTGAAGTATTATCGCTGGCTGGACGACGGCGGTAACGAGATCAACCCGGACAGCCTCCCGGGAAAAGTGAGCTGGGTGGATGCGGAGTATCAGGCGGCCATCGACGCCTACGACGAGGCGATGGAAAAAGGCGAGCCTTGGGAGGGAGAGATTCCGGAGCGGGCTCACTTCGTCAGGGCGACGGCCTACACGCTGCGGCCCACGCTGGTGGACGACACCGTGATCGACGACGCCATCCCGAAATACGCCGACTACGACTGCATCCAATACGTCTACGCCGATGTGGAGTACAAAACCGAGGCCCAGAGCATCATCTACGACGGCGAGGTATCCGCAAGCGACCTGCCGGACACAGCGCCTGAGCTGCCGGAGCTGCCACAGCCCTTCCTACGCGACATCATGGTGCAGCCGGGACCACGGACGGGCACCCTCATCATCACGTGGATCACCAACTTCGAGGATGCCTGCGAGCTCTCCTTTGATGGGAACACGCAGACCGTAAGAAGCCAGACCGTGGCGGACGGCTACTACACCTACCACGCGACCGTCAGCGCTGCGCTGGGCCGGGAGTACGAGGTGAGCATCACCGGCAAGGACGACACATCTGCATCCAAGACCTTCTCCTACGTGGACAGCAACCGCTACCTCGTGGTGGGCGACCCGCAGATCACTGACGCCGCCTCCGCCGAGGTCTGGTATCAGATCCAGAACGTGCTGGACCCGCTGCCGACGCTCATCGTCAGCATGGGCGACCAGGTGGACTCTATCCTCGACCCTCTGCTGCGGACCGAGCAATACCACCAGTTCACGGCAAGACAGTCGGTGCCCATCGCGACAGTGCGCGGCAACCACGACCGGAACGTCCACTTCCTCGGGCACTACGGCCTGCCAAATGCCAGCGAGGGCAACTGGTACTGCCTGCACAACGGCGTGCTGTTCATCGAGATCGACTCCAACGTGACCGACGTGGTGTTCCACCGGAACTTCATCTCCCGGGCGCTGGCTGCTGAGCCTGACCATAAGTGGGCAATCCTCCTGATGCACCACAGCATGTATTCTACCAGCACAAGGGCGATGACCAACAACACGACCACCCTGCGGAACAGCCTGACGGAATTCATCGTGAAGGAGACCGATATCGACATCGTCTTCGCAGGCCACGAGCATTTCCTGTCCCACACGACCTATCCGGGCAAGCTGTTCTTTACCTGCCCGACCTGCACCGGCTCCAAGTATTACACGGCGGACAATACCAGCGTGGAATGGAGCCAAGTAACCATCGATACCAAGGTGCCGAAGTACACGGTCATGGACGTGACAGACGAGCGGATCACGCTCTCGGTCTATGACCTGTCCGGCACCATTTTGAATCTATGCACGGTCACAAAGCCGGTGGCCGGGGAAGGAGCATGACATGGGCTATATCGCTTTCGCCAGATCATTCTACGGAAAGAAGATCATCCGCATCCGCGACGTGGACCAGGATGTGACTGTCGGCGCGACCGGCTCCGGCTACACCGATTGGTACCGGTATCCCGCCTCCTTCCTGATCCCGGAGGACGACCCGCAGTACAACAAGGAGGGCAACACGGCGCTGGGCGAGTACGGCTACATGCTGAACTCCCGGTGCTGGTCCTACGATGTGGGACTGGCCCTGCTGGTCTTCGCCACCTCTGGCGACTTCGATATCTGCATCGAGATGCTGCACCGGATGAAGGAGGACCAAAACGCGGACGGAAGTTGGAACTTCTCCTACGACATCTATATCGGGAAGCTGTTCCACGACTATGTGCGCACCGGCGCTATCGGCTGGATCGTCTGGGGAGCCTGCTACGCGATCCTGCAGATGGGGACCTTCGGCGACGAGAGCTGGGGCTTCCGCAAGATGCTGCAAAAGGCGGGGACGTGGCTCATCAATCATCAGGTGACGGACCCGAGCGACCCCAGATACGGCCTGCTGAGAGGCGGCTATGGGATCTACAACAACGCCTACGACTACACCGACAAGGACATCGAGTGGTGCTCCGTCGAGCATCAGTGCTCTGCCCTTCAGGCGCTGGAAGGACTGTCTCTGGTCCTGAAGAACAAGCGCTACAAGGAATGCGCCGAGCTCGTCCGGGACCAGCTGTACCTGCGCTGCTACGACAAGGAGAACTGCCGGTTCTTCCAAGGCATCAACGGAGGAAAGCCCGACGAGGCATGGGCTCTGGACTGCACCACGTGGGCCGGGATGCTGATCTCGTCGGTCCTGCATTCGGGCACCGCAAAAGCCTGCCTCGAGACCGCCAAGGAAACCTACCTCACCGAGGGCAAGCCCATCGTGCAGAGCATGGCGAAGGACTACTACAATCAGCGCTACTACAGCGACAGGACCTTCTCCGGCTTCAAGCCTTATTCCGACCGCACCGCCGACTATGCCGGAGCCCCGGACATCGTGTGGACCGAGGGGACGCTGGGCTATGCCGCCCTCGCCCTGATGCTCGGCCAGCCGGAGGAGGCAAAGAAATACGTGGACGAGTGCATCGAGCTCCAGAACTGCGGAGGAAGCTCCGGAGGAGTCCCGTATGTCAACGCGACCTACGGGATGATGCCTTGGGAGTTCCACGTCTGGGAAAGCGTGGTCTCCTCCGCATGGCTTTACCTCATCATCCACAACCCGGACGTTCTTTTCCCAAGGACACTCCGACAAGTTTACTTCATGGCGAAGATCACCGCCATCGAGGATGAGCGACCGTAACGGGTCGCTTTTTTCATGACCGAAATCAGAAAGGAAGGTACCAACTTATGAAAGAATTCTGGAGCTCCATCCAACTCGTGTTCACCGCCATCGGCGGCTGGCTGGGATATTTTCTCGGCGGCTGCGATGGCCTTCTTTATGCCCTGCTGCTGTTCGTTTCCTTGGACTACGTGACGGGCGTCCTCTGCGCAATCGCCGACCGGAAGCTGTCCAGCCGCGTGGGCTTCAAAGGCATCTGCCGGAAGGTGCTGATCTTCGCGCTGGTGGGCGTCGGTCATGTGCTGGACACCCATATCATCGGAACCGGCAGCATCCTGCGCACCGCCGTCATCTTCTTCTACCTGTCCAACGAGGGCCTGTCCCTCATCGAGAACGCGGCCTACCTTGGCCTGCCTATCCCGAAGAAGCTGAAGGCCGTGCTGGAGCAGCTGCATGACCGCGCCGAGAAGGAGGAAGACAACCCCAAGAAGGAGGACGACGACCATGAAGTACACGGAGAATAACAAGCCGCTGGTCTGCATGATGACGCAGAGCACCTGCTACAAGGGCACCCGAAAGATGAAAGTTCTGGGTGTCCTTTGGCATTCTACGGGAGCCAACAACCCCAACCTGAAGCGCTACGTCCAGCCGGACGACAACGCACCGGACCGCGCAGGGATGCTCGCCCTTCTGGGCACCAACGGGAATAAGAACGACTGGAACCACATCGACCGTGATGCAGGGCTCAACTGCTGGGTCGGCAAGCTCGCGGACGGCACCGTCGCCACCGTGCAGACCATGCCGTGGGACTACCGCCCTTGGGGCTGCGGCTCCGGCAGAAAAGGCTCCTGCAACGACCACTGGATTCAGTTCGAAATCTGCGAGGACGACCTGACGGACAGGGGCTACTTCGAGAAGGCTTATCGGGAGGCCTGCGAGATCACGGCATATCTGTGCAAGCTCTACGGCATCGACCCGAACGGAACTGTCAGCTACAACGGCATGCAGGTCCCGACGATACTCTGCCATGCGGACAGCCACCGATACGGCCTCGGCTCGAACCACGGCGACGTGCTGCACTGGTTCCTGAAATTCGGCAAGAACATGGACACCGTCCGCGCCGACGTGGCCGCGCTGATCGAGGGAACGGGCACCGACACCACGGAGCCCGCCCCCGCTCCGGCAGAAACGGCACCGGCAGAAAAGCTCTCCAGCGGATACTACCGTGTCCGGAAGGCGTGGTCTGACTCCAAGTCTCAGATCGGTGCCTATCGGATTCTGGCCAACGCCAAGAACGCTGCCGACGCGCATCCGGGATACAGCGTATATGATCCCGACGGCACGGCTGTCTATACGGCAGCGGTTGGGGAATCGTCTCCAAAGGAGCCCGCCGCCGTTCCGTTCCTCGTACAGGTGCAGATCTATGACCTGAACATCCGCACCGGTCCGGGGACGGACCATCCGACAATCGGAAGGTACACTGGAAAGGGCACGTTCACGATAGTTAAGACGGCGACCGGTCTCGGCGCTACCCTCTGGGGAAAGCTAAAGTCCGGCGCTGGATGGATCAGCCTTGACTTCTGCGAAAGACTCTAATCTTACCTCTGGGCCTGTGGGAGAAATCCTGCAGGCCCTCTTTTTTTATGCCCGACTTCGTCAAAACAGCCTGCTCGCCTCCATTGGAAAGTGAGAGAAGCCCTCTCGGACTGGAGGATATACCTATGACGCAGATCACTTTACCCGTTTCCGATCTCGCCGCTGTGCTTGATGGAGTGACCACGGATCACTTCTTTACCGAGGAGCAGTTCCAACGGGATGTCGATTATTTCCGGGCGCAGCAGATTACAAAAAGCATGCTGGATGCTGGACTTATTTCCTTGTCGCAATTCGACAAATTGTCCAATTTGAACCGGAAAACTTTCTCTCCCTTTCTCGCAGATATATTCCCGAATACCGTTGATAACTCTTCAAAACAGAGGTAATATGCGACACTACCGAAGGGAGGTGAAGCCTTGAAAAAGGTTACAAAGCTCGGTGCTGGCAAGGCACCGAAGGCAAAAAAGAAGCTGCTCCGCGTAGCTGCATACTGCCGTGTTTCTACCGACAGTGACACGCAGCTCGAAAGCCTCGAAGCGCAGAAGCAGCACTATGAAAACTATATCTCCGGACGGGATGACTGGGAATTTGCCGGTTTGTACTTTGATAAGGGTATCTCCGGCACCAAAAAGGATCGCAGGCCGGAGCTCCTCCGCATGATTTCCGATTGCGAGGCCGGTAAGATCGACTTCATCATTACGAAGTCGATCAGCCGATTTGCCCGGAACACGACTGACTGTCTGGAGATGGTCAGAAAGCTACTGGAACTGAACATCCCGATTTATTTCGAGAAGGAAAACCTGAATACCAGCTCGATGGAAAGTGAGCTCTTTCTCGCCATTCTAAGCAGCATGGCCGAGGGAGAGTCTACATCCATTTCCGAAAACAGCAAGTGGTCGATTCAGAAGCGGTTCCAGAATGGCACCTTCAAAATCAGCTATCCGCCATACGGCTACGAATGGAATGGTGAGCAGATGGTGATCAATCCGGAGCAGGCCGAAGTTGTACGCTGGATGTTCGCGCAGGTTCTTTCCGGAAAGGGAACGCAGGCAGTCGCTAACGCACTGAATGAAAGAGGCGTTCCCAGCAAAAAGGGAGGACGCTGGACTGCCACCACGGTACGTGGCATGCTGGCCAACGAGAAGTACACCGGCGATGTAATCTTCCAGAAAACCTATACGGACTCCCAATTCAACCGCCATGTCAATCGTGGAGAGAAAGACAGATATGCCCTTTCCGATCACCATGAAGCAATCATCAGCAGGGAGGACTTCGATGCCGTCCGTGCCTTGATTCAGCAGCGCGGCAGAGAGAAAGGCATCGACAAGGGCAGCGGCAAATACCAGAATCGGTACTGCTTCTCCGGCAGGATCATCTGCGGCGAGTGCGGTGATACCTTTAAGCGACGGACACACTCCTGCGCCGGGAACAAGTATGCCGCATGGTGCTGCAACACGCATATCAACGACAAGAGCCACTGCTCCATGAAATATGTGGAGGACGAGGTTCTAAAGGCTGCCTTCATCACCATGATGAACAAGCTGATCTACGCCCACCGCATGATCCTGAAGCCTTATGTTGAAGACCTCCGCTCGGAGAACAAAGACGGCTCCTTAAGAAGGATTCAGCAGATCCAAACGCTGCTTCTTCAGAATTCCGACCAGCGCGAGACCCTGACGAAGCTCATGGGACAGGGCTACATTGATCCGATCATTTACAACGAAGAAAACAACGCCCTGCTCCGGCAGGCTGATGATTACCGGGCCGAGATTGAAATGCTGAACAAGAACATCAGCGGCGATGCCAGTCACCTGCAGGCAGCGACGGCCCTGCTTCACTTTGCAGGCAAAAGCGCTATGCTCGACGCATTTGACGAAGAGCTATTTGAACAGACCGTTGACCGCATCATCGTCCAGTCCCGGAGCGAGTTTGTCTTCGAGCTGAAATGCGGTTTGAAATTAAAGGAAAGGATGTGATCAGATGGGACATACACCATTCGGATACCGGATTGAAAACGGTGTCGCCGTGATTGACGAGGATACAGCCGGAAAGCTCCGGATGCTTTACGCCAATTACCTCAACGGAATGAGCCTGAAGAATGCCGCCAATGATGCCGGGATCGAAACCTTCCACGATTCCGCAAAACGTCTGCTGATGACGGAGCACTACCTCGGTGATGACTTCTATCCAGCCATCATTGACAAAGAAACCTTCGACCGGGTGCAGACAGAACGGATCAAACGCGCTGCTGCACTTGGACGCTTGGATCGGAAGTCAACAAGAAAAACGCCCAAGATCCCTACGCAGTTTAGCATCGGGGCCATCATGGAGCACTACGACAATCCAGCAACACAGGCCGAGTACGTCTATGGTCTGTTGAAGGGTGAGGTGGTTTGATGGGAAACGTTATGGTCATTCCGGCCCGAAGGCAGGTCGGAAACAATATCAAAAAAGCCGAGAAGCCAAAGCTCCGGGTCGCAGCGTACTGCCGCGTCAGCACGGACAGCGATGAACAGGCTACCAGCTACGAGGCTCAAATCGAACATTACACGGAATTCATACAGAAGAATCCGGAATGGGTGCTGGCAGGCATATTCGCGGACGACGGCATTTCCGGCACCAACACAAAGAAGCGAGACGAGTTTAACCGCATGATCGACGAGTGCCATGCCGGAAACATCGATATGATCATTACAAAGTCAATCAGCCGGTTTGCCCGGAACACGCTGGACTGCCTGAAATACATCCGGGAACTGAAGGAGATCAATATTCCCGTTTTCTTCGAGAAAGAATCCATCAACACAATGGATGCCAAGGGGGAGGTGCTACTGACGATCATGGCCTCTCTTGCCCAGCAGGAAAGCCAGAGCCTTTCGCAGAACGTGAAGCTCGGCCTGCAGTACCGCTACCAGCAAGGACAGGTGCAGGTCAACCACAACCGTTTTCTCGGCTACACCAAGGATGCTGACGGCCACTTGATTGTCGATCCGGTGCAGGCAGAAATCGTCAAACGTATCTACCGGGAATACCTGCAGGGGCTCAGTATGGATAAGATCGCCGCTGGCCTTGAAGCTGACGGCATCCTTACCGGCGCAGGCAAAGCAAAATGGCACACCAGCACCATTAAGAAAATCCTCACCAACGAAAAATACATCGGCGATGCCCTACTTCAAAAGACCTACACAACAGACTTCCTGACGAAGAAGCGCATCAAGAATAACGGCACCGTCCCGCAGTACTATGTGGAAGGGAACCATGAAGCAATCATCCCGAAGGACATCTTCCTTCTGGTGCAGGAGGAACTTGCGCGGCGACGGCTGGTGCACACCACGGAGAATGGCAAGCGCCGATGCTACTCCTGCAATCACTGTTTCGCCCAGCTGGTATTCTGCGGCGACTGCGGGGAATTCTTCCGGCGCGTCCACTGGAACAACCGGGGCTGCAAGTCCATTGTCTGGCGCTGCTGCTCACGGCTTGAGGCTACCGGCCACGTCTGCCATGCACGAACGGTCAATGAAGAACTCCTGAAAGAAGTGGTTCTTCAGGCCATCAACCAGGTGCTCTGTCAAAAGGACGATTTCCTGCAGACCCTTCAAACCAACATCGCCACGGTGGTCAAACAGGGAGACACCCTATCCCCAGAGGTCATCGACGAGCGCCTCCGGGAGCTGCAGAAGGAACTCCTGAAGAAAGCCAACCAGAAAGACGACTACGACGCCATAGCGGACGAGATCCTCCGGCTCCGAGACATGCGAAAGCAGGCTGAGGTCGACAGCGTTGTCCGGGATGAACAGATGCGTCTGATCAGAGACCTTCAGGATTTCATCCGGCAGCAGCCCACCACCATCACGGTTTTTGACGAGACGCTTGTCAAGCGCCTAATCACGAAGATCACTGTTTTCGAAGATCATTTCACTATCGACTTCAAGTCCGGTGTTACGATTGATATTGAGGGATAATCCCACAGACGTAGAAACACCTCCGAGCCTGTATAAGGTTCAGAGGTGCTTTTTTCTATTGTTCCACTCCCCGCCGCCGGTGATGGCAGTGAGGGTGCCGCAGCGATTCTATTTATCTTTCTTTGCCGACTTCTTGACTTCCTCATGATAGAAATAGTTTGCTATGATCGGTATCTAAACCACAGCCACAACCTGCTGTTATCCAAACCACTAACTCAACCCTGCCGCCAAAACATCTAAACCGCTCACTCAACCCTATGCCATCTAAACGGCCTACTCAACCCTCCGACCGGAGCGATTGATATGTTCTGACAGAGCGATTTTTACGGTCAAATCCGCCCACTGCCACGGACGACCAGATGCCAGAAAAGCCCGGAAATACGGCACTTTTTCGATGGTCAGTCCTTAGCCCGTGACATCAATACTACCGTCTCAACGTGCTTCGTCCTCGGGAACATATCTACTGGGGTTATAGCGTCGATGGTGTAACCGTTTGATTGTAGGGCGGCTAGGTCGCGGGCGGCGGTGGTGGGGTTGCAGGTGACCATCACTATGCGGGCGGGGTGCATTTGAACTACGGCGGTTATGGTTTGCTCGTCGCAGCCTTTTCTTGGGGGGTCTAGGATTATGACGTCGGGGGAGAGTCCGCTTTCTGCAAGCTGTTTGGCGGCTGTGCCGGCGTCGGAGCAGATGAAATCGGAGTGGGTTACGCCCATTTTTGAGGCATTTCTGCGGGCGCTTTCTATTGCTTCGGGGATGATTTCCACGCCTATCAGCTTTTTGCAATTTGCTGCCATTGAGAGCCCTATTGTGCCCGCGCCGCAGTACAAATCTAGCAGCACTTCATCGCCATTTAAGCTTGCAAGACGCGCGGCTTCGGCGTAAAGCACATTTGCGCCGCGTGTGTTTACCTGATAGAAAGACAGTGGATTAAGCTCCACAGGCACGCCGCTCATCACGTCGTCAATGCTGCCTTTTCCGTAAAGTGTAACGCATTTTTTGCCGGTAATTACATTCGTGCGCTCGGTATTTATATTGAGCACGATTGTCTTGATTTCACTGTGCAGACGCAATATTTCTTCACAAAACTTATCAGCATTCGGCAGCGTTTTGCCGTTTATCACAAGGCACAAAAGTACCTCGCCGCTCGTCACTGCGTCGCGCAGATATATGTGTCGTAAAAGTCCCTTGTGCGACGCTTCGTCATACGCTTTTACGCCGAGTTTTGTCAAAATTTCGCATGCATCGTTTGCGATATTGTTAAGGTTTTCGGGCTGCAAAAGGCAGTCGGCACACGGTATGACGCGGTGGCTTCTGCCTGCGAAAAAGCCCGCTTGAAGCTGTCCGTTTTCGCCCTCGATGACAGGATATTGCACCTTATTTCGGTATCTTTCGGCGGCGGGAGAGGGGATAATCTCGCCGATTTCCGCATCAATTCCGCCTATGCGACGCATTGCGTCCTCGACAAAACCGCGCTTTGCGGCAAGCTCGGCTTCGTAGCTTATATGGCGAAAGCAGCACCCGCCGCATTTGCCGAAAATAGGGCAGTCCGGGACAATTCGTCCCGCGCCGCCCTTTATTATTTCGCTGATTATGCCAAAAGCATAGCTTTTACAGACCTTGACAACGCGCACCTTCAGCACGTCACCCACAGCCGTAAACGGAACAAAGACAGCCATGCCGCCCGAGCGTCCGACGCCGTTGCCGTCATTTGAAAGCGAGGTGATTTCAAGGTCGATTATATCATTTTTAATAAGTGGCATTATTACTCCTTGGCGGCAGCTTCGGTGCTGGCTGTGTATTTGCTCGGCGGAATACCTTTGTGCTTTTTGAACACGCGAGAGAAGTAGAACTGGTCAAAAAAGCCCACGGATACAGCGATTTCCGAGATTGGAAGCTGTGAGTTTTTGAGAAGATAGCACGATTCGCTTATGCGGTAATCGGTTAAATAATCTATCGGAGACTGCCCGACATTGCTCATGAACACGCGGTAAAGATGGCTGCGGCTGACACCGACTGCCTGCGCAATATTATCTATACTGATATCATGCGCATAGTTAAACTGAATATATTTTATCGCGTTTATTACGTATTGCGAGCGTATGTTTGCGGCGTGAGATTCAGGCGCGGGCGTTTCCTTCATCAGCTCTGCCATAAAAATGTACAGATAGCCCACCATAAGCGCCTCGTCGCGAGGCTCGGGGCCGCGTGAGTTGAAGATGTTCAGAAGCGCGTTTTTGGCTGCGTCGGGGCTTTTGCAGCGGTGAACAGGCTTTGCCTCTGTGAACGGAAGCTGCTGCACAAGCTTATTTGCGTATGCGCCATTAAAGCCGACCCAGTAGTATTCCCACGGGTCTTTTTCGTCGGCGGAATATGTTATGAGGTGGTTTGGCTTTACGAGAAATAAATCGCCCGCGGAAATAGAATGCACAACACCGTCCTCTGTGTATGTGCCGCTGCCGCTTGCGACAAGGTGAATGAGGTAATGGTCGCGCACGCCGGGGCCCCATGTGTAGCCCGGCTCGCAGCTTTGCAGACCGCAATTAAAAATCGACAGCTCTATATTATCAACATAGTGCTGTTTGAAAGACTGCTTATATGTATTTGGCATGATTGCTCCTCCAAAATCCGTTATAAATTTATTATAGCAGAAAATTCAACAAAAGTCCATATATATAACTCGAAATTGAGTATTTACAACTGTCTACGGTTTGATATAATAAAGGTAAATGGAGGTGCTTAAAATGGCTAACACAAAGGAACTTATCAAAAGCATTGAAGGCGGAGCGTACGACGCTACATTCCGCAAGCTGTATGATAACAGCGAGGCTGCTGTTGCCACTCAAAGAGCCAGATATGCGGACACTGTGCGCCGATTTGCCGAGATATACGGCGAAGAGCGCGAGGTGAGCATTTATTCAGCTCCCGGTCGCACGGAAATCGGTGGAAATCATACCGACCACAACAACGGCATTGTCATGGCGGCGGCGGTGAACCTCGATGTTATCGCTGTTGTGTCAAAAAATGACGAGAATATTGCCCGCGTAAAGTCGTATGGTTTTGACAAGCAGGACGTCATTGACCTTGCGCAGCTTTCACCAAACGAGAGCGAATTTGGGCGCTCGGGCGCGCTTATACGCGGCGTTGCGGCTGGCATTGTGCAGCAGGGAGGCAGCATAGGCGGCTTTGACGCATACACCACATCAAATGTTCTGCGCGGGTCTGGGCTATCGAGTAGCGCAGCCTTTGAGGTGGTTATCGGCGCAGTGCTCAACGGCGAATACAACAACGGAAAATTTAGCGCCGTTGACATCGCGAAAATAAGCCAGTATGCAGAAAATGTGTTCTTCGGCAAACCGAGCGGACTTATGGATCAGACGGCGAGCAGCGTCGGCAGCGCCATCACAATTGATTTTAAAGACCCCGCAAACCCGATAGTCACCGAGGTGCCGTTTGATCTCGCAAAATACGGCTTCCGCCTTTGCATCACAGACACAAAGGGTAGCCACGCCGACTTGACGGACGATTACGCCGCGATACGCTCCGAGATGGAGAGCGTCGCAGCGGTTTTCGGCAAAAAGGTTTTGCGCGAGGTTGACGAATGTGAATTTTTTGCGAAAATTGCGGAAATTCGCGAGAAAACAGGCGATAGAGCAATTTTGCGCGCGATACATTTCTTTGCGGACTGCAAGCGCGCGTGCGATTTGCGCGACGCTGTGAAGGACGACCGCTTTGACGACTTTCTGCGCCTTATCATTGACGGCGGCAATTCGTCGTTCGAGTATAACCAAAACGCCTACAGCATCAAGCACCCGCAGCAGCAGGGCATGGCAATAGGCGTGGCGGTATCTCAGAAGATATTGTATGGTCAAGGCGCATGGCGCTTGCAAGGCGGCGGCTTTGCGGGCACAATACAGGCGTTTGTGCCGGACGCATTGCTCAATGAATATTGCGCCGAGATGGAGCAGCTATTCGGCGAGGGCGCGTGCTACGTTTTAAGCGTGCGCAATTACGGAAATATTAAGGTTACAGAGAATATATAAAAAAAGGGTCTGTTGCAATGTACTGCGCACTCCCAAATATATGTCATTCTGAGGAGCGAAGCGACGAAGAATCTTAAAACCTATGGCAATGTACAAAGATTCTTCGCTTCGCTCAGAATGACAAAGGGGCTGTTGCAGATGTAAAAAAACACATCTGCAACAGCCCCAAATTTAATTATGCGCAATAAGCGGCGCTATTGTCTGCGACACAAGTGCGCACGTGAGCACGACGCTGTAGCCGCACATTAAAATGATGTATAGATTTTTGTTTTTCTTGCTCTTGATTTTCACTGATGTCAAAATTATGCACACGCAGGTCAAAGCCAACGCGCAAATATCTATGACGGCGGCAGTCATCGCGGGATATTTTGAAAAGCCCATGCCGACTATAAGATGTGCGGCAAACGGAGCGATTATCTGCACAAATGGTACAATGATAAGCGGGAGCACACTTAGAGCATAATCTCCATGTCCCGAGCGCATAAATATAAACACCATGCATAAAATGATGGCAATTATTGCAGCACATTCTGTTATCATTGTAAACTCCTTAGCAAGCTTTAGTAAAATAATAATACACCAAAAAAGCAAATTAGTCTATATATTTTCCAAAAAGCGCTTGACGAAACTGAAAAAATCTTTATAATAGATAAAGTGGTTCACTTAAATATCAGCTTGTGTGGCTCAGGGGTAGAGCAGCTCACTCGTAATGAGCAGGTCGTCGGTTCAATTCCGACCACAAGCTCCACAATTAAAAGCGCCGTTGCAGATTTGCAGCGGCGCTTTTTTGTTTGTTTTTAATATATCAATCGCCTCTGCCGCCCACGATTATACAGCAAACGGTTACAAATGTTATGAGCAAAGCTAAAATAAGGATAGCGCCAAGCAGCATAAAATCACCTCAAGATAAATTATAAAACAGCAGTATTGTCGCATTGGAGCTTATTTTGTAGATACTGTAAATACTTTTAAGCGTGATAGATGACGGACTAAGTATTGCATTTGGTGATAAAAGGATGTATAATACTTTAAATGAAATGGTGCACTAGTAATATACGCTCGCATTACTTTTTTATGCCGATAAAAGCTTATAATGCTTGATAACATATTTTTTTGTATAATGATAACAATTTAAATTGTCATAAAAAAGATATTCGTGTAACAAAAGTTAATTGTGTGAAAATCGAAAATGTGATATAATGTTAAAAACACCATGAGCAATTGCGCTCATAAACAAGTAATGGAGGCAAATCTTTTGGAGCAGAATTACGAGACTATTGACTTGTGCGAGCTATTCTTTATTATAAAGAACAACATTGTGGCTATTATTGCGGTTACGGTGCTCTTTGCAGTTGCGGGCGGAATGGTGACGATGTTTATGATCACGCCGATGTATGAAGCAAGCGCGACCATGATTGTCAACACAAGGCAGGATCAAACCGCCAATGTCACAAACGACCAGATAAATTCGGCAAAAAACCTTGTCGATACATACGCTATCATCATCAAAAGCGACACGGTGTTAAGCTCGGTTATAAGCGATTTGAACCTTGATATGACATATTCGCAGCTCTCGAGCAGCGTCACGGTTTCCGCTGTCGATTCGACACAGGTCATGCAGGTGTCGGTGCAAAACGCAGATCCCGCGCTTGCAAAATCAATAGTCGCTGAAATCACCGCCATTGCCCCCGAAATTATACTCGATAAGGTAGAGGCGGGCTCCGTGAAGGTTATTTCCGAGGCGCGGGCAGGCGATAAGCCTGTGTCTCCGAGCCTTACAAAAAATGTTGCCATAGCAGCGCTGCTCGGCCTTGTCCTCAGCGTCGGCTTCGTTCTGCTTAGAGAAATGCTCAACAACACCTTTAAGTCCGACGAGGATATTCAGAAAAATCTCGGAATACCTGTGCTTGGCGTTATTCCGCGCGTGGAGGACAACGATAATGGCAAATAAAAAAGTAAAAGGCAAAAGCAAGGACAGCGGGCGCAGGCTTCAGCTTGCAATAAATGGCGCGTCCTTTCAATATACAGAAGCGTATAAATCGCTTCGCACAAACTTAAACTTTCTAGCTGTTGGCAATGATTATAAAAAAATAGTCATCACAAGCTCAATCCCGAGCGAGGGCAAAACCAACGTCGCGGTAAACCTCGCGCTCACTCTTGCGGAATCAGACAAGCGAGTTCTGCTGATAGACTGCGACCTTCGCAAGCCTGTCTTGCATAAATATCTTCGCGTCGGGCACGATGTCTCGGGCGTTACGTCACTGTTAAGCCGCGCGTGCTCCATAAGCGACGCCGTCGTCAGCTTCAGCGATTTGAAGATAGACTTTCTCCCCGCAGGGCCTATCCCGCCAAACCCCGCAGAGCTTCTCGGCAGCAAGCGCATGCAGATATTGCTCGAGGAGTTAGGTCAGCAATACGACTTCATAATTCTTGATACACCTCCTGTCTCTGTTGTCACAGATGCGGCTGTGCTTGGACATATAGCTGACGGAGTAATACTTGTTGTGCGTCAGAATTTTGTCAAAATAGAGTCGGCACAGCTAGCTATGAAAAACCTCAAAACCGTAAACGCAAACATTATCGGTGCGGTGCTGAACGATTATAACACAAAGGGCGTTTCAAAGGATTCAGGCTACTACTATTCCTACGAATATGAATATGCAAAAGGCAATAAAAAATAAACATGAGTGATATTTCTCAAAGCATACCATATTTTACAGATTTACATTCGCATATTTTGCCGGGAATTGACGACGGGGCAAAAAACGCTGATATTTCGGTCAAGCTGCTCGATATGGAAATCTCGCAGGGCGTGCGTCAGCTTGTGCTGACACCGCATTTTAACTGCGAGCAAATCACTGTCGAGGAGTTCACTAAAATCCGCAGGCAGTCTGCGCTTGTGCTTCTTGAAAGCGCAAAAAAAGCAGGCATAAAAATGCGCATAAAGCTTGGCGCGGAGGTGTATTTTTCACCTATGATGCCAAAGCTTGACCTCAAATCGCTTTGCATACAGGGGACAAGTTATCTTTTGGTAGAGCTTCCTGTCACATATAATCCAAGCTGGACGCAGGATATATTTTTTGAGTGTCAGCTTCAAGGGGTGACACCGCTCGTGGCTCACGTTGAGCGGTATCCGTATATCATAGAGAAACCCGAGGTGCTTTTTGAGCTTGTCTCGCTAGGCGCAGTTGCGCAGGGCAATGCCGCAAGCATCATAAAGGACGATAAGCGCGCAAAGCTTATGATGAAGTTTTTTGAATGGGATATCCTTCATGTTATCTCAAGCGACACCCATTCTGTAAAGCACCGTCCGCCGTATGTGAAACAGGCATACGAGTATGTCAGCGCGAAGCTCGGCGAAGAAAAAGCGTTTGAGATATCAGCAAATGCCGCGAAAATTTTCGCAGGAAAGCCCCTTGAGCTAAACGAGCCGACACAGCCGAAAAAGCGCTTCGGCAAATATGTTTAGTATATACTCTGTGCGCTTGCGCATGGTTTATATAAATCTTATGAAAGGAGTATGATACCAATGAAAAAATTACTTTCTATTGCTCTTGTTCTGATGATGGTTGTGGCTCTTGCAGTGCCTTCTTTTGCATATACAAAGGACGAACTCACAGCCCTTGCATCTAAAGCACCCGCTGCTTATCAGAACCAGGTAAAGGCTGTCATCGCAAACATGACAGAGGAGCAGGCCGCGGCTGTCGATAAGGACACTGTCGTTTCTACAGCTAAAACCCTGCAGGCAAAGCAGGCTGCGGGCACACTTACAGTTGCCGACGTAACAAACGCTGCCGCTACTCTTGAAAGTGCTACAGGCGTTAAAATCAATGTTTCAGGCGTCAGCGTTAGCGGCAACACCGTTACTGCTGCTGTTGAGACAAAGATCAACAGCTATGCAGTCAGCCTGCCCTACAATGTCACTACGACATCAACAGGCACTACTGACAACACAGGCATTTCTACAGGCAGCTCAGTTATCAAAGCAACAGGCATGAGCGTTGCTACATCAGCAATCGTTCTTGCAATGGCAATCTCCGGCGTGTTCGGCTTTGCCATCATCAAGTCACGCAAGGCAAAGGCTTGTGCATAAGCGCCCCTTGCGTTTTTAAACAGGCGCCTTGCAAAGACGAAGGGGGAGGAACCTTTAATGCTAACTCCCTTTTCTTTATTTTGAAAATTACTGCTGCCATGAAAACAATGTCATTAAGCTAAATCCTACACGTTGCAATGACATTAACCTAAAGCGGCATATTTTATATTTTGAGGAGATAATTTTGCGCACAAAAAAACTACCCTCATGGGCGGGATATATTCTTTTTCCCCTTATATTTGTAATAATTACAGTGGCAATTTTGTTCGCGCTTTTTGCGCCGACGATAAATCCGTACATCGGGCTTTTGAGCTATGTGATTTCCGACAAGGAGGCATATGTCTCAACAGAGTTTTTCACGGGCATTTCCGAGGACATAGCAAAAAGCGGTATGCTGCCACGCAGCCAGATAAATTATCCGCAGACTGGCGATATGTACGGCAACATAACTGTGTCGGACACAAGTGTTGACGCGCCGCTTTATTACGGCGACGCGACAAAACAGCTCAACAGCGGCGTCGGCACATATGTGGGCGACATGGGCGCAGGCATACCGGGCGAGAGCAAAACCGTGCTTTTGGCAGGCCATAACAACACGTTTTTCAACGGCTTGCAGGACGTCCAAGAGGGCGCGACAGTCACCATAAATACAAACTACGGCCAGTATATATATGAAGTGACAGGCACAACAATCACCTCGGACAACGACGCCTCGGCTTACGATTTGGCGCAAACAAATGAAAATCTTATCATGTACACCTGCTATCCGTTTGATGCACTTGGTCTTACACCGGTCAGATTTTTTGTTTACGCAAAATATGTAAGCGGACCTGTGATAGACCCCGCAAGCTAAGGAGAATGGTGAATGACAAATAAAAAGAAAAAAACCAGTGTGCTGACGCTTGTTCTGTCGTATGTTTTGTCGCTGCTTTTAGTTGTGCTCGCGGCGTTTGGCGTTGTGCAGATAACGCTTTGCAACGCAAGCTTTTTAAAAACGCAGGTTATAAACAGCGGCTTTTGCGACAGCGCGCTGTCGGAACTCACTGAAAACTTTGTCAGCTACGGCTCGGCGAGCGGCTTTTCAAGCGAGGTAATGACGAGCATCATACAAAAAGAGCGCGTGCAGACGGATATGTTTTCGGCGGTTGATTTACTTTATTCAGGCAGCCGCGAACAGCCCGATTACTCGTCGTTTTCTCAAAATGCCTATGACATTTTCTCAGCAGATGTAGAAAGCCGCGGCTACACCTTGACGCAGGACGTTAAAGAGGGCTTGCAGCTCCTTGCCGACACCTGTGCACAGGACTATACAAACCACGTAAATCTCCCCATGACAGCATATATCGCGCCGATTTTGACAAAGCTCAATTCCGTTATGTGGATTCCGCTTGTGATCGCGCTGCTGTTCACAGCCGTCGCGGTGGTGGTTATAATAATGACGGAGAGCGACGCGGAGCAAAGACTCAAGGCGTGCATTTATTCATTTTCGGCAGGTCTTGCGTCGTGTGTGCTTTTTCCGGTTATCGCCAGTCTTGCGATAAGGCTGCAAAATCTCAGCATTACGCCGCAGTCGCTAAAGCTGCTAATCGGCAAATATTATGGCAGCATGTTAAGCGCGTTTTGGTATTTCGCCATAATGTACGCGGTGGTCATAATAGCTTTAGTGATAACGCTAAAAATGCTTTATAAAAAGCAGAGCGAAATATATGCCGAGACAAAAATAGACAGAGTGGCTGACGAAAATACCTTCGGCGCGACAAAGCGCAAAGCCGCCCCTCCCGCACCTGCCGCGCAGCCAGCACCCACAGCTCAAGCCGCGCCAACTGGCCGAATAGTGCGAACCTTCGGTGACCCAAAAGAATAAATTTGCAGTTTTGCAAAGTGGCTGTTGTATATGTGCTTTTCACATTTTCAACAGCCACTTTTGCACGTATAACAAATTCAAAGTACATCGTAGGGCGTGACGACCTCGGCACGCCGGTAGCTTTGTGCAAACTAAAAAAGGCTGCGCTTCTCTCGGTAAAGCATTATCATGTGGACACATTGCCCTCTGCAAGAGCGGCACGCCGAGTCGTCGTGCCCTACGCACTTGGTAATATTGTAGCGGCAGTCATAGCGGAGATGTGCAACCCTCTTGTCATTCTGAGCGAAGCAAAGAATCTTTTGCGCATTGCCGCAGGTTTTAAGATTCTTTGTCGCTTTGCTCCTCAGAATGACAGAGTAGAGCGGTGTTTTCCGCAAATCTGTAAGTGAAATTCGTGAATTGTTCATATTATCATGTATTTTTGAATAATTGCTTTGACAACAATAAAATCCAAGAATATAATATATTCATTAACCAACCTTTATTTTTAAAAGGAGCCATAATTCATGAAAAATTTTCAAGAATTTAAAATTGCGCTTGAAAATGATGACGAGCTTTTGAAAACCATGTCTGCCGCACAAACAGATGAGCAGCTTGTCTTTGCCGCAAGGCAGGCGGGCTACGAAATAACGGCGGAGCAGCTTGTGAGCGCTTCGGCTGAAAAATCAGGCGAGCTTGACGACGATGCATTAAGCAGCGTCGGCGGAGGCTTAGGAGTCGGCGGTGGCAACGTGGGAACAATAATAGCAAAGCTTATATTCGGCAAGAAAAAGAGTGTTAAGCAAAAGAAAACCTCCGGTATATCAGCCTCGACACTTGAGTTTAACCCCGCAAGGGACGACAGCGCAATCCAAAACATGCAGGTATCCGGCATAGATGATAAAATTGAAAATATTTAAGTTGACGGGAGTCCAACGCGTGTTCGCCTCCCGTCAACTTAAGCAAACGAGGTAAGCCTGAAATGTTCTAAAAAAAATCAGCAGCTCTGCTGCTCGCGGTCGTCATGGCACTTGCGCTGCTCACAGCGTGCGGCAAGCAGACAGCAGCACCGGCGGCGGAAGTAAACGACATAATAGTGCTCTACACAAACGATGTGCACTGCGGTATTGATGAAAATATTGGCTACGCCGGGCTTGCCGCGTATAAGGCGGCGGCGCTCGAAAAAACGCCGTATGTCGCGCTTGTCGATTGCGGAGACGCAATACAGGGCGATGTCGTCGGCACTGTTTCAAAGGGCGAATATCCGGTCGACCTCATGAACGATGTCGGTTACGATTTTGCAGTCCTCGGAAATCATGAGTTTGATTACGGCATGACACAGCTTAAAGCCCTTATCGAGAAATCAAGCGCGCAGTATCTTGCCGCAAATATTACATACACGGGCAGCGGCGAAAGCGCGATTGAAAAGACAAAGCCCTACGAAATTGTAGAGTACGGCGACAAAAAGGTCGCGTTTATAGGCGTGTCAACTCCGCACAGCATTACAAGCTCAACACCGTCATATTTTATGGACGAAAACGGCAGCTTTGTCTATGATTTTTGCGGCGGAGACAGCATAGACAAGCTCGCCGCATGTGTGCAGGGCTACGTTGACGAGTGCCGCACAAATGGCGCGGATTACGTCATAGTCTGCGCACATCTTGGTGACGGCGAAGGACACTCTCCGTTCACCTCAACAGAGCTTATAAGCAGCACAACAGGCATCGACGCGCTGCTCGATGGACACTCGCACAGTGTCGTTTCATGCCGCATTGCGCAAAATAAAAACGGCGAAGATGTGGTTGTCTCGCAGACAGGCACAAAGCTCGCCAACATAGGTCAGCTTGTCATAACATCAAACGGAAATATTTCCACGGGGCTTATTTCCGACTATGCTCAAAAAGATACGGACGAGCAGGAGTATGTTGACGAAATAAAGGAGCGCTACGAAGCCGACACAAAGGTTGTTGTAGCAACAAGCGATATAGCGCTTTCGTGCAGCGACGCAAACGGCTTTCGCCTTGTGCGCAACCGCGAAACAGCGATAGGCGACTTTTGCGCCGACGCTTACCGCGCAGTTGCAAAGGCTGATATCGCCTTCGTAAACGGCGGCGGCATACGCGCTGATTTGCCGATGGGATATATAACCTACGGCGACCTGATCGCGGTGCACCCGTTTGGCAACACGCTTTGCAGCGTGAAAGCCACAGGTCAACAGGTGCTTGACGCGCTCGAAATGAGCGCGCGCTTTACGCAAGCCGAGCAAAATGACGGCAAGCTGGCAGTGGGCGAGTCGGGCGGATTTTTGCAGGTGTCTGGGTTTAAATTTACAATCGACACATCAATTGCGTCGTCAATCACAACAGATGAAAACGATATGTTTGTCTCAGTAGATGGCGAGCGCCGCGTCAAGGACGTGATGGTGCTCGGCAAAGACGGCGAATACACAGCGATTGACCCCGCAGCAGAATACACAGTTGCAAGCCACAACTACCTCATGCAAAACGGCGGCGACGGCATGAATATGTTCATGAACGATGAATTTATCATAAACAGCGGCATGATTGATTGCGAGATACTTATAAGCTACATCACCGAAAACCTAGACGGTAAGCTGGGTGAATTGTATTCAAGCACAGGTGACAGAATTACCATTAAATAATTATAAAAAACGGAGCGACGAGGGCGTCGATCCCTACGGTTATCCGCAAATTCACGGAAGATTGTAGGGAGCGACGCCCTCGTCGCTCCGAATACGTTTATGCAATTAGGTGGCTACAAATCACAGCTTAAAATCGTCAGCCGAAAATTCGGGTAATCTCGGGCGGCGCTTTGGCGTGCGCTTTAGCGGGTCGTAATCAAATTTCGCGCATTTGTAATCAGGCTGAACAACGCCTGTGCGCTTGCAAAGTATCTGTTGTCCGTCAGGCGAGCGCCGTCCGTTTGCGCAATATTCGCACATTGGAGTTATCGCAGTGTTAAAAAGTGATCTGCCAAACATTAAAATTCCCCCGCAAAGTATATTGTTTATATTATACCACAATTGCAGCGCAATTGTGGTATAATCGGCGATTTCGGCGGTTGCCGCTTTAGCGGCGAGCCAAACGCCATAAAAATAAAAGTATAATAACCGCTTGCGGTTATTATACCACAATTGCAGCGCAATTGTGGTATAATCGGCGATTTCGGCGGTTGCCGCTTTAGCGGCGAGCCAAACGCCATAATGATAAGCGTATAATAACCGCTTGCGGTTATTATACCTTCTTTTTCTCCTTTCGTAAAGAGCGCGGAGGGATTGCGCAAAAAACCATGCACAGCAGCGCAAAAATCATCGCCGTCACGTCGGCGGGTATGTGAGTGTAGGTCTTGCGCGGGAAAATTGTTATAGCCGCCGTCGTTGTGTAAACAGGGAAAAGCCACAAAATAAGCTTAAAAAGCAAAAGCGAAATCGGCAGATGAAGCAACCTCGACGCAAGCAGCGGCGCAAGGCTTATGTCCTTATTCGCCATAGCCCGAACCTGCAAAATTATGCTCGCCCCACAAATACTGAGCGCCGCACAGCACTTTATAGGCTCCTTGAGCAGCTTGCACGCGCTTGTCGACTCAAGCAGCATAGCCGCGACCTCTTTTATTGGCGCAGACAGGCTGAAATCCTTTAAAATTCCCATTAAAAATGAGAAAAAGACAACATACCCGCATATGCAACACACCGAAAAAACACTGTCGCGCACAGCTTCAACAAACCCTGACGGCGCGGCATTTATTCCTAAGTGCGCTTTTTGGCTTTCAGTCTCGGGCTTAATTATAAAACCAAAAACAACCCCGCAAAAAAGCGACGCTAAGGTAAGCAAAATAAACATGACAGCCCCTGTGTAAAGGCTGCCCGCAATGCCGCCGCCGACGGCGCTTATCACAAACGACGGCGCGCTTGTCACACAGCAGCACATCATAACCATTGCGTCGCGCTTTGATATCTCGCCGCTCTCATAAAGGCTTGATATCAACTTCGCCGCCACGGCAAAACCGCCGAGAAACGACAAAAGAATAGCCGCCGGCGCTTTTTTGCTCTTTATGCCAAGCAGGCGCGCATATGGCACAAACGGTATGTCAAGCAGCGGAGAATGTTCATTTTCGATGATAAGACGCGTCAAAATCATAAACGGGAAAAGCGACGGTATAACTATGCGCACGCAAAGCGCAATGCCGTCAAGAGCGCCGCTTAGCGCCTCCTTATTATATGCAAAAAACAGCACAGCGCAAAAAGCAGCGGCAAACAGCGTCAGCCACGCTTTAATCTGCTTTAATACACACATAAAAACCGCCTCCTATGATATATATATGTAGTGGTAATATTTGTATGCTGAAAGGCGGACGGCAATGAAAAAACATTCGGATGAGCAGTCATTTTTTGCCTTTACAAACGCAGGCGGGGCGCTTGAACCCTTGTACTCGGCGAAAACTCTGCATATAAGCTGTGGCAAAACAAGCAGCCTCGACATCCAAAACTGCACAAGCGTGCTTGAATATGACGACGAAAAAATCAAGGTTGGCATGGGCGCTGTGCAGCTTGTGATAGAGGGCGACTCGCTTGTTATGGACACACTTATAAAGGGGTGTGTCACTGTTCACGGACGTATTTTCCGCATAGGCTTTGTGTACGGAGATGAGCGCGTATGAAACAAAAAATATGGAAATGGCTGCGCTGCTATGTCAGCTTTGAGAGCAGCGGAGGTTTGTCGCAAAGCTTTTTCAACGCCTGTGCGCAGAAAGGTCTGTTAATTCAAAGCATAAAAGCCACAAAAACAGGCTTTTGCGCCGAAACTTCCGCGGCAGATTATCTCAAAATGCACAAAATCGCGCGCGGCTGCCGCTGCCGTCTGCGCGTTAAAAACAAAATCGGATGGCGCTACACATACAGGCGATTTTTAGGGCGCATCGGCATACCAATCGGCGCGGCGGTGTTTTGCATAATTCTGTTTGCGTTTCCACATCTTTTATGGAGCATAAAATTTTATAATTTTACTCCGTCTCAGGAGGCGCAGCTTCGCCAAAGCCTTTATCTGATGTCAGCTACAGCTATAAAATAGACGGTGTGGGGCTGTCGTTTAAGCTTGGCAAGGAGGTAGAGGCGGAGCACCAAACCATCACGCGTTACCCGCTTTCGGTGTTTGATTTTGTCCTTCCGTTCACCGTCACCGAAACACAAACGCGCGAATATACGCCGTTCACCGTCACCTATACGCCAACACAGGCAGCCGACACAGCCAGAGCGAGAATTTACAGCGAGCTTTACACAAATTTTCCGGATGCGGAAATAATCACCAAAAGCGAAACGATTGAAAATGAAGAAAACGCCGTAAAAGTGAGCGTAAAATTCACTTTTACAGCGGATATAGCCAAAACCGTGCCGTTCGGCGGCGTTTAACTGTAAAATTTAATCAAAAACTGCTTTAATATTTCAAAATATATGCTATAATATACATTGATAAACTATACCTAAGGGGTAACTTGATGGCAGAAAAGCAAATTGAGTTTAATAATATGGAAACGGCTCTTGATATTTTCGGAAATCAGGACGAAAATATTAGGCTGCTCGAAAAGACGTTCGGCGTGACGGCTGTTTGCCGCGGAATGCAAGTAAAGCTGACCGGTGACGAAGCACAGCTTGCCTGTGCCGAAAAAGCGCTCAACGCAATGACGGAATTGTTGCAGTCGGGCGCGCCGCTTGAAGAGCAGAGCATACGCTATTGCATTTCGCTCGCGTGCGACGGCGACGAGGAAAAGGTGAAGGAGCTGACAGGCGACTTTATAGCGATAACCGCAAAGGGCAAGCCGATACGCCCGAAAACGCTCGGGCAAAAGGAATATATAAACGCTATAAAAAAGCACGCGATAACCTTCGGCGTCGGCCCTGCCGGCACAGGTAAAACGTACCTTGCCGTTGCAATGGCTGTAAAGGCGTTCAAGGCGCACGAGGTATCACGCATAATCTTGACGCGACCCGCCGTTGAAGCGGGCGAAAAGCTAGGCTTTCTGCCGGGAGATTTGCAGGATAAGGTCGACCCATACCTGCGCCCGCTTTACGATGCGCTTTTTGATATGCTCGGCATCGAAAAATATCAGGCGCTTTTTGAAAAGCAGCTAATTGAGGTCGCCCCGCTCGCGTATATGCGCGGCAGAACGCTCGATGACGCGTTTATCATTCTTGATGAAGCACAAAACACAAGCTGCGAGCAGATGAAAATGTTCTTGACGCGCATGGGCGCAAACTCAAAGGTCGTCGTGACAGGCGACATAACTCAAATAGACCTGCCAAACCACACAAAAAGCGGCCTTGTGGACGCGCTAGAGGTCTTGAAAGACGTTGACGGCATAGCCGATATGCGCTTTTCAGACAAGGACGTCGTACGTCACCGCTTGGTGCAGGCAATCATAAAAGCATACGACAGAGCAAATCAGCAAAAAAACATATAAATAGGAAGGGCTTATAATGTCGAACAAGGTATATATCACAAACAAACAAAAAAACGTAAAGGTGCCAAGCGGGCTTCGCATTCTCATCCGCCGCTCATGCAACGCGGTGCTTGAATATGAAAATTTTGAAGAGCCTGCCGAGATAAGCGTCACGTTTGTTGACAACGAGGAAATCGCGCAGCTCAACGGTCAATACCGCAACAAGCCGCAGCCGACTGATGTATTGAGCTTTCCGCTCGGCGAGGACGGCAAATACGACCGCAACGAAGAGACAGGCGCACTGCTGCTCGGCGACATAGTAATTTCGCTTGAAAAGGCTATGGAGCAAGCGAATATGTACGGACACACCTTGCAGCGCGAGGTGGCGTTTTTGACTGTTCACTCAATGTTCCATCTGCTTGGCTACGACCACGAAAACGGCGGCATCGAAGCGGTGCACATGCGCGAAAAGGAAGAGGCCGCGCTAATTCAGCTTGGCCTCCCGCGCACTGTTTCGTATACGCCCGATAAGGAGTAATCATGCGCAAAGGCCGCTTTATCGACAGCTTTATTTACGCTGTCAACGGCATAAAGACAGCCGTGAAAGAGGAGCGCAATATGCGTTTTCATCTTTGCACGGCTTTTTATGTGTATTTGTTTTCGCTTTTTTACGACTTTACAAAAACACAATATGCCGTCATAACAATACTCATCACAGGCGTGATTGCGCTTGAGCTTTTAAATTCAAGCCTTGAGCGCTGCGTCGAGCGTCCGTCGCCCGATAAATACCAAATAGCGGGTGTCGTCAAGGATATGGCCGCGGGCGCGGTGCTAATTTACAGCATCGGCGCGGCAGTCGGCGGCATTTTGCTGTTTTGGGACGTTAGCGTTTTTGGCAAAATGCTGCGATTTTTTATGGCACGCCCGCTTTTGCTTATTTTGCTTATAGTATCGCTTGTTGCGGCGGCGTTTTTCACGTTCGGCAAGGCTGTGCTTATGGATGTTTTCAGAAAGAAAGGTAAATAATTGGAAAATACAAAATCAATCTTCGTGACGATAGTCGGTCGTCCAAACGTCGGCAAATCGTCGCTTATAAATAAGCTTGTCGGCGAAAAAGTGGCGATAGTCACCTCAAAGCCGCAGACGACGCGCACGAAAATCACAGGCATATTAACAGTCGGCGCTGTGCAGTATGTTTTCATGGACACCCCCGGCATACACACAGCTCGCACAAAGCTCGGCGAGCGCATGGACAAGGTGTCGAGCGACAGCATAGCCGAGGTTGACGCGGCAATGATGCTTTTTGAGCCATACGGCGAATTAACGCCGGCAGAGCAGACGCTTATTGACGGCATACGCGCAAAAAAAGTGCCCGCAATCGCCGTCATAAATAAAACCGACACCCTCAAAAAGAAAGAGGACATCTTGACTCGCATGGAGTTTATAAAAAACCTCGGCGTGTTCGATGAAATTTATCCGATTTCGGTTTATGAGGACGAGGGCTGCACAGAGCTTCTCGACGCTTTATTGCCGTATGCCACCGAGAGCGTGCATTATTTCCCAGAGGACGCGTATACCGATATGCCCGAAAAGCAGCTTGTGGCGGAGATTATCCGCGAAAAGCTTCTGCTTCATATGCGCGACGAAATTCCGCACGGAACAGCCGTCACGGTTGAAAGCTTTAAAGAGCGAGAGACCTCCGCGGGCAACGCGATAATTGACATCGACGTGAATATTTACTGCGAGCGCAAGAGCCACAAGGGCATGATTATCGGCAAGGGCGGCGCAATGCTAAAAACAATCGCAAGCGAGGCGCGCGCCGAATGTGAAGAATTTCTTGACAGCAAGGTGAATTTGCAGTGCTGGGTAAAAATAAAGGACGACTGGCGCGACAATGATTTTCTCCTAAATAATTTCGGCTTTAAGTCCTGACACGACAAAATGTATCAAACTCCTTTGTTAAAATAGCGTTAGCAGCTTTAACGGAGGTGTTTGTTTGGAGCAAGAAGATTTTTGGGTCAAATTTATCGCGAGCGGCAGCATAGAAGAATATTTAAACTATAAAAACAGCGGCAAAATCGGGGAAGTTCAAGATGCAGATAACGACGATGGGGCTTGTGCTCCGGGCCACAAAAACAGGGGAAGCGGACAGAATACTGTCGATACTAACGGCTGATTACGGCGTTGTATCGGCAGTTGCCAAGGGCAGCCTTCGCCTTAAAAGCAAGCTTTTTTCAGCCACAAGCCTTTTTTGCTACTCTGAATTTACACTTTTTGAGGGCAAGACGATGTGCGTCGTGGACGAGGCGTCCGTGCAGGAGGTTTTCTTTGGCTTACATGAGGACGTTGAAGCTATGGCGCTCGCGATGTATTTCGCCGAGATAGCTTCAACCGTCAACCCAGCGGGAGAAGAAGCCGCCGCACAGCTAAAGCTTTTACTCAACAGCCTTTATTTTTTGAGCGAAAAAAAGCGCCAGCCGCGCCTTATAAAAGCAGCGTATGAGCTGCGCACGTTGACAAATGCGGGCTTTATGCCAAACCTCGTCGCGTGTGCCGCGTGCATGCAGTACGACAGCGGCAGCTTTTTTTTCGATTGCTCAACAGGGCTTTTATACTGCCAAAGCTGCGCCGAAAAAAAAGGTATACAATGCAATCTCGACGCGCCCGCGCTCGCGGCGATGCGTCACATAATATTTTCGCAGGACAGCAAGGTGTTTTCATTCACGCTGCCGCCGCAAAGCCTCGCGCTTTTGTCGCAGGCGGCGGGGCAGTACACGCTAATCTGCATGGAAAAGCCAATGAAAACGTTGTCCTTTCTTGAAACCGTATTGACATAAGAGGAACCATGATTTCTAAATATTTAAAACTACTTGAATTTGATAAAATTTTGCAAATGGCGCAGCAGCACATCACCTGCCCCGAGGCCGCCGAGCTTTTACTAAGCGAGGAAAAGGGCGCAAACGCTGACGAAGTGCGCTTTATGCTGCAAAAAACAAACACAATAACAACGCTGCTTCTAAAAAACGGACACCCGCGCTTGTCGGGCATTGCGGGCGTTGACAAGACTGTAAACCGCTCCGTAAAGGGCGGCGTGCTTTCGATGAAGGAGCTGCTTGACGTCGGCTATACCTTGCGCAATTTTCAGGCGCTTGTCAACTGGTACGCCCTCACAGAGCACGACGAATACTGCGTCGACGACCTTTTTTACGCCTTGACAACACAGCCTGCATTAGAGAAAAATATTTTTGAAGCGATTATTTCCGAAAATGAAATGGCGGACAATGCGAGCGACACGCTGTATGATTTGCGCCGCAAAATCCGCGCCGCCGAAAACTCAATCCGCGACAAGCTCGACTCCGTTGTCCGCTCGCAAAACGCGGGCAAGGTGCTTCAAGAAAGCGTCGTCTCCATGCGAAACGGACGCTATGTCGTGCCTGTGAAATCGGAGTACAGAGGCGAAGTGAGCGGTGTAATTCACGACGTTTCGTCAACGGGCGCTACGGTGTTTGTTGAGCCGACGGCTGTCGTTGAGGCAAACGCCAAAATAATGCAGCTGAAAAGCCAAGAGCTCATTGAAATTGAGCGCATACTCGCGGCGTTTTCGGCACAGCTTGCGGGCATAGCAGAGCTGTTTGAGCTGTCGTGGAACGCCATGCTGCAAATCGACGTTTTGCTTGCAAAGGGTCAGCTTGCATGTGCGCAAAACGGCATGCTGCCAACAGTGCGAGCCGACCACTGCTTTAAGCTTATCCACGCGCGCCACCCGCTCATCGACAAGACGAAGGTAGTGCCAATAGATTTGTCGCTCGGCGGCGAGTACGACACGCTTGTCATCACAGGCCCAAACACAGGCGGCAAAACGGTCACGCTCAAAACGGCGGGCTTGCTATGCGCAATGGCACAGCATGGCTTTTTAATCCCCGCGCACGAGACGAGCGAAATCTGCGTTTTCGACAAAATTCTCGTTGACATAGGCGATGAGCAGAGCATCGAGCAAAGCCTATCAACGTTTTCGGGACATATTAAAAATATAACAGAAATAATGAAGCAAATCGGCACAGGCTCGCTTGTGCTTATGGACGAGCTTGGCGCGGGCACAGACCCCGCCGAGGGCGCGGCTTTAGCTGTTTCTGTAATAGAGACAATGCGTAGCGCAGGCGCAAAAATAATGGCGACAACGCATTACGCCGAGCTTAAAATGTTTGCGCTCGACACAAAGGGTGTGCAAAACGCAAGCTGCGAGTTCAACGTCGAAACATTGCAGCCGACATATAAAATAAACGTCGGCGTGCCGGGCAAATCAAACGCGTTTTTAATCAGCGAAAAGCTTGGGCTTGACATTGCTGTAATAGACCGCGCAAGGCAGCACCTTTCGACAGAGGACAGACAGTTCGACAGCATACTTTCGCAGGTTGAGGACTTAAAAACCGAGCTTAAAGAGCGCCAAGAGGAGATAGGCCATCTGCAAAACGCCGCGCAATACGAGCTTGAAAAAGCCGAGAAAAAGCGCGCCGAGCTTGTGCGTCAGGGCGAAATTGAGCTTGAAGCCGCGCGAAATAAGGCGCAAGCGATGGTCAAGGACGTGCAAAACACCGCGTATAACCTCATGGACGAGATGAAAAAGCTTGAAAAGGACAGCGCCACCGCCGCAAATATGCGCGCGCAAAGAGCGAGAGAAATCGCGCGTAAGGACACCGAAAAGCTGTTTGCGCAGTCTGACATAGTCCACCAAAGCGAGCTGACTTTTGTGCCGCTCGAAAAGGTGACGGTGGGTCAGCAGGTTAGCATACCGTCGCTTTCGTTGCAGGGTGTTGTGCTTTCGCTGCCAGATAAAAACAATATGGTCGATATCCGCGCGGGCGTTGTGAAAACAAAGGTGCCACTGACAGGCCTTTGCGCCGTTTCTGCACAGCCGCCAAAGCCGAAAAAGCACACTCCTGTCTCAACGGGCAGCCGCCAAAGTGTCGCGGGGCAAAGCGTGCGCAATGCAAGCATGGAGATAAACCTCATCGGCATGAACGTCGAGGAAGCTCTGCACGAAGTGGATAAATTCATCGACAACGGCGTGATGAGCGGACAGTCGATGCTGTACCTAATCCACGGCAAAGGCGCAGGCATCTTGCGCAAAGCAATCCACGAGCACCTAAAACACCACCGCAGCATAAAAAGCTACCGCCTGGGCACCTTCGGCGAGGGCGAGGCGGGGGTTACTGTTGTTGAAATAAAATAAAAAAGAATAAATATTTAGTTTTCACCTCATCAGTCGCCTGCGGGCGACAGCTTCCCCTCAAGGGGAAGCCAAAAGCCTTCTCCCTCGGGAGAAGGTGGCGCGACGAAGGAGCGACGGATGAGGTGAGTTTTCACCAATCCATAACAAGCATATGTTAAATGAAAAAGCATGAATTACGGCGCAGCCGAAATTCATGCTTTTTGTTATATCCTATTTATATTATCAGTTCTGCCAAGTATATAGTCAGTTGAAGTGTCGTAATAATCCGCGAGTGCGATTAAAATGCTTGTGGGGATATCTCGCTGCCCAAGCTCGTAATTGCTGTACACCTGTTGAGAGCAGTGTAAAACAGTGCCCATTTGTTGCTGTGATAAATCGGCGTCCTCGCGCAAATCTCTTATTCGTTTATACAATCCTCTCACCTCAATGCAGTTATATGAGGAAAGTATATGCCGATGAGATTTTGTTTATTGAATTATACCGCAATTTGCAGTATAATAATGCTGTCGTGTGAGACTGGGCAATATTTAATGAACTGTACAATACGACATTTTTTGTGTTTGGAAAATGTTATCCTTTGCTTTGTGAGGTGAGCTTTATGGGTGTGGTTTATGTTGATGTACTTGTTATAATCAACGCGCTTATAGGGTGGTTTGTGCTGCGTGCGGCGGCGGCGCTGGCTTCGCTTGAAATGAAGCCGATACGCCTTTGCATAGGTGCGCTTGCCGCCGGTTTTTCATCCTTGCTCATCCTTTTTAATCTCTCGCCGCCGCTTGCTTTGCTTTTAAAGGTGCTGTGCCTTGCCGCGATAATATTTATCTCGTTTCAGATAAGCAATCCGCGTGTGTTTTTTAAGGCGCTTTTATGGTACATATTACTCAATATGCTGCTCGGCGGCATAGCTTCGTTTGCGGCGCAGTCGGGCAAGGTTATATACGACAATTACTCGGTTTATATCTATGTTCCGCCGCTGCTTTTAGTCTTTTGCACGCTTTTAATGTACGTGATAATTCAGCTTGCAGTGTGGATTTTCGGCCGTCCGCAGCCCGATAAAACAGTGATAATAGCGCTCAAAGCCGCCGACTTTGAAATGAGCGGAAACGCGCTTTTAGACACAGGCTTTGCCGTCAGCGACCCGCTCACAGGCAACGCCGTCATGCTTTTGTGTGCGCCGTTTCCTGTTTATATCGACGCATATTTCAAAAGCGGAGAAATATCAAGCGGCGTGCGGCTTTTGCCGATAAGCACTGCGTCCGGCAGCACGCTTTTGCCCGCCGTTACAGCGTCCGCAAGCATAGATAAACGCAAATGCAGGGACATCACAGCCGCATTTACAAAGGAAGTCTTTGCGGGAGATTTTAAAGCAATATTAAACGCCGACACAAGCGTTTATTTTTAGGAGGATAACACCATGTTTAAAAAATTGCTCGCAGCGATAAGGGGCTTTTTTCTGCAAAAAAATTCCATCCACTACGTAAACGGATCGGAAACGCTGCCTGCTCCGCTGACAAAAGAAGAAGAAGCCGTGGTGTTTAAAGGGCTGTCGGAGGGCAAGCAAAGCTGTCGCGACGCGCTTGTTGTGCATAATCTGCGGCTCGTCGTGTACATAGCCAAAAAATTCGAGACAAAATCAGCGTCGATTGAAGATTTAGTCTCGATAGGCACGATTGGCCTCATGAAAGCCGTCAACACATTTGCACCCGAAAAAAACATCAAGCTTGCCACCTACGCAAGCCGCTGCATTGAAAACGAAATACTTATGTACCTTCGCAAAAACAGCAGCAAGCACCAAGAGAGCAGTATTAACGACCCGCTTAACACAGACTGCGACGGCAACGAATTATTGCTTTCAGACGTGCTCGGCAGCGACCAAAACCTCGTCGGAATTGAACTTGAACAAAACGACGAGCGCAGTATGCTGCTTGCCGCTGTCGATAAGCTTTCAAAACGCGAAAAGCGCATAATGCAGCTTCGTTTTGGGCTTGCGGGCAATCAAGAGCACACGCAAAAGGAGGTTGCGGACACAATCGGAATTTCACAAAGCTACATTTCGCGCCTTGAAAAGCGAATTATCAAGCGGCTGAAAAACGAGCTTGAGCACAGCATGTAAAAGTCAAAAATTACCGCTTCGCATACTGAATTTAAAACACAAAACGCACTCATACTTAAAGCATACAGCTTTAAGAAAGCGGGTGCGTTTTTGTATTATCCAAAGGTAGAAATATGCGGCGTGGACACTTCACGCTTGCTGGTGATTGCCGAAAAAGAGAAAATCGAGCTCATAAACAAGGCGCAAGCGGGCGACAGCGAGGCGCGGCAGAAAATGATATGCGGCAATCTGCGGCTTGTTTTAAGAGTCGTGCAAAAATTTTCGCAAAGGGGTGAAAATCCGGACGATTTATTTCAGGTGGGTTGCATCGGGCTGATGAAAGCCATCGACAATTTCGACACAGGGCTCGGGCTTCGGTTTTCAACATACGTTCAGCCGATGATAGTGGGGGAGATACGCCGATTTTTGCGTGACAACAACTTTGTGCGCGTCAGCCGCTCTGTGCGCGACGTGGCGTATAAGGCGATGCAAGCGCGCGAAAATCTGCAAAAGCAGCTAGGGCGCGACCCGACAGTCGACGAGATAGCAAAAGCCGTCGAGCTGCCGATTGCCACAGTGACGCTTGCGCTTGAATCCGCAATAGAGCCGGTGTTTTTATCAGACCCCGTCTACAGCGACGGCGGCGACCCGGTGCTCGTCATGGATCAAATAGGCGAGGACGACGGCGAGGAAAACTGGATATCGGACATTCAGTTCAGAGACACAGTTAAGTCACTTAGCGACAGAGAAAAAAAGATAATGTCGCTTCGCTATTTTGCCGGCAAAACTCAAGTTGAAGTAGCCGACGAAATAGGCATCAGCCAAGCCCAAGTGAGCCGACTTGAAAAAAATGCGATTAAGAGAATTAAGCAGGAAATATAATAAAAACAGCGGGACGATTTTTGTCCCGCTGTTTTTTTACCTCATCAGTCGCCTGCGGGCGACAGCTTCTCCTAAAGGGGAAGCCTTTAAAGCCTTCTCCTTTAGGAGAAGGTGTCACGCCGCAGCGTGACGGATGAGGTTATTTTTGCACATTCGCCGTCTTTTTTGCCAAATTTATACCTGAAACTGCGAGAGACTGCGCAAGCTGCTTTGAGGTTTTGAAATGTACCGCATTCATACCGAGGGCTGATGCCGCCGCGACGTTATCGGTGTTGTCGTCGGTGAAGATGCACTCGGCGGGGTCTAGCTTGTAATATTTTAAAAGCACGCCGAACGCGCGGGGGTCGGGCTTATTGAGCTTGATTTGACACGACGCTATGCCGCCGTCAAAAAGCTTGAAAAAGCTGCGCGCAGACAGCATCTTCAAAACGTCGCGCGGTATATTTGAGAGGTAAAAAATGCGGTAGCCGTTCTTTTTCAGCCTTCGCATTAGGTGCACGGTGTCGTCCTTTGTGTGCAGCATGTCCATCCAGTCGTTTAAGATTACATCGACCTCATATTTCCTGCCTATCGCCGCCGCTTTTTCGCGCATTATTTTTTCGCTTTCCTCGCGCGTGATAAGCCCTGCGTCAAGCTGCTTCCATTCTTCGCTGCCAAAGGTTATGTCAAAAAGCGTGTTTTCAAGCTTTTCATTCATGAAGTGGTCTACAAGAAATACCTTCGGCGCATAATCTACAACAACGCCGCCGAGGTCAAATATTATATTTTTAAACAAGCTATCGCCCTCCGAAAATTATAAATATATATTTAGTATATCATAATTAAGCGAGAATAAAAAGCATATATTTTATGGGAGTGATGCAAAAATGACACTTTACGAGCTTTGCCGCCGCGACGTTATCAACGTTGCAACAGGCGTAAACATGGGCAAAACGGACGATATCGCCTTTGATGAGGCTACCGCACAAATTTCACATATCATAATTTACGGCCGCCTGCGGCTTTTTGGGCTGCTTGGCAGAGAGGAGAATTTGAGCATTCCGTGGACGGATATCCGCAAAATAGGCGACGATGTCATCCTCGTACATACAGACGTTGAGCCAAAGCAAAAGGTGAAAAAGGGATTTTTTTCTGTGTAGCAAGGTTGACATTAAAGCTCACGGCGTTATAATTATGTGTAATCATTTTTTGCAAAAGGAAGTCTAAATTGAAAAACAAAATCGCTTGCGTTATGAAACGCAGACCTATTTTATGGATAATAAACCTGCTTTTTTCGCTGCTTGTTCTAACCGTCACACTTGTGACGCTTGAGTGGATACACCGCATTTCACGCGAGGAAAACTTTTTCACCACGTATTTTGAGAAGTATTATTCATCGTACATACTTGCGTGGCTGCTTTTGCTGTTTGCCTACCTATTTATATTAGGCGTCACAGGCCGCCACGCTGCCGCGACGGGCTTTGTCGGCATCATCGGCAATCTTTTCGGCATCATATGCTACTACAAGCTCGTCATGCGCAGCGAGCCGTTTCTGCCGTGGGATTTAAGCCAAATCGGAGATTTAGGCGGCATCGCGAGCAATGTAAAATTCACAATTCCGCCGACTATAATTTACAGCGCGCTTATATTTCTCGCGCTTTTCGTCGTGAGCTTTTTCGTGCGTCTGCCGTATAAGCCGCAGCACAAGCTTGTGATAAGGCTTGTCATGTCAGCAGCGTCGCTCATAGGCGCATGCGTGATATTATTCGGCATTTATCTTGTGCCGTCGAATTGCGAGTGGTTTCACATTTACGCTGATTCTTGGATGCAGGACAGATACTACCGCAAATACGGCGTGATAACCGGCTTCATGACAAACTTGACACTGCTCGATATAATAGAGCCGGAAAATTATTCAGCCGAAGCCGTTGAGAAGATTGTTGAAGACACAGAAAAAGCTAAAAAAAGGCAAAAGCCGCTCTACGACACCTCCTATGCCGCAAATGCGGACAACGAGGAAGTCGTCACGCCCAACATTATATATGTGATGAACGAGTCGTTTTGGGACGTGAGCCGCCTTGACGGAATAACCTATGACCGCGAGCTCACGCCAAACCTCACAAAGCTAAAAGAAGAGGGCGCGTATGGCCTGTCGTATTCCCCAAGCTTTGGCGGAGGCACGTGCGACGTTGAGTTCGAGGCGCTGACAGGCTTTTCTGTAGAATATCTTCCATCAGGCTCAAAGCCGTATCAGCAGTATGTCACAAAAAACACATTCTCGCTGCCGCGCTGGCTGCTCTCACAAGGGTACAGCACAACGGCGATACACGGCTACTACGAGCGCTTTTGGAGCAGAAACAAGGCGTATCCAAACCTCGGTATAAACGATTTTATCTCGCTTGAGGACATAGTAAACCCAGATTTAAAGCGCGGCTTTGTGTCTGACCACGAGATGACGCAGCAGATAATAAGCGAGTATGAAAAGCAAAAGAACGACGGCCCTGTGTTCATTCACGCCGTCACAATGCAAAACCACACGACCTACGGCGAGGGGCGCTACAGCGAGGACGATTTCGTAAATATAGTAGATAACACAGTCGGCTTATCAAGCGAAACCCTGACGCAGCTTAGAGATTTCGCAACAGGCGTATATGAAGCCGACGCGGCGCTCGGCGAGCTTGTCGATTATCTTCGCACAGTTGAAGAGCCGACGATCCTCGTGTTTTGGGGCGACCATTTTAACCCGCTCGGCAAGGGATATGAGCTTTTTGAAAACACAGGCTGGATAGCCGAGGGAGACACAACAAGCCCCAATCTGCGCGGAACGGACTTGCTCATTTGGAGCAATTTCGATTCGAGCAAGGTCGAGCTTGGCACAATTGGCGCATATGAGATAACGCCCGTTATGATGGACTTATACGGCATCGAAAAGCCGCTGTATTTTGACTTTTTGACGCAGGAGATGTCCGTCATGCGCTCGCGCTCGCACGGCGTTACAGTTAATGTTGACGGAACGTATTCAGACGATATGACAGATGAGCAGAAAACATGGTTTGACAACCAGTGGATATGGCAGTACGATATGATGTTTGGCGGCGACACGCTCGGGGCAAACACCATCGGCAGCGAAACACTTGAATAACAAATAATTTTCACAAAAACACTTGCAAACACAAACCGCATATGCTATACTATTACAGCAATACGCACGCATTGCTTTGGCTTACTGTGCCCGAAAGGGAGGTCTGTCATGTATGTAATGCGGAGGAAAAAACAATTTTTAGGAGGACTTTAAAATGGCAGTAGTATCTATAAAACAGCTTCTTGAGGCAGGTGTCCACTTCGGACATCAGACACGCCGCTGGAACCCCAAAATGGCTCGTTATATCTTTACCGAGCGCAATGGTATTTATATCATTGACCTTCAGAAAACAGTTAAAAAACTTGACGAAGCTTACAACTTTGTCCGCGACACAGCGGCAGAGGGCGGCGAAATTCTTTTCGTCGGCACAAAAAAGCAGGCTCAGGAGTCTATTAAGGAAGAGGCACTTCGCTGCGGTATGCATTTTGTCAATGCACGCTGGCTCGGCGGTATGCTCACAAACTTCCGCACAATCCGCCGCCGCATCGACCGCATGGAGCAAATCAACAAAATGCGCGACGACGGCACATTTGAAATGCTTCCCAAAAAGGAAGTCGCAAAGCTTGAGCTCGAGCTTGAGAAGCTCAACAAATTCCTCGGCGGCGTAAAAGACATGAACATTCTGCCGAAAGCTATGTTCATCGTTGACCCGCGCAAAGAGCGCATCGCAGTTTCCGAGGCAATGAAGCTCAACATCCCCATCGTCGCAATTGTCGACACAAACTGCGACCCCGATGAAATTGACTACGTTATCCCTGGCAACGACGACGCTATCCGTGCAGTTAAGCTTATTGCAGGTGCAATGGCTGACGCTGTTATTGAGGGCCGTCAGGGCGAACAGACACAGGAAGCTCCCGTTGAGGAAGCAGAAATTGCTGTTGCTGAGTAATTTTTAAGATAAAGGAGAAAAAACAATGGCTTTTACAGCTTCTGATGTTAAAAACCTTCGCGAGCAGACAGGCTGCGGCATGATGGATTGCAAAAAGGCTCTCACAGAGTCTGAGGGCGATTTTGAAAAGGCAGTCGAAATTCTCCGCGAAAAAGGTCTTGCAAAATCTGCCAAAAAGGCAGGCCGCATTGCCGCCGAGGGCGCAGTTTACGCCGAGGCAGACGTCGCCGCTAAGGTTGGCGTTGTTGTTGAAATAAACGCAGAGACAGACTTCGTCGCCAAAAACGATTTATTCAAGCAGTTCGTCAAGGACGTTGCCGCTGTCATCATGCAGCAGAACCCCGCCGACGTAGCAGCTTTGCTTGAGTGCAAAATGCCGGACGGCACAACTGTCGAGGCTTCTCGTCAAGACAAGGTGCTCGTCATCGGTGAAAACATTCAAATTCGCCGTTTCATTCGCTATGAGGGCGTTTGCGCCGCTTATGTACACGGCGGCGGCACACACGGCGTTCTCGTTAAGTTTGACACAACAGACGAGGTTGCCGCAAAACCTGAATTTACAGCCTACGGCAAGGATATCGCCATGCAGATTGCAGCCGCTAACCCCGGCTACCTCTGCGAGAGCGAAGTGCCTGCTGAAGTCGTTGAAAAAGAAAAAGAAATTCTTCTTGTTCAGATTTCAAACGACCCCAAAATGGCAAGCAAGCCCGAGCAGGTTAAAATCAAAATGGTCGAGGGCAAAATCGGCAAATTCTATAAGGAAAATTGCCTTGTGGATCAGCCGTTTGTCAAGGACGACAAGCTTTCAGTTGCACAGTTTACAAAAGAAACAGGCAAAGAGCTTGGCGGCGACATAGCTATCGTCTCGTTTGTTCGCTTTGAAAAAGGCGAGGGCATCGAGAAAAAGCAAGAGGACTTTGCTGCTGAAATTGCAAGCATGGTCAAATAATTTTGTTCTAAAACCGCAAAACCGCCTTTGCAAAAAAGGGCGGTTTTATATTGCCTTTGTTAGTTTAATGCTGTAAAGTGTTAAAGCAGCAAGGCATGGAGGATAAAAAGTGGCAGATAAAAACGGAACGAGAAACCCGCACACAGACAATCTTTTCAAAGCTATTTTAGCGCTTGAAAACATAGATGAGTGCTATGAGTTCTTTGAAGATTTGTGCACTATGAAGGAGCTTGCCGATATGGCACAGCGCATTCAAGCCGCAAAAATGCTGCTCGGCGGCAACACCTACGAGAGCATCGTAAAAAAAGTTGAGATAAGCACGGCTACAATCAGCCGCATAAACCGCTGCATTCAATACGGCAGCGGCGGCTATGACAAAATACTCACGCGCGCACAAATTAAGTAGTGTCCGCGAGAGAAATACACACGTTTTCTAAAAATTACAAAACTATGTCAATTATCACATATAAAATAGGCGTTATTGTGCAATATTACACAAAAACGATAAATGGATAATTAAAGTATGTAAAAAAAGTGTATTGCGTTAAACGTCAAATGTAGCTAGAATAGTAATAATCTTTAGTATTGGATACAGAGGATAAAACAATTTGGAGGGAATATTATGAAAAAGTTTATGAGTTTTGCACTCGCACTCTGCATGGCTGTCAGCCTTGCGGCATGCGGCGGAGCGACAAGCAGCAGCGCGGCGGCATCAACTGCCGGCTCAACAGCGGCAGGAGCTTCAGGCACAGCATCGTCTACCGCGGCAATTAAAGTGGGTGGCATCGGCCCCGTAACAGGCGGCGCAGCAGTTTACGGCATCGCAGTTAAAAACGGCATGGAGCTTGCCGTCGCAGACATCAACGCCGAGGGAGGCATTCAGTTTGAGATAAAGTTTGCAGACGATGAGCATGACGCAGAAAAATCTGTAAACGCATACAACTCGCTTAAAGACTGGGGCATGCAGCTTCTTATGGGCACAGTTACAAGCACACCGTGCGTGGCTGTTCAGGCAGAGGCGAAGGCGGACAACATGTATCTGCTCACTCCGTCGGCTTCTTCCACAAGTGTTATCTCTGATGCGCAGGGCAACTTCTATGGCAACTCATTCCAGGTATGCTTCACAGACCCGAACCAGGGTGTTGCATCTGCTGACTATATCGCAGATAACAAGATTGCCTCAAAGGTCGGCATCATATATGACAGCTCAGATGTCTATTCTTCGGGCATTTACGAAAAATTTGTCGCCGAAGCAAAAACAAAGGGTCTTGAAGTCGTAGCGGCTGAAGCCTTTACAGCAGACAGCAAAACAGACTTCTCCGTGCAGGTTCAGAAAATGCAGTCAGCAGGCGCAGAGCTTGTTTTCCTGCCCATCTACTACACAGAGGCGAGCCTTATCCTCAACACAGCTGACCAAATTGGCTATAAGCCAATGTTCTTTGGCTGCGATGGCCTTGACGGTCTTCTCGGCGTTGATAACTTCGACACAACACTTGCAGAGGGCGTTATGCTTCTGACACCGTTTGCGGCAGATGCCACAGACGACGCGACAAAAGACTTTGTTGCAAAATATGAAGCAGCCTACGGCGAAACACCTATACAGTTTGCAGCCGATGCTTATGACGCAATGTACATCATCAAAGCAGCTTGCGAAAAAGCAGGTGTCACAGCCGACATGGATATGTCCGCTATCTGCGACGCGCTTAAGGTAGCTATGACAGAAATTTCTGTCGACGGCCTCACAGGCGAGGGCATGACATGGTCAGCAACAGGCGAAGTAAATAAAGCCCCGAAAGCAGTTAAGATTGTTGACGGCGCTTACGCTGCAATGTAATTTGCAAGCTATTTTTGCGAAAATAGCCAATGAGGGCTGTCGTTTTATTTCGACAGCCCTCAGCTTTTTTATCGAAAAAAGGCTCTGTAATGCGATTTTATAGTTGTTACAGTGTGCGTTTTATGGTATACTGTTTACATCTATTTTATACGGTGGCTGTTGCGAGCCTGGTGTCAGAGGGCTAATGTGTCATTCTGAGGAGCGAAGCGACGAAGAATCTTAAAACCTATGAAATGTGCAAATGATTCTTCGCTTCGCTCAGAATGACAACGGAATTGTGCGGCATTATTATCTTAGCCCATTGACACTGATTGCGAGCCTGGCGCTGTATTTCCCAATAAATTTTTAAGGGGCGTGCGATATGCAATTTGTATCCTTTTTGGTGAACGGCATAAGTCTCGGCAGTATTTATGCCATCATAGCACTCGGCTATACTATGGTTTACGGTATTGCCCGAATGCTCAACTTTGCCCACGGCGATGTTATTATGATAGGCAGCTATCTTGTGTTTGTGCTCATGGGCTCACTTGGTATGCCGCCATTTGTCGCGGTGCTCGGCGCAATGGTCGGCTGCACGCTGCTTGGCATCACAATAGAGCGAATAGCCTATAAGCCGCTTCGCGAAGCGCCTAGCCTCGCCGTTCTCATAACAGCAATCGGCGTAAGCTACCTTTTGCAAAACGTCGCACTGCTCATTTGGGGCTCAAACCCGAAATCGTTTACATCTGTTGTCAAAATGGACCCGATACGCCTTTTTGACGGTCAGCTTGTAATAACGGGCGAGACGCTTGCCACAATCATAATTTCTGTAATAATAATGATTGCGCTTACATTGTTTGTCAACCGAACCAAAATGGGACGCGCCATGCTCGCCGTTTCCGAGGACAAGGGCGCGGCACAGCTAATGGGCATAAACGTAAACAGAACTATCTCGCTCACCTTTGCGATAGGCTCTGCTCTCGCGGCAATCGCGGGCGTGCTGCTCTGCTCTACATACCCCACCTTGCAGCCCACAACAGGCGCAATGCCGGGCATTAAGGCGTTCGTTGCGGCTGTTTTCGGCGGCATAGGCTCAATACCGGGCGCTATGCTAGGCGGCGTTTTGCTCGGCGTTATCGAGAGCTTAAGCAAGGCGTATATCTCGTCGCAAATGGCTGACGCGATAGTGTTCGGCGTGCTTGTCATAGTGTTGCTTGTCAAGCCGAAAGGCATTCTCGGCAAAGCCGTAAAAGAGAAAGTGTAGGTGGCAGTGATGAAAACAAGACAGCTTGGCAAAACAGCCAAACATAATCTTATCACCTACGCGATAGTTGTCATCGGCTTCATTGTCGTTCAGCTTTTGTCGTCCGCAGGCATGATTTCAAACTCACTCAGCGGTCAGCTTGTGCCTATCTGCTGCTACATTATAATGGCAGTTTCGCTCAACTTGACAGTCGGCATCCTCGGCGAGCTATCGCTAGGTCATGCGGGCTTTATGAGCGTCGGCGCGTTTTCAAGCGCGTTTTTCAGCGTGTGTATGCAGGAGACTATCACAGAGCCGTGGCTTCGCTTGACGCTTGCAATAATAATCGGCGCTGTAGCCGCGGGCGTCGCGGGCTTGCTTGTCGGCATACCAGTTTTGCGCTTGCAGGGAGACTATCTTGCCATCGTCACACTCGCGTTTGGCGAAATAATCAAAAACGTCCTCAACTCGCTTTACATAGGCGTTGACGGTGCAGGAATGCATTTTTCAACAAAGGATTCGCTCTCGCTTAATTTGGCACAAGGCGGCAGAGTTATCATAAACGGCGCGCAGGGCATCACCGGCACATCGAAGGACTCGACATTCCTCATGGGCTTCATTTTGATAATGATAACACTTTTCGTGGTGCTGAACTTTATCAAATCCCGCTCAGGACGCGCTGTTATGTCTATCCGTGACAACCGTATTGCGGCTGAATCCGTAGGCATAAACGTAACAAAATACAAGCTTATCGCGTTTTCAATATCGGCGGCTCTCGCGGGCGCGGCGGGCGCACTTTACGCTCACAACTACGCCACGATTGTCGCCAAAAAGTTCGATTACAACACCTCGATACTCGTTCTCGTGTTCGTCGTGGTCGGCGGCATGGGCAACATTCGCGGCTCGATAATCGCGGCGGCGGCGCTTACAATTCTGCCGGAGGTGCTGCGCGGCATGAACGATTACCGCATGCTTATTTACGCAATCGTGCTCATTGTCATGATGATATTCAACCAAAGCCCGCAGATGGTTGAAATGCGCCAACGCTTTACGGCAAAGCTGCCGTGGAAAAAGGCTGCCAAGGCAGATGCAAAGGGAGGTAAATAAGATGGCATTGCTTGAAGTGACAAATCTCGGCATTGTTTTCGGCGGCTTGCAGGCTGTCGATAAATTTGACCTCACTATTGATAAGGGTCAGCTCTACGGCCTTATCGGGCCAAACGGCGCGGGCAAAACAACTGTTTTTAACATGCTCACAGGCGTGTACGCGCCTACAGAGGGTGACATTATCCTCGACGGCACAAGCATTAAGGGCAAGCAGCCCGCCATGATTAGTAAGGCGGGCATCGCGCGCACATTTCAAAATATCCGCCTTTTCAATCAGCTTTCCGTCATAGATAATGTCAAGGTCGGACTTCATAATCAGATAAAATATTCAACGGCCGAGGGCATTTTCAGGCTTCCGTCCTACTACGAGCGCGAGAGCCAGTTTCGCGGTCAGGCGATGAATTTGCTTGAGATTTTCGGCTTACAGGATGAGGCAAAGCAGCTTTCGTCAAACCTTCCTTACGGCAAACAGCGCAAGCTTGAAATGGCGCGCGCCCTTGCCACAAACCCAAAGCTGCTGCTCCTCGACGAGCCTGCCGCGGGAATGAACCCCAACGAGACGGCCGAGCTTATGGAGACTGTTCGTTTCGTGCGCGACAAGTTTAAAATAGCGATTTTGCTCATCGAACACGACATGAGCTTTGTTATGGGTCTTTGCGAAAAAATAGTTGTGCTCGATTACGGCAGAATTATCGCGAAGGGAAATCCGGAAGAAGTGCGCAGCAATCCAAAGGTTATCGCCGCGTATCTTGGGGGTGAGTAAATGGCTAAAATGCTTTCAGTTAAAGATTTAAACGTCAGCTACGGCGCTATAAATGCCATTCGCGGCATATCGTTTGACGTTGAAGAGGGCGAAATCGTCACGCTCATCGGCGCAAACGGCGCGGGCAAAACGACAACGCTTCACGCCATATCAAGGCTTTTAAAGCCGAAATCAGGCACGATAGAATTTTGTGGTACGCCCATTTCAAATATGGACGCGTACAAAATAATCAACCTCGGTTTGACGCAGGTGCCCGAGGGGCGCCGTGTGTTTTCAAACTTGACGGTTCAGCAAAACCTTGAGCTCGGCGCATACACCCGCAAGGACGGCGCTGACGCGATAGCTGCCGACTATGAAAAGGTGTTTGAGCGTCTGCCGCGCCTTAAAGAGCGCCGCAAGCAGCTTGCGGGCACACTTTCGGGCGGCGAGCAGCAGATGCTTGCAATCGGACGCTCAATAATGTGCACGCCGAAAATGATTTTGATGGACGAGCCGTCAATGGGCCTTTCTCCGCTTCTCGTTCAGGAGATTTTCGACATAATAAAAGATTTGAATAAGTCTGGCACTACTATTTTGCTCGTTGAACAAAACGCCAAAAAGGCGCTTGAAATTGCCAACCGCGCATATGTTCTCGAGACAGGCTTAATCTCAATGTCCGGCAATGCGTCGGAACTTGCCAACAACCCGAAGGTGCAGGCGGCGTATTTAGGTGCATAAAATATGCGTTTTGTCGGTATAATTTATAAAATATGTGTCTAAAAGATAGATATTTTGTAAAAAATGCCTATTAGGTCATTGAAACCAGAATATTTGTGTGTTATACTCTAATTAAGAAAAGGCAAAGCTTTTTCCGGCAGTGCGGATTATATCCGTCTGTCAAAAGATTGGAGGTTTCGGTATGAAATTAGTATGCACAGGACGTAAAGTCAGCTTAAAGGAGCAGTTTGTCGAGCGAGTGAACAAGAGAATGGCAAAGCTTGATAAATTTTTTTCAGACAGTGCCGAAGCACAGGTGACGGTCACGGTTGAAAAAGACTGGCAGACCGTTGAAATCACGATAAAGGACAAGGGCTTCACCTCACGCGCCGAAAAGGACGCGGAGAGAATGGAGGAAGCGTTTGACGCGGCGGCAGATGTGCTAGAGCGCCGCATCATCAAAAATCGCAAACGCCTTGCAGACCGCATTCAGCAGCCCGCGTTTGAAGCTGCGGCTTTTGACGAAGGCGACGGCGGCGACGATACATACCATGTGATCCGCGAAAAGCATTTCGCCGCAAAGCCGACAACAGTCGATGAGGCAATCCTCGAAATGAACATGCTCGGCCACGAATTTTTCCTCTTCCGCGACGCCGAATCAGACGAGGTGCAAGCTGTCTACCGCAGAAAAAATGGAACCTATGGCTTGCTAGTTCCTGAAAAAGATTAACCATAAATAATTTTAGAGAGCTGTTGCAGATATCTGCAACAGCTCTCTTTTCAGAATGTCTCTTGCCCTAGGGACAGCGTTTTGTAGGGGCGAGCTTTGCTCGTCCGCTTTCAACGCGCAAAATTGTTCGGACGAGCAAAGCTCGCCCCTACAACTGTTTCAAGGTAAGTTTGTAAGGGAGACGGTTTTGCATGCTGCCAAAAGCCGCCACAACAAAATTGCAATTAATCGAAATTTTATTGTGGCGGCTTTGCCGCATATATGCTATAATGGCAATATAAATAACATAAAAAAGAGGACAGATATTTGAATTATAATTTTATTGCGCCGTGCTATTTTGGCACAGAGAGCGCCGCTTCGTTTGATTTTAAGCGCATTGGTGCGCAAAATGTGCAGATAACCGACGGCAGAGTTGCGTTTTCGGGCGACGATGACGTGCTCGCCGCCGCAAATATTCAAAGCCGCTGCGCAGAACGCGTTTTGATTTTGCTAAAAACATTTCAGGCGGCGACGTTTGATGAGCTTTTCGACGGCGTTGCGTCAATTCTGTGGGAAGAAATGCTGCCCGCCGACGCTGAATTTCCGGTAAAGGGCAGCAGCCTTTCAAGCACACTCACAAGCGTTCCGGCGTGCCAGAGCATCGTCAAAAAGGCAATTGTTGAGCGCCTTAAAAAAGGACATCACACCTCCGATCTCCCCGAGACAGGGGAGCTTTATAAAGTGCGCTTTTCAATACGCAAAAACGTCGCGGAGGTCATGCTAGACACAAGCGGCGACGGCTTGCACAAGCGCGGCTACCGCAAAAATGCGACAAGTGCGCCTATAAAGGAAACACTTGCCGCCGCGATAATCGACCTCGGCAGAATTTACCCCGACACAACAGCGCAAGACCCGTTTTGCGGCAGCGGCACACTCATGATTGAAGCCGCTATGAAAGCGATGAACATGGCGCCCGGTATGCGCCGCCGCTTCACTGCGGAGCATTATTTGTTTGTCGATAAATCTGCATGGGCCCGTCAGCGTCAGCGCGCGCTTGACGAAATACGCAAGGATTGCACGTTCGAGGGCATCGGCTTTGATATCGACCCCGCCGCCGTGCAGCTTGCCACAATAAACGCCAAGCTTGCGGGCGTTGATGCTCACTGCAAGTTTTTCGAGGCAGACGTCCGCAAATTTGCACCGTCGTCCGGCAGCATGATTTTCACAAACCCGCCCTACGGCGAGCGTCTCGGCAGCCTGACAGAAGCTGCACAGCTTGAAAAGGTTCTCGGCGAGCAGCTTGAACAAAACCCTGTGCGCGGCGCGTATATCATCACCGCCGACGCTGATTTTGAGCGCAATTTCGGCAAAAAGGCAAAGCGACGCCGCAAGCTTTACAACGGCATGATACCGTGTCAGGTTTATATGTATTTTTAATAGCATTCGGAGGAAAAGTATCATGAGATTTGATATATTTGGTATTATATTATTTGTTATAGCGGCGGTGCTTTTTGGGTATTCGGGCGTGCTGTCAAAGGCGAACAGCGCCATTCACCGCAGCGGAAAACGCACAAACGCGCTCATCACAGACGTGCTTGAGCTGCAAACAGACATGGGCCACACGCATTACGCAACGTCGATAAAATACAAAGTAAACGGCAAAGATTACGAGGCGCATTTGCCTGAAAGCAAGCATAAGCTCGGAGATAAGGACGACTTGATACAGATACTTTATCTGCCGAGTGCGCCCGAGCGATACGAGGTGCACACAAACGATAAAAACGCCGCAAAAGCGCGCGCGATAACCATTTTAGCGGCGGTGATTTCGGTCATCGGAGTGGCGCTCATCATAATTTATTTTGTAAAGGGTTAATACATATGTACGCAGGCAGTCACATTTCAAGCTCCGGCGGGTATAAGGCGATGGCGCAGCAGGCCGTTAAGCTCAGTGCAAACACCTTCGCGTTTTTTACACGCAACCCGCGCGGCGGCAAAGCAAAGGATATTGAGCAAGGCGATATAGATGAATTTCTAATCGCGGCTAAAGAAAATAATTTTGGCAAAATAGTCGCTCACGCTTCATATACAATGAATTTGTGCTCGTCTCAGCAAAATCTGCGCGAGTGGGGCACAGAAATCTTGCGCGACGATTTGCAGCGCATGGAATATACGCCAAATAATTATTACAATTTTCACCCCGGCAGCCACACAGGGCAGGGCGCAGATGTCGGCATAAAGCAGATATCGGACGCGCTCAATGCCGTGCTCACGCCGTCTTTGGCGACAACAGTTTTGCTTGAGACAATGGCGGGCAAGGGCAGCGAGGTCGGGTGCCGTTTTGAGGAAATCAAAGCCATAATCGACAGCACCGAGCACAGCGAAAAGCTCGGCGTGTGCCTAGACACCTGCCACGTGTGGGATGCTGGCTACGACATAGTGAACAACCTCGACGCCGTGCTTGAAAGCTTTGACAACATCATAGGGCTCGACCGCCTTTGCGCGATACACTGCAACGACAGTATGAACGATTGCGGCGCGCATAAGGATAGACACGCAAAGCTGGGCGAGGGCTTCATCGGCCTTGACGCGTTTAAGCGCATAGTAACTCACCCCGCACTTAAAGATAAACCATTTGTACTTGAAACTCCAAACGACGACGCAGGCTGGACAAAGGAAATTGCACTTTTGCGCTCCTTTTAATTTGAAAGCAGGTGTGTAGTGATGGCTAAGGTGAACGAAAAATTATCCGCAAAAAGTTGGGCGCTCATATGGGTGCTTGGGCTTGCGGGACAGCTTTGCTGGAACATCGAAAACCAGTGGTTCAACACGTTTGTGTACGCGAAAATCGGGCCGTATGCGTCCATAATCGCGTGGATGACAGCGTGCTCCGCCGCCGCAACAACGATTTCCACATTTGTCAGCGGCACTTTAAGCGACCGCATAGGCAGGCGAAAACCGTTCATCTTCATCGGCTACATATTGTGGGGCTTGTTCACGATACTTTTTGGCACGTCGGAATTTCTGCCAAAAAACTCCATAACAGCCGCCGCCGTCATGGTTGTCATGATGGACGCGCTCATGAGCTTTTTTGGCAGCATGGGCAACGATTCGGGCTTTAATTCATGGACGACTGACATCACAAACGAGCACAACCGCGGTCAGCTTGGCGCTGTAATGGCGGCGCAGCCTGTCATTGCGACGATAGTAGGCACGGTTGGCGCGGGCATAATCATCGAGGTTTTCGGATATTTTGAGTTCTTCGTGTTCGCGGGCTTGTTCGTCATGCTCATAGGCGCAATCGGCACAGCCATGCTTCGCGAAGGTGCGGAGCTTCGCCCGGTCAAGGACGAAAAAGGCTTTTGGCACCAGTTCTTCTCGGTGTTCAACTTCAAAAATTTTATGCAGAATAAGCAGCTGTTTTTTGTGTTTTGCATAATGAGCGTGTATTTTATATGCTTCAACTTTTATTTTGTGCACGTCGGCAATTATTTCATCTACTCGCTTGGCTATTCCGAGGGTGCTGCGGGAATTATTCAGGGTGTGGGGCTGCTTATCGCGGTTCTCGCCACAATTCCCGCGTCAAAATTTATTAACGCAGGCAAGCATCCGCAGATGATTTACACCTCTGTTGCGTGTACGATCATAGGCTTGCTCGTCCTCGGCGTGTGCGGTGGCAACATTCCGCTGATTGAGATGGGTATAATTCTCGCGGGTATAGGATATGTGCTTGTGCTGCAAACAACAACGGCATGGGCGAAAAATTTGTACCCAAAGGATAACCGCGGCCAATATGAGGGCGTACGCATAATATTTTTTGTGTTGATACCGATGGTGATAGGCCCCGCGATAGCGTCCGTAATAATAAATAATTTCGGCAAAGCCGTAGTCATAAACGGCGAAAGCGGCATGGCGCCATCCGGCATATTATTCCTATTCGCCGCCGCGTTCACCATTTTCACAGTTATCCCAACACATTTAGCAGCAAAATCAAGATGAGCGCTCAAGATTTACCAAAACGAAAATCCCCAAGATTACAAAATTACAATTACGCCCAAAACGGTGCGTATTTTGTGACGATATGCACGCATGATAAAAAAGCGTTGTTTGGAAATGTAGGGGCGGATTCCATATCCGCCGAATGATTACCGACATATTTACAAAAACAATTGATGCATACAAAAACGTCTATTGTACAAAATATGTAGTAATGCCAAACCATTTTCATGCGATAGTCGAAATAGAGCGGGCGGATATGGAATCCGCCCCTACGTTGTCGGAAATTATGCAAACGTTTAAAAGGCATACGATAATAGAGTACATAAAACTTGTTAAACAGGGTACCGTGCCGCCGTTTGATAAAAAGGTTTGGCAACGTTCTTTTTATGACCACGTCATAAGAAATGAAGAAGGCTACCAAAAAATCTGGCAATACATCGACATAAACCCTGCCAAATGGGCGGATGACAGATTTTACGTGGAATAATATCACATAAAAACACCCCGCCACAAGGCACAATTCTTGTGGCGGGGTATTTTTTACGCTTCCTGTGAGGGGTAATAGAGGTTATTTGAAATGAACTCCAGTTTGTCGCGCAATGTTTTTTCGAGGTCTGTTATTGCGCCGAGCGTGTTTGTGACGGACTCGTTTGTCGCCATCAAGTCCTCGAAGCTGATGCACTCTCTTGAGAGCACAAACTGAATTTTTTCGCCCTCTGCGTTGATGATGTGGCTCATCGCCGTCTCTTGAAGCGCGATGGATTCAAGCAAATCGGCGATTGCCTGATACATGCTTATCGGCGAGCATGGCATTGAAATTACCGGCATTGACATAAAAAAACCTCCCTTGTTTCTTTACACATAATATGAAAAGAAGCGAGGGAGTGTTCATTTAAAAATAGCTAACCTTGATTTGCTTGCCCATTTGCTTTAAATATTCCGTCATTTCTTCAATAAGCCGCTGCTTGATGCCGAAATTTATAGGCAAATTCGGGTTTTGATGTGCCGGATTTATCGCGCGACCGACAAAAAAGTTTATGTCCGTCGCGTATTCAAACAAATATTGCGCAATCTGGCTCGCGCCGTCCATCTGCACGTTCCACATATTTGAAAGGTCAGTGCCGCTGACGTACGCCTTTGCGTAATCGACGACGCGGCTGAAAGTGATAACGCCCTCCGTCACAAGGTCAACGCCCTTCATCTTACCAATTGGAGGAATATCTGGGTCGCCGTTATAATCGAGCGAGGTTATGACAGGCTCGTGCAGATATTCGGACGCAATCTGAGAGGTTGTGCCGCCGCACACGATTTTTCTGCCCTGCTTTGAGAAAAATAGCGTCATCATTTTTTTGCAGTCGGCAGGGTCAGCGGGCGGGCCTATAATAAGGTTGACAGGCTTGCGCTCGCGTATGCGCACCGCCGCGACAGTTGTGTCGTCGCCCGGCTCGCCCTCGTAAAGGCGGTTGCACTCGTCAACTATAAGCGACGAAATCATCTTTGCCGAGAGCGTCGGCTCATACTGATGCTCGATGTAGTCGACAATATTCTCGCGCTGCCACCCAAAATTAAAGCTTTTGCCAACGCCCGCGTAAATTGCGCCGTCGCTCATGGCGATAAAAACGTCGTTCAGCTGCAAATTTATCTTGCTTTCAAGAATTGTTTTGCCCTCGATAACGCGGCTGACGATAGGGTAGTTGAAGCTTTTGCCGTCGCGCAGCAAAATGAGGTTCGGGTTATCAAATTGAATGATATCGGCGGTAGAGTTGTTCGTCACGCGTATAATTGTGAACGTTGAATATGCCACCTGACGCACCTTGCACACGGGCAGCGTTTTTACAATTGTCTCTACGCAATCTTCAATGTGCAGTCCCGACGCCATCATTGTGCAGATTATTTTGCTTGTGAGCGTTGAAAGGATATTCGCCTTGACGCCGCTGCCAAGACCGTCGGCGAGCACAAGGGTAAGTGAATCCTCGTTGTCGCCTATAATCTCAACGCGGTCGCCGCAAAGCGTTTCGCCAACGTGGTTCACGCTCATGAAACCCGCGTCTGTCCAAAGGTTGTTCATATGAAAATCCTTTTCAAAAAACTATTATTTTTGCAGCGTGTCCTTTAGCTGCGTTAGCGCTATTTTTGTCTCCGCTGTCGTCTCGCCGAGCAGGGATGCAATTTCCTGAACAATACGCATCTGCTTTTCGACAACCTTGTCGGTTATCTCCGCTGTTTTGTTTATCATTTCCGCGCGCTCGCTCTCGCTCTTTTCCTCTTCTGTAATATCACGCATAATGCTAAACACAATGTGATATGCCTTGTCGTAAACAATCGTTTCGTCGACGTAAACCTTGTATTCGGCGAGGTAATGCTTCACCTTTTTCATCGGGAGAGTAGACGACATTATGTTGAGATATTCCGTCGGGTCAAGCAAGCGGACGATGGGTGATGAGATGATATCGGCCTCGCTTTTAAGGTTAAACAGCTTAAGCCCGGCGTTGTTTATCTGCTGAACGCACAAATCCTCGTCAAGCACAAATATCGCGTTCGGCGTTGTGTTGATGACATAGCCCGAGAATGTCTCCGCTTTTTCCTTCAAATACGGCAGACACATGCTCAAATCGGCCTTGCCCTGATATACGGCGATAGCCTTTTCGCGGCACGACGGATATCCGCAGCTTCCGCAGTTGAGCTCTTGCTCTTTTGTAGTTTTGCCCATTTTGGCAAGGATATCCTTTATGACGTTCTCGCCAGGGATAACGCTGTGCGTGCCGATGTACGGCATGTTTTTTGCCATTTCAATCTTTTCGGGTATCTCAAAATCTCCGCTGCCGGCAAAATGTGCAACCTTAACTTCACCTGTCAGCACAGGCTGATGATGATGGCTTATGCCGGGGCCGCTGACGCACGCGCCCTCGCAGGCGTTCATCTCAATAAAGCAGTTTTTAAGCTTGCCTGTCTCAATTTCTTTAAACGCCGCAATGCAGTTTGCAACGCCGTCAACGGCAAGATATGTAAACGGTGTGTTGTCGGTGGTCATGCTGCGGATGATGCCACCCTTTGAGGGGAAAAACCGCGCACGCTTAACGCCCGCGTCCTCGGTGCTTGCGCCGCGCGGAACGATTTCCTTCTCGTTCATCCACTCTTCAAGCTCTTCATATGTCAGCACAACGTCGGTGTAGCCGTAAATTTCCGCCTCTTCTTTTTTGGAAATGCACGGGCCGATAAACACCGTTGCTGCGTCGGGGTGCTGGTCTTTTATGAGCTTGCAGTGCGCGAGCATAGGAGACAGCACAGGCGCAAGATAGGGCAGAACAGACGGATAATATTTTTGGATAAGCGCATTGACTGTGTGGCAGCACGACGAGACAATTACATCATGCTTGCCATCGGCAATCATTTTTTCGTATTCGGTTTTGACAAGCGTCGCGCCGATGGCTGTCTCCTCTGCGTCTGCAAAGCCAAGCTGTTTCAGCGCGGCTTTCATCGACTCAAAGTCATACAGCGGAAATTCCGCTATAAATGACGGCGCAACGCTTGCGATGACGGGCTTGCCGGACGCGATAAGCTCTTTTACAAGCCCGACGTCATTGCGTATCTGCTTTGCGTCCTGCGGACAGTTGACAAAGCACCGCCCGCATAAAATGCACTCGTCGGAAATAATGTTTGCCTGACCGTCGGCGAATTTTATGCTTTTTACAGGACAGTTGCGTATACATTTATAACAGTTTTTGCAGTTTGAACGCTTTAGCTGCAAAAATTTATTGCTCATTTTTAAGTCCTCCAAGAACCTTTTCATTGAACATTTCGTCAAAAGTATCCGGCGTGACGCCTGTGATAACCTCGTCGTTGACCTTCACGCTCACACCGTTTGTGCATTTGCCAAGACAGAATGATGCGGCAAGCTCCACCTTGTCTGTAAGACCGTTCTTTTCGAGGTTTTCCTTCATGAGATTGATGATGTTGTAAGACCCTTTAAGATGGCACGATGAACCGACGCAGACGCTGATTTTCATAATGTTAAACTCCTTAGAATATTATATTGTTAAAAAGATAACAAATCTACATAATAATTATAATGTATATGGAAGAAAAAATCAATATAAACGCTTAAAGTATACCCAAAATTCAATTTACTACTTGACAAGCGCAGCAAATTTGTATAAAATAATCGAGTGACCTAAGGCATGGAGAGTTGGCTGAGTGGTCTAAAGCGCACGATTGGAAATCGTGTAAGTGTGATGAGCGCTTCTGGGGTTCAAATCCCCAACTCTCCGCCAAGTACCAAAGCTTGCAGAATGGCTGATGAAGCCGTTTTGTGGGCTTTTTATTATGTTCAAATACACCGTGTTACCCCTCAAAATACCCCTAAGAGATTTTAAAAGCCCGCTTTGAACGCGAATACAAAGCGGGCTTTAGCTATGCTTTTTTCTCTATGCTGTTTTCATAAAATGCCTGCATACGGTTTGCGCTTTGCTGTTTCATGCTCTCGCTTGCATGAATGTATGAGCTGCGGTATGTATCATCCACCGACCTTGATTCCACGGTTCGCCTTCTTCGCAATCAAGAAGCCAACTTTGAAAACAAGATAGTAGCCGTTGTA
>RZZW01000021.1 GCA_009929695.1 Clostridia bacterium
GCCTTTGCTGTTTAGTCTCGCAACTTAACTGTACAACAGGTTCTTCCTATTCGCTATTCTTTTTTTGCTTATCTGTAACACATCTATGGTAAACCTACAGAACACACCGCCATTTTTCTTTCTTCTATCTTCTTTTTTATTTTGATATGTGGTATAATATAATCAACTATGCAAAGAGGTGTAATGATGACTGATAAGATAAAAGAATTTTTTGACGGTCTTAATGGAAAGCGCGTGGCGTTTATTGGCACTGGGGTCACTAACCAGTCATGTATTGAGCTGTTTTCAAAATACGGTGCGGATATCACTTTGTGTGATAAAAAGAGCAGCGTTGAGGATTTTGGAAAGTATACGGACGCGCTCAAAAGACTCAACATAAAAATGTCGCTGGGCGAAAATTATCTTGATGGGCTTAAAGACAAGGACATGATAATGCGCACGCCGGGCTTTGAATATTTTACGCCGCAATTGCAGGCGGCAAAGGCGGCGGGGGCTGATGTCACAAGCGAAATGGAGCTTTTCTTTGAGCTTTGTCCGTGCAAAATTTTCGCTGTGACAGGCTCTGACGGCAAAACCACCACCACAACCCTAATCTCCGAAATGCTAAAAGCTGCGGGCAAAATAGTGCACCTCGGCGGCAATTTGGGGCGTGCGCTTTTGCCGATTATTGACATAATAAATGATAACGATATAGCTGTCGTCGAGCTTTCAAGCTTTCAGCTTATAAGTATGCACACCTCGCCCGACGTCGCTGTTGTCACAAACGTCACGCCGAACCACCTCGACCACCACAAGGATATGCAGGAGTACATCGACGCAAAGCGCAATATTCTCTTGTATCAAAAGGCTGGTTCACGTGCTGTGCTCGGATACGAAAACGAAATCACGCGCGCTATGCAAAGCGACGTAAAGGGCAGCTTTACATGGTTTACGCGCTTTTCAAAGGTCGATAACGGAGGCTTTTTGCGAGACGACGGTATGCTGTGCATGGCGGAAAATGGCGTTGTCACACCTATCATAAATAAAAGCGAAATGGGGCTTCGCGGAGAACATAACATTGAAAATTTGCTCGCTGCAATATGCACCGTTTGGGGCGAAGCGCCGATTGAAGCTATGCAGGCAGTTGCCAAAAACTTCAAGGGCGTCGAGCATCGCATCGAGCCTGTGCGCACGCTTGACGGCGTTCAATGGTTCAACGATTCAATAGCGTCAAGCCCAACGCGCGTCATCGCGGGGCTTCGCGCGTTTGACCAAAAGCTCATAATCATAGCCGGCGGCAGCGACAAGGGCATAAGCTTTGCGCCGATGGTAAAGGATTTGCTCACTCACGTAAAAATAATTATTTTAACAGGCGCAACAGCGCAAAAAATCGAGGACGCAATACGCGCCGACGAATCTTTTGCGCAAAGCGGGCTTAAAATTATGCGCGCCGACGACATGAAGCAGGCCGTCGATATGGCGCACGCCGAGGCAAAGGCAGGGGACATCGTCTCGCTGTCGCCCGCGTGCGCGTCGTTTGACAGCTACCCAAATTTCGAGGTGCGCGGCAACCACTACAAGCAGCTTGTGAACGCGCTAAAGGCAAAGGCATGATAAAAAAGCTTGAGGCGTGCGATGCGCTGCGGTTTGTAAAATGTCTCGGCAGCTCATGCACCGCAATGCGCATAAAAACCGCCTACGCGTGCTACGGCTTGTCGTCGCCAATGTGCGGGTTTTATCTTGTCGATAACAGCGCCGCGCTCGCCGTCATGGGCAAAAGCGTGCTGCACTGCGGGGATAAAATTGCGGATATCGACGAGCTGACGGCGTTTCTTGAAGCCATCGGCGCACAGTCGTTCATCAGCGAAAATATGCTTTTGCAGACATGGACACCCGCGCCGCGCCTTTTAATGAGGTGCACAAAGGCGATGCCGCGCATTGAAAATATCGAAATAGACGAAAACCCCGACTTGTGGGCGCTCTCAAAAACAGTTGAGGGCGTTGACACGGACGAGTGGTATTCAGACGCCTGCACACGCAAAAATAAAACACACGCTGCCGTGCGTGCGGTAAAGCAAAACGGCGAATATGTAGCGCTTGTCTATGCGCAGTGCATTGCACCTGACGGAATTTACCTCACAAGCGTGCAAACGCTCCCCAAACACCGCAAAAAAGGCTATGCAAAGGCTCTTTTATCAAGCTTTTGCAATGGCGAAACAGTGTATCTCATCTGCAAGCCCGAAATGCGTCATTTTTATGAAAAATGCGGCTTTTCGCTTGCGATACCAATATGTGAATATGTAAAAAATTAAGAGGAATACGTTTTAAAATGATAGAAGAATTTTACCAAATTTCAAAGGCGGCGCAGGACGCTGACGCAAAGGCGCTCGCGCTCTGCAAGGAGCAGTTTGAGAGCCTTGAAAAAATAAAAGAATACAATCAGCTCAAAATGCTGCGCGCGTTCACCGACAGTCGCGTCGGCGCAAATCACCTGCTCGGCACAACAGGCTACGGCTACGACGACGAGGGTCGCGAGAAGCTTTCGGAGGTTTTCGCAAGGCTCACAGGCAGCGAGGCGGCGCTTTTTCGCCACAATTTCGCAAGCGGAACGCACACGCTCACAGTCGCGCTTTTCGGCGTTTTGCGCCCAAATGACCTCATGCTCGCCGTCACAGGCCGCCCTTATGACACGCTCCAAAGCGTCATCGGCTTAACCTCAAAAAACGTCGGCAGCTTAATCGAATTTGGCGTAAAATATGACGAAATTGACCTTTTAGCAGACGGCACGCCTAACCTTGCCGAGATAGAAAAACGATGTAAAACCGCCAAAATGTGCTACATTCAGCGCAGCCGCGGCTACGCCGCACGCCCCGCGCTTTCGCTTGAGCAAATAGCAGAAATAAGCAAAGCCGCCAAGCGCGCAAACCCCGATATCATAGTGATGGTCGACAACTGCTACGGCGAATTTACGCAGATAAAAGAGCCGACGCAGTGCGGCGCAGACCTAATGGCGGGCAGCCTTATCAAAAACCCGGGCGGCGGCATAGCGCCCACAGGCGGCTACATAGCGGGCAAAAAAGAGCTTGTCGAGCTGTGCGCCCACCGCCTCACAGCCCCCGGCACAGGCGGCGAAATCGGCTGTACGCTCGACATTTTGCGCCAGCTTTATCTAGGGCTTTACTACGCGCCAGGTGTGACGTGCGAGGCGCTTAAAGCGAGCGTTTATGCAAGCTGTCTTTTTGAAATTCTCGGATATGAGGCAACGCCAAGCTATAAAGCCGAGCGAAACGACATCATAACAAGCGTCGAAACCGGCAGCCCAAAATGTATGGAAGCACTGTGCGCGGGCGTGCAGCAGGGCAGCCCGATAGACAGCTTCGCGTCGCCTGTGGCAGCCGATATGCCGGGCTACGACGACAAGGTCATCATGGCGGCGGGCGCGTTCACAATGGGCAGCAGCATCGAGCTTTCGGCTGACGGCCCTGTGCGCGAGCCGTATACAATATATATGCAGGGCGGCATAAACTTCGCCGCCGCGCGCGCGGGAATACTTCTCGGCGCACAAAAAATGCTTAACATAAAGGAGTAAAATAATGCAGATATTTAACACCTTATCACGCAAAAAAGAAGAGCTGCGCCCTATAAAAGAGGGCGAATACCGCATTTACGTTTGCGGCCCGACGGTTTATAACTACATTCATATCGGCAACGCGCGCCCCGTCATCGTTTTCGACACGCTGCGCCGCTATCTTGAATATAAGGGAAACAAAGTGCTTTATGTGTCCAATATAACGGACATTGACGACAAGCTTATAAAGCGCGCCGCCGAGGAAAACACCGATATGCAGTCACTCGCGCGCAAATATGAGGCTGAATATTTCAAGGACACCGAGGGTCTTGGCGTTAAAAAAGCCACCGTGCACCCGCGCGCAACTGAGCACATTGACGAAATCTTAAGCATTGTTAAGGACATAATAGACAAAGGTTACGGCTACGTCGCGCGCAACGGCGACGTGTATTTCCGCGCGAAAAAGTTTAAAGAGTACGGCAAGCTCTCGCACCTCGTTTTGGAGGATTTAGTGAGCGGAAACCGGAGTCTGCGCAGTGAAATGGACGCTGATTTGAAAGAGGATTCAGCCGATTTTGCGGTGTGGAAATCAGCCAAAGCGGGCGAGCCGTACTGGGAAAGCCCCTACGGAAACGGCCGCCCCGGCTGGCACATCGAGTGCAGCGCAATGGCGCGCAAGCACCTCGGCAAAACAATCGACATTCACGCCGGCGGCGAGGATTTAATTTTCCCGCACCACGAAAACGAAATTGCGCAAAGCGAGTGCGCCAACGGCTGCACATTTGCGAATTACTGGATGCACAACGCGTTTTTGAACGTCGACAACCAAAAAATGAGCAAAAGCAAAAATAATTTCTTCACCGTGCGCGAGCTCGCCGAGCACTACGGCTACGAGCCAATCCGCTATTTTATGCTGAGCGGACACTATCGCAGCCCGATAAATTACACCGCCGAGCTTATCGAAAGCTGCAAATCGGCGCTCGAAAGGCTCTACACCTGCCGCGACAACCTCGATTTTGCCATCGAAAACGCAAGCGGAGCGGACACCTCACTGCTCGACGACGCAAAAAAAGCAAAGGAAAAATTCTGCGCCGCAATGGACGACGATTTGAACACCGTCGAAGCTCTCGCCGCGATATTTGACTACGTGCGCGAAATAAACACAAAGGCGCAGAGCAGCAGCAAAGAAACCCTAGTCGCTGCCGCCAAAATGTTCGACGAATTGACAGGCGTTTTGAACATAGTAAGCAGCCGCAAAAAAGACGAAATCCCCGCCGAGGTAACAGATTTAGTGGCGCAGCGCGCCGAAGCCAAAAAAGCCAAAAACTGGGCACTCGCCGACGAAATCCGCAATAAAATCACAGAGCTGGGCTACACAGTAGAGGACACAACGCAAGGGGCAAAAGTAAGCAAAAATAAATGAAAATTAAATCGTAGGGCACGCATTGTATGCGTGCCGGTAGGTTTGCTCAAAGCTTTTAGGAACGCATAAAATGCGTTCCCTACACAATCATTAAAAGTACCGCTAGCGCTCCTTTACAATCTCCACAAAATGTGGTATATTTAAATGAATTAAAGCATGAAAACTAACGACCTTTGGAGGGTATTGATATGGCTAAAAATGCAATTATTACGGGTATAACAGGTCAGGACGGCAGCTATCTTGCCGAGCTTTTGCTTGAAAAGGGCTATGAGGTTTACGGGCTTATGCGCCGCAAATCTACGCTCGATTATGGCAACATCAAGCATCTTGTTGGCGCAGAGCACCTGCACCTCATCTATGCCGACATGACAGACCTCGTTTCGCTTGTAAACGCAATGCGCATAAGCGACGCTGACGAGGTGTACAACCTTGCCGCGCAAAGCTTCGTCGGCACAAGCTGGGAGCAGCCTATCGCCACAGCCGAAATCGACGCTGTCGGCGTCACAAATATGCTTGAGGCCATCAAGCTTGTCAAGCCGTCATGCCGCTTTTATCAGGCGTCCACCTCCGAAATGTTCGGCAAGGTGCAGGAAATTCCGCAAAAGGAAACAACTCCGTTCTACCCGCGCAGCCCGTACGGCGTCGCGAAGGTGTACGGTCACTGGATAACGAAAAACTACCGCGAGAGCTACGACATGTTCGCGTGCAGTGGTATACTTTTCAATCACGAGTCAGAGCGCCGTGGGCTTGAGTTCGTCACGCGCAAAATCACCGACGCTGCCGCACGCATCGCGCAGGGCAAGCAGGACGTTTTGGAGCTTGGCAGCATGGACGCAAAGCGCGACTGGGGTCACAGCAAGGACTATGTAAACGCAATGTGGCTTATGCTTCAGCAGGACAAGCCCGACGATTACGTCGTCGCAACAGGCGAAACACGCACGGTGCGCGAGTTTGTAAACGCCGCATTTGCCGCCGACGGCATGCAGCTTGAATGGCACGGCACAGGCGTTGACGAGTATGCCGTAAACACCGCAAACGGCAAAACGGTCGTCACCGTAAATCCGAAATTCTTCCGCCCCGCTGAGGTCGAGCTGCTTATAGGCGACCCGACAAAGGCTGAAACAAAGCTTGGCTGGAAGCGCGAAATCGACTTTAACGAGCTTGTCTCGCGCATGGCAAAGCACGATATGGAGCTTGTCTCTCATGAATAATTCCGCTTTAAAACAAGGCACGCGCGCGCTTATAATCGGCGCGGCGGGCTTTGTCGGCGGCTACCTCGCAGACCATTTGACAAACACTTGCAAATGGTCTGTTTGTGTTACAAAAATGCCGCACGAAGCGCTAGACATACAAAATGTGACGGTGCGCGACCTCGACATTCTTGACAAAAACCAGATATCCGCGCTTTTAGACGCTGAAAAGCCCGACGTGATTTTTCACCTTGCGGCGCAGAGCAGCGTCGGTTTGTCGTGGAAAAACCCGCAGCTGACCGCCGATGTCAACATAAAAGGTACGTTAAACGTCCTTGATGCAATCCGCGACAGCAAGCTTGCAACGCGCCTTATTTTAATAGGCAGCGGCGAGGAGTACGGCGTTGTGCAGCCCGATGAAATACCCGTCAAGGAGACAACGCAAACGCGCCCCGCAAATATTTACGCCGTCACCAAAAACACTCAAAACGCGTTCGGCAAGCTGTACGCAAAGGCGTACGGAATGCACATAATCTCAACGCGCAGCTTTAATCATATCGGCCCAAACCAAGCGCCGCTTTTCGTTGTGGCTGATTTTTGCAAGCAGGTTGCGGAGATTGAAAAAGGCCTGCGAGAGCCGGTTATTCGCGTTGGAAATTTGTCCGCAAAGCGCGATTTTACCGACGTGCGCGACGTTGTGCGAGCGTATTCGCTGCTTGCGCAAAAGGGCGAGGCGGGCGAGACATATAATGTAGGTCAGGGCAAAAGCTATGTGATACAGGGTATTCTCGACATGATTTTATCGCTCTCAAATAAAAAAATCACCGTCGAAATCGACCCTGCAAAGCTGCGACCTGTCGATGTGCCGGAGATACGAGCGGACATATCAAAGCTTGCCGCCGCCACGGGATGGAAGCCCGAGATAGCACTCGAAAACACAATATCCGAAACACTTAATTACTGGCGAGGAAAAGTATAAGGGGTAGCGTTTAATGTCAACTGTTCTATTTACTGTGGCAACAGCCGCAGAGCTGCCGTATGCCGAGCATATGGTGAAAACAGCACAGCAGTGCTTTGCACAGCATAAAACCCTTGTCTACGTGCTCGATGCGCGCATGGGGGAGGAGCTTCCTGTCGTGGAGGGCGCTTTTGTCGAAAGCGCCTTTTCGCTTATGCCTAAAAGCTTTTTTGACGAGGCGTTTTTCTTTGATCAGGAAGAGCTTCGCATGCGCGTCGCGGTTGTCGCCGCGCACCGCCTTTGTAGCGCGGGCGACGAGTCAATTTACAGCGTCCCAAATGCGCAGTTTAGCGACATCTGCCGCCCGCCGATGCCAAGAAATACGCTGACGGGCATTTCAAGCGAGCCGGAGACAAGCACGCCGCAAAGCGCCGCGTGCCTTTCGACAATATATAAAATGTCAACAAGTGCGCTGCTTTTTGGCACCGGAAAAGGCATAGAAAGCTATCTTGACTGGTGCGAAAATAAAATGCACTGGATATTTTATCGCGCGTGCCTGCCGTATATGTGGGGCAATGTCGACTCGAAGGACATCGCGGAAATGCAGCGCGATTTCATGCACGATTTTCCGCAATACGCCGCGCCGCTCGGCTGCTTTGCCGTGCGCAAAACGCTGCGCGAGCTAGGCTGTAAGCTTATAAAACACGACAAGCTGCCGTATGGCTTTTCAAGCTTTGACGACGGTTTGCCTGTGTTTGACCTTTTGCGCGATTATTACGGCATAAATTACCGTCTGCGTCAGGCTTGTAATGGCGACCCGTTTGCAAATTCAGAGCTTTTTGCGCAAAAATCAGCCCTGACAGGCGACACACATCCTGTCCCTGTCCCGCCAATCGCCGCCGCGTTTTATTATAGGCGCAGCGACGTTTCAGGCGCGTTTCATGAGCCGTTTGGCAAGGACAGAGAGGCTTTCGTGCGTTGGTTTTTAAATTATGGCGCAAACGAAGCCAAAATTGACGAAAAATGGACAGCCGAGCTATCGCAAAAGCTGTCAACCTATACAGCTGAAAACACAGCCAACGACATTTTATACCGCAGCCTTGCCTACCGCATTAAAAGGCGGCTCGGGCTTATTAAAATTGCGCCTAAAACCGAACAAAGCCTGCCCTTTGGCGTGAACCTCTGCGGCTTCATCAAGGGCGATTTCGGGCTTGGCGAGGCGACGCGCATACTTGCCGATATCCTCGAAGAGAGCGGCGTTCCGTTCACAATAGTCGATTTTCAAGGCGCGGCGGGGCACTCGTATGCAAACGAGCGCTGGAGCGAAAAAATAAGCAACGAGTTCACATACAATATAAACATCATGCTCACAAACGCCGACGGCTTGCCTGTATTTATGCAGACAGTCGCGCCCGAAACGATGAAAAATCGATATAACATAGGCTTTTGGTACTGGGAGCTGCCCGAATTTCCGCCTGAAATGGCAAAATCGTTTGAATATATAGACGAGCTTTGGGTCGCGAGCGATTTTAATGCCGAGATTTTCCGCAAAATATCAAACGGCAAGCCTGTCACGGTCGTTCCGTGCTCAATATCCGCGACGGCTGATGAAGCGCTGACGCGCGAGGATTTCGGCGTGCCTAAGGATAAATTTGCGTTTTTGACAATGTACGACGTGCGCTCCTCGCAGGACAGAAAAAACCCGAAAGCCGCCGTAGAAGCCTTTGTTAAGGCGTTTGGCGACAGAGACGACGTTGTTTTGATGCTCAAATTAAACCTTTCGCATTATAGCGAGGAGGCCGAGGAAGTCGAGCGGCTCATCGACGGTCACGCAAATATAATGATGCTCGTCGGCAATTATTCGCGCGAGAAAATAAACGCGCTCGTGAGCCTGTGCGATGCATTTTTGTCGCTTCATCGCAGCGAGGGCTATGGTCTTGGCCCCGCCGAGGCAATGTATTTCGGCAAGCCCGCCGTGCTCACAAACTGGAGCGGAAACACACAGTATATGACGCCCGATAACTGCTGCGGCGTCGATTACGAGATAGTCGAGATTGAAAAAGACTGGGGCCCGTACAAAAAAGGCTGGCACTGGGCGGAGCCGAGCACCGACGATGCCGCCGAAAAAATGTGCCGCTTAGTGGACGATAAAGAGTACTATAAACAGCTTTCGCAAAACGCGAAAAAGACGATACACGAGCGGTTTTCAGCAGAGGCAATCGGCGAGACGGCGCGTGCAAGGCTTATGGCGCTCAACTCACAGGAGGGTAAAAAATGACAAGAGCAGATGAAAAATATAACGAGTGGCTTGCATGTTCCGCGCTTGATGCCGAGCTTAAAGCACAGCTTTTGGCGTATTCGCAGAACGAAAAAGAGGACAGCTTTTACCGCGATTTAGCGTTTGGCACGGGCGGCTTGCGCGGCGTAATAGGTGCGGGCACAAACCGCATGAATATCTACACAGTCGCAAAGGCAACGCGCGGCATAGCAAAATATCTAAAGTCCGATTTCTCCACGCCGTCTTGCGCAATCGCGTATGACAGCCGCAATAAATCAGACGTTTTCGCCAAAATCGCCGCCGCGACATTTGCCGCCGAGGGCGTTAAAGTGTACATTTATAAAGAGCTTATGCCAACGCCGATGCTGTCGTTCGCGGTGCGTCATTTGGGCACAAGCGGCGGCGTTGTCGTCACCGCGAGCCACAACCCCGCAAAATATAACGGCTACAAGGTCTACGGCGACGACGGCTGCCAAATAACGCTCGAAGCCGCCGAAAAAGCGCTCGCTTTTATTGAAAAAGAAGCCGATTTTGCAGATAATGCGCCCGATTTTGACGCGCAGCTTGCGGCGGGTAACATCGAATATATCACCGATGAGACAATAAACGCATTTTACGCCGCCGTGCTCGACCAAAGCGCACAAAAGCCTGCCGTGCCGCTTAATGTTGTGTATTCTCCGCTAAACGGCGCGGGAAATAAGCCTGTGCGCCACATTCTTGACGCGATAGGCAACGTGAACGTCACCGTCGTGCCCGAGCAGGAAAAGCCCGACGGCAATTTCCCCACCTGTCCCTATCCCAACCCCGAAATTGAAGAAGCCATGCGCTTGTCAGTGGCGCTCTGCAAGGAAAAGCAAGCGGACTTCTGCCTTGCGACAGACCCCGACTGCGACCGCGCAGGCACAGCCGCGCTTGATAAAAACGGCGACGTGCAGCTTATAAACGGCAACGAAATGGGCGTTATGCTGCTTGATTTTGTGTGCCAAATGCGCATAAAAAAAGGCACAATGCCCGCGCGGCCTGTCGCTGTAAAAACAATAGTTACAACAGAAATGGCGGCGGCAGTCGCCAAAGAATACGGCGTTGAGCTTCGCAATGTGCTCACAGGCTTTAAATTTATAGGCGAGCAGATAGGTCTGCTTGAAAAAGAGGGCGAGACAGAGCGCTACATTTTCGGCTTTGAAGAGAGCTACGGCTACCTTTCGGGCGGCTATGTGCGCGACAAGGACGCCGTCGACGCCGCCATGCTCATCTGCGAAATGGCAGCGCATTATAAAGCGCAGGGCAAGAGCCTGTTGGACGTGCGCGACGCGCTTTATGAAAAATATGGCTACTACAAAAACGAGCTTTTGTCGTTCGCGTTTGAAGGCGCAAGCGGCATGGACAAAATGAACGCGATAATAGACACCGTCCGCACAAGCTGCCCCGAAAGCTTCGCCGGACACGCCGTCGAGGGCGTTATCGACTACGAAAACGACGACACAGGTCTGCCAAAAAGCAACGTCTTGGCGCTCTCGCTAAACGGCGGATGCCAGTTTATAGTAAGGCCGTCCGGCACAGAGCCAAAGCTCAAAATCTACATCACCGCCAAGGGCGCAACAGCCGAAGAATGCGCCCAAACCGCCGCCGCCCTCTCAAAAGCGTGTGCGGAATATGTGGATGAAAATTCACGTTAAACATGGCGAGCGTACAAAATAACAAATTTCCACGTACCTTGTAGGGGACGGCGTCCTCGACGTCCCGCTAGTCACGCATAAAATTGCGGCAGCGGGTCGATGTGGGTATCGACCCCTACAAATGGCGTCGCGCCGCAAATTTTCGGGCGGATATTGAATCCGCCCCTACGTTTCACCGCAAATTCACGGCGGATTGTAGGGGCGCGCATTGCGCGTCCGCTTAATTTTACACAGGCTTTCGTGAATTTTCAGCGTTAGCCGTAGGGCGTGACGACCTCGGCACGCCGCCGGTTATGCGTAAACTTTACGGCACGCCGAGTCGTCGTGCCCTACGCACTTTGCGGGAATGTGGCAAATACATGTAGGGCAATGGCGCGTTGTAAAATTGCGCAAACTTAACGGACGAGCGAAGCTCGCCCCTACAAACAAAATTAAAATGGCTCTTCTTTTGCTTATAAGCAAGAAAAGAGCCATTATTATTTATTTTTAATTTTATACCACAGGCACATCTGCGGGAGGCGGTTCGGGTGCGGCGACGTCGCTGCTTGCCACGGGGGTGTCAACCCGCGGAACTTCAACTGTCGGTTCAGAGCTGCTTGCCATCGGCGTGTCAATTGGCGTATCTACCGGTGTGTCAACAGGAGGCGTGACAACAGGCGGCGCTTTAAGCGCGGGTATAACCACTGTTTCAATAGCTCCGCACACGGCGCACTGCCTGTGCTGGCTGCCCGCAACGCCCACCTGCGCGGGGATATCTATTATCCATTCGCCATATGTGTGTGCGCCTGTGGCGGGTATCACCTCGTCATATTGCTCGGCGCACACTGTGCAGGTGTAGCGCTGCAAGCCCTCAACGCCGCACGTCGGCTGTGTTATAACGGCAACCTCATATGTGTGCACGTGCGAGGATGACGAAGCTGCTGCCGACGAGCTTGACGACGCTTCGCTGCTCGGCGCGGCTATCACAGGGCCGAAAACGGTGTCAGGCGTCGTCTGTGAATGCTTCGGAATGCTATTCAGCGCGGGGCGGGTGTCCTCTGTGTCGAGCGCGTGTGTGCGCACATATTCCATATATGCCGCCATGCCCGCCTTTGTCAGATGTATGCCGTCATTTTCCATATACGACGCTGTGGCGTAGCCGGTGGCGTCCGCAAGTGCCTCTTTTGAGTCGAGATAATAATATCCTTTTTCCTTCGCAAGTGCCGCGAGCGCCGTGTTGAAATCGTCAATCTTCTGCATCGTTATGCTTGTATAGGTGCGAATTTTCGCGACAGGGAACACGCCAACGATGACGATATCCGAATATTTATACGCGCTGTGCACCATGTCAAGCGCCTGCGTGTAGTAATTTATAAAGGTTTCGGTGTCCCAGCCTGTGTTGTTTGTGCCATAGTTAATATAAATTCGGCGCGGCTGCAAAAGCCCTATTGACTTGACGACCGAAATCGGCGACGAATACCCCGAAAAATACATGCATGCGTTTTGATTTACAACGTGCTGAATGCCCATAGACGACGCGCCGAGCGAGTTTTGTAGCGTCACAGGGCCAAAAAGATACATGCGCGCTGTGTTTGAATCGCCCACGAAAAGCGTTTCGTCGATATATTCCGCGCCCGCGTCGTCTGTTTGGGAAAGCACAACGCCGTCAAATTCGCTTTTTGAGATAGAATTTGCGTCCTTGTCATAAGTCGCGTCCTCAGGCGCGCTTGTGGCGATGCTCTCCGCCACGGGCGGCGTGTCGCTCTCGGCTGATGAGCCGTTTAGGGCGGACATCACAATTATCACTATAAGTAATACCAGAAGCAAAGACGCCGCGCCGAGAATAGCTATGTGAAGCGGGCTGCCTTGTTTTACTTCATATATAAAATCACTGCACTTGTCGCTTATTATTTGAAAAAAATCTTGCAATTTCAAGCCTCCAAAAGCCGCAAAACGGCGTGGTAAGTCAATAATAACATTTACATTATATTATATTTCACAAATAATTACTAGCCCTTTAATTTACCATTTACAGACCTTTTACAATTAGCTTGTGCTTATCGGGCAAAAGTGGTAAAATATTTATTTAAGAACAGGGGTGGCTTCATTGAAAATAAGTGACATAATTAAGCAAAAAAACATAACTATATCATGCGAAATCTTTCCGCCAAAGACAGACGCGGCGCTTGAAAATATCGACGCGCTCTTGGCACAGACAGCGGCGCTAAAGCCTGATTTTATATCAGTGACCTACGGCGCGGGCGGCAGCACGTCAAAGCGCACGGCGCAGCTTACGGCTCGCTTGCAAAGCGAATACAAGGCGACGGCGCTCGCGCATTTGACCTGCGTCGGCGCGTCATATGGCGACATCGACGCAGCCGCGCACGAATATATGCAAAACGGAATTTACAATATTCTCGCGCTTCGTGGAGATAAGCCCGCGGGTGCAGCAGAAATGCCGGAGGGCGACTGCAAATATGCGTGTCAGCTCATCGAGCATCTTCGAGCGATAGACGGTGGCGACAAGCTGTGCATAGGCGCGGCGTGCTATCCCGAGGGGCATATCGAGTGCGCAAATCGCGCAAGTGACATGCATTTTTTAAAGGAAAAGGTCAGCGCGGGGGTCGATTTCCTCACCACGCAGATGTTTTTTGACAACGACGTATTGTACCGCTTTTTGTACAGAGTGCTTGCAAACGGCATAGACGTGCCTGTTGTTGCGGGCATAATGCCCGTCATAAACGCAAAGCAAATTCACCGTGCGTGCCAGCTTTCGGGCACGGAGCTGCCCTCGCGCCTGCGCGGAATAGCAGATCGTTTCGCCGACAGCCCCGCCGCAATGCGTCAGGCGGGCATAGCCTACGCGACAGAGCAAATAATCGACCTCATCGCCCACGGCGTCAACAATATACATATTTACACGATGAATAAGCCCGACATCGCCGCCAAAATCATGGAAAATATATCGGATATAACAGCATGAAAATAGATATAAAAGAGGTCAGGCGCTATCTCGGAATGTCGAAAAGTGACGCGCTTGACAGTGAAATTGAAGCCTGCGCAAAGCGACTTGAAGCCGCCGCGTCGCTCAGAAGCACGCACACACGCGGCGAGATAATAAGGCGCGACGCGTCAATAGAAATATGCGGCATAAAAATGACGGGTGGCGCAATCGCAAAGCATCTTGAAAATTGCCGCGAGGCGTGCCTATTCGCCGCGACGCTCGGCATTGAAGCGGACAGGCTCATCTACCGCCTTTCACTCACGGATATGAGTGCGTCGCTGATTACAGACGCGTGCGCAACGGCGCTTTTAGAGCAGTTTGCCGACGACGAATGTTCAGCGCTCGGCGATAATTTAACCTCCCGCTTCAGCGCGGGCTACGGCGATTTGCCGCTTGAATTACAGCCGCAGTTTGTCGCCGCGCTAAACGCACCAAAGCGCATCGGCGTAACCGTCACCGACGGTCTTATGCTCGCGCCCACAAAATCAATAACAGCAGTGCTTGGCATTTTAAATGATAACGCTTGCCAAAAAACAGGCTGCGCCGCGTGCGAAAACAAAAACTGCGATTACAGGAGAGAAAACACATGAGCATAATGGAAATACTGGGCAACCGCCTGCTTTTTTGCGACGGCGGCATGGGCACGCTGCTTCAGGCGCAGGGGCTGACAGGCGGCGAAGTGCCCGAAGCGTGGAATTTATCGCGCCCCGACGCAATTTTGCACGCGCATAAAAGCTATCTTGAAGCGGGCTGCGACATAGTGACGACAAACACCTTTGGCGCAAACGCCGTAAAGCTCGAAGCCCCGCTAAACTGCGCCGAGGTGACAAAAGCGGCTGTTGAAATAGCCAAAAAAGCCGTGGCGGACGCGGGCAAAGGCTTTGTCGCGCTCGACGTCGGCCCAAGCGGAAAGCTGCTTTCTCCAATGGGTGATTTGCCTTTTGAAAAAGCCGTCGAGGGCTTTGCCACCGAGATAAAAGCGGGCGCGGCGGCGGGCGCAGACCTTATTTTAATAGAGACAATGAGCGATTTGTACGAGACAAAGGCGGCGGTGCTCGCGGCAAAGGAAAGCTGCGATTTGCCGATATTCGTCACGCTCGCGTTCGACAAAACAGGCAAGCTGCTGACAGGCGGTGACGCTGTATCGAGCGCGGCACTTTTAGAGGGGTTTGGCGTTGACGCGATAGGTTTAAACTGCGGCCTCGGCCCAAAACAGCTTTTGCCGATATTCCGTCAGCTTCAAAAATACACGGGCTTGCCAATAATCGTCAACCCAAACGCAGGCTTGCCCGAAATCGAAAACGGCAAGACTGTATATAAGGTAGAGCCGGACGAATTTGCGGGCGATATGAAAATTTTCGCAGACGAGGGCGCGTGGATAGTCGGCGGCTGCTGCGGCACAACGCCCGCGCATATAAAGGCAACGTATGAAAAATGCCGCGCAATATCGCCAAAGCCGCTTGTGAAAAAGCACCTCACATGGGTGTCGTCATACGCGCAAACGGTAATTTTCGGCGAAAAGCCGGTGCTCATCGGCGAGCGCATAAACCCCACAGGCAAGGCGCGTCTAAAGCAGGCTCTGCGCGAAAACGACGACGATTATATATTGCGAGAAGCCGTCACCCAACAGGAAAAAGGCGCGCAGATACTAGACGTAAACGCGGGCTTGCCCGACATAAACGAAAAAGAAGTGCTCGCTTCGCTCATTCCAAAGCTGCAAAGCGTCACAGATTTGCCGCTTCAAACAGACACCGCCGATTTTTCGGCAATGGAGTCCGCTCTGCGCGTCTACAACGGCCGACCGCTCATAAATTCCGTAAATGGAAAAAAGGAGAGCATGGACGCGGTTTTTCCGCTTGTTAAAAAATACGGCGGAACGGTAATCGCGCTGACTCTCGACGAAAGCGGCATACCCGAAACCGCACAGCAGCGCGTCGATATCGCAAAAAAAATTATTTCCGAAGCCGAAAAATACGGCATCGGAAAGGAAAACCTTATTTTTGACCCGCTCGCAATGACAATCAGCGCCGACGCAAACGCCGCAAAAACAACGCTCGAAGCCGTGCGCGAAATAACAAAGCTCGGCTGCCACACCTCGCTCGGCGTGTCGAACATCTCTTTTGGGTTGCCGAACAGAGATTTGATAAATGCGGCATTTTTCACAATGGCAATGCAAAGCGGGCTTTCGGCGGCGATAATGAACCCAAACAGCGAGCCGATGATGAACGCCTACCGCGCGTTTTGTGCACTCGACGCGCTCGACGAAAACTGCGCCGATTACATCGCGGCAGCGTCGGGCGAAACGGCAAAAACGCCTGTCGCGTCGGTTGATATCGACGTAAAAACGGCTGTTGTAAGGGGATTAAAAGATAGCGCGTCTGCCTCGGCGTTAAAGGCTGTGGTGCAGCAGTCGCCCATGCAGATAATCGAGCAGCAGCTTATCCCCGCGCTTGATTTTGTCGGCGCAGAATTTGAGGCAAAGCGCCTTTACCTCCCGCAGCTTTTGATGAGCGCGGACGCGGCAAAGACGGTGTTTGAGATCTTGCGCGCCGAAATGCTAAAAAGCGGCGAAAAAACGCAGTCAAAGGGCAAATTTATTTTGGCGACTGTCAAGGGCGACGTGCATGACATCGGCAAAAATATCGTCAAGGTCTTGCTAGAAAACTACGGCTGGCAGGTGAATGACCTCGGCAGAGACGTCCCGCCCGAAGCCGTGCTCGAAGCCGCGAAGCGCGACAACGTAAAAATGATAGGTCTGAGCGCCCTGATGACGACGACGGTTGTCAACATGGAGGCGACGATAAAGCTGTTGAAGCAAAATATTCCCGATTGTATAATTTTCGTCGGCGGAGCAGTTTTAACCCGCGACTACGCCATGAAAATCGGCGCCGACTACTACTGCGCCGACGCAATGTGCACAGTAAGGCTCGCGGATGAAGCTGTCGCTAAAATGTAGGGGAGCATCTGTTTCTACACATTCGCAAATGGCACCGTAGGGCGGGGGCTTGCTCCCGCCGAAACTTACGGCAAGCTATTACAGTGGCGGGAGCAAGCCCCCGCCCTACGGTGTACGCTTAATTTGCGATAAATTGTAGGGGCGAGCTTCGCTCGTCCGCTTCGGTTTGCACATCGCCACGGCTTCGGGTCGATGTGGGCATCGAACCCTACAAATGTGCCGCACCTCAAATTTGCGCGAAATTGCGGGCGGATATGGAATCCGCCCCTACGGTTCACCGTAAACTCACGTCAATTTGTAGTGGCGCGCATTGCGTGTCCGCGACGGTGCGAACAAACTTATGTCAATATATATACAGGAGGTATAAATCTTGCGTTTCGATTTACATTGTCACACACGTGAAGGCTCTATTGATGCAAGGGCTTCTATTTTTGATATTGCGGCGCGCTTGCAGGCAAAAGGGTTTGACGGTATGCTTGTCACAGACCACAACTCGTTTGACGGTTTTGACAAATGCGCCGACGCCGCGGCAAAAAACGGCTTTGTGATACTGCGCGGAATTGAGTACGACACGCGCAACGCGGGGCATATGCTTGTCATTTTACCTGATAAAGTCAAGTGCTGCCTTCTCGCAATTCGCGGCATGGGCGTTGAGCATTTAATAAAGCTCGTGCACAGTCACGGCGGCATTTTAGGCCCTGCTCACCCCTACGGCACAGGCTTTTTTGCGCTTATGCACACGCGTTGGTCGCAGCGTCACATGGAAAGTCTGCTCGATGATTTCGACTTTGTAGAAACATGCAACTCCGGCGTGAAACATGAGGCTAACGCCCGTGCACGGCGGCTTGCACAATATTTCGGCAAGGTGCAGACGGGCGGCAGCGACGTGCATCATCTTGAGGACGCGGGCCTTGCCTACACCGATATAAGCGGCGATATCCGCAGCAATAACGAGCTTATCGCCGCAATACGAAGAGGCGAGGGCATAACCGCCGCATGCAAAGAAAACCCGCACGGAAGTGAAAATAAAATCATTAAAAATGCAGGGATTGCAGGCTACTGGGTTATGAACAAAGCCACAGCCGCACTGCGCTTAGTTCAGCGCCGCCATGTTGAAAAACATATTTGAAAGGGATGAAAATGAAGCCTTATAACGATAAAGATACAATAAACGTCAACACCGCCGCCGTCGCGGGCGTGGCTTTGCTCGCCGTCGCGGTGCTTGTTATGATAATTGTGGCGGTGCTCATACCCGCTTTTAGCAGCAAGGAAAGTGCACCGCCCCCCTCAACTGTGGACGGCTACATTCAATACGGCGGGTATAATGTGCCGAAATATGACAACGTCCCGCTCAACGAATATGATGTGCAGCAGTTCACACGCGCTGAGAACGGAAGAATGGCATACCCAAACGCGACGACAGGCATCGACGTTTCCGAGTTTCAAGGAGATATTGACTGGAACGCTGTCAAAGCCGATGGCATCGACTGGGCGTCAATACGCATAGGCAGGCGCGGCTACACCGAGGGCGGAATGGCTCCGGACGCAAAATTTGCCGCCAATCGCGACGGCGCACTGGCGGCAGGGCTTGAATACGGAGTGTATTATTTTTCACAGTCGATAACCGTCGAGGAGGCGCGCGAGGAAGCACAGTACGTGCTAGACACCCTCGCGGGCGCAAAGCTTGAAGGCCCCGTCGTGTACGACTGGGAGGAGATAAACGAGGACGGCGCACGTACAGCCAACGTCGACACCGCCACGCTTTGCGCAATGGCGAACGAGTTTTGCAAGGTTATTTCAGACGCAGGCTATAAAACCGAGGTGTATTTTAACACCTACACAGGCTATTCGCGCTACGATATTTCACAGCTAAATGCCGACGCGTTCTGGCTCGCAAGCTACAGCGACACCCCGAATTTCTACTACAATTTCGAGCGTTGGCAGTACACCCACACAGGCACAGTCAACGGCATAAACACAAATGTCGATTTGAATTTGAAGCTTAAATAGATTGCTTACAAAAAGCTCTTTTCTGCACAAGCATTATGCACAGCGGATATATTGCTGTGAGGTAGCTATAAAATATAAGCCACATTGTAAAGCGTCCCCAGTGGTTTCCGAGTGCAGCATACAGCGGCGCGGGGGCGTAGGTCAAAAGCAGGCAGAGGGGAATTATGCCCATGACGGCGCGCACAGCGCCCGCCGCAAGCAAAATGAGGTCGCGCCCTTGCTTTTTCTCTGCCCACGGCAGTATTTTTGAGTTTGCAAATATCACAAGCGAGCAGAGAAAAAAGCTGACAAAAACGTCCTGCGGTGTGTGCACGCCGAGATAATTTCGCGCAAAGCCCACCGTTATAAGCGCGAGAATAAGTAATGCCGCGAGCCAGCGGCGTTTTTTCTGCCATATCGCCGTGGTTTCAAAAATTGCCGTCGCTCGCTGCGTGTGTCCGCTCGGGAACGAGTAGCCCGTCGCCGTAGTGAGCGAGTCGCCCGCGGGCAGCACCCTTGCGTCGCGTATCCACGGGCGATAAACGCAGCAAGTGTTTTTCACAAGCTGATTTAACAGCCCGCCGACGGCAAAGTTGAACAGCAGCATTGTGCCCGTCCGCTTGCTTATCGACCAGTAAATCACGGCGATAGCAATATAAAACGGCGCTGTGACAACAAGCTCCGACATAAATTCAAAAAACGGCGTGAATATATTATTTGTCACCTCGCGAAAATTTTGCAGCAGTAAAAGGTATGAAATATCCATGCTTTCCTCCGTGTTGAATTTGTGTTTACTTTCGCATACCAGGATATGTTTCGGCAATTATGTCAAGTGTAGCCTGCGATGTGCTTAAAAAGCCGCTTAGCTCCTCAAAGTATGGTACAGTTAAGGTGATGCCGTCTGTCTGTGGATCATTTTCGGCGGTGCCGCTGCACGCGAGCCAAAAAATAAGGTCAACCTTGCCGCTTTGCAGCGCTGTCAATCTTGCGGCCGCGTCCATCTGCACAAGCTCAAAATTGCAGCCTGTCTTTTCGGAAATAGCATTTAGCAGCGCCACATTAAAGCCTGCCGGTGTACAGTCTGCGGAAATATAATCAAGCGGAGGCAAATCGCCCGTGACGGCAACAATATGTGTTTCCGCACCGTCGATGTGCTTTAAAGTGCTGTTGGTTGGGTTTCCGTTTGCATTTGTGATGTATTCCTCTACTAGCTTGTCAATTGTGCCGTCTGCTTTCAGCTCTTGAAATGCATTACTAAGCTCGTCGCAAAGTGCGGCATCCTCGGTGCGTGCCGCCATGTGATAATGCTGCTCGCGCACGCCGACAACATATTTAAGTGTGTCGTCAGTGGCGGCGATGTAATTGGCAACGCTGTTAGGCAGTCTTAAAAAGTCTACACGCCCTGCCTTTAATTCAAGCAGCATGGCGTTCAGAGATGCAAATTGTTTGTTTTCAAAGCTGTTGCGTGGAGAAACATATCCGGATTGCGCACTGCCTTCCTTATCCTTTGCATCTATCCATGCGTTTAGAGTGCCGACCTCGATTGAGTTTCGTTCAAGCACGCCCCCAATAAGATTGTCGTGCGCTTGCTCTGCACCGGCAGATGAAGCAGCGCTGCTTTCGGCGGCTGCCGCGCTTGAAGATGACGCACTCGCCGCACCCGAGCACGCAGACAGCATGGCACATAAAATCGCGGTTGTGGTGATGATTGATAAAGTTTTTTTATTCATAATAAACTCCTTTTTATCCTCCATGTTTAAACACAAGCAATCCGCTTATGTCAACATGATAGTAGCATAAAAAGGCTTTTCTGTACGCTTTTTTGCACAAAAGCGACATTGTTTTGCACGAAATGTTATTTTATCACGCTTGCATTAATAAACAAACGCACCCCGACGTTTTTTGGCGGGGTGCGTTTTATTATAACTCAATATTTATATCTCTGTTTGTGCGCTTATATTTTGCGTATGTAATGCCAACCATGTCAAACATTCGCTTGCTGGCTTTTACGGCGTCGGTGTCGGAATATTTGTCGTCGTAGTATACAACTCTTGAAATTCCGCTTTGAATTATCGCCTTGGCGCACTCGTTGCAGGGGAAAAGCGTCGTGTAAATGCGTGCGCCTTTAAGCGTGCCGGTGCCTGCGTCGTGGTTCAAAATAGCGTTCAGCTCCGCATGGCAGACGTACATATATTTTGTTTTCAGCGGTTCACCGTCGCGCTCCCACGGCATATCGTCGTCAAAGCAGCCTGTCGGCATTCCGTTATAGCCCATCGAAAGAATTTTATTTTCCTTGCTGACGATGCACGCGCCCACCTGTGAGGAATTGTCCTTGCTTCTCTGCGAGGTCAGCAGCGCCACGCCCATAAAATATTCATCCCACGAGATGTAGTCCTGTCTTTTCACTTACTTTTGCCCCCTGTTTTTGTCGTCAATATATTTGCTGCACGAAAGCGCGGCGCACTGCGCGTCGCCAACAGCCTTCGACACCTGATACGGCGTGCCCGTCATATCTCCCGCGGCGTATACGCCCTCGATGTTCGTCGCGCCGTTTTCGTTTATAATGACGTGCGTGCCGTTCATCTCAATGCCGGAGATAAGCGCGTCCGTCGGCACTGCCTGACGAAGTATAAATATGCAGTCCGCGCTGTATGAAACACCGCCGCAAAGAAACGTTTTTACGGTTGCTTCGCCGTTTATTTCTTCAATGCGCCCGTGAACGTATGTGATTTTTTCGTCAAGACCGTCGGGATATTGCCCTGCGACATACATCACCTTGCAACCTATTCCGTTCAAGAAATTTGCCTCGTGAACGGCTTCTTCAGACAGCCCCCAAACGGCGACATTGCGGTTGCGGTAAAGCATGCCGTCGCACGTCGCGCAGTAGGACACGCCGCGCCCGAGGAATTCGCTCTCGCCCGACACGGGCTTTGCCTTTGCCGCTCCGCAGGCGAGAATAATGCTCTTTGAGGTGAGGATGTCGTCGCCGATGTTCACGGCAAAATCGCCGTCGTTTGCAAGCACATTCGACGCTTTTGCGTGTTTTATCTCGACGTTCATCTGCCTCACGTGCTTTTCAAACGTGTCCATCATCTCGCTGCCGCTCATTTCGGGCAAGCCGAGATAATTGTTCACAAGCTCCGCCTTCGCCAGCAGGCTTTCGCCCGCAGTCAAAACAACAGCCTGCTTTCCGCGCTGTGCCATATTTACAGCCGCCGAAAGCCCCGCGGGGCCTCCGCCTATTATAATGCAGTCATACATAAAACGCACCATCCTTTATGGTTTTAGTATAACTGTTTTCGAGCAAAATTACAACAGCCCGCGTCAGTCCTGCTTATATTTTCTTCGCGTCGCCTCGCCCCCGCGTATATGCCGCTGCGCCTTGTTCCGCTCAAGCATAGCCCACGCCTCATTATAAAGCGCCCTGTTGACCCGCTTCAAACGCTGCGCGACGTCTTTATGTATGGTTGTCGTTAATTAGAACGGTTTCATCAAGCCCCAAATCTCCAAGCAGGCGCAGATAAATGTCCACGTTGCCGTCCTTGTCCATTTCAATCTTCTTAATCACCTGTTTAAGCTGCGCGTTTGTAAGCTGCCGCACGTCGGTGATATTCTCAATGGTGTCAAAGGTCTTTTTTATAAGGCCCTCAAGCTGCTCGCCCTTGTCGATGTTGAAGGCGACAAGCTTTAAATCATTCTCTAGTTTAGCGCTCTCGTCCTTCATGCCGCCAATTCTGTCGTTCAGCTCTTGACGTGTAATAAGGTCGTCGGCGTACATATCCATATATTTTTGGCGTGTTTTGTTAAGCTTCAAAAGCCGCTGACGCAGATCTTTTTCATATTCAACATTGCCGTTTTTTGCCTTGTAAAGCCTGTTGAACTCGCTCACAACGTGAGCGATTATGTTTTTCCGTGACTTCAGCACCTCAGAAAAATATTTTTGCAGAGCGTCTATAAGCTCATCCTCGTCAACAGAGGTGCAGTTTGGGCAGCTATCTGCGCCCTGTCCATTGTGCCCGCTGCACACCCAACGGACATATGTGTTTTTATATACGCGCACGGTGCGCCGAAACGACCGGCCACAGTCCTTGCACTTAATCAGCGTCGAAAATAAATGCTTGTTGCTTTGCCGCTCGCGGTCAACTTTGAACATCTTTCCGCGCTCCGTCATAAGCTGTACGGCCTTTTCGTATTGCTCTGGCTCGATAATTCGCAGGTCGGGGCGCTCTGTCACAATCCAGTCGGTTTCGTCCTTTTCGGCGCGCTGTCCTGTCAAAAAATCGGAGATTTCCTGTTTGCCGTTGATGATTTTTCCGCTGTAAAGCTCGTTTGTCAAAATGCGGCACACGGCATTTTGCGACCATGTGCAGCTGCGCTTTGTTCGCAAACCATTTTCGTTCAGCATTTTTGCAATCTTAGCACCGCCATAGCCATCGGTCAAATACCACGTGTAAATCTGTCGCACGACAGCGGCTTCCTGCTCGTTAATTTCAAGGTTAAAATAGTCACCGACCGTCTTGTCGTAGCCGTATACAATGTTCGGCACGCACCCCTTTTCGGCGTTCATTTTTTTGCCGATAGTATATCTGATGAAAGACGGGCGAAAGATGCCCTAGTTGGATTTGAACAAGCTTATCCCCACACCGCCACCGACTCAAATGTAAATGATATCCTCGCTTCACTTGAAAAGAAAAAGCATTCTTTATAAAGACAAACAAGCGGAAAAGCGCCCACGGAAGTTTGATTTTCAAGCTTCTGTGGGTGCTTTGGCATTTTTATTATTGATGATTAGCTTTATTTTCGTCAGAGCATGACGACGGCGCTGCCATAACATCAGCCGCGGCTTGTATAGCTTGCTCCACCTTTTCCTTATTTGCTTCTATAAATATTTTCAATATGTATTCGGCGGTCGCTTCCGCCGTATTGGGGTTGTGAAACCGAAAATTCATTTTTTGCCTTTCCAAAATAGCAAACCGCCTCCTTTAATTTTCTTTTTAATGTTTATGTAGCTTTAGCTGAAGATAGTACAAGCCATCCTCATATTTTTAATGTTGTAGCTTGGGTTCTGAAGAACATCTAACTCATTCATTTGTTTAGATAATTCATTTTTATCGCATTTGAATTTTTCAAGTAGCTCATTAAGCTCTTTGTATAAAGTGGTGTTAAAAGACACTTGCTTCACAATATTACATACGCTCTGTATATTACTGCTGTTTTTATCATGCGCTATTTTAAGCTGCCTTTTTTTACTATTAAAATATTCAAGCTCATCATTAACTACACGGATTAAATCACTATAAACATTGTCTATGTAATTCAGCAAAAAATTTTTGTCAACAGTGAAGCAATTGCCATACTTTTGAGCCATATCATATAAGAGATTCATTGCTAAGCAAACCTCAATAGATTTGTTTCCGTTGCCAATATCAGTAAAGTCAACTGTTGCATTTGCGCTAACAAGTTTAAATTTTGTTGCTCGACCTTCATTGTGCGCCTCAAAACGCAGCCCTCTTTTTAGAAGCTCATCTAAAATATTTGCTATTTTCACAGTTGATTTTTCTCCAAATTCAAGTGCGGTCTTAATGCCTTTTTCAGTGTATTCCACGCCAATTACAAATACATCAATATCGGCATCACGAACAACGCTTTTCACAGATTTTCGAGCACAAGGCAGGTCAGCAGCCGTTATGTCACATTCCTTGATTTTGACCATCATGTCCGTCAATTTGTAAAGCACTTCTTTCCCGTTCTGCGTTATCTCAAATTTCAGCCCAACGAGAAGCAGCTCTTTAAACAAGCGTGCTGTGCTTTTTAATCGAGCATTTTCGTCTAAGCCAATCAACGCCTTTATCTCGCATATCGAGTACGCACACCCAATCTCAAATTTGGACAAGTCGGCACACCTGACCACATCTTTTAAATTTCTTGCCATAAAAAACCTCCTTAAGTTACACCAAAGCTGACAGCCACTCTGTGCACCTAACGAGGTTTTTCATAAATATTAAATTTTCACAGAACAGCTTCATTAACCTACAAGCCTATTGTACGAACTTCGCACAGACGCACAATCAAAAGAACTGCGGAACTCCAATATTTGTAGATGTGCACAAATAATAAGATTGAATATTGTTGAAAATTTACAAATGATAAAAGCGCACCCCACAAATATAGAAATTTGCGCTAGTGGCAGTAATTTTCGCTTTAAAACAAGCTGAATAATATCGTTGAAAAACAATAAAAATTACGACTTTTATGGTATGCGTTTTTTACATACCATAAAAGTCGTAATTAATTTGCCGACAAAGCAAGGTTTTAAGCCCATCTACGCAATTTGTTTTGTCTCTGTGACAAAATTCAATGGACAAAAGTAAGCACCACAAAACAGTAAAATTCGCCACATCACAAAAAACAACTGCCACCATATAAGCGGAAAATATATTTAGGGAAATATTAAAGCAAAACTACTGCCACCGAAATTTTCAGAAAGCCTGCAAACGTCAGTTCGCCGCCGTTTGCGTAAAATAATCCAGTGGCAGTAGTCCGGTATTTAGGACATTTTATAAGCGAGCTTGTGTTGCAATTAAAATTGGTAATTTTTCCTTGTAAAAACCACATGTAAATTATGGTAATATAGCAATAAAGCCGTCACACAGTGGCGGCGATTTTTGTTTATGAGGTGGTTTTTATGTTTGAAAAGTATAAAGAGTATTTAATCGAGTGCGAAAAAAGTGGGGCGACTATCGAAAAATATATGCGTGATATAAGGGTTTTTATGAATTTTTGGAGGGCAGGGAAGTTAGCAAAAATCTTGTTTTGGCGTATAAGGAGAAGATTTTAGCGGAGTATGCCCCCGCAAGTGTAAACTCGATGCTTGCGGCTTTAAATTGCTTTTTCAAATTTGCGGGCTTGCATGATTGCTGTGTACGACGGCTGAAAATGCAGAGGTGTGCGTTTTCGGAAAGTGAAAAGGAGCTGTCAAAAGAGGAGTATTTGCGGCTTGTCAATACGGCAAATAAAACAGGCAATGAGCGGCTTTGTCTTGCCATGCAAACGCTTTGCAGTGCTGGTATGCGCGTGAGCGAGCTTTGTTTTGTGACGGTTGAAGCAGCCAAGCTTTGCTGTGCAAATGTCAACTGCAAGGGCAAGCGCCGCACGGTTTTATTGCCAAAGCAGCTATGCAGAAGCCTAAGCGCTTACGCAAGCAAGTACGGCATAAAAAGCGGCAGCATTTTCATCACAAAACAGGCAAAGCGTGGGACAGAAGCAACATATGGTCAGCCATGAAGCGCATATGCAAAGCAGCAAATGTAACAGCGCAAAAGGTGTTCCCGCATAACCTTAGTCATCTGTTCGCGCAAGCATTTTACCGTCTCGAAAAAGATGTGGTGAAACTGGCGGATATCCTCGGACATTCAAATATAAACACCACACGTATCTACACCGCCACAAGCGGCAAAGAGCACCGCGCAAAGCTAGAGCGTCTGCGTCTGCTTATATAATAAGGTATATAACAAATAAAAACGCCAACAACATAACGCGAATTATGTTGTATTTCGCTTGGACGCAAGCGCAAAAAAAACACCAAAATGAAGCCTGCCCCAAAATAATTTGTGCAGACTTCTTTTTAGTGCTATCAAAAAATGTATAAAATTGTCAATTATGATAAAAAATCAAATTGTTATTGTCTTTGATGCTACTTTGTGTTATACTTATATAATAAATTAAATGATAGTGTACAGATACAATAAAATTGTAGCTGTCTTTTTGTTAAAAGTCAACAACATAATTCGCGTTATGTAGTTTCAAGACAGGAGGGTTGCACGGTGGCTATTGAACTCTATAAACACAATGAACAAGCCTATTTATCAGCACTTTCGCTCATGAACGAGACCGGCAAGGCTGCCGTTATACACCCCACCGGAACGGGCAAATCGTACATTGCTTTTAAGCTTGCCGAGCAACACACAAATGCACAAATCGTGTGGCTTTCGCCGAGCGAATATATTTTTAAAACACAGCTTGAAAGCTTAAAACGCTCAAATCCTGACTTGGAATTGAGAAATATAAAGTTCATCACGTACAGCAAGCTGACACTTCTTTCACAGCAAGATATCGAAGAGCTGAAATGCGATTTTATCATTTTAGATGAATTTCACCGTTGCGGTGCTGAAAAGTGGGGCGAGGGTGTACAGCGACTTTTAGCGGCTTACCCAAACGCAAAAATCTTAGGTCTTTCAGCAACAAACGTGCGATATCTCGACAACTGCCGCGACATGGCGGACGAGCTTTTCGACGGAAATATTGCCTCGGAAATCACCCTCGGCGAAGCAATAGTGCGCGGAATTTTGCCCGCACCAAAATACGTCACAAGCGTATATTCATACCAAAAAGAGCTTGCGAAATATGAAGCAAGGGTAAAAAGTATTTCCGAAAAACCACTGCGCGACGCAAACCAAAAATACCTCGATGCCCTGCGCCGCGCTCTTGAAAATGCAGACGGCTTATCGGACATTTTTGCAAAGCATATCGAAAACAAAAACGGCAAATATATAGTTTTTTGCGCGAATTTAGAGCACCTAAAAGAAATGCAAAACAGCGCAAAAGACTGGTTTGCAAAAATAGATAAAATACCAAAAATGTACACCGCATATTGCGACGACCCAACAACAAGCAAGGAATTTGCGGATTTTCAAGCCGATAATTCAGAACATTTAAAGCTGCTATTCTGCATCGACATGTTCAACGAGGGCATACATCTGCCGAACATCGACGGCGTAATTTTGTTTAGACCGACAGTATCGCCCATAATCTATAAACAACAAATCGGACGTGCCCTCTGTACAGGCAGCGGAAAAACACCTCTGATTTTCGATATAGTCAATAACTTCGATAACCTATACAGCATTTCCTCACTAAAAGAAGAAATGCTCACAGCCGCCAACTTCCGGTTTGGCGGCGAGGGCATAAACGTTGTAGAAAATTTCAAAATCTACGACGAAGTCCGCGAATGTAGAGAAATCTTCGACGCGCTTCAAACAAGTTTATCAGCAGGTTGGCAACAACACTATGCCGCCGCAAAGCAATATTTTGAACAAAACGGCAACCTAAACGTCCCCAACAAATACAAAACCAAAGACGGCTTGTCACTAGGCAGTTGGCTGACAACTCAACGCCGCGTTCGTTCGGGGCAAGTGCCGGGAAACCTAGATAATGACCGCATAAAAATGCTCGATGAAATCGGCATGATATGGCAACCGGAAAATTCATGGGAAATTCGCTATGCAAAAGCGTGCGAGTATCTAAAGCAGCACGGCGATGTCAATATCCCCCAAAGCTACAAAACGGACGACGGAATTTGGCTCGGCAAGTGGCTTTATGAGCAAAAGCGCATTTGCAATAAAGAAAAAAGCGGCAGAATGACAGCCGAGCAAAAGCAAAAAATATCAGTTTTAGCAAACTCAAGATAGGTGTTGAGAGGACTGAAAATGGACGAAATAACAACAAAGCGGCGGCTGAAAAAAGACACCTTGTTAAATGTATATAAGGTACTATATTTAGCACTAATTGCGGCTTGCTTCGCTGTCGCGTGGTATGCGTGCTACAAAAATTCAATAAGTTATCCGTTTTTTCGCAAGGGGAACATCTACGTCGTCATTATTTACGCGCTCGTTTCACTCGGAATAGTGCGCGTGTACGGAGGCTTCATGATAAGCCTAAGCACGCCGAGCGAGCTTGTGTTTTCGCAATTCTTCGCATTGCTGCTAACGAATGTTTTGGCATATATGGCAACGTGCTTTTTATCGCGAAAGGTTGTCGATATCCTCCCGCTAATTGCGGCGTTTATCGTACAAATGGTGCTGTCATCGATATGGTCAAAGCTTGCTGTTCCGCTTTATTACAGACTTACGCCGGTAAAGAAAACACTTGTAGTTTACGGCGACAAATCAGCGTTAAATACAGTTTGCGGAGTGTATAAGCTTGAAAAGAAATTCAAGGTGATTGACACAATTTCGGTAGAAATGGGTCTTGACGAGGTGCTCAAAAGGCTAAAAGGTGTGGACGCAGTTTTCATTTGCGGTGTCGAATCGTCATTTCGCAACGACATCGTCAAGCAGTGTATTTACAAAAATATTCAGGCGTATGTCCGCCCAAGAATAGGCGATTTACTAATCAGCAATTCGAGAAAAATACATATGTTCAACGTGCCGGTTTTGCTCTGCACGAGGGCGCACCCAAAGCAGTTTTACTTGATTGTCAAGCGCATTATTGACGTTGTCGCGTCGCTTGTCGCCATAGTTATATTGTCACCGCTTATGCTAATAACAGCAATAATCATAAAATGCTACGACAAAGGACCGGTGCTTTATAAGCAGTGCCGCTTGACAAAAGACGGCGAGAAATTCAACGTCCTAAAATTCCGTAGCATGCGCATAGACGCCGAAAAAGACGGCGTAGCAAGGCTTTCAACAGGCGACAAGGACGACCGCATAACACCGGTGGGTAAGATTATCCGCGCAATCCGTTTTGATGAACTTCCCCAGCTTTTCAACATATTAGGTGGTAGCATGACCATAGTAGGCCCCCGCCCCGAACGCCCCGAAATAGCCGCGCAGTACGAACAAACCATGCCCGAATTCGCCATGCGCCTGCAAGTTAAGGCGGGCTTGACGGGCTATGCCCAAATCTATGGCAAATACAATACAACGCCCTACGACAAGCTTGAAATGGACTTAATCTATATAGCCAGTCAGTCGATAGTTGAGGATTTGAAGATAATGCTAATGACGGTGAAAATCCTGTTTATGCCTGAAAGTACCGAGGGAATTTCTGAGGGTCAAACCACTGCTATGAGTGGAGAAAATCACTAAATATCGATGATTTTGTACATTTTAAGCTGCTAAAAATTGGAAGAAATTCCAGAGTGGAGTCGGGCATAAATACGGCTCTTACAGTAGTGTCAAGCTGGGAGGCTGGCAAAATGCCCTGCGTGAAGCTGAAATGCGGTTTCTAACAGTGCAAAATGCTGAGAGCGCGGGCGTGAGCAAGGGTGAAACGAGTGTGAATTGAGGCGTTTATGCCCCGAAAAAGCACTTTTATGGATGCAACGGTAGCTCGTGGGTTTATGTCAGATTGCACCATGACGGTATTACCGACACTGCGGTGACTTTCACATAACGGTTTCAGGGCTTGACGATGATAACATCATCTGCGATTTCATCCCGGTCTTGGAGATGACAAGTTGGATGTGAGAATCTCATGCTCACGGAGATGCTCATTCGTGTGGGGTAATCCGGCAAGGGGGAGCTACCGTGGCATGGATGAGTGGAACCTGGAATAAAGGCGGGGGTTACCGTGACGAGGATTGGTGCTGTCAGGACTAAAGACATCGCTTACAGTGGCGGGTGATAGTGCCATCAGGACTAAAGATGGGAGCTACTGTGGCAATGATTTGTCGCAGAAACGTTCATTGCAGCGGTACAAGACATAGTGGTAGTGTGGTTCACACTGCTGAGGACGATTAGTAGAGCTTTATAAGAAAAAACTGCTCAGACTCTTGGAGAATGAGTCTGGGCTGTTATTTGTGGAGGAATAAACATAGTGAATGTTATTGAAATCAAAAATGGGGTTCAAGTTAACAAAAAATTTGATAAGGTGAAGGTTCAAGGATTTTTTCAAACAGCTGAAATGCTGGAAAATGTGTTGGGTCTCAGATATTTACTAAAATGTCAGACAAAGGTGCGGTCTTTTGTAGTGCAAGAAGAAAACAAGGATCTGGTTCTGATACACACAAGAATAAAAAATGGAGTATGTTATCTGCTTGGAAGTCTTGAGTGCTTTGACTATGTGGATTGTATTTATGGCGATATTTCTCTTCAAAAGCTAATAGAAGCATTTGAGACGTTCTTTGATTATCTCAGGAGAAACAGTATTCATGTGTTTTGTGTGAGATTTATTGATGCGAAATCCCAAACCTATGCGGCAATAAAATCCATTGTGGAAGAACGAGGGCTTCTTTCGGAAGACGATGTTGAAAATGTTGCGGTGCAGTTGGGAGAAGAAACATATGATAACTATTTCTCTTCTTTGACAAAACACGCAAAGCAGAATATTAGAACGGCGTACAACCGCATGTCAGCAGATCAAAAGGTCTATGAATGTAAATTTTATGGGGGGGGTACAGAAAAACGGCGGTTGCATAAAGATTGCATGAAAGTGTATCAAGGGAGACTTCAAAGTAGGTATGGAAGTGGTCTTGTTACTCGGATTGGGCATTATGCTGATTATGTATCAGAGGGAGCTGTTAAGGAGCATGGAACAGTTTGTGCGCTGTTAATTGACGGAGAGGTGGCTGCATTTCTAGAAGGATTTATAGATAAGGGCTCTATCCTAGTGCCTCGCCTTGCGATAAACGAAAAGTATAGACGTTACAGTCCGGGGCTGGTTTTGTGTAATGAGATTATTAAAGATTGTTACCAGTCGGATAAAATCCGGTGCTTAAATCTGTTGAGAGGAACAGAAAAATACAAGTATGATCTTGGCGGAAAAACCTATATTACAAAGAACTTGAAAATTGATTTGAGAGGAATCTATAACGATGAAGCGGAAACTGGAGTATCTTCTTAAGCATACACCGTGGCTTATGAGTTTTTTTATAGGGGTGGGCAGTGCGGTTTTGAAATTCATTGGTCTATTCGTAAAAGTTGACGATAAAATGATTCTGTTTGTTTCGTTCAGTGGTAAACAGTATAATGATTCGCCTAAGGCTATTTACGAATACATGAGGAATAATAAGGTTGGAGAAGGCTATCACTATGTATGGGCATTTGAACATCCTGAAGATTTTCCTCAAGTCACGTGTGATAAGGTGAAAATAGATACTCTGACGTATTTTGTTATAACATTAAAAGCTAAATACTGGGTTACAAGTGTAAATATTGAACGTGGATTGAAATATAAGAAGAAATCCCAGATTTACATGAACACATGGCATGGTCCGGCAATCAACTTAATGGGTAATGCAGTGGAGGGACGAAATGATTTCAACTGGGATCATATCGACTATTTCTGCATTTCTGGCAGATACGAGGAGCCGATTATTACACGAGATTTTAGAGTCCTTCCAGAAAATCTTTTATTATCTGGGCTACCGCGAAATGATGCGCTTTATTCATGCACAGCGGAAAAGAAAAAAGAGTTGCGGAAACAATTTGGCGTTCCGGAGAATAAAAGAGTGATTTTGTATGCGCCGACGTGGAGGGAATCTACTGATGGCGGCAAGACTTGTAACCTAAAGCCTCCCATCAACTTGGAAAAGTGGGAGAATGAATTGAGTGAAGATTATATCCTCATTATTCGAGCGCATGTGAATACTAGACAGATGCTCGGCATTCAATTCAATGATTTTGTTCGAGATGAATCGGATTATCCTGTAGTAAATGATTTGTTGATGGTAGCAGATTATCTCATTTCGGACTACTCCAGCATTATTATGGATTATTGCATTCTGGGGAGACCGATTGTGTGCTTTGGATATGACTTTGAAGATTACAACAAGGCGCGTGGTGGATTTTACTTCGACCTAGATAAGGAAATTCCCTCAGGAATTTGTCACACGGAGGATGAGGTCCTCAAGTATATCCTAAATGCGGATTATGATATGGAGAGCCAAAAAGTAAAGGCATTTAGAGACCGTCATATTGAAGTCGGTGGTCATGCGACTGAAATCTGCACGGAAAAGCTTTTGAAATAAGATAGGTGGGGATATCAATGCTTAATTTTACAGTTGGTCCGGTAATGTCGGATGATGCAGTGCGCTCCATTGGTGCAGAACAGGTTCCGTACTTTAGAACCCCGGAGTTTTCAGCAGTCATGCTTGAAAACGAAAACTTGATGAAAAGATTTGCAAAGGCAGAAGATGATGCCAGAGTAGTATTTATTACTGGGTCTGGAACGGCATCTATGGAAGCCACTGTTATGAATGGCTTTGATAAGACGGACAAGGTCCTGATTGTAAATGGCGGTAGCTTTGGACATCGTTTTGTGGAACTGTGTCAAATTCATGAGATTCCATATGAGGAGATTCGCTTGGAGCCGGGTAAGGCGTTGAAGAGAGAGCAGCTGGCTTTATACGATGGCAAGGGCTTTACCGGCTTCTTAGTTAATGTTCATGAAACATCGACGGGTGTTCACTACGACATGGAAATGATCAGTGAGTTCTGCAAGAAAAATGAAATCTTTCTGGTTGTTGACGCGATTAGCTCGTTCCTGGCGGATGAGTTTGAAATGAAACGCTTGGGCGTTCAGGTGATGATTACGGGATCCCAGAAAGCGTTAGCTTGCCCTCCGGGCGTGTCGGTGATTGTCCTGTCGAGTGAGGCTGTCAAACGGGTAGAGAGCCGTGAAGTGAAGTGCATGTATCTGAACCTGAAATCTGCGCTAAAGAATGGAGAACGGGGGCAGACCCCATTCACTCCAGCGGTTGGAACACTTCGGCAGATTAATGTCCGGTTGAAGGAAATCGAAGCCGCAGGTGGCGTTGAGAGTGAAACGAAGAAGATTTCTGAACTTGCCCGGGATTTTAGAGAAAAAATAAAAGGACTTCCGTTTGAAATTGTTTCGGAGTCGATGTCCAATGCGGTAACGCCGTTACATCCCTTGAATGTTTCGGCTTATGATGTTTTTACAACGCTTAAGGATGAGTATGGTATCTGGATTTGCCCCAATGGGGGTGAAATGAAGGAAACCATTTTCCGTGTGGGCCATATTGGTGCGTTAACAAAAGAGGATAATACTACGCTTGTGGATGCATTTAAGGATTTGCAAAAGCGTGGACTTCTTTGATTGTGTGGAGGGAAGCAAGATATGGTAAAAGTTATTACATATGGTACTTATGACTTGCTTCACTATGGTCATATTAAGCTATTGGAACGTGCAAAAGCACTGGGTGATTACCTAATTGTAGGTGTCACGGCAGATGACTTTGATAAAACTCGCGGAAAAATCAATGTGCAGCAGTCATTGATGGAGCGCATTGAAGCAGTACGTGCTACAGGGCTTGCGGATAAGATTATTGTGGAGGAATACGAGGGTCAGAAGATAGATGACATTCGCAAGTACGGTGTAGATATTTTCACGGTTGGCTCTGATTGGGTTGGAAAGTTTGACTATCTGAATGACTATTGTAAGGTAGTATATCTTCCGAGAACCGAGGGAATATCAAGTTCTGAAATTAGGGCAGAGAAGAGAAAAATTAGACTGGGGCTTGTTGGAGAAAACCCTTTATTGCTCAAGCATTTAAACGAGTCTGTTTTTGTCAACGGTGTTGAGGTAACTACAGTATATTCAGAAAATGATGAAGTTCTAAAAGATGTAGATGAGAAAATTGAAAACTGCAAATCCTTTGAGTCGCTTTTGGAAAAGTGCGATGCAGTCTATCTTGTTAGTGTACCGCAGCAACATGAAGAGCAGATACGTAAAGCAATAGATGCAGGTAAGCATGTTCTAGTAGAGTCGCCGATAGCAACTAATCCGGAAACAGTGAGAGAACTTTTCGAATCGGCAAGGCAACATCAGGTCATTCTCATGGAGTCAATCAAAACTGCGTATGCTACTGCGTATGATCGGCTCCTTCTACTGATAAAAAGTGGGAAGATCGGGCAGGTGGTATCGATAGATTCGGTCTGTACCAGTCTAAGGGAAAAAGCACCAACTCTAGAAGAACAGAATCATGTTTGGTCAGGATTTGAGGCTTGGATGCCAACGGCACTACTCCCAATTTATCAGTTGCTGGGCACGAATGACTGTGTAGAACAATTTGTTTCAAGCTTTTATGATCAGCAACAACATTATGACAGGTTTACCCAGATGAATTTGATTTATCCTAATGCTGTGGCCACAGCCAGAGTTGGTATGGGAGTAAAGGCAGAGGGACAACTCATTATCTCAGGAACAAAAGGCTATGTATATGTTCCTGCTCCTTGGTGGAAAACAGATTATTTTGAAGTTAGATTTGAGAATCAAACGGACAATAAGAGATATTTCTACCAACTGGAGGGGGAGGGTATCCGTTATGAAATTGCTGCTTTTATACGAGCTATCAACAGCGTGGAAAATGTTAGCAGCATAGAGGAGAATGTATCCATAAAAATTGCTGATGCATTTGACAAATACAGAAATGGTGAAAACCTCGTAAGAATAGGATGATGTCATGTGTTCACTAGTCATCTAGTAACGCCTTGTGCCGTTTACGTTGTAATGGAGATATTGAATGAAAGTATTGATGTGGATGGATGGCAGCTTTGACAGAAGAACGCCATCAGAACACTTGTTGGTAGCCATAGTTCAGGCACTATACGCTAATGGCCATACCGTACATATTATTCAACAGGATACGGGGGGACCACTCGATGCCCTGCCTAAAGAACTTGTCAATCTTGGTGTAACAACGGACTGTGTGCCGTGTCAAATGGCAGCCAAAGGAAATCTGGCCGGAAGATATCTGGCAGGATTAGGGTATATTTGGCGCTGCCGTAAAGCGATTTGGAAACACAGAGATTGTGAAGCCGTTTTTAATCAATCAAGTAATGCCGCAGGAGTTATGGCATTTATGGTTAAGCAATTATTGCCAAGGGCAAGACTGACCTACAATGTACAGGATATTTTTCCGGAAAATGCTGCTTATATTGGAAGCGTAAAAGGGCTGGCGTATAGAATTCTCTCTGCGGAACAGCGATACGCTTACCGGCATGCGGATCAGATTATAACAATTTCTGAGGACATGAAGGATCTTCTAATAGAAAAAGGTGCGGATCCACATAAAACTGAAGTTATATACAACTGGAGTTATACAGATAACTTGTATCGTTATGAAGATGTGTATAGCGAAAAAATAGCAGAATTTCTGTCGACGGATAAGTTTAATATAGTATACGCAGGAAACATTGGCACTATGCAAAATGTGGATGTTCTAGTGGAAGCCGCAAAACTTATGCAGGATGAAGAAGATATTCACTTCCATATCTTCGGGGATGGCATGTATAAGGAACGGCTTCAGCACGAAGCGGAAGGGCTAAGCAATATTTCTTTTTGGCCGATGCAGCCCTCTGAATTTGCGCCAAGTATATATGCAATGGCTGATGTTAATGTTATTCCGCTTGCGACTAATATTTATAGGACCGCACTACCCAGCAAAACGGCAACGTGCATTGCATGTCAAAAGCCAATCATCTTTGCTATCGGAAAGGATAGTAAATTCGGTCAGAGAGTGGCGAAAGAAGCGGGATGCGTGGTGGTTGAAAGCGATAGTGCTGAGGAACTGGTGAGGGCGATAAATCAATGCAAGAACGCCAACAAAGAGGCGCTTCATACGTCATTCTTTGTAAAACACATGGAAAAAACAAAAAACTCCCATATCTATTCGGACGTGATTCTAAGAGGTGCATAAGATGAAAAACAGGTCAGGTCGCATAGATGAAATTGACGTGATGCGAGGCATTGGAATTCTTCTGGTTGTTATAGGACATGTTTTCCCGGTTGGTACAAAGACTCATGCTTTTATTTATGGATTTCATATGCCTCTCTTTTTCATTATTAGCGGCATGACGTTGTCGGTAGATAGTGAAGGACGGCAATTCAGTAAGTCCGATATGAGATTGGTTAGGGATTATTTCCTCTACTCTGCTTTATACGTTGCTTTTGACATTATCGTTCGCCTGCTGCTTCTGAAAACATATGTGATTTCCGACATCGTTACTGACCTAAAGAATACGTTCTCATTATTTGGAATTAGCGTCCTATGGTTTGTTCCAGCTATGGTTGGAGCAAGGGTATTGGCAAGAACTATCCTCTCGAAAACAAATCTTTATTTCCAAATAGGCATTTGTTTCGGGCTCATATGCATTGGTCTCTATGTACCCTACCACGACAATCTGATCTGGATAACGAAAATCCTCCTGGTGTTGCAGCGAATATCAGTAGCATCGGGTTATGTTATGATCGGTTTCATTTTGAGAAGATATGTTCTTCCCAAAATGAGGATCTTAAAAATACTTATTGTTGCAGGGATACCGAATGTTCTGCTAACTGATGATGCTGCAGGAATTGATTTCCGCACCTTGTCTTGGGGGGGGGACGAGATACTTGCGATTCTCCTCTCGTTGAGCGGAACTCTAATGATCGTTGGATTAGCAACCTTGCTTTCTCATACAGCAAAGCTCAAGAGGTGGTTTAAGTGGATGTCCAGTCAGTCTTTGAGGATAATGGTATTCCACAGTTATCTAATGCTTCCGAGGATAATAGACGTTGTATTGGGGCGCATGAGGATCGTACAAAATTCAGTTATATATTATTTGGTAAAGTCGGTTGGACTGATTACGTTGGTAATACTGGTTTGTACTGCTATCGATGGAATAAAAAATAAGTGGAAAGAATGGATGCAACAAGCATCAAGGTGAAGAAATGACGGTTTCTGTCCTAATGGCTACGTATAATGGAGAAAAGTATATAAAGGAGCAGCTTGATAGCATCGTTCCTTATTTTTGTGATGATGATGAGCTTATCGTAAGCGATGACGGGTCATCTGACAGCACTTTAGAAATTGTGAAAGAATATCAAAAAAACTGTCCTATGATTCAGATTACAGAAGGCGAACACATGGGAAGTTCGATAAATTTTGCATCAGCTGTACCTAAAAGCCGAGGAGATATACTACTATTTTGTGATCAAGATGATGTGTGGATGCCTGAAAAGCTAGCAGCGGTAAAAAAAGCGTTTGATGAGAACCCGCAGATAGAGTTGCTAATGCACAATGCTGGCTATTGTGATGCTGAAGGGAATATCGTTGAAGGTGACATTTTTAGTAGAAGGAACCCAATGCATGGCTTTTTTCAGAATCTTGTACACAGTACCTATTATGGGTGCTGTATGGCAGCGAAAAGAAGTTTCTTGATCCAGTATGTGCCACTGCCTGATAAGAATGTTCCATATGATCAGTTCTTTAGCCTGATTGCGGAGAAGAAGAAAACAGCCATGTTCCTTGATGAAAGGCTTATTTTGCACAGGTACCATGGCAAAAACCAATCGAGGAAGATGAGCAACGCGGACAGATTAAAATTCCGTATTACGTTATGGAAGAACGTTCAGCTCACGATGAGGAGAGTTAAGGAATGAGGAGAGTAATTATACCGATTTCAGTCATAATTCCAACGCTGAATCGACATAATACGTTAATTCAAACAGTTCGGAGCCTTTGTAGCGGCACGAGCATCCCTAAGCAAATCGTTATCATTGACCAATCTTCGGTACCAATAGAAGTTGTGGAATTTCGGGGACTTCACGGAACAGAAATAGAGATTATGCATCCCGCCATCGCCTCTAGCACTTATGCGAGAAATGAAGGAATAAAAGCTGCGACTGAAGAAGTTTTGTTGTTTTGTGATGACGACATCTTAATTAACGAAGAAACTTTGGAGAAGTTGTTCGTGCGTATTTCTGATTCGGGAGTAGCCTTGGTATCTGCTATTCATTATCGGGACAATGCAGTTTTTGAAGGCCCTAAAAAGCATGATATGTTACGGGATCTTGGCGGGACACTTCTCGGCATGAAGAAGTTTTGGCGTAAAGATGGTTACGTAGTTAAGAGCAATATGCGCGGAAGATATGCCTCTGGAATAAGCACAGTAGTTAATACAGAGTGGGCAATGGGATATTTCTTCTGCATCAAAAGAAGTATATTGAAGAATCTGGACCATTACTTTGATGAGCATTTGATCAGATACGCATATGCTGAGGATTTAGACTTCACATATAGATACTGTGTTGAGGCTGGAAAAGTAGGGTTGAGGACGGTTGTTGATCCGACTTTGTATGTGAACCACCTTGCTTCTCGGGAATGGAGAGTACCAAAGCAGGAAGAGGTAAACTACATTTTTGCTAACCGACGATATCTCTCATGGAAGCTGTTTCCTTCTAAGCGACATTACAGAATAGCAATGTGGTGGTTTGACCACCTATATCTCCTTACGCAGCTTCGTAAACGGGAATATGCAAGTGAAATTCGCTCTTCCTTGAAACTGTGCAGCGACAAGAAAGAAATAATAAAAAGCGGAGCCATCGCAGAAATATCCTGAGCAGGGGGTGAGTCAAAAAATGAAAGTACTGTATTTGAGCGGGATACCAGCTCCGTATCGAGTGGATCTGTTCAATGAGATGGGGAAAACGATCTCACTGACGGTCGCTTTTCTTGCTGAGTATCAGACGGAGCGAAACAAAGCATGGCAGTCAAGCCAAGCAGAGAATTTCCAGGCGATATTCCTTAATAAAGGTGCATTGAACGGAAAAAGATTTGATCTGAGCATGGTTAACTTTTTGAAGGCCCATGCTTCTGAATTTGATGTCATTGTTGTACATGGATATTCATTTACAGCATCAATATTAGCTATTGCATGGATGAAGTGTCATGGAATCAGTTATGGGTTGGAAGCAGATGGTGCAATTATTCCAGAGCACGAGAATTATATAAAGCTATATACAAAAAGATTCTGCATTAAGGACGCAACGTTTTGCCTATCGTCCGGGAAGGCGACAACGAACTTCTTCGCCCACTATGGTGCAAAACGTGAAAATTGCTTTATTTACCCCTTTTCCTCAATTAGCAGTAATGATATAGTGCGAGCCAATAAGTTCACCGTTGAAGAGAAAAAGGCAATCAGAGAAAAGCTGGGCATATCTGAAGAGAAGATTATTATTACCGTTGGCCGCTTCTCATACAACAATGGGTATGGTAAAGGTTATGATTTGTTGATGAAGGTTGCTGAACGTTTGGAAGGGAATGTTGGTATCTATTTTATAGGAGATGAACCAACAAAGGAATTCAACGAATGGAAAGAGAAAAAGCAACTTTCCGGCGTTCACTTCGTGGGCTTTAAAGGAAAAGACGAGCTGTATTATTACTATGCCTGTGCAGATTTGTTTGTTCTTCTAACACGAGGAGATGTATGGGGGCTTGCTATAAATGAGGCAATGATGTTTGGACTCCCGGTTATCACAACGACAAAGTGTTTGGCGGGGCTTGAATTAGTTCAAAATAATGTCAATGGTACATTGGTGGACGTTGACAATGAAGAGGAAATATTTAGTGCCATTTCGGGGCTAATGAACGATGACGCGAAACTCTCTATATTCGGTGAGAACAGCATTAAGAAGATCGCGGCATACACGCTGGAAGCATCTTCTGAGGCTCATAACAAAGCCATATCGGACGCCTTGGGGGGGGTAAAGCGCATACATAAGGAGCTTGCCCGTGCTCAACTGAACATTGACAGTAAGGCGATAGTTGTTTTGTATGTAGGGCAAATGATCTACCGGAAAGGTGTAGATGTGCTTCTGAACGCAGCTTGCCTGTTGCCAAAGGAATACAGCTTTTATCTGATTGGCGGCAAACCCACGGAAGAATATAAAGAGCTCGTTAAGTCTAACGAGCTTACCAATATCATGTTTATAGACTTTATGACCAAAGACCAATTAAAGCTGTATTACCAGGCGGCAGATGTGTTTGTGCTCCCGACAAGGGAAGATATCTGGGGTTTAGTCATTAATGAAGCATTAAGTTATGGATTGGCAACGGTATCCACTGAAGGCTGCGTTGCAGCTTGTGAGATGCTTAAAGAACGATTTATTGTTCCAGTTGATGAAGATAAAGAATTAGCATCTACAATACGAAGTTCTGTGACCTTAGATAAAAATGAATGGGAAATTGTAGCGTTTAAAACAACAGCAGAGTATACGATTGAAAATTCTGCAAAAGTACATATCGATGTACTTAGCGAATTAAAAGATGAAAAATGAAAAACTGTTTCAAAGGGTGAAAAATAACAATGATTGATAGGCAAAAAGGACTGCATAAGAACAGGTTGCTGTATTGGGTGGTGCTGTCACTTATTTTTGTGTTACCTCTAACATGGAGGAACTCATTTGCTTCAACCTTTGGCGAATTGTTAGGCTATATTACGATTATTGTAATCATTGTAGCAGGGTTAAGCAAACACGAATTAAAACTTTCAACTAGCGTTGCTTTTTTATTTGGTATAGCCTTTTTCTGGATTATAATTTCTATCCTTGATTCGATTCGATTTTACGCAGAATATGGTACTCTATCTGGAGAGGATACTTTCACCGCACCGCTTGGAAGTATATATTTCCATTTGTACTATATTAGTATTTTTTCTGCGTATATTGCTTTGGTAAGAAATGGAAGTGGAATTGAGCCAACATTAAAGAAAGCATTTAATACTATCGTTTGGATTCAGTTGATTTCAGGTTTTGTTCAGCTATTGATTGTATTAGGCTTACCTGGGATCAGCGAAATATATGACGGGATTAATTTCCTTGAAATGTTGCCGACAGCTTCCTTTATCCGAGGCATGTCCAGAATAACTATGACGGGATCAGAACCTGCTTCAATGGGTGCATCATTAGGGATGCTTTCATTTCCTTATTTATTTGCGGTAATGCAAGGTACAGAATCGGCGAAGGAAAAGACAACATGTGGCATAAAGTTATCGCTACTAATTGTATTATCTTATTTCTCTAAAAGCACTACAGTATTTGCAATTATGGCTTTTTCTGCGGCAATTTATGTACTTTGGTCTTCAAGAGAAGGTAAGGTATCAAAACGAATTGTTGTGATTGGTTTATTGATTATTATAGCTATATCACTGCTATTGGTGCTAAGTTCTTTTGGCGGTATGGTCCATATTGGAGGCGATATAATAGAAGAAATACGTTATTACCTTCTTGAAAAACCTAAGGACACATCGAACATGTCCACGATGCATAGATTATCCCCCACTGTGAATGATATTGCTATTATAAAAGAACATCCACTTCTTGGCGTAGGTGATGGAAATCAGGGTTTTACGTATGGGCAAAATGTACCGAGCTATATGCTCATCAATCCAAAGTCGAAGGATTTTGCTAAAGGTATTGGAGGAGTAGTAAACGGTGGCGCGTGGTTTTGGGCGATTCTTTCCGGGTATGGAATTATAGGTGTCATCCCGCTTTTAATATGGTATTACAATGTTTATCGTCCACGAGTCAGGTTACTGCAAGCTTCAAATTTGTTCTTGTATCGCATTTTCATATATGCTTTGCCAGCAATAATTCTAACATTACTTGCTGGCGCTATGGAACCAACAATTGTTTTCATCTTATCTTTTCCATTTTGGGAAATCACTGATTCTGAGCAGGAATTAAAGTACTAGTAAACAAGATAGATAGAGAAGTTATAATATCAATAAAACATCATTAAGACTTCAGAAATACCATATGCCCTATAACATGAGGATGAGAATCATGAAGAGAGTGCTTTTTATATTACAATCTTATCCATCAGAAAGATCTGCGAATGTAGATTGCGATGAGAAGATAATCAATGAGCTAAAGAAAAATAAGAACATCGAAATATATTGCTTAGCGTATAGATATAATTTTCAACCCTTGGAGAGCAAATACGATGGATTTAAGGTATTTAGATTCAGGAAAGGGTTCCCATTCGATTTATATTCTTGGGCAAGACATCATGAGAACAACCCTATAGGAAAGTTCCTGCTTAGGTTTCATAGATTCATCCTATTGGCAAAGGAGCTTCTTTTACTTCCGTTTTATCCATATATCGAACCAATAGGGATGCAGCAATGTGCGAGGGAAGCCATAAAACTACATGACAGGCTCAATTTTGATCTCGTTTTTGCTGACCACAACGGGATTGACACGCTCTACGCAGGGAAGATGGTAAAAGAAAGAGATCCCAAAGTTAAGCTTATAGCGATGATGTGGGATCCTATGTTCGGAAAAAATAAGCCCAAATACGTTAGCAAAAGATTTCATGAAAAGCGATGCCTTAGAGTCCAGGAGAATCTTCTTAATAATGCCGATGCAATCATAATGCTTGATTCTGTAAAGAATGTTTATGCCGATAAAGTTACGTCATTAAATTATTTTGATAAGATAAAATTTTATTCTATACCAGGGGTCGTGAAGACAGAAAATCCTTCAAATATTGTCCCTGAAAGAATATCTAATGTATTTTCTGATACAAGATATAATGTTGTATATACTGGGCTTATAACCGAGGACAGGAATCCCTCTTGTTTTATCAAACTATTGGATGATAGCAAATTTGGCGAAAAGTTCAATATCGTATTTTTTGGGTCAAAAGAAAGCTCTGATATTGTAAAAGGCATTAAAACGAACAGGGTTACTATTCAAACGCATGATTATGTTGACAAGAGGACATTAGCACTAGTTTATAACTTAGCTGATGCATTTTTAAATCTCGGAGGAGCTGAGGCAAATATGATTCCGAGTAAAATATTCAATTACTTAAGTTATGGAAAGCCTATATTCTCGACAAGGACAATCGATCATGATCCATCATCTCAGTGCCTTCAGCGATATCCGTTGGCGTGTTGCATCGATGTACGAGATGCTTCAGCGCTAAATATGGGACTGCTAGAAGACTTTATAGAGTCACAAATTGATGTCACTTTGTCATTTGAAACGGTGCAAACAATGTATAAGGAAAGTACTCCGACGATTTATGTGGAACTTATACAGCACCTTCTAGGAGAGGAAAGTGCCGATGGACAATGGGCGTAGCGCAAAGTCTGTAAGAAATGTTGCAACAGGCTTAGTCAATAAAATCTCAATGATGGTTTTGGCTTTTGCCACACGAACCATTTTTATCCGCTTGCTGGGCGCCGAGTATACAGGCATCAGCAGCTTATATACAAACATACTCTCAGTCCTTTCTCTTGCTGAGATGGGGATGGGCAATGTCTTAATGTTCTATCTATATGGAGCATTAAAGGATAATGACGAAGAAAGAATTAAAGGTCTAGTAGATGAGTTCCGAAAAATCTATCTGACAATAATTCTGATTGTTTTCGCTGTTGGTATCGCGATAATACCATTCCTAAGATACATTGTTCACAGCTCGTTAAACAGCAAAGAGATTGTTGGATATTACGTGCTTTACCTGATCAATTCTGTGTCATCATATTTTGTGGTATACAGAACTATGGTTCTCTCCGCAGACCAGAAGAGCTATATATCAAATGTTGTAAACACTGTTTCTACAAGTTTGATGTATATTTTCCAGATTGTATATCTGCTTTTGATCGGAGATTTCTGGGGATACCTTGCAATCCAAGTGTTGCACACAATAGGCGCAAATCTGGTTTTAAATCAAATATCACTAAAGCACTATCCATACCTGAGAGGGAAAAGCGGAAAGACCAAGAACGATAAAAGGCAGGTAAATCAAAGAGAACTTTTCAAGAACATAAAAGCCACCTTTCTGTTTAAAATATCCGATACGATTCTTGACCAGACTGACAGCATTATCATTTCTGTTATGTTCGGAACAGTGGTCGTTGGGTATTACTCAAATTATTATATGCTTATAAGCTACATCGTAGCGATAGCGGGAATTATTGCAAATGGACTGGTGGCAAGCTTTGGTAATCTTAACACAGAAGGAGATATGGAGCACTCTTACGAAATGTTCCGGGTAGCACTCACTGCATTCTCCATTTTCGGCACCATCTGTACTACATGCTATGCATGTATAGTACAGGATTTCATTCCAATCTGGGTTGGCTCTCAGTATGTGATGCCTTATGGATTAGTTATTGCCGTTTTAGCTGTTTTCTATTTGAGAATGGCTACAAACACGATGTGGATGTATCGGTCTGCGATGGGCATTTTTCAAGAAGCTCAATATATTAATATCGTTGCTGCAGGTTTGAATATTCTTCTATCTATCGTACTTGGAAAGCTGATGGATGTCGCTGGAGTAATCGTTGCAACAGCCGTGTCTAGGATTTTAACATCCTTCTGGTATGAAGGAAAGGTAGTCTTTAAACGATTTGGTAAGCCTGTGAGGATATACCTCCTCCTGCAGATTAAAAATTTTGCTATTTGTGCGGCAAGCGTTTTCCCTGCATATGTTTTATGCGGTATATTAAAAGGCTCTTCAGCACTCTATATTGGCTTGAAACTTCTGATAGCAGTAGCATTTAGTTGCTTAGTGGTTTTTATAACCTACGGAAGAACAAAAGAATACAGAACAATGAAATCTAAAATACTTAACGTGCTACATCATAGAGCAAAAGCATAAAGGAGCAAATATGGAAGGTATTGTCTTAGCCGGTGGAGCCGGTACGCGCTTGTATGACAACATGAAGGAGATGCTCAGGCTCAAAAGAGAAAACGAAGAACTTCGTAAGGAAAATCTTTTCTTAAAAAAAGCGGCGGCATTCTTTGCATAGGGAATCGATTAGGGGCTTATAGATTCATTGAACAATATCATAATGAATTTGGCATTCCCTGGCTGCTTAGACGGCTGGGTATATGCCCCAATGCTTATTACAACTACCGGAAACACCGGAAGGCGGATTATTGTAAAGAGTAAGTTAGGAGGCAGATGATGAACGACAAGATGAACGACAATAAGATAGCCCCGAAACCAATCGGGGGGGGTACAGCGCAGTAGGATAAAATGGATCGACAGTATGCGAGGAATCGCAATATTGCTGGTGGTTCTGGGCCATTGCGCTGGGAACATCGGTGATCCTGTAAACCGAGCGATATTGTCTTTTCATATGCCGCTGTTCTTCTTTATCTCCGGTTTGTCCAGCCGGGCAGGAGGAGATAAGAAAGAGTCGTTCATTCAATATTTCTGGAAACGAGTTCGTGCGATTGTTGTTCCGCAGGCCGTCCTGTTTCTGATAAACATTGCGTATTATCTCTTAACTCGGCAGCGGATCACAGCGTCCCTGATAGCGAAGACTTGGTTTAACTGGTTTTTCACAGTTCTTTTTATCTGCTCGTTGTTACTCTGGTTCTTGAGAAAAACAGGATTGCTTTCCCTCTGGTACATCTGCCTGCCTGTTACGGTTGTGCTGATGGCACTGACGCAGGTGACCGGGATACAAACTGTCGTTCATGTCGAGACAGTACCCATGGCGATGATCTTCTATTTTGGCGGGGTCTACTGCTATGGATGGTTGACGCAAGAGAGAAATAACAGGTTGGAGAACGGCTGGATTCTTCTCCTCCCAGCGATTGTTATCTGCTCATACTGGAATTCTCCAGTAATGATGTACAGTAATGAATATGGCAACCTTGCCCTATTCGCGATTACCTCTGTAGCTGGAATTTTTCTTTGCTATGAACTGGCAAAGCGTATAACTGACAATAAGCTGGTACTATGGCTCGGTCAAAGTTCCTTGGGCATTTATGTGTTCCACATGAGAATTATTAACGTGCTTCATGCCGTTGGTCACAGACTTTGGCCAGCTATTGAGAATTATTCGTATCCGGTGTATTGGCATTATTTCCTGCTGTCACTGCTTGTGCTGATTCCGTTGGTATACTTGGTAGAGAGGTATCTGCCATTCCTTGTGGGAAAGAAACATTTAAGGACGGAGAATATGGACGAGATGAATAGACCAAATCCCCTGACTAGGGGGTACAAGAGACTATAGTATTGATGTAGCGAAGACTACATTGGTTTTCCTTGTTGTCTGGGGTCATGCCATTCAATATCTGCATGGGACGGAGTTTAATTTCTGGGAAGACACCTTTTTCAAGTTTATCTATGGTTTCCATATGCCGCTGTTTGCGCTGATTTCAGGATACCTGATGAAAGGATCTTTTGAAAGATATGGTGCAGGAAAACTAGTCGGCAAGAGAGCGAAACAGTTGTTGATTCCAACTGTCGGTTGGGCGCTGGTTCTGACTATAATAGATGTCGTTCTAAACGTTTTGACGCATGAGAGTAATTCGGTATCCTGGATAGCAGGACGATTCCTCAGCAGGACAGTAAGCGACCTCTGGTTCCTTAAAGCTATGTTCATTGCTTGCGTGGTTGTGGTATTTATTGAAAAGTATTGCAAAGGTCACTGGCTTACATATATCATTTGCTCCTTGCTCACCTTCTTGCTGCCAAGCATATACAACTTTAACCTTTACGGTTTCATGTTGCCGTTCTTCATGCTTGGATTCAAAGCGAGTGGCTTGGCAAAGGAGAAGAGCGAGAAGCTTGATAGGAACAAGAGAATCTGTGTGTTTATAGGGACACTTGTTTTGTATATCATCTTGCTCCTGTTCTTTTACAGAGACAATTACATCTATACGACGGAACTGAGTGTTATAGGCGCTGAAAAATGATTTACTGTGCAGCTTGGAATTGATCTGTATAGATCGCTGGTTGCTCTGGTGGGTTGCATTATGATTTTGGTAGGGAGCACGTTGATTACCAAGAAGTTCAACTGGGTCACAACAATCTCCAGCAAAAGCATGGTCATCTATATTGTGACAGCTTCTATTTTCACCTATATCTCGCAGCTTATGACCAGAGCAGGAGTGAAAGTGCTTTTGGGATCTATTCCTGCTGTTGTTATAGATGTTGTCTTGCTAATCCCAATTAGCGTTGTTCTGATCCTTCTTTCCCTCTTGGCAGAGAAGATAATCGAGAAGATCAAGCTGGGAAAGGTGTTGCTCGGGAAATAAAGCGGGGTGAGACGGTATTCAGAAGAGAACGGTTAAGATATTCACTTTATCTCTTATTGTTACGCTCGTTTGCCTTTATGAGGGGAATGAAATATGGAAGCGCGTAATTCATGAAAGAATGATTTCCTACTCAACTGCTTCTGCTCGCGCTAATAAAACGATTTAAGCATCTTTCTAGATGGTTGATAGCGAATTAAACACGTGAAAAAACTGATGAAACGGTAGATTCCGAATCTTTGTAAACAAATAGATGAGAATCTGCTGTACAATAAAGACAAGTAAATAGGAGGAAAATTAAAATGTCTGCATTCAACAACGCTACCCTGATGATCACTGGTGGTACTGGTTCCTTTGGTTCTACCGTTCTGAAACACTTCCTTGACTCTGACCTCAAGGAGATTCGTATCTTCTCCCGTGACGAGAAGAAGCAGGACGATATGCGCCATGAGCTTCAGGCCAAGCATCCGGAGAACGCCAAGAAGGTGAAGTTCTACATCGGCGATGTCCGCAACCCCCAGTCTATCCGTGACGCTATGCCCGGCGTTGACTACATCTTCCACGCTGCCGCTTTGAAGCAGGTTCCTTCCTGCGAGTTCTTCCCCATGCAGGCGGTTCAGACCAACATCATCGGCACGGACAACGTCCTGCACGCTGCCATTGATGCCGGCGTCAAGCGTGTTGTCTGCCTGTCCACCGACAAGGCAGCTTATCCCATCAATGCCATGGGCATCTCCAAGGCCATGATGGAGCACGTCATCTATGCCAATGCCCGTGTAGCTGCCGAGCGGGGTGGCACCACCATCTGCTGCACCCGTTACGGCAATGTCATGTGCAGCCGTGGCTCTGTCATCCCCTTGTTCATTGACCAGATCAAGGCTGGCAACCCCATCACCATCACCGACCCCAACATGACCCGCTTCCTGATGAACCTGGACGAGGCGGTGGATCTGGTCATGTTTGCCTTCCAGCACGCCAACCCCGGTGACCTGTTCATCCAGAAGGCAGATGCCTCTACCATTGGCGATCTTGCCAAGGCGGTTCAGCAGTTGTTTGGGGACACCGGCACGAACATCATCGGCACCCGTCATGGCGAGAAGCTGTTCGAGACCCTGATGACCCGTGAGGAGCGTCTGCGCAGCCAGGATATGGGTCATTACTTCCGTGTTGCTGCGGATAACCGCGACCTGAACTACGACAAGTTCGTGGTCAAGGGCGAGGTTCATACCATGGCGGACGAGTCCTATACCAGCCATAACACCGAGCGTCTGGATGTGGAAGGTACTGTCAAGAAGATTCTGACCACCGAATATGTCCAGAATGCACTGAAGGACATCCCCAATGTCTAAAGAAAAGCTGCTGCTGGTGGGTGCCGGCGGCTTTGGGCGCATGGTGGCGGAGTTGGCGATGCGCCAATACGACTGTGCCTTTGTGGATGACGGACAATCTGTAGGTACTGAAATCTGCGGTATTCCGGTGGTTGGCGGTCTTGCTGATTTGCCGGAGCTGCGGAAGGAATATGACCTGCTGGTGGTGGGCATCGGCAACAACCAGTTCCGGGCACAGGTGTATGAGAAGGCGAAAGCCCTTGGCTTTGCTTTTCCCAACATCATTGCACCCAGCACCTATATCAGTCCATACGCCAACTTGGGTTGCGGCTGCGTGGTGCTGCAAAACGCTTGCATCCAGAACGGTTCATCTGTGGGAAGCGGTGTTTTGCTGAATGCCGGAACGGAAATCCATTGTGATGCAGCGGTAGGGGACTACGCTCTGATTTATACCAACAGCGTTGTTCGCACCGGCGCAATCGTGGGTAGCCTTGCCCGCATTGGCAGCAACGCAACGGTCTGCAATCATGCAGCCGTGCCGGACGGCGCAGACGTTCCGGACTGCACCGCATTTCATGGAGAGGTGAACGAATGAACATTCTGGTCACAGGTGCCAAGGGCATGGTGGGAACCGCCCTGTGCAACAACCTGAAAAACATCCGGGATGGGAAGAATAAGACCCGCCCGGCACTACATATTGAAGAAATCTACGAGTATGACCTGAACTCCACCCCGGAGGAGCTGGACGAATACTGCCGGAAGGCGGACTTCGTGTTCAATCTGGCAGGGGTGAACCGCCCGGAAAACCCGGAGGATTTCATGAAGGGCAATTTCGGCTTTGCATCCGACCTGTTGAATTGCCTGAAAAAGCACAACAACAAGGCTACCATCATGCTGTCCTCTTCCATTCAGGCCACCCTGGCAGGCCGTTTCGGCAACAGCGAGTACGGTCGCAGCAAAAAGGCGGGCGAGGAGCTGTTTTTCCAGTATGCTCAGAAGACTGGGGCAAAGGTTGCCGTCTACCGCTTTGTGAACCTGATGGGACACAGCCGCCCCAAGTACAATAGTGCCGTCAGCACCTTCTGCTGGGCAGTTGCCAACGATGAACCCTTTACAGTCAACGACCGCAGCACGGAATTGGAGCTGCTGTACATTGACGATCTGGTGGAGGGAATGTTTGACCTGCTGGAAGGCAAAGAGCAGCACTGTGAGTTCGACGGTGTGGAAACGGTTCTGCAAGCGGACGGTCGCTACTGCTGTGTTCCAGTGACCCACAAGGTCACCTTGGGGGAAATCGTGGATCTGCTGCAGGAATTCAAGGCACAGCCCACGACCCTCATGATGCCGAAAATGCCCGATGGCTCCTTTGCCAAGAAGCTGTACTCCCTGTACCTGACTTATCTGCCCACCGATAAATTCAAGTATGCCCTCAAGATGAACGTAGACAACCGTGGCTCCTTCACCGAGTTGGTGCATACCGCCGACTGTGGGCAGGTGAGCATCAACATCAGCCGCCCGGGCATCACGAAAGGACAGCACTGGCACAACTCCAAGTGGGAGCTGTTCATCGTGGTGGCTGGTCACGGCTTGATTCAGGAACGGAACATCAACACCGGAGAAACCGTGGAGTTTGAAGTTTCCGGGGATAAGATTGAGGCAATCCACATGATTCCCGGCTGGACTCACAACATCATCAACCTGTCGGAGACGGAAAATCTGGTCACGGTTATGACCTGCAATGAGATTTTTAACCCCAATCACCCGGATACCTTCTTTGAGCCGGTGTAAGAGAAAATACTGGTTGGCAATAGGAGATTTTTATGGAACACAATTTTAAATGGAAAAACGATGGGCGCACCAAGGTCATGATTGGCTGTGGTACCCGTCCGGAGATCATTCGGCTGGCTGCCGTCATCAAGCGCTGCCGGGAATATTTTGACTGCTGCGTGGTCTACTACAACCAGAACTGGGACAGAAACCTCTCTACCGTGTTCTGGGAGGATTTTGAGCTGAAGAACACCTTTGGAGAGTATGGCCCGGACATTCTGGTGCCCGTGGTGGGCGAGAATCTGGGTGTGACCTGCGGCAACATTCTGGGGCGCAGCTATGAGCTTCTGTCTGAATTGCAGCCGGAGGGCTATCTGGTACTGGGCGACACCAACTCCTGCCTGTCTGCCATCAGCGCAAAGCGGCTGCACATTCCCCTGTTTCACATGGAGGCTGGCAACCGCTGCAAGGACGAGTGCCTGCCCGAGGAGACCAATCGCCGCATCGTGGACGTGATTTCCGACGTGAACCTGTGCTATTCCGAGTTCGCCCGGAAGTATTTGGCGGATACCGGTCTGCCCAAGGAGCGTACCTACCAGACCGGCTCTCCCATGGCAGAGGTGCTGCACATGAATCTGGACAAGATCCAGAAAAGCGACGTGCTGGAACGGTTGGGTCTGGAAAAGGATAAGTACATTCTGCTGTCCGCCCACCGGGAGGAGAACATCGACTCTGAAAAGAACTTCCTGAGCCTGTTCACCGCCATCAACGCACTGGCAGAGAAGTATGATATGCCCATTTTGTACTCCTGCCATCCCCGCAGCAAGCACCGCCTGGAACAGAGCGGCTTCCGGCTGGACCCTCGTGTCCGGGTCAATGAGCCGCTGGGCTTCAACGACTACAACAAACTGCAAATGAACGCTTTGGCCATCGTCTCCGACTCCGGCACTCTGCCCGAAGAAAGTAGCTTCTACCTGTCCATTGGGCATCCCATTGCCGCTGTGTGCATCCGCACCAGCACTGAGCGTCCAGAGGCACTGGAAGCCGGCGACTTCATTCTGGCTGGCATTACCACCCGGGAGTTGCTCAACGCCACCGATATGGCCATTGAGATGAAGCAGAAGGGCGTTCTGGGCAAGCCCTGCCCCGATTATGTGGACGAAACCGTGTCCATGAAGGTGGTTCGCATCATTCAGGGGTATGTCAACGTGGTCAATAAGATGGTGTGGAGGAAGTACTGATTTTTCACAGCAGCCATGCATCAGCATGGCTGTGCTGCTCGAATGTGCTACCTCTCCGTGGTAAGCAGCAGGCAACGAGGGAACCACTCGGCTAAAGCATATATTCGTTAAATCACTCTTTGGATGAGGATACAATTACATAATGGGAAAGTATTTTGGAACCGATGGCTTCCGTGGTGAGGCTGGAATCACTCTGACCGCCGACCACGCCTATAAGGTTGGCCGCTTCCTCGGCTGGTACTACAACGCCTTGCGTGAGCGCAACGGCAACAATGAGCCTGCCCGTATCGTCATCGGCAAGGATACCCGCCGCAGCTCCTATATGTTCGAGTACAGTCTGGTCGCTGGCCTGACCGCTTCCGGCGTGGATGCCTACCTGCTGCACGTCACCACTACGCCTTCTGTGGCCTACATCGCCCGTGTAGATGACTTTGATTGCGGCATCATGATCTCTGCCAGCCATAATCCCTACTACGATATGACCCTAGCAAGGAACACAATGTGGTGGTTGGCGTATACCGCTTGACGATGAAGTCGAACTCTGATAACTTCCGCCAGTCCTCCATTCAGGGCGTCATGAAACGCATCAAGGCAAAGGGTGCAACGGTCATTATCTATGAGCCGACTCTGGAGAATGGCGGTACATTCTTTGGCAGTGAAGTCGTGAATGATCTTGAAGAATTCAAAAAACGCAGCCAAGCCATCATTGCCAACCGCTATGATAGCTGCTTGGATGATGTGCAGGATAAGGTCTACACCCGCGACCTGTTCCGCAGAGACTAATACTTATCGCAGCCATGTGTTCCGCCACATGGCTGTGCTGCTCAAGTGTGCTACCTCTCCGTGGTGAGCAGCAGGCAACGAGACCTCATCTCGGCTAAAGCATATGATCGTTAATTCACTCTTTGGATGAGGAAAAAACTATAATGGGAAAGTATTTTGGAACCGATGGCTTCCGTGGTGAGGCTGGAATCACTCTGACCGCAGATCATGCCTACAAGGTTGGCCGCTTCCTTGGCTGGTATTATAATGCACTGCGCGAGCGCAATGGCAACAACGAGTCTGCCCGCATCGTGATCGGCAAGGATACCCGCCGTTCCAGCTATATGTTCGAGTACAGTCTCGTGGCGGGTCTGACCGCTTCCGGTGCAGATGCCTACCTGCTGCACGTCACTACCACGCCGTCTGTGGCCTACATCGCCCGGGTGGATGATTTCGACTGTGGTATCATGATCTCTGCCAGCCATAACCCCTACTACGACAACGGCATCAAGCTCATCGACTGCTACGGCGAGAAGATGCCGGAGGAGACGCTGCTGCTGGTCGAGGATTACATCGACGGTAAACTGCACGTCTTTGACAAGGACTGGCCGGAGCTGCCTTTCGCTCACAGGGAACACATCGGCTGCACCGTGGACTATGTGGCCGGCCGCAACCGCTACATGGGCTATCTCATCAGCCTGGGCATCTACTCGTTCAAGGGAGTCAAGGTGGGACTGGACTGTGCCAACGGCAGCTCCTGGAACATCGCTAAATCTGTGTTCGATGCTCTGGGAGCCGATACCTACGTCATCAATGCACAGCCTAACGGTCTGAATATCAACAACAATGCTGGTTCTACCCACATCGAGAGCCTACAGAAGTTCGTGGTCGAAAAGGGCCTGGACATCGGTTTTGCCTATGACGGCGATGCTGACCGCTGCCTGTGTGTGGATGAAAAGGGTAATGTCATCACTGGCGACCATATCCTGTACATCTACGGTTGCTACATGAAGGAGCGTGGCAAGCTGCTGACCAATACCGTTGTTACCACGGTCATGTCCAACTTTGGCCTGTACAAGGCCTTTGATGAAAAGGGCATCGGCTACGCCAAGACTGCCGTTGGCGACAAGTACGTTTACGAGTACATGGCCAAGAACGGCTGCCGCATTGGCGGTGAGCAGAGCGGCCACATTATCTTCAGCAAGTACGCCAGCACCGGTGACGGCATCCTGACCAGTCTGAAGATGATGGAAGTCATGCTGGCCAAGAAGATTCCCATGAGCAAGCTGGCTGAGCCGCTGAAGATCTACCCGCAGGTGCTGGAGAACGTCCGCGTGACTGACAAAAAGGCCGCACAGGACGATGCCGCTGTGCAGGCCGCTGTCAAGGCCGTGGCTGAGGCACTGGGCGAAACGGGCCGCATTCTGGTCCGCGAGTCCGGTACCGAGCCGGTCGTGCGTGTCATGGTGGAAGCCCCCGATCATGATACTTGTCAGAAGTATGTTTCTCAGGTTGTAGAGACCATCAAGAGCCGGGGTTACGGAGTTTGAGTGCAAACCTGAAACGAGGATACGGAATCCTGCTGATTGTATCTGTGGTACTTCTTTCCATCTTTGCGTTACTGCCAGATGCTGATGTTGACCACGATGCAGGATACACGGCCTCGGAGTTGAGTATCCAAGAAACCGTAGGTGGAAGCGTGACCAGCACAAGCTATGTGAATCCTGATGGGGTAATCACAGATGCCATAGATATGGGCTATGCGACCGTGTGTAGAATGTGGGATGATGACGGTCGAATTGAGGAGGAACGTTATCTTGATGCAAGCGGAAAGCCTGTGGCAAGGTATGGCGATTATTGCGGGTTGTCATATGAATATGATGAAACGAGTATGGTAATCACATATCTTGACGCAGAGGGAAACCCTGTGAAACGCAGTGCCGGATACTCTACTATTGTTAGAATGCTGGTTGGCGGCAGGGATTCCGATGATTTCTACTACGATTTGAACGGACAGCAGGTACAGTGCTCCGGCGGATACTATGGGATTCATTGTGAGTATAATGCTGAAGGACAGAAAATCAGCGTGACCTTTCTCGATAAAGATGGACATGCAGTGTGTGCATCATCTGGATATGCGATTAAGACATATCAGCGTGATGGAAATGGTACCATTATCGGTGAGCGATATTTTGACGCAGAAGGAAAACCTGTAAAATCTTCGCTTGGTCAGTATGGCGAGTTATACCAGCGCAACGAGCAAGGATTCATCGGCCAGATCACCTATCTTGACGCAGATGGTAACCCCGCCCCTACTAATGCAGGCTATACTATCCTCAAACGTACCTATCATAGAGATGGCACAGCAGATACCGATATGTATTTTGATGCTGATGGTAAGCCAATGGCACTGTCCAAAGGGCAGTATGGTATCAAGCACAGCGGAAAGGTGAATCTTCTGCTTGACAAGAACGGTCATGTCATGCTGTGCGTGGACAATATCCTGAATGGATTCCCGTTCATGGTTGTCATTTCTGGATGCGTTATCTGCCTGCTGATACTGGTGCTGTCTAAGAAGATGAGCTGTTGCTTGACGGCTGCATATGTTGTATTCATTCTGTATGAAACACTGATGTTCCGTGAGTCAGGAGATGCAAGAACGAACTTCGTTCTGTTTTCCTATGCGGACCGTTTTCTAACGGAGCAATCTGTGAGAGTGGGAGTCATCAATAACATCTGGCTTTTCGTGCCGTTGGGAACAGGGTTGTACAAGCTGTTCCAGAAAAAGTGGGTGCTGCTTGTTCCATTTGTAATGTCGGTGGCAATTGAAACGACCCAGTATCTTACGGGACTTGGCATCGCGGAGTTCGATGATGTGTTCGGCAATACGATGGGCGGTTGGATTGGTGTGCTGGTGGCTTGGACGTGGTTAAGCTGGAAAAAGGACTTGAACGATAGGACATAAGAATGTATATGTCCGAATTTGTTTAGTGCCCTTGAAAACATCCCTCAAGAAGTATAAAATTTAAGCTGTGAGAGTTATCCTCATCGGATGCTCACAGCTTTGTTGCTCGAAACTTTGCACACCTCTACGCGGTGGGCGTCAGGCAACACAGTATGGATACTGTGGCTAAGATGCAGATGTAGTTGATAAGGTTTGGAGTATGAAATATGGATATGTCTACGATTAATACGGTTATAACAGTGGGCTGGGATAGTTTGCTTAAGCTCATGGGATCGTTAATAATTAGCCTTGGTGGTGGTGCTGCGATAGCTCTCTTTGTTTTCCGTTTTGCAGCTGACCATTTAGCAGAAAGGCTAAAAGGTAAATATCAGCTTGAATTGGACAAGAAGCTTGAAAGTTACAAAGCGGATATTGATCAGAGGCTTGAAAGCCATAGAACTGAACTCGGAACAAAACAGTATATCACTCAAAAGAAGTTTGATTTTGAATTCGGTGTTTATCAGGCACTAGCCCAGAGCTTCTTTGAATTAGAAGTAGCTATAAATACAATGATTCCTATAGCGGGACGCACATTGGCGGATGAGGATGTACAGGCGCAAAAAGAGAATGAAGATTATGAAAATTCCGTCAACAAGTTCAGAGTTGCGCAGAATGAGCTTAGAAAAAATGCTCCGTTTATTCAAGAAGATATCTACGAGAAATACTTGGAAGTGATTAAACTTTCGGGTATGCAATTGAATGCCTACGAACGCCGTTGGAATGTTGGGTATTTAGCACCGATGTCGGAAAAAAAGAAATTTACTGCGGAAGACTTTAAGCGAACAGAAGAAATAACAAAGAAATTAGATGAAATCAATCGGGCGATAAGAAAATACATTGATGGGTTGGTAATAGTGTGATCAAATATATACGATTACTTCTACCTGAGTTGCAGTAATATAATATCTAAAATTATAGAGGTATCATCCTATGGCCAGAACCAAAGGCAGCAAGAACCGTGTTACCGCATCTACCGACTTCGATGCCCAGATCAAGAAGTTGCAGAAAGATAAGGCAATGCTCGAAGAAGGCCTTTCCAAGACTGTCGCCCAGATCGAAGAACTGAAGACCGACATCAAGTCTCTGCGTGAGAGCCTGAAACCGCAGAAGGCGGAGATCAAGCAGACCGAAAAAGAAATCGCTAAGCTGGAGGCCAAGAAGGCTGCCGCTGAGGCGAAGGCCGCCGAAGCTGCTAAGAAGGTCGAGGCCGAAGCTGTGCTGAAAAAGCTGCTGGCATCCGGTATGACGGCGGATGAGATTCTTGAAAAGCTGAAATAAAGTAATATGCCGTGTGTTCGTCTCCTTGTGGAGCATTTGAACACACGGCTTTTACTATTATTGGAAATCCTATAGTAAGCGGTCAATCTTCATCCGTATTATAATCAACTCCACTTTATGAGATAATAGACTCTAAGAAGTCTCAGAAATCCAAGAAGTCCAAGGCAAGTAG
>RZZW01000022.1 GCA_009929695.1 Clostridia bacterium
AATTGATATGAAAGTCGCCGTGCTAAGCGGCAAGGGCGGCACAGGAAAAACACTGGTCTCTGTGAACTTAGCTGCGGCATCGAAAACATCGACCTATATAGACTGCGATGTAGAAGAACCAAATGGACATCTGTTTTTTAAGCCTGAAGGAATTCAGGAAGAAGAAATATCAGTGAAAATTCCAAAGGTGAACAATGAGCTATGCAATGGATGCCGAAAATGCGTTGACTTTTGTAAATTCAACGCTCTTGCCTATATCAAAGATAAGCTGATTGTCTTTGACGATGTCTGCCACTCCTGCGGCGGCTGTATCTTGGTTTGCCCGGAAAGGGCACTAACGGAGAAAGAAAAGGTTATCGGAAAAGTTCAAAAAGGAGTCTCCGGCGAGGTGACGGTATGGACAGGAGTATTGAACACAGGTGAAGCTACGGGCATTCCTATCATAAAAAAGCTGCTTACCGCGAATAATCCTCAGATAGATCAGATGACTTTTATCGACTGCCCTCCCGGAAGTGCCTGTATCGTAATGGAAAGCATAAAGGATGCAGATTATTGCATATTGGTAGCTGAACCTACCTTGTTTGGTGTTCACAACCTCAATATGGTATATGAGTTGGTCAAGTTATTTAATAGGTCATTCGGGGTAGTTCTTAACAAATGCTTGGAAGAAGAAAACCCGGCTGAGAAGTTCTGTTTAGAAAAAGACATTAAGATATTAGGCCGGATTCCATTTGACAATGAATTGGGAATATTGAATTCGAATGCAGAAATCGTCGTAAATAAAAATGAAAAATACCGGGAACTGTTTTCTTCTCTGCTTAACACGGTGACAAAGGAGGTGCAGCATGAAACAACTACTCATCCTTAGCGGTAAAGGCGGCACCGGAAAGACAACCATAGCAAGCGCCTTTATAAAGCTTGCTGACGCCAAGGCATATGCGGACTGTGATGTAGATGCCCCTAACCTGCACCTTATAACCGGGTGGAATGCCGAACCGGAAAGAACAGACTATTATGGGTTGCCAAAAGCGGCGATAAATCCGGAATTATGCATTGAATGCGATCAGTGCAGACAAAACTGTCGATTTGATGCTATCTCAATAGATGAAAAATATAAAGTAGATTCTTTTGCATGTGAAGGCTGCGGCGTTTGCGAGTATGTTTGCCCGGTAGAAGCGATAACAATGGTACCGACAGTGGCCGGGGAATTGATGCTGTATTCCGATGAGAAAAAAGTGTTTTCAACAGCACAGCTCAAAATGGGCAGTGGTACCTCCGGAATGCTTGTCACCGAGGTGAAAAAACAGATGAAGTCTGCAGCAGTTGATTCTGGGCTGGCCATTATTGACGGCTCCCCCGGTATCGGCTGCCCGGTGATCGCGTCTCTGAGCGGCGTGGATATGGTTTTGATAGTCGCTGAACCGTCCATATCAGGTATCAGCGATATGGAGCGCATTATAAATACGGCGGCGAAATTCGCGGTCAAGGCGGCGGTATGCGTCAATAAATTTGATACTAATCTGGAAAATACCGAGCGAATCGAGATGTTTTGCAAAGAACAGGGACTTCCCTTTATCGGCAGGATACCCTTTGACTCCAATGCGGTAAAAGCTATCAATAATGGTCAAACCATAGTAGACATAGACTGCACATCAGGAACGGCGGTTAAAGAGGTTTACCACAAGACAATGAATCTGCTTTTTGAAAAAGGTGGTGGCTAAAAGTCATGCTTATTAAAACTTTAGTTGAAAACACATCGATATCAAAAGACTTCGGCAGCGAGCATGGCCTTAGCCTGTATATAGAAACAAAGAACCACAAAATATTGTTTGATGTGGGCGCAAGCGGGTTGTTTCTTCAAAATGCAGAAAAGCTTAGTGTGAGTATTGCTGATGTTGACTTTCTTGTAATTTCGCATGGACACTATGACCATGGCGGAGGGCTAAAAACATTTTTGAAAGAAAACACAAAAGCTGAGGTATTTCTACATCGACTCGCTTTTGAAAAGCACTATGCTATCCGTAAAAATGATGAATTAGATTTTATAGGTCTTGATGAAGATCTGAAACAAAACAAACAAATTGTCCCCACTTCAGACCGATTTTTTATCAGCAGTGGAATCCAAGTATTCTCTAATATTGCCCAACGAGAGGCGCGTCCAAAATCAAACAGTGGTTTACTCACTGAGCATAAGGGGCAAACGATAGATGATACCTTTGCACATGAACAGAACCTCGTGGTAGAGGAAGACGGGAAAACCCTATTAGTAACTGGCTGTGCCCATAATGGCATTATAAATATTCTTGAGCATTTTCACTCGATTAAAGGTCGAATGCCCAACTATGTGATAGGCGGATTTCATCTTTCCAGCCGCTCTGGTGGCAATGAGGACTCTGAAATAATAGATAGAATTGGTAAATACCTAATGGGTACAAAAGCAAAGTTTTACACCTGTCATTGCACGGGCATCGAGCCTTATAAAACGCTGAAGGCTGTTATGGGTGATAGCATCGATTACCTGTCAGCAGGCAGTGAAATTACAATCTAAATAAAAGGAGCAAAATTATGAGCGAAGATTGCAATCAAAGCTGTAGCAGTTGTTCGGAGGACTGCGCAGAACGAAAAGAACAAAAAACGGATTTTTCCGAGCAACTGCATGAGATGAGCAGTGTAAAAAAGGTCATCGGTGTTGTCAGCGGCAAAGGAGGAGTCGGCAAATCACTGGTAACCTCCATGCTTGCGGTTACCATGAACAGGATGAACTATCATACTGCCATTCTTGATGCGGACATTACCGGGCCTTCTATCCCGAAAGCCTTTGGTATCAAAGAAAAAGCCAAAGGCAGTGAGTTCGGACTATTCCCTGTTAAAACAAAGACCGGGATTGATATTATGTCTGTAAATTTACTTTTGGAAAACGATACTGATCCCGTTGTATGGAGAGGGCCAATTATTGCCGGTACAGTAAAGCAGTTTTGGACAGATGTAATCTGGAGCGATGTGGATTTTATGTTCATCGATATGCCACCGGGCACCGGAGACGTTCCTCTTACGGTATTTCAATCTATTGCTGTTGATGGGATTATCGTTGTGACCTCTCCGCAGGAGCTGGTATCCATGATTGTATCAAAAGCTGTCAAGATGGCTGAGATGATGAATATCCCAATTATTGGGTTGGTGGAAAATATGTCTTACTTTAAATGTCCTGATAACGGCAAAGATTATCAGATATTTGGCGAAAGTCACATTGAAGAAATTGCCGATAAACATAATTTAAAGGTTCTTGCTAAATTACCTATTGACCCAAAAATTTCAGCTGCATGTGACAAGGGATTGATAGAGCTTTTCGATGGGAACTGGCTTGATAGCACATCAAAATTACTGGAGGAAAGACTAGAGGAAAATATTAAGTGAGTGAACATTCAAAATTAGCAAAAGACTTATTCAAGAAAGGATACAATTGTTCTCAATCGGTAGTGTTAGCATTTTGTGATGATATAGGCCTAGACTCAGAAACAGCATTGAAAATATCCTCTTCATTTGGTGGCGGAATGGGAAGATTACGAGAGGTATGTGGAGCAGTTAGTGGAATGTTTATAGTTTTAGGAATGTTAGATGGATATTCTGACCCATTAGATAGAACTGCTAAAACTGAACATTATAAGTTGATTCAGTCAATTGCAATGAAATTCAAGAATGAAAATAAATCATTCATTTGTAGAGAACTATTAGGAATATCTGATGACAGGCAAAGTCACATACCGGAAGAAAGAAACGAAGAGTATTATAAAAAACGACCCTGTGCTGAACTTGTTGAATATGCAGCAATATTATTAGATGAACACATTCAAAATAAGAAATTGGAGGAAAATAAAATGATGAAAATTGCAGTAGCAAGCGAAAATGAAATGGTGACCGAGCACTTTGGACATTGCGAAGGGTTTATGATTTTTGACACCGAAAACAATCAAATTCTTAAAAGCGAAACCATTGCTAACCCTGGACATAGACCTGGATTCTTGCCTAATTTTCTTGCCGATCATGGTGTAAATGTCATTATCAGCGGTGGTATGGGCGGAGGTGCAGTCGAGATATTTAATGAAAGGAACATCGAGGTTATTGTCGGAGCAAAAGGTAATGCTAAGGATGCGGTAGAAGCGTACCTGCAGGGCTCCTTAAAATCCACTGGTTCCGTTTGCCATGAACATCAGCATCATGATGAATGCGGAGAGTAAAACTTTACTACTTTCTCTCGTTAGTGTAAAATAATAGTTGGCAAAAATAAAAAGAAGTGGGGTTCCCCACTTCCCATCATACAAAAAATCCAGTATGCTTAGTTTACGACAAAAAGCTAAGGAGTGTTGTATGATGGATATGATTTTACACGAAAATGCGATTGATTTCAATAGTTTGGAAAGAAAAATTTATGAATATGGTTGTAATGTTGCGTGCGATTTTTTAAAAGATTGTTTTCAGAAATTGGATACAATGCTTATGAAATCAAGGGATAAAGCAATCTATCCGCCATAAGGGTCATCGAAAAACCTGCATTAAAACATTAATGGGGGAAGTGGAGTTTTCTAGAGCAGTTTATGAGGTTATTGGTGATGATAATAGTAAAAAGTTCATATATTTGCTTGATGAAACATTAAATTTTGACACAATTGATTTGATATCAACTAACTTGGCAGAGAAAATAGTTGAAAATGCTTGCATTACATCCTTTAAAAATACTGCTAAAAACATTTCAACGCTAACCGGTCAAAAAATAAGTCATACAGGTGCATGGAACGTAACACAGCGATTGGGTGAGAAAGTTGCAGAGCAGGAAAAAGCTATGGTTGATTTGTATAAATCTAATAAATTGCGTGGTGGCAAAGAAGTTAAATTGCTGTTTGAAGAATCGGACGGCGTTGTCATAAAACTACAGGGAAAAGACCGCAAAGCAAAAGGAAAAAACGTAGAAATGAAGGTTGCCATATCCTATGAAGGTTGGAAAAAAGTAGGAACAGACCGTTTTGAGCTTGCTTGTAAAAATGCAATGTGTGGAATTGATACAACAATAGAATTTATGAATAAAAAGGAAGCTCAAATAGCAAGTATATATAATACCGATGAAATAGAAATGCGTATATTCAATTCAGATGGAGCGAAATGGATAAAGACTCTTCATGTAGACGATACGGTGCAATTTCAGTTAGACCCATTTCATGTGCGACAGGCAGTTATACGCAAGGTTATTGATAAAAATGCAAGAGTTCAAATCAACAAGTTTTTAGATGAATTAAAGATTGACGAAATGCTTGAATATATAGATGCAGCGGCAAATAGTATTGATGATGAAAAGCAAGAGAAAAAGCTAAGAGAATTACACGGATATTTTACAGAAAACAAAAATGGATTAATTCCATATACCAAAAGAGGTTTGAAACTTCCGAAGGTTGCTGATGGCTTAGTATGCCGTGGCATGGGTACTTGTGAACACAATGTTGACTTAGTAGCTGCAAGGAGAATGAAACATCACGGAGCCAGCTGGAGTGTCGCAGGAGCAAACAATTTAGGCAAATTACTTGCTTTAAAAACAAGCAAAACATTAACTGAAACAATTAAAAAGTTATCACAAATAGTATTGCCAGAAAGTATGACAACGGATATAATAGAGATATTAAGCTCGGCTAAGGCACCGAAAAAAGATGGACATGGAAATGAATTCAAGAATTGCAGTAGACCATTTGTAAATGGAAGCATGACAAGCGGTAGAAAAGCTATACTTAAAATGCTTGACTGGCAGGAAGTTTGGGATTTAACAATAAGATAGATGCTATCAATAGAGCGTATCGAATGGTCACGAACTTGCTTCGTGTGCATTTGATATGCATTGCGCCACCGCAGTGGTGCATAACCTTTGATAAATTTGAAACTTTGATACAGAAATTTTGTGTGAAAAAGTTTTGCCAACGTTTACTTGACAGAAACCTTTCTCTCATATACTATTGTATTTTCAGCTTTAAAAGGTTATAATAGATGTAATCATTACAAACCAATAATGATTACATCTATTATAAATTGTAGGCGGTGAGTGATTGAACCTTTTATTTGAAAAGTTAAAGCAAGAATTAAAGATGAAAAACATACATGTCTCACACCAAAGGCTGAAGGTTTTGGAATACATCACCGAAAATCAATGCCATCCAACTGTAGAACAGATATTTACCGACCTTCAAAAGGAAATATCTACACTATCCAAAACAACAGTTTATAATACCCTGAGGATGTTATCATCATCAGGTTTGGTTCGAGTCGTTGCAACTGAAGATAACGAAACCAGATATGATGTTATCACTGAAAGCCATGGACACTTCAAATGTGAATCCTGTGGTATGATATATGACTTTGGTATAAATATGGATTCTTTAACATCTAAGGATTTAAACGGCTTTAAAATTCATAACAAAAATATATATTTTAAAGGCATTTGCCAAAGATGCCTTGTAAATATAGAAGAAAACGAATGAGGAGGTAGTTAAATGGCAAAATACATATGCTCCATTTGCGGGTTTGTCTACGACGAAGCAAAGGGCATTCCCGAAGCAGGCATTGCACCGGGAACAAAATGGGAGGAACTGCCCGAGGACTGGGTTTGTCCTCTCTGCGGTGCAACAAAAGCTGAATTTGAGAAACAAGGTGAACAAGCAATATCTACTAAAAAGAAGCTAACGCCTGTAATAGAATCAGCTGAAGATATGAAAGAGATGTCTGCACTTGAACTAAGTGCCCTTTGCACCAATCTTGCTCGTGGGTGCGAAAAACAATACAAGCCCAAGGAATCAACTCTTTTTAGAGAATTAGCAGAGCACTTTAAGTCAGCATCAGCACCTGCTAAAGATCCGTCTTTTGACAAGTTGATGGCTTTAATTGAAAAAGACTTGACAGAGGGTTTTCCGAATGCCAATGCCGCGGCATCTGATGCCAAGGATAGAGGTGCGCTCCGTGCTTTGGTATGGAGTGAGAAGGTTACTCGGATATTAAAATCACTCTTGACTCGATATCAAAAAGAGGGCGATGCCATGCTAGAAAACACAGGCGTCTATGTCTGTACCATATGCGGCTTTGTCTATATAGGAGATATTCTGCCGGAGGTTTGCCCTGTTTGCAAGGTGCCTAATTGGAAATTTGAAAAGATTGAGGGGAGGCAAAGTTTGAAACATCATGATGCTACACCACCGTAAAGAAGCGCAAGAGAAAACAGACCCCCCAATAGGCGGCCGAAAAAATATAATCAAAAGAACTCAGGTAGAAGCGGTTACCAGATACCCCTGCCGTTGAAGAATAAAGATGGCCTGTTCTACCGAAACCTCGCGCTGAACCGGAGGTTTGTCTGACAGACGATAAAGCTCCGCGTTGTAAGGTTCGTTTTTCTTCAGGATGTTGTAGATGGCAGTCAACAGCATTCTGGCGATGGCGATAATCGCTTTCTTGTGTCCTCGCCGCTTTTTAATAGCATTGTAACGATTTCTGACTTCAGGGTGCATGTTGCTTTTGATGGCAGCTAAAGCACATTGTACAAGCAATGGCTTGATGTATGCCCCGGCCCGAGAAATGCGAGTAGTTTTCTTTTTTCCTGCGCTTTGATCGTTCTGCGGAGTAAGTCCTGCCCAAGAGCAAAGGTGTCTCGATGTTTCAAACACGGACATATCCACGCCGATTTCGCCGATAGTTGCAACAGCTGCAAAGGTTTTGATACCCGGAACGGTCGTGACAAGATTGATTTGTGGCAAGAACTTTTCCGCAACAGAAAGAATCTCTGATTCGAGATTCGCTTTACAGAGCGCAAGAGAATCCATATGCGAACGGATAATGCGGAGCTTTTCAGCTTGATTTGCACACATTACACCGTCCACGGCAGCCTGAATTTCCTCCGGCGAAGCTTTGAGATTTTTGGTGAGATACGGAGTCACATCAAACGGTTTGTTGTTTTCAAGCAACCGCGCCGTAATCGCGGAAGCTGCTTTCCCAAATACATTGGAAAAAACATCGTCCAGCTTGATGTTGGAAACTGTCAGACAGTTTTGAGCACGGTTTTTCTCGCCGGTTGTATAGCTTGTCAATTTTGTATGGTAGCGTACCAAATCCCGAAGTTGCCTGATTTCCTCCGGAGGAATAAAGCTGCCGTTGATGAGATCGTGCTTAAAACAGTCCGCTATCCACTTGGCGTCGCGCTTGTCAGTTTTCTTGCCTTTGATCGCTTTCGTATATTTCGGATGGGCAAGAACGAGATTGCAGGTTGGTTCAAGCACATTCCAGACGGGAATCCAGTATTTCCCTGTGGATTCCATGCAGACATCGCGGCAATTTTGTTGATTGAGCCAATCAGCAAGGCGACGTAGGTCGTTCGTGAAGGTGGAAAAGCGTTTGGTCTTGGAATATGTGGTGACGAGCTTTTCATCGGTCACAGCGATACAAGCCACCACAAAGGATTTGTGGACATCAATTCCGCAGCAGATGGGATAAACGATTTTAGGCATAGGCATCTCCTCAATAAAAATATTTGAGAAAGCAGGCAGGGACTGGACGCTCACTGAAAAACGAGTAGTATGTCTCTCCAAAGATAAGTTTACGGGGTTCATAGCCCACATTTATTTGTGCTTGAAAGAGCATCCGGTACACATAAAAATACGGAACAACCGTATTACGGCCATTCGCACTCACCTCCACGTACTCTGTAGTGTACCTGTTTCCTCAAGACAATTTTAACTAAAACAAAAAGAAAAGCACAACCCGGTTTCATCACCGTTTTGTGCCTTTCGATAGAAAGGTATGGTCATAAAAATGGCTGATAAATATGCAGTAAGAAACATACGTTTATGTACAAAGGATTGTCTATGCCTTTATGTCTGCCCTACCGGGGCAACTGATACAGAGAACAGTATTATCGACGTTGACAAATGTATTGGATGCGGCGATTGTACAGATGCTTGCCCATCGAGTGCAATTTCTATGGTGCCAAAGGTATATCCAAAGCAACAGGATAAAACCGAGGCTGTTATAAGTGCATTAAAAGCACTCATGCGTAGCAAATCGGAGCAAGAAAACATTGCTGCCGGACTGCCTAACAAGCTGGCAATTGCAATTGAGAAGTCTAATCTTATCATGGCAGAAGATATTATCCGTGAAGCGGGATATATGCTGCCACAAAGTGATAACGCTAAGGAATTCTTGCGATCACTTCTTGAGCAAAAGCAGCCAGAAGGATTCCCGAAAGAAACTGTGGAAAAACTATTAAAAGCTTTTAATGGAAATGAGGAGAATGAAAAAACGAATGAAAAAAAGACTCTTAAAAATTTAATGGCGGCATTTTCCGGTGAGTCGGAAGCGAACAGAAAATATACAGCATATGCTAAAAAAGCTGAACAAGATGGAAAATTAAATGCAGCAAAATTATTCAGAGCCGCAGCTGATGCTGAAACCCTCCATGCTTTAAAGCATTTTGAAGTAGCCGGAAAAATCGGTTCTACAGAGGATAACTTAAAAGATGGGGTTACAGGCGAAACCTATGAATATAAAGAGATGTATCCTCCTTTCATAGAGCAAGCTAAGGCAGAAGGAAATAACGCAGCAGTAGCAACCTTCACATTTGCTATGAAAGCTGAAGAGGTTCATGCCGGACTTTATCAGGATGCATTAGATAATCTTGACGAAACGGAAGAAGTTTTTTATTATCTCTGCCCTGTTTGCGGAAATATTAAGAAATTCGTTCCAGACAAATGCAGCATTTGCGGCGTTCCTGGGGCTAAATTTATTAAATACTAATTCCCACTTGCGTATCTTAAAATAAAACAGCCCACCCGCAAACGCAACTATTCTTGTTGATGATGGCGATACATAACAATGCACACCCTTGCCCTGTCTATTACTGCGGTAAGAGTGTGCATTGTGCCAATTTCAATAGACTCAATACGATAGAGACAGTAGCATTTAAGTCAGGGTATTGCCGCATTTCCAAGAACCAATAAAAATTCTCGATTTATTCCCACGCACAACAGTCAAACTTGGATATGTTTCCATAAACAAACATTGATTTTATTACCTAATTTTTGACAGCTATGAATACCTCTCCAAGCAGCATGAATATGACGTTATTTTGATGGATATAAGAATGCCGGTACTGAACGGCCTTGAAGCTGCAAAACAGATAAGAGCGCTCGATCGCCCCGACGCGAAAACCGTCCCCATAATAGCCGTCACCGCCAACGCCTACGATGAGGACGTGCAAAACTCCTTCAAAGTCGGCATGAACGCCCATTTGGCAAAGCCGATAGAGGCCGCAAAGGTATATGAAGAGATTGCAAGGCTGACGGATAAGGGGTAGCATTTACGCTTTGCTTATAAATTCTGCATACCATTTTGCGCTGTCTTTTAATATGCGGCGCTGAGTGGGGTAGTCGATGTAAATTAGGCCGAAGCGCTCTTTGTAGCCTTCGTTCCACTCGTAATTATCTGTGAGACACCAGTGCATATAGCCGCGGACGTCTGTGCCTGCGGCTATTGCTTTTGACAGGTTTTCGAGATATGTCGCGAGAAAATCTATGCGGTCAGGGTCGTGCACGGCACCGTCTTGGAAGATGCGGTCGTTGCAGCTCTGGCCGTTTTCTGTTATGTAAACGGGCAAATTGTAGCGCTCGGCGATAAAGCGCACGGGGTAATCCATGACGCGCGGCGTGACAGGCCATTTTGTGGCAGTCATCGCAAAGCCGTCGCAGCGCTTTACATATTCGGGTTCGCCGCCGTCGCCCGCACAGATTTCAAGGCCGTTGTAGATGTTTAAGCCTATAAAATCGGGGCGCTGATTTATTATTGCCAAATCGTCGGCTGTAACGGCGCTTATAAACGGCTCAATCTCATGGTTTTCGCAGGTTGGATATCTGCCTAAAACGATGGGGTCGAGCGCCATATTGTGTGAAAACGCCCAGCCATCGTCAAGCGTAAACGTCTCGCGGCGGGCGGCCTCGATGTCAGCGTCGCTTTCTGTGGCGGGATAGCACAGCTTGCCTGTTGTGGCGATGCCGATGCTTATGTTGCTTTTTACACTGCGCATAGCCGTCACCGCCATGCCGTAGGCGAGGTTTAGGTTGTGAAAAACCGTAAAAACGTGGCGCGCGTCAAGCGTGAGCCCGGGCGCGTGCACGCCGTTGCCGTAGCCTAATTTTGCGCTGCACTGCGGCTCGTTAAGCACGATGAAATTTTTAACTCTGTCGCCAAACCGCGCCACACACTCGGCTGCATAGCGCGCAAAGGCTGCGGCGGTGTCGCGGTTTAGCCAGCCGCCGTTATCCTCAAGCGATTGCGGCAGCTCCCAGTGATAAAGCGTTACAAACGGCTGAATGTTGTTTTCAAGGCAGGCGTCGATGACGCGGGAATAATAGTCAAAGCCCGCGCCATTAAATTCGCCTGTGCCGCGAGGGTCTACGCGCGCCCAGCTTATGCTGAAGCGGTAAACCTGCAAGCCCATTTGCGCCATGAGCTTTATGTCGTCTGCAAAACGGTGATATGCGTCAGCGGCGATATCGCCTGTCGCGCCTTGATATGTCGCGCCTTTTTTGTGGCTGAACGTGTCCCATATAGACGCGCCGCCACCGTCGGCAAGGGGAGAGCCCTCAATTTGATACGCCGACGACGCAGCGCCCCAGAGGAAGTTTTTTGGAAAAAGCATAATTGCGCCTCCGCTACATTTTTACAACAACATTTACCACGCTGCCTTTTTTTGCAATCGGTAAAACATTGCCGCTTATTTTCTCGTTTTCAACCATTATATCACATGCGCCGTTTTGTTTGTCGCTATTTTTTACGGTGATGTTGTATATTGCACCGCGGTAAAGGCGCTGAACTATGAAGCCGGACATTGATTTTGGTATGCAGGGGTCTATTTTAAGGCCGTCGAGTGTGGGCTTAATGCCTAGAATATACTGGCTCACGTTTACAAATGTCCACGCGGCTGTGCCAGTGAGCCAACTGTTTTTGGCTTCGCCGAACGTCGCCGCGTCCTTGCCGGCAATCATTTGGCTGTAAACATAAGGCTCTGTGCGGTGTATGTCGCTGATGTCCTCGATGTAGGCGGGGCACGTGCGTTTATATATTTCAAACGCCCTGTCGCCATGCCCTAAAACGGCTTCGGCGCACGATATCCACGGATTGTTGTGGCAGAAAATGCCCGCGTTTTCCTTATATCCGGGCGGATAACTCGAAATTTCGCCAAGATTAAGCCGATACGTTGTGTAGGCGGGCTGCAACAGAACTATGCCGTACTTTGTGTCAAGGTGCTTTTCGACGGACGCGAGCGCTTTTTCGGCCTCGCCGCTGTCCTTGCCGATTTCCGCCATGACGCACATGCCCTGCGGCTCGATGAAAATTTTGCCCTCGTCGCACTCCTTGCTGCCGACGGGCTGACTGTACGCGTCATACGCGCGCTTGAACCATTCGCCGTCCCAACCCGCGCCAAGCACCGCGGCTGTCATTTTGGCGACCTCCGCGCGGACGGCGATTGCCTCGTTTGCGCCGTCTGTTCGTTCAAGAATATCCGCCCACGCGTTGCCGTATTTTACGTACATTCCCGCTATGAACACGCTTTCGGCCTTGCCGCTTTCAAAATTAGAGCACGTCTGAAAGCTCTCGCCGGGTGTGGCTGAAAAGCAGTTGAGGTTTAGGCAGTCGTTCCAGTCTGCACGGCCGATGAGCGGCAGGCCGTGAGGGCCTTTGTGCGTTTTCACATATTCAAAGCTGCGGCGCAGATGTTCTTTTAATGGCTGCGCGAGCGATTTGTCATTGTCAAAATCTACGCTTTCGTCAAGGATTGAATAGTCGCCTGTTTCGGCGATATACGCGCTGACGCAGGCTATTAGCCACAGCGGGTCGTCATTGAAGCCGCTGCCGACATCGAGATTGCCCTTTTTTGTGAGCGGCTGATACTGGTGATACGCGCTGCCGTCGGGGAACTGCGTGGCGGCGATGTCGAGAATGCGCTCCCTTGCGCGGGCGGGGATGAGGTGCACGAAGCCGAGCAAATCTTGACAGCTGTCGCGAAAGCCCATGCCGCGCCCCATGCCGCTCTCGTAATAGCTTGCGCTGCGGCTCATGTTGAACGTCACCATGCACTGATACTGATTCCAGATATTTACCATGCGGTCAAGCTTTTCGTCGGGCGATTTTATTGTATATGCCGACAATAAATCGCTCCAATATTCGTGCAAAGCGCCAAGCGCCGCGTCAATTTGCGCGTCTGTTTTGTAGCGCGACATCATTTCATGCGCGAGCGTTTTATTTATAACGCCCGCCGACTGCCATTTTTTGTCCTCGTCGTTTTGAACGTAGCCGAGCATAAACGTCACGCTGCGGCTCTCTTTTGGCTTTAGCGTCATGTTTATCTGATGTGCGCCGATAGGTGCCCAGCCGTGCGCGACGCTGTTTGTGCATTTGCCGTTTGCGACGGCTTCGGGCTGCGCAAAGCTGCCGTACACGCCGATAAACGCGTCGCGGCTTGTGTCAAAGCCGTCAATCGGCGCGTTTACGCTGTAAAACGCGTAGTGGTCGCGCCGCTCGCGGTACTCTGTTTTGTGGTAAATTGCGCCGCCCTCGACCTCGACCTCGCCTATTGAGTAGTTGCGCTGAAAATTTGACGCGTCGTCGACGGCGTTCCAAAGGCAAAACTCAACAAAGCTGAAAAGCGTGAGCGATTTTTCTTCATCGGTGTTATTTTTAAGCGTCATGCGCTGCAATTCGCAGTTGTCGTCGACGGGCACAAAAAGCTCAAGCTTTGCGTCTATTCCGTTTTTTTCGCCCTCAATAATTGTGTAGCCGAGGCCGTGGCGGCAGGTGTAACTGTCGAGCGGCGTCTGCACAGGCTGCCATGCGGGCGACCATGTTGTGTCGCCGTCCTTTATGTAAAAGCAGCGCCCGCCGACGTCGAGCGGGGCGTTGTTATAGCGGTAGCGCAAAATGCGCATGAGCTTTGCGTCCTTGTAAAAGCTGTAGCCGCCCGCGGTGTTTGACACAAGGCTGAAAAAGCCCTGCGTGCCGAGATAATTTATCCACGGCAACGGCGTTTTCGGTGTGGTGATGACATATTCTCGCTTTTCGTCGTCAAAATGTCCGTATTTCATCTATAAAACCCTCTTTTTGTCGATTTTTCACGCATTTTTGCGAAAACGTTTAAGTAAAAAGCGACAAAAGGCTTTCCTACTAATAAGATACAGCATACGCGCGCAAAAAACAAGAGGAAATTTAAAAATAATTGTGAAAAAATGGCTTTAAACCAACAAAAATTGAAATTAATTAAAAGGGGCAAAAAGCGAAAAACGACAAAAATCAAAGCTCGAATAAAGCAGATTATATTAATAAATAGTATTTAAAGGTATTCGCACTTATGCGTATAATAAACTTTTTTTACAGTACAAAATGCACAAATGATGTGCTCAGTTTTCGCACAAACCTACCAAACATGGCGCTTTTGCATAATATTTTTCAAAAAACTATTGCAAAACCATGCAAAGTGCGGTATATTAAATTTGCGAAAACGATTAAGTGACAATTTGCTGAATAAAAGCAACTTTGATATACTTATTTCACAGAAAACATTTAAGTGATTTCAAGGAAGTGGGTACATCATGGCATCAATCAAGGACATAGCAAAAGAGTGCGGCGTTTCGGTGGCGTCTGTGAGCAAAGCGCTGAACGGACACCACGACATAAGCAAGACGACGCGCGAGAAAATTCAAGCGGTGGCGGACAGCATGGGCTACCGTCCAAACTCGGCGGCGAGAGCGCTCAAGACAAACCGTTCCTACAACCTCGGTGTGCTGTTTGCGGACGACACGCAAAGCGGCCTCACGCACGAATATTTTTCGGGCGTGCTGGACAGCTTTAAGGTGGCGGCCGAAGCGACAGGCTACGATATCACCTTTATCAATCATAATATTGGCACAGCTGCTACTACATATTTAGAGCACTGCCTTTACCGCGGGGTTGACGGAGTTGTTATCGCGTGCATAGATTTCGACAGCCCGGAGGTTCAGCAGCTTATCGCAAGCGATATTCCGGTTGTCACAATTGATCATGTTTTCAACAATATAGCAACTATTATCTCGGACAATATAAGAGGGATGCGCGAGCTTGTGAATTATGTCTACAAGCGCGGGCACAGACGGATAGCCTTCATCCACGGCGAAAAGACCTCCGTCACGCAAAACCGCCTTGCGAGCTTTTACAAAACCTGCTATGAGCTGCGCATCGACGTTCCGGACGAATATGTGCGCGAGGGCCTTTATCACGACCCGCAGACGTGCGAAAAAATAACGCGCGAGCTGCTAAGTCTGCCAAAGCGGCCAACGTGCATATTCTTCACAGACGATTTCTCTTATATCGGCGGCCTAAACGCGATACACGCGGCGGGGCTGAATGTTCCCGACGACATATCGGCGGTGGGCTACGACGGCATCTATCTTTCACAGGTGCTTGTACCGAAGCTTACGACGTACAGGCAAAATACAAAGGAGCTTGGCGAGAGAGCGGCAAAGCTGCTAATTGACCTCATCGAGCATCCAAAAACCACACTGCCGGAGCAGCGCGTTGTGCCCGGAGAGCTTATTGAAGGGTGCAGTGTAAAGCAGCTTTAGGCAGACATAGAGCAGTTTCTTTTGCGCTTTGGCGCGCAAAAGTCATTAAAAGGGAGGACACTTTTATGAAAAAAGCACTGGCACTTACAATGGCGTTAATCATGACACTTGGCACTATGGCGGGCTGCGGCGCGGCATCGTCAAGCACAGCGGCATCTACAGCGGCCCCCGCGTCCACAGCTTCTTCAGCAGCACCGGCGGCCGAGGGTAAGGTGCTCAACATCTATTGCTGGAACGACGAATACAGAACGCGCATGACGGCGCTTTATCCTGATTACGACGACGCAAAGCAGACAATCGGCGACGTAAAGGTGAACTGGGTATCGACACCTAACGAGAACAATGCGTATCAAAATATGCTCGATGAAGCATTGCTCAAGCAGGGCAGCGCGGCTGACGACGACAAAATAGATTTGTTCCTCATCGAGGCGGACTATGCCAGAAAGTACACATCAGCCGACGCGGGCGTGGCGATGAGCATTGCCGACGTAGGCCTCACGGACGCAGACCTCGCGGATCAGTTCCAGTACACAAAGGATGTCGTCTCTGACGAAAACGGCGTGCAGCGCGGAACATCATGGCAGGGCTGTCCCGGCGTTATGATTTACAACCGCACCATTGCAAAGGCAGTGCTTGGCTCTGACGACCCCGCCGAGGTGCAAAAAGCAGTCGCCACATGGGACGACTTCAATGCCACAGCAAAGGAAATGAAGGCGCAGGGCTACTACATATCGGCGGGCTGGGACGACAGCTATCGCGTATATTCAAACAACGTTTCAGCACCGTGGGTGACTGACGACGGAACAATCAAAATTGACCCGAGCATCGAGGCGTGGACAAACGACACAAAAGCGCTTGTGGACGCAGGCTACGTGGGCAAATATGACCTTTGGGCGTCAGAGTGGGGCGCGGGCGCAAAGGGGACAGCGTTCAGCTATTTTGGGCCGGCATGGTTTATAGATTTCTGCCTCGCAGGCTATACAATGGATAAATCAGAAGCTGACGGCGGCAAAGCTGAGGTCGGCAACGGCACATGGGGCGACTGGGCAGTGTGCGCAGGCCCGCAGGGCTACTTCTGGGGCGGCACATGGATGTGCGCGGCAGAGGGCAGCGACAACACAGCGCTTGTGGCGGACATCATGAAAACAATGACCTGCAACGCAGATACAGCAAAAGAGCTCACAGCGCAGTTTAACGAATTTGCAAACAACAAAACAGCCATGAAAGCAATCGCGGAGGACAAAACCTTCGGTTCAGCCTTCCTCGGCGGACAAAACTTCGTTGCGGCTATGTACGACAGCGCCGACAAAATCGACATGAAAAACCTCACAGCCTACGATCAGGGTCTTAACGAGACATATCAGAAATACATGCACGAGTATTTTGCAGGCACAACAGACAAAGAGACCTCACTCTCAAACTTCTACAAGGAAGCCATAGAGAAATATCCGGACCTTAAACAGGGTTAATTTTAAGCGAAAATTATATGGGGCGCGCAATACCGTTCTAATCTGTCATTCTGAGAAGCGAAGCGACGAAGAATCTTAAAACCTACGGCAATGCGCAAAAGATTCTTCGCTTCGCTCAGAATGACAAGGGGTTTGCACATCGCCGCGGCAAGGGACGCCATATATGGCGTCCCTACAATGTTACAAAGTGAGTAGGGCACGACGACTCGGCGTGCCGTAATATTTGCGCATAACTTGCGGCGCGCCGTGGCGATGTGCTGACTTATCGGGGCGTCGAGGACGCCGCCCCCTACAATTGTAAACCCGCAAACGCTTTTGGCGGCGGCTGCTTGCCAAAAATAATCTAAGGAGTGATTTTCATGGCTAAAGCGGCGACAAAAGCGCCTGCACAGTCGCTTGCACGCAGGCACAAAAGCATAAGCTATTCAAAATGGGGCTACATTTTCCTCGCTCCGTTCTTCATAGTATACGGCGTATTTTCACTCTACCCGCTGCTATCGACGTTCTATAACAGCTTTTTTGAGTGCTACCGCAGTGGGCTAAAGCAGATAGGCCCAAACTTCGTCGGGCTGCAAAATTATCTGACGCTTTTTTCGGGCGGAGATTTGCTCGTCTACGCAAAAAACACGCTTATACTTTGGATAATGGGCTTTGTGCCGCAGATAATCGTCTCGCTTTTGCTCGCGGCATGGTTTACCGATTTGCGCCTAAAGCTGCGCTGTACGCCGTTTTTTAAGACGGTCATCTATCTGCCTAATCTCATAATGGCGGCGTCGTTTGCAATGCTTTTCTTCGCGCTGTTTTCAGATTTAGGCCCCGTCAACCGCATACTTATAGACATGGGGCTGATGGACGCTGCAAACCCGTATAAATGGCTTGGCAACACGCTCGGCACGCGCAGCCTTGTGGCGCTGATGAACTTTTTGATGTGGTATGGCAACACGACAATTCTGCTCATGGCGGCGGTGCTCGGCATCGACCCCGGCCTTTATGAAGCCGCCGAAATCGACGGCGCTTCCTCGACGCAGCAGTTTTTCAAAATCACCATTCCGCTAATAAAGCCGATACTCATTTACGTCGTCATAACAAGCATGATTGGCGGCATACAGATGTTCGACGTGCCGCAGATTTTGACAAACGGCGTAGGCACGCCAGACCGCACAAGCATGACGCTCGTGATGTTCCTAAACAAGCACCTTTACAGCAAAAACTACGGGCTCGGCGGCGCTTTATCGGTTATACTATTTGCAATTGCGGCGATACTGAGCATATTTGTTTTCAAATTCAACACAAGGGAGGATAAGTAGATGAGCGGCAACACGGCTGTGCGCATAAAAAAGGTTGATGTGGCGCTCACGATACGCCGCATAATCGCATATACAGTGCTTATTCTTCTGACGTTTATATCGCTTTTTTCGTTCTACATTTTGTTTGTGAACGCCACGCGGTCAAACGCGGATATTCAAACGGGCTTCTCGTTTTTGCCGGGCAAGGCGGGTATTGCAAACTTCAAAAACGTGATGGCGGACACAAATATCCCTGTTTTGCGCGGCTTGTTAAACAGTGCGTTTGTCGCGACGGCGTGCGCTGTGCTGTCGACGTATTTTTCAACGCTGACAGCCTACGCGCTGCACGCTTATCGCTTTAAAGGACACGACGCGGCGTACCGGTTTATTCTGCTTATAATGATGGTGCCGACGCAGGTGTCCGCGCTCGGATTTGTGCGGCTTATGGACGCAATGGGGCTCACAAATACATTTTTGCCGCTCATAGTTCCCACAATCGCCGCGCCGGTGACGTTTTTCTTCATGATACAGTACATGAAAAGCAGCCTGCCGATAGAGATTGTCGAGGCGGCACGCATAGACGGCAGCGGGGAATTTGCCACGTTTAACCGCATGGTTATCCCGATGATGAAGCCCGCAATTGCAGTTCAGGCGATATTCACGTTCGTCACAAACTGGAATAATTACTTCATCCCCGCGCTAATTTTACAAGACTCAGACAAAAAGACCCTCCCTATTTTAATAGCCATGCTCCGCAGCGCCGACTGGCTTAAATTCGACATGGGCAAGGTCTACATGCTCATAACCCTCGCGATTTTGCCCGTAATAGTAGTCTACCTCTGCCTCTCCAAACACATAGTAGGCGGCGTGGCACTAGGCGGGGTGAAGGGGTAAATTTTTAGTCAAGTTAAAATTAAAAGCTGCCGACAAATATGGTAATATCCAATTAAAGCCGCCGCTATGCTGCAATGCGCAGTATAGTGGCGATTTTTGTGTTTTTATTGTGGTGAAAGCGGTTTTGGAGTATAATAAAAGGTACTGGATTTTACATTGTGGTTAGGGTGGACGAGATTATGTGGTTGACACAGGAGCAGATAGAAAAATATTTTACCTCGCATGATTACAGCCGCGGGCTGGATTATTATAATAAAGATCGCGTGGAAAATTTCTTGGCGGCGACGGGCAGGGATAGCACAAAATTGTCCTGCACTGTTATCGGCGTGCAGCCGTATCATGTGAAGGCAAGTGTGTATGCAGATGGCGCGATAAGCGCGTCATGCACCTGCCCGCAGTTTAACAATACGCGAAGCTGCAAGCATATTGTGGCGGCGCTGCTTGAATATATCGGCTCAACGAGCAAAAACGAAGCTACAAAAACCGATTTTTGCGCGCGCAATGTGCTTGACGCATATCTAAAATTGTCGCAGCAGCTCTCTGACGAAACACAGAAAAAGATGACGCTTGAGCCGCAGCTAAACACAGATGACGAGAACGATTACCCTGTGCTGCAATTTACAGTAGGCTGCGAAAAGATGTACAAAATCAAAAACGTTGACACCTTTTTGAAAAACGTCACTGACAAGGACACCGTCAGCTATGGCAAGTTTTTGAGCTTTAACCACGCTATTGACAGCTTTGACGAAAAATCGCAGCAGTTAATTTACATCTTGATGGATCAGTTCCCTCAATATTCTACACTTGTGACGACCTCTTGGCGCGCAAGCGGTTTTTTTTCGCACGGATATCTCGATAAAAGCATGATAAGGCTGCGCGGCGGAGCATTCGACAGCTTTTTTAAGCTTTATCAGGGGCAGACGCTAAAGGTCGACGCGATAAATACGACGCTTCAAAACGGCGTGCCACACGTTGAGGCAAGGCTGACGCCGAGCGAGGACGGCGCGCTGCTTGAAATGATGTCCGCGAAAAGCCTTAAATTTTTCGGCGGGCAAAACGCGATTTACGCCGTCGAGAGCAACAAGCTTTTTAAGTGCAGTGATGCTTTCAGGGAAAAGGTGTATCCGCTTTTGGCGCAAAATACAAGCAAAATGCGGTTTGCCAAAGAGGATTTGCCGACGTTTTGCAGCTGCGTTCTGCCCGAGATATCAGAGCACATTGAAGTGCATGACGACGACAAAATTTTGCCGAAATATATCCCCGACGAGTGCGAGCCGTACTATTATTTTGACATGCAGGCGGGGCTTGGGCTTGTGGGCGAGGTGGTGTTCAGCTACGGCGGCACGCGCATAAGCAGCTCAACGCCCGAAAGCGCGTCAAACGGCGTAAAACGCAACCTCAAAACAGAACGCGCCGCGCAGCTGCTTTTGAAAAAATATTTGCAGCCCGCGGGCATCAAGGATTATTACCATTTGCAGGACGAGGACGCGATAGCCGAGTTTTTGTCAGAGCATATTGACGCGTTTCGCAGTGCGGGCGAGGTGTTTGTATCCGATCAGCTTCGCAATAAGCGCATAAGCAGTGCAAAGGCGAGCGTTGGCATTTCAGTTTCAAACGGACTGCTCACGATTGAGGTTGACACCGGAGATTTTCCGCCGAGCGAGCTTGAAGCGCTGTATGACAGCCTGCTTAAAAAGAAAAAATATCACCGACTGCGCGACGGACGCTTTTTAGAGCTTGAGGGCACGGCGTATGAAAAAATAGCCGAGATGTCGCATATGTTACAGCTCCCCGCAAAGGCGCTTGACAGCAAAACGGTGACGCTGCCCGCGTTCAGAGGGCTGTATCTCGACAAGATTTTGCGCGAAAGCGAGGGGCTGCAAATAAGCCGCGACGCGCAGTTTCGCTCAATGATACGCAGCTTTAAATCAGTTGAGGACAGCGATTTTGCGGTGCCACAATCGCTTAATTCCGTCTTGCGCCCATATCAAAAAACAGGCTTTCGGTGGCTGAAAACACTTGAAGCAAGCGGATTTGGCGGCATTTTGGCAGACGAGATGGGGCTTGGCAAGACGCTTCAGGTGATAGCCTTTTTGATGACGGCGACGCGCGCGGAAAAGGGGCTGCCGAGCATCATAGTTTGTCCGTCGTCGCTTGTGCTCAACTGGGCGGACGAGCTTGCGAAGTTTGCGCCGAGCTTAAAGCCGTTGCTTTTGATAGGCGACGCGGCGACGCGCAGGCAGCAGCTTGAAAATGGAAATGACTGCGACGTAATTGTCACTTCATATGATATTTTAAAGCGTGATATTGAAATATATGATAATATTCGCTTTTATTGCTGTGTGCTCGACGAGGGGCAATACATCAAAAATCAATCCACAGTCGCGTCGAGAGTTGTCAAGCAGCTAGTGTGCAAACAGCGCTTTGTGCTGACGGGAACGCCGATTGAAAACCGTTTGAGCGAGCTTTGGAATTTGTTTGATTTTCTGATGCCGGGCTATCTTTTTTCGCATAAAACGTTCATGGATAAGCTTGAAAAGCCGATTATACAAAGCGACGACCCCGCTGCAAAGCGCAGGCTCGGCTTACTCGTTCAGCCGTTTTTACTGCGGCGCTTAAAGGCTGATGTGCTAAAGGAACTGCCGCCAAAAATAGAGTATATACGCAAGATACAGCTCTCGGAAAATGAGCGAAAAATCTATATAGCGACGGCGCTCGCGGCGCGAAGCTCGCTTGAAAACGGCGAGGGCGGCAAGCTGCAATTGCTTGCTGCGCTTATGCGTCTGCGCCAAATATGCTGCGACCCCAATATCTGCTATGAAAACTATGAGGGCGAGACAAGCAAAATGGACGCGTGCATAGAGCTTTGCTCGGGCATGGCTGAAAACGGACACCAAATCTTGCTTTTTTCGCAGTTTACAACCGTGCTTTCGCACATAAAAGGGCGGCTTGACGCGCTGAAAATTTCAAGCTTTGTGCTTGAAGGTTCAACGCCTAAGGAAAAACGCGCGCGGCTTGTCAAGGATTTTAACGCGGGTGAAGCGCAGGTGTTTTTGATTTCGCTTAAGGCGGGCGGCACAGGGCTAAATTTGACGGCGGCGGACGTCGTTATCCACTACGACCCGTGGTGGAATATCGCCGCGCAAAACCAAGCGACAGACCGCGCCCACCGCATAGGTCAGCAGGCGCACGTTCAGGTGTATAAGCTCATCGCAAAAGACACGCTCGAAGAAAAAATCTTGCAGCTTCAAGCTAAAAAAGCCGCCCTCATGGACAACATCACCGAAGATTTCGGCGAAAACATCCTCTCCATGCCCGCCGACGAGCTTATGGAGCTGTTGCAGTAAGGCTGAAAAATACTGCGCCACCAAAGTATATGTCATTCTGAGGAGCGCAGCGACGAAGAATCTTAAAAATTACGGTTATGCGCAAAAGATTCTTCGCTTCGCTCAGAATGACAAAAGTAGCTATTGCAAATGTGGTTTTACATCTGCAATAGCTACTTTTGTTTTATATTTATTTTTTCTCGCCGATATCTCCTCGCGCTCTTAAGTCGGAGAGGATGTTATCGTAAAATTCTTTTGTGATTTTGTATTTGCGTTTGTAGATTATGTAGCCTGTTATGATGAAAACGAGCGGCAGTGCCATCATGAAAAGCTTTAGGATAAGCTTGCCGCTTGAATCTATGCTTGCTGCGGCGGTGTCGCCGGTTTTTATGCCGGAGAGGACGAGCGCTATGCTGACAAAGCCCATCGAGACTGCGCCGCCGATTTTGTTTATGAACGGCTGAACCGAAAGCGTTATACTCTCGTTGCGCTTATGCAGCTTCCACTGGCCGTACTCGATTGTGTCCTCAAGGAACATCAGCATAAGCAATTGAATAAACGCCTCGCCGATGAAAAGCAGCAGCGACGCGACAACGACGAGCGCTATGCTGTTATCCGCGAAAAAGAAAACTCCATAGCCTAGCAGCACGAGCAAAGTTGCGTAAAAATAAAGCTTTTCGCGCGGCATGTGCTTTGAAAACAGCGGGAAAATTATCAGCGCAAAAAGCTGCGCCACGCCCACAACGCCCGCAAGCACGGCGTACATATCCTTGTTGCCGAAAACGTACTGCATGTAGTAAATCGCAAATGTAGTCGTCGTCATGTAGCCGATGATAAACAGCGACATCGAGAGCGTCGTCCACAAAAGCTGGTCGTTTTTCGTGATGACATTCCACATATCGCGCAGCGTTGTTTTGCCCTCTTGCTGCTTAATCTGCGGGTCCTCGCGCACTCCGAAAATTGTGAAAAGCTGAAATAAAAGCATGAGCACCGTCACGACAATCGCCACAAGCTGCCACGCGCTCGGCGTGTTGCCGAGGCTGCTCGTGATGGGTTCCCAGCCGATCATTATAGCAAACATGCCGATATTTGCGCAAATTCTCGCGAACGCGCCCATCTGCTCGCGCACTTTTTGGTCAAGGCTGAGCGACGGCAGCATCGACCAGTAGGCTATATCATTAAGCCCAAAAAAGATATCCCACAAAATATACGCCACCGCAAAAACGGCGACGAAACGGTAATCGCGCAGGCCGAAATCCGTGAAAAGCACAAGATAACACGCCGCGCCGACGACCGCGCCAATGACCATCGGCGGCTTAAATTTGCCGAAGCGCGAGCGGCAGTTGTCGATGATAAGCCCCATAAATGGGTCGTTCATCGCGTCGAAAACGCGCAGAATTGTGAACACCATGCTCGTCGCCATATACACGGGAAGCGGCAGCGAAAGCACGTTTGAGAGGTAATAAATCAGCGCGTTTGCCTCGAGCGCGTAAAACATGTCGCGCCCGATAGTGCCAAGACCAAAGAAAAGCTTATTGCGTTTTTCAAGCTGCGTCAAGGGTCATTCCTCCTCACATTTTTGGTTGATATTGACGGCTGTGCGTAGGGCGGGGGCTTGCTACAAAACTCAAATAAATCGCTATGCAGTAGTAATGCACCGTAGGGCACGACGACCTCGGCGTGCCGTAATTGTCGCACAAAATCTCGGCTTGCGGCGTGCCGAGGTCGTCACGCCCTACGTACAACTTACGGTTTTGTGAAAATTGCCGCTTCATATGGTCTTAATGTTCCGCCAACTATTTTGCGGTCACAATTTGAAATTAAGGCTCTGCCGCAAACAGGCGAGCGGCGGCGCTGACTTGTTAAATTGACTACGGTGCACAGCTTTTCGCCGTCTGTTTCTCTTTCAAAAACAGCTACGCCGTTTTTGCAGTATACCTCTTTAAACCCGCCGCCGCGCAAGGCTTCACTTTTTTTGCGCAGCGCGAGCAGCCTTTTATAATAGGAAAGGACTGAGTTTTTATCGCCGATTTGCGTTTCGGCGTTTATGTCTTTGTAATTGCCGTTGACGGCGAGCCACGGCGTGCCTGTTGTGAAGCCGCCGTTTGGCGCGGCGCTCCACTGCATTGGCGTGCGGGCGTTGTCGCGGCTTTTTTGGCGTATCATTTCCCACCTAAGCGCCTTTGGCAGATGCATACGCTCTGTCAAAGCCCAGATGTTGCGCGATTCGACGTCCTTGATTTTTTCCATGTCGGCAAAATCGAAATTCGTCATGCCAAGCTCTTGACCCTCGTATAAAAACGGCGTGCCGCGAAGGGTTAAAAGCAGCGTCGCGAGTGCCTTTGCGCTTATGTCGTGAAGCTCCTTTGAGTCGCAGCCGAACCGCGAAACACTGCGCGGCTGGTCGTGATTTTCAAAATAAACCGTGTTCCACGGAAGCGCCGCCTGCCATTTAAGCAGTGTTTTAAGAAAGCGCTCGGATGAAAACGGGCGCAGTAGCCATTTTACGCCGAAGCAGTCCGTCTCCATATGCGCAAAAGCGAAAACCGTGTCGAGCTCTGCGCGCTGCGGGTTTGTCAAATCGTCCGCCATTTTCGGAGTGACAAAAACAGTTTCTCCGACTGTGTAGCAGTCGTATTTTGAGAAAACCTCCGAATTAAACCGCCGCAAAAGCTTGTGCAGGCCGTCTGTTGAGAGGTAGTGCTCGCAGCCTGTCAACGCGACGCGCGGCTTGCCGTTTTCGAGCGACTGCTTCCACAAAATATTTATAACGTCGCACCGAAAGCCCGCAACGCCTTTATCGAGCCAAAAGCGCATAACGTCCTCGACGGCGGCCACAACGGCCTCGTTTTTGTAGTTTAAATCGGGCTGACCTTTTGCGAAAAGGTGCAGGTAATATTCACCGCGCACATCGTCGTATTCCCAGCAGTCCTCGCCGAAAAAGCTGCCCCAGTTTGACGGCTTTTCGCCGTTTTCGCCCTTTTTCCATATGTAAAAATCGGTGTAAGGCTCAATGCGCCGGCGGCTTTTTTGAAACCATTCATGATGATTTGACGTGTGATTTATCACTAAATCCATTATAATGCGCAGCCCGCGCTGTTTTGCGGCGGCGAGCAGCGCGTCCATATCGTCCATCGTGCCGTAATTTTCGTGAATGGCAAGGTAATCGCTTATGTCGTAGCCGTTGTCCTCGTTTGGCGACGCATAGACAGGCGACAGCCACAGCGCGCCGACGCCCAAGTTTTTCAGATAGTCAAGCTTTGAGATAATGCCCCTGATATCCCCGATGCCGTCGCCATTTGAGTCGCAAAAGCTCATCGGGTAAATTTGATAAATGACCTCATTTTTCCACCATGGTGCACAAGCCATAACTTATCCCTCCAATTTATTCAATTATATTCTCATGCCGGACGGTTGGCAAGTAAAATTTACAAATTCGGGTGAGAGTTATATTGTTTTGGTAAAATATGTACATTTTAAAGTAAAAATGTGATAAAGTCGAGAGAAAAGTATTACCGAAAAAGGGTGCACAAATTGAAATTATTTACAAAGAGAGCCGTTGCGCTGCTGCTTGCAGTGCTGTTTATATTTCCCGCAAATACCTTTGCGTTTGCGCAGGAGATAGAGAATGCGCAGAGCACATCGCTTGCTGCGCCTGTCGAGGAAACACCGACGGAAATATCAGCAGAAACGTCGGCTTCATCGGTTGTGACTGCTGAGGATATAGCGCAGCCGAGCGAGGAGGAAACGGACACCGCCGAGGCGACGCTAGCTGTTTTGTCAGCCGCAGCGCCGCTTGCCACGGGTGCCGCCGAGCTCTCGGCGCAGGTGAACTGGAATGACAACAATGAAAGCACCTTGCGCCCCGCGACGGCTGACTATATTGCGGGCAATGCCGCGCTTGAGTTTTCGCTTGACGGCGGAAATACATGGACACAGCTCGACGACACGACAATGGCACAACTGGGTCTTGCCGCTTTGCCTGTGCCAACGGTAGACAACACGACAAGCTTTAACTATTGGACGCTGAAATATGAAAATCTGCCGGACAGCATAAATGACGGCGTGACGACAACGGCTGTCAAGTATCAATTTAAGCAAACAAATGTTCCGTCAGGCTATGCCAAAACGGACGACGGGACAAATGCAAATGTCGTCACAAATACAAAGATAAAAACGCAGCAGTTTAATAAAATTTGGAACGACGCAGGCAACCTTGGCGCGCGCCCGTCAACCGATGCTTGGAAAACGGACAAGGTAAAGGTGTATCAGTACCTTGAGGGGAATACGCCCGACCCAACTAAAGACACGCAGATGCAGACGAGCCTCAGCGTAGATGAGAAAAATGAGGGCGAATGGACGCTTAACGTCGCTGATTTGCCGCAGTATGACGCAAACGGCATACCTTATATTTATTATGTTGCCGAGGACGCAAATGTCTCGCAGGACGCCGACGATAAATATATTGCAAAATATGAAAACGTGGGCAATTTTGCGTCAAATACAAGCTATCTATTTGAAAACGGAACACTGACAAATACACTTGAGGGCAAGACGCAATTTGCGGGCACAAAGCTTTGGGCGGACGGTGACAGCGCGTGGCAAGACCGCCCTAACGTGACATTTTACCTATATCGTTTTCCCGAGGGCGACGGCGATTACAGCACTGCATCAGCTGTGCAGGGCTTTGACAGCTATGCCCTTGTGAACGCGGATAATGGCACAGATCACAATAGTCACAAACACGCTCGACACAACAAAGCTTGACGTGATAAAAGCCTTTGACGACAAGGGCAATGAAGCCCAGCGCCCCGATAATGTGACGGTTCAGTTACAGCGTAAAACAGCCAAAACCGCATGGATAGATGTTGCAGCACAGACAAAAACTATCGACATCAATAAAACAGATGCAAGCTTTAAAGCCGAATTTGCCGACCTGCCAAAAACAGAGCTTGCAACGGGCGACGCGTATGAATACCGCGCAATCGAGACGAAAATCACATATAAAACGCTGATTATACTCTCGCACGACGTTGACGCGGTGACAACAGACGGCGGAGAAAACGGAGCTGTCGGCGCGTACACCTATACATCATCAACGCTAAACGGAATTACAAGCATCACAAATAAAATGGAAACCGTTGGCGTTGATGTGAGAAAAAAAAATGGCTTAACGAAGGCAAATATCAGGCTGAAACACGCCCCGCAACCATTGATATCAACCTAATGCGCAAGCTGAAAACCGACGACGACACAAGGTGGAAAGCGATTGACAGCATTAACAAAACCGCCGAGGATTTCACAGCACCACAGCTTTTTACAAATCTGCCGAAATATGACAACGACGGTGCAGAGTACGATTACAAGGTGCTTGAACAGGCGGTGACGGGCTACACGACAACGTATTCGGGCAACGACATCACAAATACGCTCGATACGCTCGATTTCACAGCCGAAAAGGTGTGGAGCGACTATGACGACCACTACAAAACGCGCCCTGCGTCAATAGACATTTCACTTTAGCGTAAAACGCCGTCAGAAAAAACATGGACGGCAGTTGAAACAGGCGTAATCACAGGCGCGCAGTGGAAATCAATAAGCTTTACAGGCTTGCCGAAAACAGTGCCGAGCGGCAATGACGCAGGCAAGGCACACGATTACCGCATAACAGAAAGCGCTGTTGACGGCTACACCACCACATATGCACAGGCAAACGGCAAGGCGATAATCACAAACACGCTCAACGTATTGAGCATAAGGGGCGAAAAAACATGGACTGACGAGAGCGACAAATATTCGCTGCGCCCGAGCAGCATTTCGCTCACAGTTAAAGCCGGAACACCCGCGGCAGACATAGCCGTTCAGCCGAAAGCCGAGGACATCACATGGACTAAAAAGGGTGATCTTTGGAGCTATACAATTGCAAATCTTCCGCTTCTTTATAACGGCGCACCCGCCGTTTACACGGTTAAGGAAGAAGCCGTTGAGGGCTATACTCCGTTTTCCGACACTGCAAGCGGCACAGCAGGCGCGGGCGGAAGCATAATAAAGGCCGATTTTGAAAACGTCCTCGACACAGGCGCGCGGACTGTCGAAAAATCGCGCATCGGAGGCAAGGACGACGATTTCAGCTTCACTGTCGATTTGACAGGCAAAGAGTCGCAGCATTATCTGTACACAGGCGAATATAAAATTTATGACGCGTCGGCAATCGGCGTGTCCGCAAAGCCAATCGCCACGCGCAAAACCTCAAGCGACGGCGTCATGACAATAAAGGGCGGGCAAAAGCTCTATATCGAGGGCTTGCCCGACGGCTGGTATTACTCCGTCACAGAGCAAAAAACCGACGATTACAACGTCACCGGCACCATGAACGTGCAGGGGACAATCGTCAAGGGCGCAGTCATCGAGGCAGTGTACACAAACTCCATGATAAATGAGCTTGCGATTGACAATATCACAAAAAATCCCGCAGCTGAATATGCGGGCGGCACACCTCCCACAAACGTGGGCGGCACAGTGGCCGTCGAAGCAGCACCGTTTGACGGCGATTATGACACGTATAAGGAAGAAACAACGACAGTGGTATGGAAGCCAAACGACGGCTGGAACCACGCAAACAGCTTTAGCGTCACATACTGGGCGATAGGCGAAACGGCAAGCCGCACGATAGAAATTAACGGCTTCTTAAACGCCGACGGAACAGTTAAGCCGTCAAATGACAGCGTGTATGACGCATTAAGGGCGCAGTACCCAGATTTCACAATCGCAATGAGCGCCGACCGCACAATAACCTTAGTGCTCGCAAAGGATGCGCTCGGCATGACGCGCCGTCAACGTGTGGACGTATCGTTCACCCCGACGCTCGCTGTTGAAAACACAACAAGCGACGACAAGGGCGGCAAGGTCGAGGTGCAGGGCGGCGTGTTCAGCGGCGTTTCCGACGGACGTCCCGACAAGGACGGCAGCGGCAGATATGAGCAGACAGTTGTCATCGGCGAAGCAAGCGACGGCTTTATGGTGGATATGAACAACATCACCATAGGCTCGCCGAATACCTCCGGCGGCGATGTTAAGCATAACGGCGACGCAGTGACAATAAAGCCTGACGCAAACGGACGCTTCAGCGTGCAAATAACCACGACGCTGGGCGGAAAAACGGAGAAGGTGAATGTGACAGGCATAGTTGTCGTTATCGCAAAGGATATCTACGGCAACCCGACGCAAATTAAGGTGGCGCTTGACAGCCTGCCGATAAATCTCGATATCGGCGTTCCGTTCACCACCGCAAATATCCCCGCAGCCACTATCGCCCAAACAGGCGACAGCACAAACTTAACGCTGCTGTACATTCTACTAATCGTTTCCGGCGCGGCGATAATATGTATCGCCATCTACATCAAAAAGCGCAAGCATACAAATACTAAATAAAAAAGTGCCGTTGCAGATGTGTTTTTTACATCTGCAACGGCACTTTTACAATTTATCGACTTTATGTATGGGCGCGCATTGCGCGCCCATACATTTCATTGTAAATTAAATGCAAAAAATCCCCGCCACTGAATTAATGCAATGGCGGGGGAGAAGCTTATGTGTTTTTGATGATAATTTGCTCTACGATGTCGGCGGCGTGTTCGCAGAGGTCGCAGCAGTCCTCTAGGCATTCAAAGATTGCTTTGTGGGCAATCAGCTTTTTGCTGTCGTTTTCTTCGCCGAAAAGTCGGTGAATTGCCTCTAAGAAAACAGTGTCGGCTTCGCCCTCGACGGTGTTCACCTCAACGAGCAAACGGCGCAGTGTGTCGGGCTTTTTGAAGCTTTTAAGCTCCTTTACAGCCGATGAAAGCGCCTTTACGCAGCGGTTTACGATTTTGGAAAAATCGGCCGCGCCGCGCGGAAGCTCGTGGATATGGAACATATAGCACTCTAAAACCACCTCGTCAAGCGCGTCTGTCACATCGTCGATTATTTGCACAAGGTGCAGAATATCCTCTTGGTCGATGGGCGTGATGAACTCTGCCGAAAGGCGCGTCAGAATATCGTGGTGCATTTCGTCGGCTTTATTTTCGATTGCGTGCATTTTTTCGCGCTGAACAGCGATGCTGCCGGCGGAATAATTGCACATAATTTCCTCCAGAAGCTCGGAGGCTTGGACGCAAAATTCAACCTGTTGCTGTGCTAATAGGAAGTAATCATTTTTATGCTTTGCCATAATTTTTCTCCTTTTATGCAAATAAAACTAAGAACAGCTTTGCCATGATGTAACCGAGAAGCCCGCAGCCGGGGAAAGTGAAAACCCACGTGAGCACTAAATCCTTGACGACGCTCCAGTTGACGTTGCTTATTCTGCGCGCCGCGCCGACGCCCATTATCGCTGTGGTTTTTGTGTGGGTAGTGCTCACGGGTATGCCTGTGAGCGAGGATAAAAGCAGGCAGAGCGTGGCGGCAAAATCAGCCGCGAAGCCTTGATACGGCTTGAGCTTGACCATGTCCATGCCGACTGCTTTTATTATTCTGTACCCGCCGATGGACGTGCCGAGCCCCATCACGAGCGAGACGACTATCATCAGCCAAAACGGAGGCGTGCCCGCAAATGAGCCTGTTGAGCTGCCCGCGGCAAGCGCGTTGCCGAGCAAAAATATCGCCATGAATTTTTGCCCGTCCTGCGCGCCGTGCATAAATGCCATCGCCGCGCCGCCCGCAACCTGTGCGTCAGAGAAAAACTTTTCGCACTTCATGCGGTTTTGGTTTCGGAAGAAAAATACGGTTATTTTTGAAGAAATAAAGCCTAAAACAAAGCCCAAAAGCGTCGAGAGCACGATGCCGTAAAGCACCTTGACCCATTCCTCGCCGCGAATGCCGCCAAAGCCGCCCTGAACAGCGACGGCTGCGCCGGAAATACCTGCAATGAGCGCGTGGCTTTCGCTTGTGGGAATGCCGAAATACCACGCGACAGTCGCCCATATGACGATTGCCGACATCGCCGCGCAAAGTGCGATAAGCGCAGAACCCGAATCGTTGCCGAAATCGACCATGTTGTAAATCGTCGTCGCGACAGACGCGTTTATCGTTGTCATGACAAGCACGCCGAGGAAGTTGAATATCGCCGCCATAACGATGGCTTTTCGCACCTCGATAGCACGCGTCGACACGCAGGTGGCAATCGCATTAGGCGCGTCCGTCCAGCCGTTGACAAGCACGACAGCAAGAGTAAGTATCGTCGACACCAAAAGCATGGGGCTTTGAAGCATCTGACTTATAAATTCTGTAATTGACACTATTTCACCTCATTATATTGCTGTAAAATTTAACATTGCTAATTGTAAAACAAACGTTAAATATTGACCGCTTTTGCTATTATACCATGCTTTAACAAAATTTACAGCAGGGAGATGAAATATTTTTTGCTTGTTTAAAAATATTACATAAAAGACTATATATTAATCGAAAATTGTCATAATGTGTGATATACTTTATTTAAAAGCAAAGAAAAGAGATTGGAAGATGGCTGTTTTTGATGTTGTGCCCGCAAAATTCTTTTCGGTTTTAGTGTCTGCAAACAGGGAGATATATGTTGAGGCTTTGCTGCTTTTGCAGGACATGTTTAAGTTTGAGCTAAACATTAAGGTTGATGATTATATTTCGGCGCTTATCTCTTTGCAGGAGGACAAGGATTTTACTCCTTAGGAGGACGATGAAGTGCCAGATGGCGGCTTGACATTCAGCTCAAAGGCAAGGCTGATACTTGGGCGTTTTGTCAAAACAGGTTGGGTGGAGAAGGAGTTTCTTGACGGGTCTTTTATTGAAATAATCACGCCGCAACCGTATGCCATTCCTGTGATGAAGCTTTTGAGCGAGCTTGGCAGCGAGGAGACGCAGGAATATAACTCGCTTGTGTTTTCGACATATTCTGCGCTCAAGCAGGCAAAATCTGATAATCAAGACCAAATCAGGGCATAAATGACATGATGTCGGAGCTTGAAGAGATGAAAAGCACAGATTCACCAAGCGAGGAAGAAGCGGAGGAAACTGTATGAAAAAGCTTACAAGGCTTGTTTTGATACACTGGCACTACTTTACGCATGAGGTGGTGTCATTTGAGACGCTTAATTTTCTCACAGGTAAAAACGCGTCGGGAAAATCTACTATAATTGACGCCATGCAGCTTGTGCTTTTGGGCGATACAAGCGGCAGTTATTTTAATAAGGCGGCAAGTGGAAAAGGCGACCGTTCATTAAAGGGCTATTTAAAAGGCGAGCTTGGGGACGATGAAAACTACGGCTTTAAATATTTGCGAAACGGCAGGTTTAGCAGCTATATTGCACTTGAGTTTTTAGATGAAGAAAAAAAAGTATTTTACAGGCGGCTGTTGCTTTGATATATATTCCGAAAACGATATTCAAAAGCTGTTTTTCTTGTATGACGGTCCATTTCCGCAAAATGAATTTGTCGAAAACAAAACTCCGTGGGACATAAGAAGGCTGCGTGAATTTTTAAAGGAAAAATATCCAAACCACAAAACCACTGATGTGGGTCGTGAATTCCGCACTGCTTTATACGGCAAAATGGGAGGTCTGCGCGATAAATTCAGTTCCTAACTTAAAAAGGCGGTTTGTTTTAACCCAAATGTCGATATTCAGGATTTTATGTCGGAGTTTGTGTGCGACGCACAGCAGGCTGTTGATGTGAGCCAAATGCAGGATAATATTCGCAGCTATAAACGCCTTGAGGAAGAGGCAAATGTTTTACAGGTGAAAATTGACCAACTTGAACAAATTATCACCGAGCACACCTCTTTTGTGCGCGCAAAACAAGATGAACAGCTATATGCCTACCTGTTGGATCGTTCACAACAGGATATTAAAGAAAACGCGCTTGAAGAAGAGCATAACAATGCAGAAAAACTGACAATTAAGCTAAACGATGTTGAAGAGAGCATAAAAAGCTTAAGCAACCGGTTATCACAAATGCAGGACGAGCGAAATCAGCTTCAGGCAAGGCGTATAAATGATGTATCCTTATTATAAAGCCGACCTCGACGCGGAACGCATCACGCGCGAGAGCGCACAGGAGCTGCTCGACTGCATTTGGGTTAAGCTTAACGACTTAAACAAATGCCGCGACGCCGCGAGCGCAGAGGGCTTTGCGGGGTACAGCTTGTTCCAAAACCTGATTGTCGGCGGTCAAAATGCCGAGGGCTTGGACGTTACAAACGACCTTTCGTTTATGTGCATAACCGCTTCAAAGCACGTTTTTCTGCCGATGCCGTCGCTCTCAATCCGTGTTTGGAACGGCTCGCCACAAGATTTGCTGCTCCACGCCGCAGATTTGACAAGAACAGGCATAGGTCTGCCTGCATACTACAACGACGAAATCATTATCCCAAGCATGATGAACCGCGGCATTCCGCTTCAAGAAGCGCGAAATTACTGCATCATCGGCTGTGTAGAGCCTCAAGTGCCGGGCAAAACAGACGGCTGGCATGACGCGGCGTTTTACAATATGTGCCGTCCGCTCGAGCTTGTTTTCTCAAACGGCTACTCGCGCGGCGAAAAAATAAGCATTCAGACAGGCGAGGTCGAAAGCTTCCGCACGTTTGAACAATTTTACGACGCATATAAGGCGCAGATGAATTATCAGCTTTCATTGCTAGTCAACGCCGACAACGCGATTGACGTGGCGCACTCTAAAAAATGCCCGTTGGCGTTTTTGTCGTGCATGGTTGACGACTGCGTGTCGCGCGGAAAAACTGTGCAGGAGGGCGGCGCTGTATACAACTTCACAGGGCCGCAGGGCTTTGGCATAGCGAACATGGCGGACGCATTATACGCCATCAAAACGCTTGTGTTTGAACAGCATAAATTCACGCTCACGGAGCTTAAAAAGGTTCTTTCACTCAACTACGGCAAGGGCTTTGACGCAAAAAGCGCGGCGGAGCTTGCGGGGCAGGTCGTCGGCGAATTGCAGGCGCAGGGCAAGCAGGTCACTGAAAACGAGCTTGCGCAGGTGATAAAAAACATTCTCACAATGCAGCTTTCGGACGAGGACAAGGCACTTTGCGAGCGCATTTACACGCTTATTGACGAAGCGCCGAAGTTCGGCAACGACATAGAAGAGGTCGATGCGCTCGCACGTGACGCGGCGTACACATACACAAAGCCGCTTGAGAATTTTAAAAATCCGCGCGGCGGGCAGTATCAGGCGGGGCTTTATCCTGTTTCGGCAAACGTGCCGCTCGGCGCACAAACAGGCGCAACGCCTGACGCACGCCTTGCGCATATGCCTGTTGCGGACGGCGTTTCACCGTCGGCAGGGCGCGACACGCACGGGCCTACAGCCGCGTGTAACTCTGTTGCAAAGCTAGACCACGGCATAGCGTCAAACGGAACGCTTTTCAACCAAAAATTCCATCCGTCCGCACTAAGCGGCACGCAGGGGCTTGTAAAATTTGTGGCGCTTATCCGCTCGTTCTTAGACCAAAAGGGTATGCACATGCAGTTTAACGTCGTAAGCCGCGACACGCTTATTGAAGCGCAGAAAAACCCCGAAAAATTTAAGCACCTAGTCGTCCGCGTAGCGGGATACAGCGCACTGTTTACAACGCTTTCGCGCTCGCTGCAAGACGATATTATACGCCGCACGGAGCAGGGATTTTAAAATTTTGTTCCGCGTAGGGCGGGGAGAGCCTTTGCCAGCCGACGTTTGCAAAAGCACTTTTTATGGCGGCGAAAGACACAGGCATAAACACCGCAATGGAGAGCATGGGCTGTGCAAAATGGGAGATCATCGAGGATGTTTTGCCGTATCTCGACACCTATCTTTTAGATATTAAGCACATGAATGCCGAAAAGCACCGCGCCTACACAGGCAAAAGCAATGTGCTTATGCTTGAAAACGCAAAAAAAATCGCCGCGAGCGGCATGACGGAGCTGATTATCCGCGTGCCGGTTGTGCCGGGCTTTAACGACACGGTGCAGGAGATAACGGACATAGCAAAATTTGCCGAGAGCCTTAAGGGCGTTGAGCAAATTCACCTTTTGCCGTATCACCGCTTGGGTCAGGACAAATACGGTCAGCTTGGGCGCGAGTATACTTTAACTGAAATTCGCCCGCCCGAGCCGGAGCATATGAGGCTTCTTCAAGACGCAGTGCAAAAAACGACACGGCTTTATTGCCAGATAGGAGGCTAGCGCATGGCTTTTGAGGAAATGAAGCAGAGAATAGTTCAGGAGCTTGTTCCCGGTAAACAAATCACCCTCGCGCACGTCATAGCAAACCCTGACGCAATGCTGAGTTACGCGGCGCAGACGTTAAAGTATGAGGTTTGCGAGATTAGCAGGACGTAAAAATGGAAGCGCGAAACGCCTTCAAAATAACCTCCCTTGTTAAAGGGAGGTGGCGCGACGAAGGAGCGACGGAGGGATTCTAGCTTCGCGCAAACTTCCCCCACTGTCATTCTGAGCGAAGCGAAGAATCTTTTGCGCATCACCATAGGTTTTAAGATTCTTCGCTTCGCTCAGAATGACAAACGAGTGTAAGAATCCCACCACCGCCTGCGGGCGGTCCCCCTCCCTTTAACAAGGGAGGTAAATGACACGAAAATTCACAAAAAACCACATACAAGTGTTGACTTTTGTGGTTTTGCGAGTTATAATAACAGAAGAAACAACATAAAACAAACAATTTTATTACAGGAGGATATAAAAATGGTAAACGAGTATGAGATCAAAAAGCAAATCTGCGACATAGGTAAGCGCATCTATGACAGAAACATGGTTGCCGCAAACGACGGCAACATCTCTGTCAAGCTGAACGACCACGAATTTCTTTGCACACCGACAGGCGTATCAAAGGGCTTCATGACGCCGGAATACATCTGCAAGGTCAACGAAAAGGGCGAGGTCATTCAGGCAAACAAGGGCTTTAAGCCGTCGTCTGAAATCAAAATGCACATGCGCGTATACGAAAAACGCCCCGATGTCGGCGCTGTCGTGCACGCTCACCCCACATTTGCAACAAGCTTTGCAATTGCGGGCATTCCCTTGACACAGCCCATCATGCCCGAGGCAGTTATCGCGCTCGGCTGCGTGCCTATCGCTGAATACGGCACACCGTCCACGATGGAAATACCCGACAACGTAGAAAAATATCTTCCTTATTATGACGCTGTTTTGCTTGAGAGCCACGGCGCACTGACATGGAGCACAGACCTCCTTGCAGCTTATCATAAGATGGAATCAGTCGAATTTTACGCAGAGCTTCTCTACAAATCAAAAATGCTCGGCGGCCCGAAGGAATTTGACCAGAAAACAATCGAAAAGCTTTATGAAATCCGCCGCAAAATGGGCTTGTCAGGCAAACACCCCGCAGACTTTTGCCAAAACAAAGGCTCAAACAATTGCCACAACTTTGGCGCATGTGGCAAGTCCGAAGCTACAACAGGCAGCGTGAGCAGCGTTCATGCAGCGCCGTCACCGGAGCTTGTTGCCGAAATCACAAAGAAAGTCATCGCGCAGCTTGGCTTATAATTTAACGAGATGATAAAAAGTGCCATTAAATGAAGCACTTGTGCAAAGCATTGTCAAGGAGGTCGTCTCCCGCATTGAGAGCACGCCCGCCGCAAGCGCAAAGCACGGCATTTTTGCCGAGATGAACGACGCTATCGCCGCTGCAAAGCAGGCGCAGGCAGTCGTGCGCAACATGACGATGGAACAGCGCGAGAAAATCATCACAAATATCCGCGCAAAAACGCGCGAAAACGCGCAAACACTCGCCCGCATGGGCGTTGAAGAAACAGGCATGGGCAATGTGCCGCACAAAATCTTAAAGCACCGCCTGGTCGCCGACAAGACACCCGGCACAGAGGACATCACAACGACGGCATGGTCGGGCGACAAGGGCTTGACGCTCATCGAAATGGGCCCGTTTGGCGTAATCGGCGCGATCACACCGTGCACAAACCCAAGCGAGACTATCCCTCTGCAACGCCATCGGAATGATAGCGGCGGGCAACACAGTAGTGTTTTGCCCGCACCCCGCGGCAATCAAGACCTCGCAGTTTACAATTAACCTTGTAAACGAAGCGTCGCTTGAGGCGGGTGGCCCCGACAACGTGGCCGTCAGCATTGTGAACCCCACAATGGAGGCGAGCGGCGTTATGATGAAACACAAGGACATTCAGCTTATCGCCGCAACAGGCGGCCCCGGTGTTGTCACCGCTGTGCTTTCATCAGGCAAGCGCGGCATCGGCGCGGGCGCGGGAAATCCTCCGGCGCTTGTGGACGAAACAGCAGATTTACATAAGGCGGCAAAGGATATCGTCGACGGCTGCACGTTTGATAACAATCTTCCGTGCATTGCCGAAAAGGAAATCGTCGCCGTTGAGAGCATTGCCGACGAGCTGATGTACTACATGGAAAAAGAGCAGGGCTGCTACATGATAGACGAGGCACAGCAAAAGCAGCTTACGGATATCGTGCTAAAAGGCGGCAAGCTAAACCGCAAATGCGTCGGCAGAGACGCAAAAACGCTGCTCGGCATGATAGGCATTACGCCGCCCGACGGCACGCGTTGCATTTCGTTCAAAGGCGAAAAGGAGCACCCGCTCATCGCTGAAGAGCTCATGATGCCGATACTCGGCGTTGTGGTTGCCAATGACTTTAATGACGCAGTCGAAAAAGCACTTTGGCTCGAGCACGGAAACCGCCATTCGGCGCATATTCACTCAAAAAATATCGACCATATCACAACCTACGCGCGTGCCATTGACACCGCGATACTTGTGAAAAACGCCCCGTCCTACGCCGCGCTCGGCTTTGGCGGCGAGGGCTACTGCACATTCACAATCGCAAGCCGTACAGGTGAGGGACTTACAAGCGCAAGCAGCTTTACAAAGCGCCGCCGCTGTGTTATGTCCGAGAGCCTGTGTATTCGATAGGAGAAACGCAGATGGATATAAACAATATAAATTTAGAGCAAATTGTAAAGCAGGTGCTCGCGGATATGTCCGGCGCACCGGCTGCGGCAGTCGCGACTGGCACAGCAGTGCCGAAAACCTCGCGCGTTGCAATGCTCACGAAAAAAGAGCATTTCGACATTCAGGAATATCCCATTCCCGCGCTTGGCGACGGCGATATACTTGTAAAGGTCGAGGGCTGCGGCGTTTGCGGAACAGACGCGCATGAGTTCAAAAACGACCCGTTCAGCCTCATCCCTGTAGTGCTTGGGCACGAGGGCACAGGCGAGATAGTCGCGATGGGCAAAAACGTCGCGAAGGACAGCGCGGGCAAGGATTTGAAGGTCGGCGACAAGGTTGTCACCTGCATGATTTTCAAGAATAACCCCGACATAACAATGTTCGATTTAAACAAGCAAAACGTCGGCGGCGCAGATGTCTACGGACTTTTGCCCGACGATGACAAACCTCTGCTGCCTTTGTCATAGCGTCTGCTGCTTCAATTGCGGCTGTCAAACCGCGAGTTTCTATCATGCCCAATGCTTCCTGTGCCATGTTATTGTCCTCCAATATAATTTTGTTTGTATGAAAAGCTTAACTTTTGTCAAATGCGCTAAGCTTAAGCATCTTTTCGGTGTCTGCGGTCGGTCTTGGGATAATGTGCTGCTGCACAATGCCTGTGTTTGCCTTTGCCACTTCCTCGGCTGCCGCCATGGCAGCTTCAACATCCGCGACGCTGCCGCGAAATTTTATCGTGACAAGCAGCGGAACAGGCAGTGCATCGGCATTTGCGGGCTTGTTTTTATCGAAATTTTCAAGCCGCACATTTGCCGCCTTGCAGCCTGCGTCAGCCGCTAAAAAGGCACATACAAGCCCAAAAACCTCTAAAATTCCTACTGCTTCCTGCATAGCCGCTGCTCCCTTTTGGTTTATTTGTTAACTATTGCAATTTTAAGTCCTGTCATTGCGAGGTTAGTTTTAAGCGCTTCGTTTATCTCTTCAAGCGGGAATGTGTCGGTGATAAGCTTATCCATCGGCAAGCCTATGCGCTTTGCACTGCGCAAAAAGTCGAACGTTGTCGCATAATCGCGCAATGTGTAAACCCACGAGCCGACGAGCGTAATCTCTTTTGCGCAAAGGTCGAAATGCGGGTTGATTGTCGCGTCGCCGCCGTTTATGAAGAAGCCAAGCTCGCACAAACCGCCGCCGTTGCGGATAAATTTGTATATGTTCGCGTGTGCGACAGGCGAGCCTGTGCACTGGAACGCGAAGTCCGCGGCGTGTCCGCCAAAGCTTGCCTCAACTGCGCCCGCGAGCGCCTCGATGCCCTTGTGCTCCATGAAGTTTACGGTGTTTGTCGCGCCCATTTCTCTTGCGAAAGCGAGGCGCTTCTCATTTCCGTCAACCGCTGTGATGTTCACAATGCCCATCGTGCGCAAAATTGCAATGCAGATTAGCCCGATAGGGCCGCAGCCCTGCACGGCAACGCGGCTGTTAAAGCGGAGAATGCCTGTTGTTTTTGCGCGCTCAACGGCGTGAATAAGTACGGCGCACGGCTCGATAAGAATGCGCGAATACAAATCAAGGTCGCTGACGTTAAACACGCTTGAACCTGCGCAGATAACAAGATAATCGGCAAACCAGCCGTTTAAGTGCTTCACTTATCGGAACAGAGAAAATCGGTTCAGGCCTTGTCACAGTCATGGTTCGTGGCGACGTCGGCGCTGTTAAGGCAGCCGTCGAGAGCGGCACTGCGGCAGCCAGCAGACTTGGCGAGCTTGTTGCAACACACGTAATTCCTCGTCCCCACGGCGATGTCGAAATGATTTTGCCGAAGCTGAAATAATCGTATAAATATTAACGGCATTTCGTAGGGGCGAGCTTTGCTCGTCCGATTGGATTACAAAAATCTGACGGACGACCAAAGATCGCCCCTACGCGATGTTTTTGCATCAAAACAAAACAACATAAAAAGGCAGTTACGACAATGGAAAATAATGATATTGCATACATAACAAAGCTTGTCGTAGACACGCTTAATAAAGCGCAGGGGCAAGGCGGCGATATACCTGTCGGCGTGTCGGCACGCCATATTCACCTTACACAACAAGATGTCGAAGCGCTGTTTGGCGCGGGATATCAATTAACTAAGAAAAAAGAGCTGATGGGCGGACAATATGCCTGCAACGAGACAGTGGCAATTGTCAGCCCTCGGATGAAAATAATAGAGAACGTGCGCGTGCTCGGGCCTGTGCGCAAGGCGACGCAGGTGGAGATTTCCGCAACTGATTCAATGAAACTCGGCGTTGCCGCACCTTTAAGAAAATCGGGCAACACAGCGGGCAGCGCAGGGCTGACAATCGTCGGCACAAAGGGGACAGTGGTATTAAAAGAAGGCTGCATAGTCGCGGCGCGTCATATCCACATGAGCCCCGCGGACGCACAGCGCTTTGGCGTAAAGGACGGTGATTTCGTGTCTGTCAAAACAGGCGGCGAGCGCCCGACAGTTTACGGCGCTGTAAAAATCCGCGTAGACCCAAGCTTTACGCTTGAAATGCACATAGACACAGACGAAGCAAACGCCGCGTGCATCAAAACAGGCACGGCGGTGGAGCTTGTAAAATAAAAACTTTTTGCAAACCATTTGTAGGGCGCGACGACTCGGCGCGCCGTTTATCGGTGATTTGCGTAAACTTTACGGCGCGCCGAGGTCGTCGCGCCCTACGGTGCACCATTGATAGATTAACGACAATAAAAACTTTAGGAGGCTGTTATGATTGTAGGCAAGGTAGTGGGGAGCGTAGTTTCCACACGCAAAAGCGATAAGCTGCTCGGCAGCAAATTTATGATTGTTCAGCCTATTGCCGCCATGAGCGGCGTAAATTCGCAGCTTGTGGCTGTGGATAATGTCGGCGCGGGCGGCGCGGGCTTTCCGACATATATGAAGCTGAACCACAAGGCGGAAATAGTCTTGCTCAACTGCGCCGAATGTGAGCCTTTATTAAAATTGCATCAGCAGCTTTTGGAGACGCACACAGCGGAAATTTTGCGCACGCTCGAAGAAGTGGCAAACACACTCGGAGCAAAGCAGGTATTCGTCTGCGCAAAATCGGAATATAAACGCACAACGCAGGCGCTTCACGAGTGCCTGCCCGCGTTTCCGCATATGCGCCTTGAATTGCTCGACAGCATTTACCCCACAGGCGACGAGGTCGTGCTCATTTATGAGGTCACAGGCCGCGTAGTGCGCCCCGGCGGACTGCCTATCGAGGCGGGCGTTGTGGTGTTTAACGTCGAGACAATGTATAACATTTACCGCGCAACGCAGCTCGGCGCACCTGTCACCGACAAGCTTGTCACCGTGACGGGAGAGGTCAACAGACCTGTGACAGTCCGCGTGCCAATCGGAACGTCAATCGAGGACGTTGTGGCTATGGCGGGCGGCGCAAAAATAAATAATCCCGAATATCTCATCGGCGGCCCGATGATGGGCAATTTAGGCAGCCCGAAGCAGCCTGTGACAAAGACGACAAATGCGGTTTTAGTCTTGCCCGCCGAGCAGCAGCTTGTTCTAAACCGCACGGCAAACACCTCAATAGAGCTCAAACGAGCCGCGAGCGCGTGCTGCCAGTGCGAAAGCTGTACGGATATGTGTCCGCGCCATTTATTAGGACACCCAATTCAGCCGCATTTATTTATGCGCGCGGCGGCAAATAATGATTTCCGCGACAAAAATGTATTTTTAAACACAATGTATTGCAGCGGCTGCGGCGTGTGCGAGCTTTACGCTTGCCCGCAAAGTCTTTCGCCGCGCACACTTATCACAAACTATAAAAACGGCCTGCGCAAGGCGGGCGTGCCTGTGCCAAAGGACGCGGAGGCCGCGCCTGTTGTACATTTGCGCTCGTTCCACACAGTGCCGAAAAAACGTTTGCAGGCGCGTGTGGGGCTTACAAAATACGACAGCGAAGCGCCGCTTGACGATTTGCTGCGCAAGGTAAAGCGCGTGAAAATTCTTTTTCAGCCAGCACATCGGAGCGCCCGCAAAGCCAATAATAAGCTTGGGGCAGGCAGTTAGCTGCGGCGAGGTGATAGCTGCGCCCGCGGATGGTTTAAGTGTCGCTATTCATGCGTCAATATCAGGTAAAGTGATAGAAGTAAACGATAAATTCGCTATCATAGAAGCTGCAGAAGGGGAGATTTAAAAATGAGCAGAGCACTTGGCATGATTGAATTTAAAACGGTTTCCTCGGGCATAACTGTGGCTGATAAAATGGTCAAAACCGCAAATGTTGAGATGGTTGAGGGTCAGGTCGTCTGCCCCGGCAAATATATTGCGCTCTTTAAAGGCGATTTAAGCGCCATAAAAGCCGCTGTTGATATAGCCGAGACAACGGACACCGACCACCTCATAAGCACGTTTGTGCTCGGCAACCCGCACCCCGATATTTTCCCCGCGATATACGGCACAACGCGAGTTACCGCCGTTCACGCGCTCGGAATTTTAGAGGGCTACGACGCGGCGAGCGTTGTTGTTGCGGCTGATGTCGCGGCAAAAACGGCGTCTGTGCAGCTTATTGAGCTTAGGCTCGCAAAAGGCATGTGCGGCAAGTCGTATCTGACGCTGACAGGCGAGGTTGCGGCGGTGCAGGCGGCAATTGAAAAAGCCCGTGCGGGGCTTGGCGAAAAGGGGACATTCCTCGATTCGTCCGTCATAGCACAGCCCGACGCGCAGATTTGTAAATCAATTTTATAATGAACAGCGCTTTGGCAAAGAGTGTCATTCTGAGCGCAGCGAAGAATCTTAAAACCTGCGTCAATGCGCAAAAGATTCTTCGTCGCTATGCTCCTAAGAATGACAAAGCGTCTTTTTATAAATCTGCACCTTGCATAGCGGTGGCGCATTGTGCTATCATATATGTATAAAAATTCAAACCGAACAGGGTGAAAATACATGCTTGCACAAGAGAGACGAAACCATATTTTAGAGCGCTTGCAGGAAGAAAAAAGCGTAGTTGTCGGCGAGTTAAGCCAGCGTTACGGCGTGTCGGAAGAGACGATACGGCGCGACCTTGACAAGCTTGAAAAGGACGGCTATGCCATAAAAAGCTACGGCGGAGCTGTCGTAAACCAAAACGTGAGCATTGATATGCCGTTTAACGTGCGCAAAAAACGCAACGTAGTCGGCAAGCAGAAAATTGCCGAAATAGTCAGCGAAATGATAGACGACGGCGACCATATCATACTTGACGCAAGCACCACGGCGGTGTTTATCGCAAAGGCGATAAAGGATAAAAAAAACCTGACAATTATCACAAATTCAATTGAAATAATGATAGAGCTGTCAGATGTGCCAGACTGGAATATAATTTCAACAGGCGGCAGCCTGCGCGAGGGATATCTTGCCTTAGTAGGCCCGCGCGTCGTCGAGGGCTTGCGCACATATCACGTTGAAAAAGCGTTTATCTCGTGCAAAGGTGCAGACCTTGAAAGCGGCTTTACCGACAGCAACGAGGACTTTGCCTTGACAAAACGCGTCATGTTAAGCCGCGCCAAGGAAAAGGTGATGGTGGTTGACTCAAGCAAAATCGACACCGTAGCCTTCGCCCACATAGGCGATTTAGACGACGTAGACGCGGTAGTAACAGACAACAAACCAAGTAAAAAGTGGCTAGATTATTTTAAAGAAAACGAAATAAAGTGTTATTATCCTCAATAAAATAAAAGGCTGTTGCACATCGCAACAGCCTTTTATTTTATTGTAAATCGATGTCCATAATGACATATATTTGAAACTTCCGCGAATTAGAACAGTAATCGTAATATTTGATTGTTTTAAAGCGGAAAAGGCGATGATATAATTAAGGCAAAACAACACTTAGGAGGAAATGACTATGACTTCAAAGGAACGCGTTCTTCGCACTATCGAATTTAATCAGCCTGACAGACTTGCACTTGATATGTGGACACTGCCCGGCACGATTAAAAAGCATGGCGCTGAAATTGATGCGCTCAAAAAGCAGTATCCTACCGACATCGCAGCTATCCCCGGCCCGATTGATCACGGCATGACGCCGGAGCTGTTTAAAATAGGTGAATTTACCGACGACTGGGGCTGCGGCTGGGTGAATTTGCAGGCGGGCATCATTGGCGAGGTGAAAAATCCGCCGCTTGCCGACGACGATGCAATTGCCGAATATCACCCGCCTATAGAGCTTTTTTGCGAGAAATGGAAAGCGACGGAGCAGACAGTTAAGCAAAATATTGCAAACGCGCGCAGCGAGGGCAAATTCGTCATCGGCGGCTGCGTAATTGTATTTGAACGCCTGCAATATCTGCGTGGAACGGAAAATCTCTACTGCGATATCGCACTTGAAAGCGAAGAATTTTTGGCGCTTGCGCAGATTATCCGCGACTTTTACAAGGTGTATCTCGACCACTGGCTCACGATGGACGTCGACGCGATATCGTTTAACGACGACTGGGGCTCGCAGCGCGCTATGCTCATAAACCCCGCCGCATGGCGCAAACTTTTCCTGCCTATTTATTCCGAGCTTATCGGGCGCGTAAAGGCGGCAGGCAAAAAGGTGTTTTTCCATTCCGACGGATATATTATGGATTTGTACCCCGAGCTTATCGCGCTTGGCGTGGATGCTGTAAACTCACAGCTTTGGTGCATGGATATTGAAGAAATCGCGCGTCGTTATGCGGGCAAAATCACGTTTTGGGGCGAAATCAGCCGTCAAAATACCCTCCCGCACGGCACACCCGACGAAGTGCTCACGTGCGCAGACAAAATGAAAAAGCTGCTATTTGTAAACGGCGGCGGGCTCATCGGACAAAGCGAGCTTGGCCCCGACGTCCCAGTCGAAAACATGCGCGCAGCATTTTCGGCTTGGAACAGAGAAAAATAAGAATATTTTGACAAAACAAGCTCAAAGCTATAATATAAGTATAGAAAACAAAGGAGCTTGCTATGAAAAAAAGGGCGTTTTTGATTGTGCTTGATAGCTTTGGAATTGGCGGGGCTGTCGATGCAAAAGAGTTTGGCGACGAGGGGACGGACACGCTTAGGACTATTTCACGGAGCGATAAGTTTGTCTGCCCCAATCTTGAAAAGCTTGGCATTTTTAATATCGACGGCAACGGCTATCATAAAGCGAGCGCCGCACCGATGGCCGATTATGCGCGTATGCACGAGAAAAGCCGCGGCAAGGACACTATTGTCGGCCACTGGGAAATCGCAGGCGTTGTGAGCAATGCGCCGATGCCGACGTTCCCAAACGGCTTTCCGCGCGAATTTATTGAGCGGTTTGAAAAGGCGGCGGGGCGCAAAACAATTTGCAATCTGCCGTATTCCGGCACAAAGGTGCTTGAAGATTACGGCGAAGAGCACCTTAAAACAGGCGCGCTGATTGTTTACACAAGCGGCGACAGCGTGTTTCAGATAGCGGCGCACGAGAGCCTTGTGCCGGTTGACGAGCTTTATAAAATTTGTGCAATGGCAAGGCAAATGCTGACGGGCGATTTAGCCGTCGGCAGAGTTATCGCGCGGCCATTTATTGGCGAGAGCGCAAAAGATTTCAAGCGCACCGCAAACCGCCACGACTACGCGCTTTTGCCGCCGCAAAGCACTGTTTTAGACGAGCTTAAAAGCGCGGGCAAAGACGTGATAAGCGTCGGCAAAATAAACGATATATTCGGAGGACAGGGCGTAACAAAGGCGCACAAAACAAAAAGCAATGCGGACGGAATGCGCATTGCTTTAGAGCTGCTTGATGAAGCTTTTGACGGCCTGTGCTTTATAAATCTTGTCGATTTTGACATGCTGTTTGGGCACCGCCGCAACATAGACGGCTACGCGCAGGCAGCGGCGGAATTTGACGCGTTTTTGTCGCAATTTATCGCAAAAATGAGAGACGGCGACATGCTGATTATCACCGCCGACCACGGCTGCGACCCCGCATATCTCAAAACAACAGACCACACAAGAGAAAACGTCCCTCTGCTGATTTACCCGCCAAAAGCAAGCCGCGGCGAAAATTTAGGCACGCTTGACGGTTTTGACAATGTGGCGAAAATTCTGCGCGAGGAGCTTTTAGGCGGTTGATTGTTTTTTAACTTTCCGCTAGCTTTCCGCGCTGAAAATTTACTTGATATTCGTAAGGGTTTTGCCCGAATTTCTTTTTAAAGGCCGTTGAAAAATAGCTCAGTGAGAAAAACCCGACCTTTTCGGCTATTTCATACACCTTCATATCGGTGGCTTCAAGCAGGGCGACGGCGTGCTTCATGCGAAGGTTGTTTAAATATGTGACGTAATTTACGCCTGTCTCTTTGCTGAAAACGCGGCTGAAATGCTCGGGACTGAACGCGACACGCTCGGCAATGTCGCCAAGCGTCACCTTTTCGGCATAGTGCTGCTCAAGGTATTCTATCGCGTGGCAAATCGGCGCTGTCAGACCGGACGCAGTGTCGGCAAGCTGCGCTGCGGGCTGCAAAACAGCGGTGATGGCGCTGTCGAGCCCGTCGATATCGGCGCAGAGCGTTATTTGCTGCTTTGCCTTTTGTGCCATAGCGTCAGCGTCCTCGGAAATATCCTTTGCAAAATGAAGAAACGACGCAACCGATGAAATAACAGTCTTTTTAAATGCCGCGATATCACGCGGCATTTTTTGTTTTGCTAGCGAGATAAACGATTTTAAATGCTTATACGCCGACGCAAAATCTTGATTTAGCAAAAGGCGTATGTATTCCACCTGAAAAAGCTGCTCTTCCGGCGATATATCCTGAGCTGTCTCGCGCCAAAAAACTGATTTATCGGGCTCGTAAAACGAAAGGGAACACCTGTACCGCGCCTCGTCTATTGCCGCGCGAAGAAAATCGGTGCTCGCAAATATTTCACTTATGCCGCAGCTTGCGTTTTGCGCTTCGGCAAGAAAAGCTTCGCACGCCTTATACACATTGTCGCGTGTTGACGGCTTTTGACAAGAGACGTTTGCGATTATGATGCTGTGCTCTTTTTCAAGCGCGAAGCAAAAGGCGTTTGATATATCGGTGAGCCATGAATAGAGATTTTCGCAGTCCTGCTGCGCGCAGCCGCAAAAATCAAGGGCTATTACCGGCGCGTTTTCAAGCGGCAGACCTTGACGCTTAAGCTCGTCAAGCGACGGCGCGACCTCGCTGCCGTGGAGCGTGAGAGCCTGCAAATAATGCTCGCGCGACGCCGTTGCCTGCGTGCCCTGTGTGCGCCTGAGGCTTATTTCGCTGCGCGCTTTTTCAAGAACTTGGCGCAGATTATCCTCGGTCATCTCTGTTTTGAGCATATATTCGGCAGTGCCGAGCTTTAATGCTGTGCGCGCATATGCAAAATCCTCATGGCTTGTGAGAACTATGCTGTACACAAGCTCGTCTTAGCTTTGTATTTCCTTTAGCATTTCAAGCCCGCTCATGCCGGGCATTTCGATGTCGGACAAAATTATGTCGGGCTGCTGCGCCTGCCAAAGCGCGATACCCTCCTTGCCGCTTGCGGCTGTTATGCACGCAAAGCCGTCAAAGCGCGAAATGCAAAATTGCAGCCACTTTCTTATTGGCTCTTCGTCGTCTATCGCGAGAACCTTAATCATTTATTTCACCTCTTTTCGTATAATCGGCAGGCTCATGAGTATTTTTGAGCCCTCGCCCCACTGGCTTTCTATGCGCAGGCCGTATGCGTCGCCAAACGACAGCTTAATGCGCTCATTTATATTTTTTATGCCGATGTGCGGCTTTTCGGTGTCGTTTTCGCCCTCGAAAATCGCTGTTATCTGCTCGTCTGTCATGCCGACGCCGTTGTCCTCGACCTCTATCACTATTTTTTCGTGCTTTATGCGGCCGGAAACAGCTATAACGCCGTAGCTTTCAAAATGCTCCATGCCGTGAATAATGGAGTTTTCGACAAGAGGCTGAATTATCAGCGACGGCAAAAGGCATTCGGCGATTGCGTCGTCGTATTCTGTGACGACATCAAATTTTTCGCCGTAGCGAAAGCGCTGCAAATCGGCATATTGCTGCAAGGCGTCCATCTGCTGACGCACTGTTGAGAGCGCGTCGGGGTTTGAAAGCGTGCTGCGCAGCAAATGTATAAATGCGGCAAGCATGCTCGATGCCTTTTGGTTTTCGTTCATGTCGACGACGCATTTTATTGAAAAAAGCGTGTTGTACATAAAATGAGGGTTTATTTGCGCCTGCAATAAATGATATTGCATCTTGCGCTTTTGCTCCTCTTTTTTCTTTTCGCTTTCAATAAGCGAGCGAATGCGCGCGAGCATCTGCTGTATGCCAAAGGAGAGGGTGTTTATCTCGGAATAACTGTTGAGCGTGAGCGTCGCATTCAGCTCGCCCTCCTCAACGCGAAGAACATAATCGCGCAGCTTCATTATGGGCTGCGTTATTTTGCCCGAGAAAAACCACGCGAGCAAAACGCCGAGCAGCGTCACGCAGAGCGTTATTATAACAACGACATTTCGCGTTGTTTTTATCGGCTGCAAAAGATAATCAAGCGGTGTCTCTTCAAACACGGTAAAGCCATACGCCGCGTCGTTATATTTGCTGAAAAGCGCCTCGGCGTAGGGCATTTGCACAATGGCATACACGTTGTTGCCGAAAAGCGTGTCGAGATTTTTCATGTTGAAATACTGAAAGCCGACGATTTTTGTCACGTTGCTCGATATTATATATCCGTCGCTGTCTGTTATGTAGATGTTGCTGTTTGTTGCGATTACGTCTGAATAGGTGTGATATATCTGCTGCTCGTTGACGTTTATCATAAGATAGCCTATTATTTTGCCGTCTGTGCCAAGCACGGCGCGCGCCGCGACAAAGGAGTTTACGCCGAGCGCCTTGTCCTTGTAGCTTGCGACGTCAACAATGCCGCCGTTTGCCTTGTAAATATCCTGATACCAAATGCGTATTGTGGGGTTTATGTAGTCGTAATCGTCCGGCACTTCATCAGAGCAGTAGCCTATGCCGTCGGACGATAGATATACGACATAGTAATCGAGATTAACTTGGTTAAACGAAATTTTATACTGCGCCGTCAAGGAGTCCATATATGCGGCAAATTCGCCCTCGTTTTCGGGCGTTAAATTTTTGGTGTACTGAATAAAACGCGCGTCGTTGTAATAAAGGTTTGAGATGGTGTAGGGTTGCTTTTAAAGTCGTGCACACGGCTGCCTATCTGGCTTAAAACGTCCGAGCGGTTTGTGCCGATGACATCGAGAAGGGAAGTGCGGTACGCGAGGTATGACCCGCCCGCGATAAGCGAAATGACTATCACGCATATGCACACAAGCATGAGCATGGAGATAAACCGTATGCTGTTGAGTTTGTTGAATATCTGCTTTCGCTTGTTCATACCCGCACCGCCTTTCCTTTATAAGTATATAACATAATATAACAGTGAACAAGGGGCTGTAAAAAAAGAAGAAAGAAGGGAGAAGAAAGAAAAAGTATGGAGTGATTGCGGCGCAATCACATTAAAATAACTTGCGCACTCATTAACTTTTCTTTCTTCTTTTTTCTCTTTTCTTTTTTTACAGCCCCTCTTGTTAATATTCCCCTATGCGCAGAGGTAAAACGTCCTCTGTTTCTATAACGCGGTCTAAAAGCTGCTTTAAAAGCTCTTGCTTTACAGGCTGATATTCCTCTGTGTTCCAAAGGTTTACAAATTCGTTCGGGTCTGCGTTTCTGTCGTATAATTCGCCAAAGCGCTCGTGGGCGTAGTAGACAAGCTTGTAGTCGTTTGTCGTTATAGCCTTTAGGTTTAAGCCCCAGTCGTAGCAGTTAAACTCCGTCAGCGCATAGCCGCGCCCGCCGCCCATGTCGCCGTGCAAAATGGGGGACATGGACATTCCCTGCACGCCGTATGGTGAGCGCACACCCGCATAGTCGAGCAGTGTCGGCATTATGTCAACGTGCTGCGTAAGCTGCTTAAAGCGCGCGCCCTTTGGTATGACGTTGTTCCACTTCATAATCATCGGCGCTTTTATAAGGCAGTCGTATAAAAACGGCCCTTTGAATAAAAGCCCGTGGTCGCCCAAAAGCTCGCCGTGGTCATTTGTGAACATTATCAGCGTGTCGTCCTCGATGCCTTTTTTCTGCAAGGCTTCAAGTATGCGCCCGATGTTGTCATCAATCAGCGATAAGCAAGCACAACGAGAGCTACGAGGAAACGGCCTGCCGCTTAATACCTTTTTGTTCGGTGAAGACGTTTCCACAATGTGGGACAGCTGGGACATTGACGCTGATTTGAAGAAAAAACTATATCCCTGCACCAATTTGGTAGATAGAGAGATTGTGTCCGACGGCTGTTTGCAATTCCGCATTCGCAGCACGTATCAGCTCAGTGAAAAAAGTGTGTTGAGACAAGATATGGTCTTTTATGCCGATACGCCGCGCGTGGACTTTGAAACAATGCTTGCCTGGAACGATAAACATCGGTTCTTAAAGGTGAACTTTAACCTTGCTATCCACAGCGAATATATGCGCAATGAAATTCAATTTGGCCATTGTATCCGCAAAACCACACGCAATAATTCACAAGAACAGGCTATGTTTGAAGTGGTCAATCATAAATATACGGATATTTCAGAAACACGATACGGCGTAGCGCTGCTCAACGATTGCAAATATGGGATATCCGCCGAAGGCTCTTCCTTGCAGCTTTCTTTGCATAAAGGAGGAACGCGCCCTGACCCACGCGGCGATGCCGGTGTGCACACTTTTCGGTATGCGCTCTTACCCCACATGGGCGGATTTAGTGCGGAGTCGGTAGTTTGGCCGGCGTATGAGTTTAACAATCCACCTGTGGTAATACGCGGAAAAAGGCCGCTTATGCCCATAGCGCAGGCAACAGAACCCAACATTATTATTGAAACAGTAAAGCCATGCGAGGATGAACAGTCTGCCTTTATTCTTCGCCTTTATGAATGCGAAGGCACGTATACTCGTACACAACTTAAACTTAATCCAGTTATTACCGCTCTTGAAAGCACAAATATGCTTGAAGAAAACGGACAACCGCTAAAAACTAATGATGTAATTGAGTTTAATCCATTTGAAATTAAAACATTGAAATGCACATACATCCAAAAGAATAAAGCGCTATGAATAAAGGGCTGTCGCCGAAAATGAGCGAAAACATCTGATGCGAAAACCTTATAGCGGATTGAGTGCCTTAGGCGGTTTTGTTTTCAGCTTGATTTGTTTAAGCTGTTTCGGTGCGGTAGGTGTGGGGGGCTACGCCGTAGCGGGCTTTGAATTGGCGGTTGAAGTTTGACAGGTTTTCAAAGCCTACGCGGCCTGCGATATCAACGATTTTATCGTCTGTGCTGCGCAGAGCTTCGGCGGCTTGCGCAAGGCGCTGTTCGTTTACAAACGCTGTAAAGCTGACGCCTGTCATTTTTTTAAACCATCTCATAAAATGGCTTGAGCTCCACCCGCAGCTTTCGGCTGCCTGATCCACGGAAAGCGGAGAGGCAAGCTTAGTGCTTATGAGCGAAAGCACATCTTTTAATTTAGCTGTATCTGCGCTGTCAGAGCCAGTGGGGGACAGCGTTTGCGCGCTGAAAAGCAGCGATAAAAACCTAAGCAATGCCGCCTTGACGCCAAGCTCATAGCCGTTTGGCCGATACGCGCATAAGCTTTCAGCGTCGTGCAGCGCGGCTGCCAAGGCAGCATAATTATCGTCTTTATTGGTGGCGCTGCAGGGCAAATCAAGCCGCCCCGCCTGCAATGGGAGCAGATACTTCTGTGTGCAGATGTCGTCAGCTCCGCCAAACAAAAAATCGAGCGAAAAGATGATATTTTCATATTCTATTTTCGCGTTGCCCGCCTGACGCAGTGCATGAAGGCGTCCGGGCGGCAAAATAAAGATATCTCCCGCGTTTGCGCAAAGCATATCAAGACCAACTTGGACAAGTCCGTTGCCGCGCTTGATGAAAATGACCTCCATGCTGTTTTGCCAGTGAAGCGGCACAGACAAAAAGTCTGAGGGTATAGTGCAGGGGTATATGTTAAACGGAAATAAGGCACTGCCGTGATACTTGTTTTCTCTCAGCTGCGCGTTAGGCATATGGTCGTCTCCTCTAAAAATAGTGTGTATGATAGAATAATACCATAAAATGCGAGGATTGAGCAAGATAATTAACCTCAAAAGTGATAATAATATAGGTAGACGAATACACACACCTTGGCTATCACCGAGAGGAGCAGATAAATATGAACAATACAATAGAGACAAAGCTGGCAGCTATCACAAATAAGCCGTTGAGTGAATGCGCAAACGAAGAGCTTTATTTCGCCTTGCTGACACTGATAAAAAATGAAAGCAAAGGCCATGAGGAAACGGTAAGCGGCAAAAAGCTGTATTATTTTTCGGCAGAATTTCTCATTGGCAAGCTGCTGTCAAACAACCTTATAAATCTTGGCATATACGATGAAGTGCGCACCTGCCTTGCAAAGGCGGGCAAAAACCTTGCTGATTTAGAGGAGCTGGAGCTAGAGCCGAGCCTCGGCAACGGCGGGCTTGGACGGCTTGCCGCCTGCTTTCTCGATTCGCTTGCAACGCTTAATTTGCCAGGCGACGGCATCGGCCTGCGCTATCATTTTGGATTATTTCATCAAGACCTTGCGGGCGGTGTGCAAAACGAAACGCCCGACCACTGGCTGACGGACAGCAGCATATCTTGGGCAGAGCGCACCGAGACAAGCTACCCTGTATTGCTTGCGGGCAAGCAGTATAAAGCACGCTTATACAAGCTTGCAGTTATCGGCTACGGCGGAAGAACAAACAGCCTTAATCTGTTTGACCTCGACACGATAGATGAGACAATTGTGGAAGATGGCATCAAGTTTGACAAGGAAAAGATTGATAAAAACCTCACACTTTTCCTTTATCCGGACGACTCCGATGAAGCAGGCCGCAGACTGCGCATTTATCAGCAATATCTAATGGTGTCGGCGGGCGCACAGCTAATTTTGCACGAGGCGGCACAGCGCGGCAGCAACCTGCATAATCTCGCTGATTACGTTGCCATTCAGATAAACGATACACACCCAAGCATGGTTATCCCAGAGCTTATACGGCTGCTTTTAAAAGAGGGAATAAAGCTTGATGAAGCCGTTGAAATTGTGACAAGCACCTGTGCCTACACAAACCATACCATTTTGGCAGAGGCGCTTGAGACGTGGCCGCGCGCCTATTTAGACGCAATTGTGCCTGAGCTTATGCCCATTATTGAAAAGCTAGATGCGATTGCACGCAAACGCACAAAAGATAAAAAGACAGCCGAAAAGCTGTCAATTTTGGACGCAAAAAACAATGTGCACATGGCGCATATGGATATTCATTTCACACACTCGACAAACGGTGTGGCGGCTTTGCACACACAAATTCTTGAGGAGAGCGAGTTAAGCGGTTTTTATAAGCTGTATCCGGAAAAATTTAACAACAAAACAAACGGCATCACATTTCGCCGCTGGCTGTTAAGCTGCAACCCTGCCTTGGCAAACAAGATAGAGGGCTTGATTGGCGACGGCTTTAAAAAAGATGCCGCAGAGCTTGAAAAGCTGATGCCGTATGCGGACAGCGAGGAAGTGCTGCAAAGCTTTGCACAGATTAAAGCAGACAACAAAAAGGCGCTTGCAGATTGGCTTTATCATAAGCAGGGCGTAAAAATAGATGAGGATGCAATGTTTGCAATTCAGTCTAAGCGCCTGCACGAATACAAGCGCCAGCAGCTCAATTTGTTGTTTTTGATACACCAGTATTTTGAGATTAAGGCAGGGCACAAGCCGCCTGTTGCGCTTGTGAGCATTTTTGGCGCAAAGGCTGCGCCTGCATATATCATTGCAAAGGATATCATTCACGCACTGTTAACATTATCTAAGGTGATTGCCGCCGACCCTGTTGTGTCGCAGCTTTTGCAGGTGGTGCTAGTTGAAAATTACAACGTGACAGCTGCCGAAAAAATGATACCTGCGTGCGATTTATCAGAGCAGATTAGCCTTGCATCTAAAGAGGCATCGGGCACGGGCAACATGAAATTTATGCTCAACGGAGCGTTGACGCTTGGCACAATGGACGGAGCTAATGTTGAGATTGCACAGCGCGTCGGAGATGAAAACATCTATATTTTCGGCAAAAGCAGCGCGCAGGTAATTCGCAGCTATGATGAGGGCGACTACATTGCGAAAGAATGGTACGAGAGCGACTTTAACATTCGCCGCGCAATTGATTTTCTGACAGGTGAGCAGATGATGAGCGCAGGCAACGCCGAAAGCCTTACAAGGCTTAAAAATGAGCTGATTGGCAAGGACTGGTTTCAGACATTGCCCGATTTCAACGCTTATCTTGTGCGCAAAGAGCAGGCGATGGCAGATTACGCCTTTGATAAACAGAACTGGCAGCGCAGATGCCTAATCAATATAGCCAAAGCAGGATATTTTTCGTCTGACCGCACAATTGCCGAGTACAATAAGGATATTTGGCATCTGTAAAATAAGTTTATATCGTAAAGACGCTGTAAAAAACTGCATGAGCAAAGCTTACACCTCATCCGTCACGCTACGCGTGCCACCTTCCCCCAAGGGGAAAGGCTTTTCGTAGGCTTCCCCTTGAGGGGAAGCTGTCAGCGTTAGCTGACTGATGAGGTGTAAGCTTTGTTCATGCGTTTTTTTACAGTTCCTTTTTACTATTGACTTATATATTTTTACGTGTTAATATCTCTATTAGATATATATTTAATAGAGGTGAATGTTTGGAATATATTATTTTGGGGCTGCTGCTGATAAAGCCTATGACAGGGTATGAAATAAGCAGGTTTATAAAGGTAAATTTATCTATGATATGCTCAAGCAGTGCGGGCAGTGTACAGACGGCCATCAAAAAGCTAGTAGCGGACAGTAAAATACAGTTTAGCGAATTTGTTGAAAACGGAAAAAATAAGAAAGAATTTTTTATTACAGACCTTGGAAAAGCTGAATTTTCGCGTTGGATACAAAATCCCATGCAAACTGAAAAGGTGAAAAACATGGAGCTTTCAAAGCTGTTTTTCTTAGGCTTTGCAGAAAAAGAGCAGAGAAAAGCAGCAATAAGCGGGTATATAAGTCAGCTTGAAGCTGCAAAAAACAATCTTTTGTCAATTAAAAAAAGCGGCGAATTGTAAAATGAAGTTGCAATAGTAAAAAGAATATTCATAGCGATGAACCTATGGTAGAATTGAGTCACCACAACACCAATTCTGAAAGGGTCATCACTATGGACAATCCTAATATTAGCACAGAATATCGCAAAGGGCAACACTTAACGT
>RZZW01000046.1 GCA_009929695.1 Clostridia bacterium
TCCTTTAGGAGATTAGCCCGCAGGCTATGCGTAGCGCAACCGACGAAGTCGGCACTTAGCGCGTAGAAAGGTGGCGCGACGAAGGAGCGACGGATGAGGTAGATTTGCGCAACCGAGCGCGGGACGTCGAGGACGCCGTCTCCTACAATTTACCGTGAACCGTAGGGGCGAATATTATCCGCCCGAAAACCGATGGCGCGTGCCTTGCCGCACATTCAATTCTGGTCTTTACTCTTCGACAGCACCGCCGCCAAAACGCCGCATATCAGCGACGCGGTGATGCCGCCGGCGCTTGCCGTGAAGCCGCCGGTTATCGCGCCTATGATGCCGTATTCAGCAACCGCTTCTCTAACGCCGTTTGCGAGTAGATGTCCAAACCCGAGCAGCGGCACCGTTGCGCCTGCGCCCGCAAACTCGGCAAACGGGTCGTATATGCCAAATGCCGACATCACCACGCCCGCCACGACGTACAGCGTTAAAATACGCGCTGGGGTTAGCTTTGTATAATCAAGCAGCAGCGCGCCTATGACGCAAACGCCGCCGCCTACCACGAATGCCCAAACGTAATTCATTGGCTGTCCCCTCCCGAAAGCTCGAAAAGATGGGCTATGCACGGTATGCTTTCGCCCTGTAAAAACGTTTGCTGACTCATCAGCGCGCCTGTTGACATGAACAGTGCGCGTTTTATTTTGCCCTCTTTTACGCGCGGCAAAACGTGGCAGCACAGCACCGACGCGCTGCACCCCGCGCCCGAGCCGCCCGATTTCACGTCCTGATCCTCCTGCGAATAGACAATCAAGCCGCAGTCCTCGTGCTTTTTGAGCACAACGCCCTCGCGCTGTAAAATTTCGTTAAAAAGCTGACTGCCAACAGCACCGAGGTCGCCCGTGTACACAACGTCGAACTCGTCCGGCGCTGTGCGCGTGCCCGCGAAATAGCGCAGAAGTGGCTGCTTGCGACGGCGAGCGCATTGTCCATATGCCCGCCCGCCACCATGCACGCGGCGAGAGACACCGCTTCCGCCATTGTGCTGCACGCGCCGTACAAGCCCGCAAACGGCACGTCAAACCCGCGCATGGCGTAGCTTGTGGCGGTGCACTGGCACTGTAAATCTCCGCCGAAAACAGCGTCGAGCCCGCTTGCCGACAGACGCGCTTGCAAGCACGCTCGGCGGCGTGTCAAAAATTATTGTGTCACCTTTTTTCATGCCATTCCTCCGCCTAAAAAGTAGTATATTACGCCGTAAATTGCGCTCGACATAACGCCGTAGACGATGACAGGCCCCGCGATGATAAACATTTTTGCGCCAACGCCCGTCACAAAGCCCTCGCATTTAAACTCTATTGCGGGCGACACAACGGCGTTTGCAAAGCCTGTTATAGGCACAAGCGTGCCCGCGCCCGCTTTGGCGGCAAGCTTTTGATACCACCCGAGCGCCGTCGTTATTGCGGACAGCGCCACAAGGCTTGCGCTCGCGAGTATCGCGGTTTGCTTTTCGCCAAGCCCGAGATATTCGTATAGCGCGCTAAGCCCCTCGCCGAGACAGCATATTGCGCCGCCGACGAAAAACGCCCATAGGCAGTCCGTAAACACCGGCGACGGCGGCGACGCCTTTTTGGTCATCTCATCATATTCCTTAGCATTAAGCTTCATCAAATCGACCTCCGTTTTATTAAGATTATGTGCGGAAATAAAGGGAAAATACAAATAAAAAAATAAAAGCCGGAGTGCGATTATGCTGTAATCGTTCTCCGGCTTTTATGTTTTGTATTTATTTTTGTGGCGTTCTGACAATTGTTATGGCTGTGGGTGCTGCTGTGCTGCCGTCTATTATAACAATATCGCCCTGAGCTATGTCGGCAGCGGCAGCTTCGGCGGTTGACATTCCGCTTTGGATGGTGATTTTTACGCTGTCTGTCAGCGTTACGGTGACGCTTTCGCCGTCCTCGGTGAACTCTCCGCCTTTGCCGCCGCCTATGTCAACGCCGCTTGGCGCGGAGGCTGCGTCATTTGGCATGCTGCCGGACGGCGCATCGGGGGGTGTGCCGAGGTCTGCGGGCATGCTGCCCGAGGGTGCTTCGCCGTCAGGGCGTTTGCCGCCGTTGTAGCTGCCTGTGGCTATGGTGAGCGTGTCGCCGTCGATGGCTGTCACGCGGCCGTATGTTCCGCTTGCGATAATTTCATCTGTCAGCGGCTTTTGCGCTATTTCAATTGTCGCGCCGCTTGTTACGCTTGGGGAGGACGCCGTCTCTTCAGACACACTTTGCGACGCTGCGCCGCCGCACGCTGTTAATAAAAGCGCAAGCGCGAGCATAACGGCAAGAAAATGTGTTTTAATATAACCTTTCAAAATAAAAAACCCCTTTCATGCGGGCAATGCAATTAAGTAAAGACAACGTAGGGCGCGACGACCTCGGCGCGCCGTTTGCTTTGCGCAAACCGTCGGTATTCGGCGCGCCCTACGAAGAACAGCTTAACTTAATGACATTGTTCGGGTGAATATTTGTTCCCTAAGTACAGGTACAAATATACACTGCCGTTGTGAAAGGGGCGTAATGCTAGTGTGAAAAGGCTGTGAAACCTATAACGCGGCTTTATATTTTTGCAAAAACGCGTTGCAGGCGTCTGTGTCGATATAGCTGCTTAGAAGCTGCGAGCTTTCTGCAAGGCGCAGACATATTTGGGCATACACGCTTGAGCCGCCGTGAAAGCCGTCGATATACTGCGCGTCTGCCGTGTCGTCCATGCTTGTGTAGTCAAAAACCTCATAGCCGTAGCCGTCGAAAAGCTGCGTCAGCGTCTCGCCAAGCTTTTCGATGTAGGTATACTGCCCGCTTTGCTGCATGGTGCGCCACACCGTTGGGGCGTAGGGCGGTATAATTGCGGTGACGGCGATATTATTTTGCTTGCAAAAATCAAGCAGCTGCCCTGTTCTCTCAAGCACGACGGCATTTACGGTGTCGCCGTATTCAAAACGGTTTGTCGAAAGTGAAATGCGGTTTAAGCTGTCGGCAAGCTTTTCATCTACGCTGCGGGCAGGATTTTCAAGCTCTGCGCCGTAGCTGTACGACCCGTCGGCGTAAAAGCCCGCGCCGCGCACTGCCGCTGATAAGCCGTACACTCCGCTTTTTTCCGAGAGCGCGCTCAAAAGCGAATATTTGCCGTCGAGGTAGTCCTCCATACTGCGGCGGAGCATATACCATGTGCCCGGCTTTGTATATTCATACGGCTCTGTGTCGCGGTTGTCGTCGATATTTGCCCAGTCTTCATTGTAAAAATACTGGTCTAAAACGAGCAAAAGGTGTGTCGGGAGGCTTTCCTTTGGCATTGTTTCAAGAAAATACTGCGCTTGTGTGGCGAAAGCTATGCCGCCGCCCGCGTTATAAAAGCTGTCTGTGGCAAAAAATTCGCCGCGAAACTGCATGCCGCGCGAGGTGCTTAAAACGAGCAAATCGGCGGCTTTGGCGGAGGCAATTTCGTGCTTTAGGGCGCGGGTGTTGTCTCTGTAGGCAAAGCCGAACTGTGTCATCGTGCCATTTTGCTCGGCTTCGTAGACGCTTTTTGTGTCGCCAAGCTCGCCTGTGCGCCACAGCGCGGCGAAAAACACGCCTATAATAAGTAAGACAGGCAGCATAAAAACGGCGGCTGCTTTAATAAATTTTTTCACGGCGCACCGTCCTTTTTAAAATTCAAAATAAATAAACCCGCCACCCGACGGCGGCGCGATGAATAAAATTGCGAAAATTGCCGCGTATAAAATAACGCACCTAAGCCACGTTTTTCTTGCGCCGAGCCATGTTGATACGCCGTCAGCTCGCGCGAAAAAGTCTACGCCCGCCATGAGCGCGAGGCACGGCACTATGCGCAGCAGCACCGCAGGGGTGAGCCCGAGCATCACAAGCGCGTTTTTGAGCGTCTGCGGCGAGAGCGAGAAACAGTCTGGAATTTTCGCGAACAAATCAATCGCGTGCCCGTAGCTGCTCGCGCCAAAAAACACCCACGCGAATGTGACAAGCGCAAATGTGCACAGCACCTTTACAATTTTTGCAAACGCGCTCTGCTCGCTTATATGCGTCATTTTCCACAAAGCGGCGCGCAGATTTTTTGTCAAAACGCCGATTATTTGATATGCGCCGTGCAGCAGCCCCCACACGATAAACCCAAGCCCTGTGCCGTGCCAAAGCCCGCTGACGAAAAATGTTACGGCGAGGTTGACGCACCGCCTGAGCATACCGCAGCGGCTGCCGCCGAGGGGGAAATACACGTAATCGCGCAAAAATTCGGACAAGGTTATGTGCCACCTCGCCCAAAATTCCTTTATGGATTTTGAGAAGTAGGGGCTTTTAAAGTTGTCTGGCGCGTCGTAGCCGAGAAGCTGCATACAGCCCTTTGCCATGTAGGAATAGCCTGCGAAATCGGCGTAGATTTGCAGCGAATACAGCACCATGCCGATGAGCACCGACGGCCCTATGACGAGCGAGGTTTTGACAAACGCCGTCTCAACGTAAAATGCAAGGTTGTCCGCAATGGCGCTTTTTAAAAAAAGACCCCATATGAATATTCTGCCGCCGTCGAGCGCTTTTTCGGCGTCAAACGCGGCGGGGGCGTTTATTTGGTTTAAAAGGCTTGCGGGGCGCTGAATGGGGCCCGATGTGATTTCGGGGAAAATGCAGATGTACAGCGCGTAATTTATGAAGCTGCGCTCGGCGGGCAGCGTTTTGCGCCAAACCTCGATTAAGTAAGACAAAATTTTAAACGTATAGAAGCTTATGCCGATGGGGTAAAATATTTTAAAGCCCGCCGTGGGCGCGTATTTAAAAAAGCAAAGCGGCAAAAGCGCGGCGATCACGGCAAGGAAAAGCACCCATTTTTTGCTTGTTTTTGAAAGTGCAAGCGCACCGAAATAGGACAGCACACACCCCGCGCAAAGCACGACGAGCATATCTGCCCCAAACGCCGCATAAAAGCAAATCGACAGCGCCAAATCGACAAACCGCCGAAGCTTAACAGGCACCGCCCAATGCAGCGCAAACCCAAGCAGCATGAAGCCCCAAAAGGGAACAGATGTAAATTGCAAGATATATTCCTTTCCGTGCGGGACGGATAACCCGTCCCCTACAACGTTTTCATGGTAAGCTTGTAGGGGAGGCGTTTCGCCTCCCGCAGATGTCGCACTACACGCAATAGACCGGCTATTTCCTCGTTTGATTCCAATATCTACTCATCGAAAATCCCGCGTCCTCGGTTTTCTCTGCGCCTAGATATGCGGGCGGGACAAACGCGTGGGCTTCTGCTATTGAGTCAAATTCCACCTCGGCATAAAAAAACTCTGTCGGCAGACCTTTATCCACACAGCTCACCTCTAGCGCGTGCCCTGTTGGCAAAGCATACGCCTTATAGTCCTTTGTGACAAGCGGCTTGCCTATAAATGCGGCAAGCTTTTCAAACGTTTCGCGGCTTATATCCGTCTCTATTTCCTCGCGGGCGAGCGTGCCTTTGCCTTTAAAGCAGAGGACATAGCTTGCGCCGTTTTCTGTTTTGCTCTCGCGTATTCTCACGACAGGCGCGGTGCAGACGTACCCCTGCGACACCTGCGCGTGCTTTTTAAGCGGCCAGCCCTCGTTTTCGGGGAAGCCGTCGACGAGCCATCTGCGTTCAATTTCCATCGTTAAAATCCTCTATCTTTTTTTACATATTTACATTATAATAGAAAGCGAGAAAAAAATCGACACTTAATTGAGGAAAATATATGAAACAGGAAAGAAATTACCCAAAATACACCGTCACCCCAAAAGCCGAGCGCGCGATACACGCGGGACATCCGTGGGTGTATGCCGATGAAATAACAGCCGCAGAGGACGCGGAAAACGGGGCGCTTGTTGACGTTTTAAGCGCTAAAGGGCGGTATCTCGGCACAGGGTTTGTGAGCCTTTTGAGCAAAATCCGCGTTAGAATAATCTCAAAAAACACAAACGACAGCTTTGACGAAGCCTTTTACGAGCGTCGCCTGCGCTACGCGTGGGACTACCGCAAAACAGTGCTTGAGCCCGAGGATTTAAACTGCTGCCGCGTAATTTTTGGCGAGGCGGACTTTTTCCCGGGGCTGACTGTCGATAAATTCGGCACCCTTTTGTCGGCGCAGGTGCTTTCAATCGGCACTGATAAAATAAAGCACGTGCTTTTTCCGCTGCTAATCAAAATTCTGCGCGAGGACGGCTTTCAAATCGACGGCATTTTTGAGCGCAACGACGCAGCCCTGCGCGAGCTTGAGGGGCTTGAGCCGTACAAGGGCTGGTACGGCGACGAGCACCCCGAAAGCCCGCTTGTCGACATTGTTGAAAACGGCATAAAGTACACTGTCGACGTTGAAAACGGGCAGAAAACAGGGTTTTTCCTCGACCAAAAATATAACCGCCGAGCCGTCGCACGCCTTGCAAAGGGCAAATCCGTGCTCGACTGCTTCACGCACACAGGCAGCTTTGCGCTGAATGCCGCAAAGGGCGGCGCGGCGCGCGTGACGGCTGTCGATGTTAGCGAGGCGGCTGTTGAAATGGCGCGCGTTAACGCCGAGAAAAACGGCGTAGCGGACATTATGGACTGCCTTTGCGCAAACGTTTTTGACCTTTTGCCCGCGCTTGAAACGAGCAAGGATAAGTACGATTTCATAATTCTTGACCCGCCCGCCTTCACAAAAAGCCGCAAGACGACAAGCAACGCGCTGCGCGGGTATAAAGAAATAAACTACCGTGCAATGAAGCTTCTCCCGCGCGGCGGATACCTCGCGACGTGCAGCTGCAGCCATTTTGCGACGGACGAAAAGTTCCGCCAAATGCTCCACGAAGCCGCCACAGACGCAAACGTTCAGCTTAGACAAATAGAGGCAAGACAGCAAGCGCCGGATCACCCTGTTTTGTGGGGAGTTAGCGAGACGGAATATTTGAAATTCTATTTGTTTCAGATTGTTTAGCAAATATAATATAAAAGAAAAGAGAAGAAAGAAAAAGTATGGAGTGATTGCCGCGGCAATCACATTTTAATGGTTTGCATGTTACCATTAAAATGTGAAACCCGCAGGCAAGTGCTTGCCCAACTTGCGTTGGTCATTTCGCCTATGGCGAAACCGCACGGCAGCTTGAAAGCGCCACCGGCGCTTTCATTTGCTACGCAAACCGCTGCACTCCTTACTTCTTCTTTTTTCTCTCTTCTTTCTTCTTTTTTATGTCATGTGCGGATTTAAAGCTTAAATATCCACGCGGCGTTGCAAAAAAACATAATGCGTGCTAAAATGTTTGACATATAGGAGTTGATTGTCATGCCGCTGATTATACCGCAGAGCCTGCCCGCGTATGGAATGCTTGAGGACGAAAATGTATTTGTGATGCACGAGGTGCGCGCGCAGACGCAGCACATACGCCCGCTGCGCATACTTTTGCTAAACCTTATGCCGACGAAAATAGCCACCGAAACGCAGCTTGCGCGCGTGTTGGCAAACTCTCCGCTTCAAGTGCAGCTAACGCTTTTGCAGATGGACACGCACAAGAGCACGCACGTTTCGGCGGCGCATCTCGACGCGTTTTACAAGACATTTGACGAGATTAAAAACGAGCGGTTTGACGGCATGATAATCACCGGCGCGCCCGTTGAGCAGCTTGCGTTTGAGGACGTTGACTACTGGGACGAGCTTTGCCAAATATTTGAGTACAGCAAAACGCACGTGTACAGCACAATGCACATATGCTGGGGCGCACAGGCGGGGCTTTACCACCATTACGGCATAAACAAACGCCCGCTTGACGCAAAGATGTTCGGCGTGTTTTTACATAAGGTCATGCGCCCGCTAACGCCGCTAATGCGCGGGTTTGACGAGGTGTTTTACGCGCCTCACAGCCGCCACACCGAGGTGGCGTTAGAGGACGTTGCAAAATGTGAAAAGCTGCGCATCTTGGCAGAGAGCGACGACGCGGGCCTGCACATTGCCGCGACGGACAAAGGGCGGCAGATATACGTTTTCGGCCATATGGAATACGACAAATACACCCTGCGCGACGAATATATGCGCGACAAAAATAAAGGGCTTGACATAGCCGTGCCGAAAAATTATTTTTGGGACGACGACCCCGAAAAAGACGTAATTTTCCGTTGGCGCAGCCACGCAAATTTGCTGTTTTCAAACTGGCTGAACTATTATGTATATCAGGCAACCCCATTTGATTTAGCGGAATTGCCGCCGATATTTAATGATTGATAAACGACGCAAAGAATCCCTCCACCGCCTGCGGGCGGTCCCCCTCCCTTTAACAAGGGAGGTTTTGGGGTCTCTCAAACCGAATGACCTCCCTTGTTAAAGGGAGGTGGCGCGACGAAGGAGCGACGGAGGGATTCTTCGCTTCGCTCAGAATGACAAAGGGTCTGTTGCAGGTGTAAAAACACATCTGCAACAGACCCTTTTATTTTAATTAAATTTTATTTTTACAGTTCCCATGCCGCAGTCTACATTATACACGTTGTCGCTTTGGGTGTTTATTGCCACCTCTGCCGCTATGCCGCTGTAATTGTTGTTGCCTATGCTTACGCTGCCCAAGCCGCAGTCTACTGTATAGCCGTAGTCGGCGGGTGTAGCGAGTGTCAAATTCACCTTGCCCATGCCGCACTCTATGGAGTTAGCACCGAGCAGCGTGCCGGTGTAGTCGAGCGTGCCCATGCCGACGGTGAGCGTTGAGTCCTCGGTGCACTTGAAATTCGTGACATCAAGTGTCCCCGCACCCGCTTCAAGCACAGCCGTTTTGCAGCTTATGCCGTCCACTGTCATTTTGCCTGCGCCTATTGTAAGCTGAACATCGTCATACTCGTAATTCGGCACTGTTATGGTGTACTGCGCGTTTGCGGACATATCTTCCCAAAAGCGCACACCTTTGTCATATATAACATGGTAGGTATCGCCGTCGAAATACTCCTTATACCTGTCGCTGTCTGTGGCTTGAACGCCAAACGCGTCGCCTGTTTTAATTGTAACCTCTGCGCCGCCAAGCTCGATATCAAGGTTTTTTATGTCACTTGTGTTTTGAGTAGTTTTCTCTTCACGGCTTACAGCGTATTGTTCAGTTACAATTTTCTTTGCGACAAGGTGCGGTGCAAGGCTGTTCCATTCGACGTCCACCTGCGGTCTGCCGCCCATCGCGAAGCCCGCAAGGCCGAGCGCCAAGCCGACGGCAAGCAATATATAGCCTATGCGTCCGATATGGTTCATATATACTGCACCACCTTTTCTTTGATTTTATAAAATACAAATTTGACAAAATAGACTATTTTTGGCACAAAGCGAAGCCCGAGCATGACCATTGCCCGGCCTATTATAAGCCCCGCCGCCGCGCACACAAGCCCCATGCCGAATGTTGCAAGCCCCGACGCCATATCTATGCCAAGCAGCGTGACCGACGAAGCAATGCACACAATTGCGCTCACAATAAGCGCGACACACGCGCCGAGCACGCCGAAAATTATGCCGAATACCACGCTGATAATGCTTACAAGCACGCTGAAAATAACAGGCACAAATATTACGCAGAGGATTATAAGCACCACAAGCTTTGTCACCCGCGCGCTTTTATCCGGCTGCTCGCCGGAATATTGATATGCGTTATATTTCGGCTGCGGCGGCTGCGTGCTGTCCGCTTCGGGCTGTTTTTTAGTCCATTCGGGCGGCTTGTCGTCAAGCACAAGCTTTGGCTCTTTCTTTTTAGGCGCGTCACACTGCCCGCTTTGATAGGCAGGCGAATTTGCAATTATGACATTTGCCACGCGCTGAATGTCGCCAAGCTCGTCTATCGCCTGCTGTTCGTTTTCCGCGCCGGCTTCTTCGAGATATTCGCTGTAATATTTCACCGCGTCGTCGCGCTCCTCTATGGGAAGCGCAGCAAGCTTATCGCGCAAAGCTTGCAAAAATTCCTCTCTCGTCATTTGCTATCCCCTCCAAAAAGCACTTTGTCAATTTTTTTCTGATAATCTCGCCAGTCGTTTCGGTATTGCTCAAGCTGCTTGCAGCCGTCGGGCGTGATGCTGTAATATCGTCGGTTGCGCCCCGCAAACTCGCGGTCGTAGGTGTCGAGGCTGCCGTTTTTTTGCAGCCTGCGCAAGACGGGGTAAAGCGTGCTTTCAGAGACGTCCATCACCGCGCGAACGTCCTGCGTTATTTTGTAGCCATAGGTGCTTTCGTCGCTGACAACACTGAGCACCAAAGCATCAAGCAGCGCCGAGCCTGTATTAAAAGCCATAGCGCACCTCCTTTACGGATTTATAATATTGTTTCGTTGGCTATATTATATAGCGTATAATATTGGTTGTCAATATATATTATAAATTTATTTTATTTATTTTCCTATTGACACCCGCCAAAATATATGTATAATAATATCATACGTAAAATGACATTGATGAGAAGAGTAAGCGTTACGAGCAAGCTTAGAGAGCCGCTGTGTGGTGAAAAGCGGTATTGCGGATGGTGCTGAACATGGTCTTTGAGTCGCGCAGGCAAGCCTAAGTTGAGGTTAGTTTGCGACGGGTGCACCCGTTACAGTGCCGCGCTGTAAATCCGCTTGACGGACGCAGCCGCAGAGCCTTTTGCCGCAATGCAAAAGGAAAACAAGGTGGTACCGCGATAATTTTCGCCCTTGAAGCAAATGCTTCGAGGGCGTTTTTGTTTTTATGCGTTATCCGCAATCCGCTGCACCTTGCAGGATTGTAGGGGCGATTCACGAATCGCCCGCACAGGTCCGCGCAAATTTACGGCGGCGGCACACGCCATTGGTTTTCGGGCGATTCGTGAATCGCCCCTACGGTTTGCGGTTATTGCATGGCAATTCCCACACTGCTTTTATTAAGAAAGGTGAACAGCTTGATACGGATAGAAAATCTGACAAAAATTTTTAACGAGGTAAACCCGCCTGTGACGGCACTTGAGGATGTTAGCATTCATGTGGAGCGCGGGGATATTTTTGGAATAATAGGCATGTCAGGCGCGGGCAAGAGCACGCTTTTGCGTTGCCTTTGCATGCTTGAAACGCCCACGAGCGGCAGAGTGCTGCTTGAGGGCGCGGACACCGCAAAGCTTAACGGCAAAGAGCTTATCGCGGCGCGGCGCAAGATGGGCATTGTTTTTCAGGGCTACAACCTGCTTATGCAAAAGAGCGTGCACGACAACATCGCATTCCCGCTGACGCTTGAAAAGGCGACTAAAGCCGAGATTGACGCGCGAGTGGCGGAGCTTTTGGAGCTTGTCGGGCTTTCGGACAAGTCGTCGGCGTTTCCGAGCCAGCTTTCGGGCGGGCAGAAGCAGCGCGTTGCCATTGCAAGAGCGCTCGCGACGCGCCCCGACATACTTTTGTGCGATGAGCCGACGAGCGCGCTTGACAGCTTTACAACAAAGGCTGTGCTAAAGCTTTTGAAGCGCATTAATGAAACTATGGGCGTCACGATAGTGATAATTACGCACGAAATGGGCGTTGTAAAGGCGATATGCAACTGCGTCGCCGTCATTGACAACTCGCATTTTGTGGAGAGCGGAAATACAAAGGACGTTTTTGAAAACCCGCAGAACGAGACAACTAAGCTGCTGCTTGGAGACGAGGTGCTGAACATTGGAACTGATGAGTAAATACGGAATGCTGTTGCTGCAAGGCACAGGCGAAACCATTTATATGGCGTTCGTGAGCGTTTTATTTTCATATATTCTCGGCCTGCCGATGGGCGTGCTGCTGTTTACGACAAAGCGCGGCGGCATAGCGCCAAACGCGCGGTTTAACGCGGTTTTTGGTTGGATAGTCAACATTTTGCGCAGCATACCTTTTATAATCCTCGTCGTGTCGATAATTCCGTTTACGCGGCTTATCGTGGGCACGGCAATCGGCAACACCGCCGCTATTGTGCCGCTGACAGTGAGCTGTGCGCCGTTTGTTGCGCGCATGATTGAGGCGAGCCTTGAGGAGATTGACACGGGAGTTATTGAGGCCGCGCGGTGCATGGGCGCGACGAATTTGCAGATAGTTTTTAAGGTGCTGCTTGTCGAAAGCGTGCCGAGCATCATACGCGGAATGTCGATAACGACGATAACGCTTATCGGCTACGGCGCGATGGCAGGCGCACTTGGCGCAGGCGGGCTTGGCAAAATAGGCTACAGCTACGGCTTTCAGCGCTATAACCCGACAGTTATGTATATGACGGTGCTTTTGCTTATAATTTTAGTGTGCATAATTCAGGGCAGTTTTAATTTGGCGGCGAAAAAATTGGATAAGAGAAATAAGTAACTTTGTTCATCCATTATATTTGCGTTAACCTACCTCATCCGTCACGCGTCGCGTGACACCTTCTCCTAAAGGAGAAGGCTTTCGCAGGATTCCCCTTGAGGGGAAGCTGTCGGCGCAGCCGACTGATGAGGTGAAAACAACTAATTAAGTTTCCCAGTGCCGGAGCGTACGACCGGTGCTTTGAAAGCCCGACCTTTCATCGGGTGCATATATATAAACCGAAAATAAGAGGGAGTAAAAAAATGAAAAAGACAATTAAATTAGCGGCGCTTGCCGCAGTTATCGCGGGAGCGCTTGCGCTTTCAGCTTGCGGCGGCGCGGCATCATCATCAACAGCGGCGTCTGCGGCTGCTTCAACAGCGTCGTCGACGGCGGCGCTTACAAAGCTAAAGGTCGGCGCTTCGCCCGCACCTCATGCCGAAATTCTTGAAGCCGCAAAGCCGCTGCTTGCAGAAAAAGGCATCGAGCTTGAAATAGTTGAATTTGACGACTACGTTTTGCCGAACACCGCATTAAACGACGGCGACCTTGACGCAAACTATTTTCAGCACAAGCCGTACCTTGACAACTTTAACGACGGCAACGGCACAAAGCTTGTGAGCGCAGGTGCAATTCACTACGAGCCGCTAGGCGTTTACCCCGGCAAAACCGCCACAATAGACGCAGTTGCGGACGGCGCAAAAATTGCAGTGCCGAACGACGGCTCAAACGAAGCGCGCGCGCTTTATCTGCTTGAGGCACAGGGGCTTATAAAAGTTGACCACGCGCAGGGCTTCCTTGCGACAGTGCTCGATATCACCGAAAACCCGAAAAACCTAAGCATCGTAGAGCTTGACGCGGACAAAATCCCCGCCGCAATCGCCGACGTTGACCTTGCCGTAATCAACGGCAACTACGCCATAGCGGCAGGCATCAACGACACCGTGCTCGCCTCTGAGGACGCGACCGGCGAAAGCGCACAGACCTACGCCAACATAGTGGCAGTGCGCGAGGGCGACGAAACCCGCGACGACATCAAAACGCTGATTGAGGTTTTGAAGAGTGACGAAATTAAGCAGTTCATCGAAGAAAAATACAGCGGCAGCGTAGTGCCAATAGCATAAAACAACTATCCCCCGCCAAAATTGTTGGCGGGGGATTTTTTTGTTTGTTTATAAAATTCGCACCGTAGGGCGGGGGCTTGCTCCCGCCGCTGTAATAGCTTGCCGTAAGTTTCGGCGGGAGCAAGCCCCCGCCCTACGGTGAATATTGTAAATGTGTACGCAAACATAATTTCCTCCCTTGTAGGTTTACCATAGATGTGTTACAGATAAGCAAAAAAAGAATAGCGAATAGGACGAACCTGCTGTACAGTTAAGTTGCGAGACTAAACAGCAAAG
>RZZW01000023.1 GCA_009929695.1 Clostridia bacterium
ACTCCGTTCGGGCTTCGCCCTCTCTGCGTAATCCCACATCATTCTACCATCTATCATTGCTTAATTCAAAACTATTGCAACTTGCTATTGCAATTTGCGCACAAAATATTTCCAATAATTTTCATAAAAATCAGTCTCCCTTTTTGAGCGCCATATTTTTTCTATAATACCACATATTAAATTATAAATCATCAATTTTTGATAAATAAAGCTTGAGGCTGTTGCAGATGTAAAAAGCACATCTTAAACAGCCTCAAGCTTTTCAATGATATCAAAACATCGTCGTATGTCCGACATACTCTGTGTCGTCAAGGCGCTGACGGGAGACTAGCTCGGCGAAGTATCCGTCTTGTGCTATAAGCTCGTCGTATTTGCCGTCCTAGATAATTTTGCCTTTGTCGAGCACGATAATTCTGTCGCACTGCTTTATTGTCGACAGCCTGTGCGCTATGACAATGCGCGTGCATTTTAGCTCATCGAGAGACTTTGACACCTTTTTCTGCGTGATGTTGTCAAGTGCGCTTGTGGCTTCGTCAAGCATTAGTATTTTCGGCTTTGGCGCTATGGCTCTCGCTATCATAAGTCGTTGGCGCGGCGCTGATATCGTGATATTTGAGTAGATATCGCCCTGAAAAACAGCTTGCTGTTTTGCATTACAACTCCGATATTTTGGCGCAGCGATTTTAAATCTATGCTGTCGAGATTTTTGCCGTCGTAGTAAACAGCGCCCTTTTGCGGGCGTTCAAACCCAAGCAAAAGCCGCATGAGCGTCGATTTTCCGCAGCCTGTTTTGCCGACGATGGCGACATACTGCCCCGCCCTTATCTTTAGCGAAAGCCCGTCTAAGACAAGCGGCATGTTGTCTGTGTACCTGAACGAAACATTGTCAAGCTCTACGCCGCCCGAAAGCCGCGTTATGACCTGCTTGTTCTGTGCAATTTCCGGCACGGTGTCAAGCAGCGGCTTCACCATTTCAAAAATAGGCTTTAGCTGTGCTATCGTGAGCGCAATGCCCGCAAGAGACATAAACGCGCCCATCATCATGCCGTAGGCTGTGTTAAAGGCGTAGTAATCGGCGACGGAAACCTTTGAGCTGACGGTCGCATAGTACATCACGATAGTGCCAGTGAGCGATATCGCGGTGCTTATGACGGTGTTTATTTTAATGAACATCGGCGGGTTATAGGTGCACGCCGCCTGCTCGGCATAAAGCGCGCCCCATCTTGCAAACGCGCGTTTTTCAGCGCCCGCAAGCGCCGGCGCGTAGACGAAAATCTGCGTTATGTAAACAAGTGAAAACACGGACGTAAGCCCCGTTGTGAGCACAGCGGAGACAATCATCGTGCAAAGCGCGTTCATATACTGCGTGCGGTTTGAAAGCTCGCCCGCGCCGTAATCCTTAAAGAAATCTGCCAGAAGAGACAATATGCGCATCATTGTTGCAGCCTGAACGGAAATGTTCATTTTTGTTGTTATTCGCGAGGTTATGAGCGCCTTTATCGAGTTTATGATAAGCGTGCTGACGCTTGCGCACACGATAAACACCGCGACAGCGACAAGCAAACGCACACTGCCAGACGCTATTATGTCTGAAAAAAGTATATTGTTTAGCTTTGGCAGCAGCATGCCTATTAAGGCCGCCGCAAAGGTTGCAATGGCTATCATCACAAAATCTGACACCGCAAGTGTTTGCGCCATGTACTTCAAAAGCTCTTTGATGTCTATTTTTTTGAGCGGCAGCGGCTTGTAAAACGCGAGCGCTTCCTCATCGAAAAGCTGCTCGTTTTGCTTTGTGATTTTGACGCGCTTTCCGCTTTTTACGTCAAAATATCCGTAGCCGGACGCGCCTGACGGAATGAGCGCGACGACTGTTTTGTCGTCCTTCTTCACGCCGAGCATAGCGCCCGCCGCGTCCTTGTACCACCCCTTTGACAGCGTCACGTTTCGGCGCATTATGCCATATGGACGCATGAGATATTCAAGCTGATCGTTCATATCGGAAATATTGTCCGGCACCTCGCGGCTTTTTACGTGGTAAAATTTAAGTATTTCGTCAATTGCGTTTTTTGTTATTATTCTGTCGTCATTGAGCGCGGCGGATATTTTTTCGCCAACAACCGCGCCCGCAAGCTTTACAAACGCGTCGGCAAAAACATCGTCGTCGTTTTGTTTGCGCTGCTTAATTTGTTCGTCAAACCAGCCCATGCTTTTGCCTCCTTATTCGTTAGTTATAAGCTGCGTGTAAATGCCGCCCTTTGCGTAAAGCTCGTCATGTGTGCCACGCTCGACAACCTTGCCGTAATCCAACACTATAATTTTGGAGGGCATGATCAAAATGAAACCACAGCTATCGTTTTTCTACGGACTATCCTTTCTCGTCGTTGTACTGGCTTTCGCTTTTGCGGTATACCTATATTTATGGGTGAAAAAGCAAAAGTCGCAAAACGGCAAAATCATCGAAGTCTCGGCGCTCATAAAGGCGGGCGCAAATATCTTTATCAGTAGAGAATACCGCGTTTTAGCCATTTTTTCAGGAGTGGCGCTGTTAGTCATTTTACTTTTTCTTCCCGCGCCGATATGGAGCGGAAACCCGATTGCCAACATCTCAATGGCACTCGCATACGTTTTCGGCACGGTGCTGTCCGCTATTGCGGGCAAAATAGGCATTCTTGTCGCCACAAACGCAAACTCACGCACGGCTGAAGCCGCACAAGAAGGCATCAAGCCCGCGTTTCTGATAGGCTTTCGCGGCGGCGCTGTGATGGGGCTTTCCGTCGTTGCGTTCTCGCTGCTTGGCGTTGCCGCAGTGCTGATGATTGTCGGCGATGCGTCAATCCTGCTCGGCTTCTCGTTTGGCGCAAGCTCGCTTGCACTTTTCGCAAAGGCGGGCGGCGGCATTTTCACAAAAACAGCCGATATCTCCGCCGACTTAACAGGCAAGGTGGAGCTTGGCATACCCGAGGACGACCCGCGAAACCCCGCTGTCATAGCCGATAACGTCGGTGACAACGTCGGCGACGTGGCTGGCATGGGCGCTGATTTGTTCGACTCAAACGTCGCGGCAATGGCGTCGGCGCTCGTCATTGCACAGTCGCTCACAGGCGGAAAATTCGCAAATATCAGCATGGTTTTCTGCTATGTGGCGCTCGGATTGCTCGCGTCGATAATCGGCATTTTCACAGCGCGCATCGGCAAGCACGGCAACCCAACGCGCGCGCTCAACTCGTCTACATATGTCACAACAGGCATATTTATAGTGCTCACGGCGCTTGCAACGCTTCTTTTTGAGGGCTTTTCATGGCGCATTTGTGGCGCGTCGGCCATCGGGCTTGTCGTCGGCGTTGTCATCGGCATCACAACCGATTATTTCACAGACGACAGCAAGCCTATCGTGAAACGCGTCGCGCACGCGTCGCAGTCAGGCCCCGCGTTCACAATACTTTCGGGCATTTCATACGGCCTTATATCGGCACTGCCCGCAATGATAGGCATTGCAATTTTCGGCGCTTATCTCGTATAAGCTGTGCGAGCCGATGGGCGAAGGCTATGCAATTTTCGGCATTTCAATGGCGGCTGTCGGTATGCTTTCGATAGTCGGCATGATAATTTCAAACGACGCTTACGGGCCGATTGTTGACAACGCGCGAGGTCTTGCAGAAATGGGAAACCTCGGCGAAGAGACAATCCGAATTGCCGACGAGCTTGACAGCGCGGGAAACACCGTCAAGGCGGTCACAAAAGGCTTTTCAATAAGCGCGGCGGGCTTGACAGTCATCTCGCTGCTCGGCGCTTTCCTTTCAGAAGTCAACGTCGCGCTCGCCGATGCAGGCAGGCCGATAATATCCGGCTTTGACATCATGGAGCCGACTGTGTTTTTCGGCATTCTTGTCGGCGCGGCAATCCCCGCTGTTTTCTCCGCTATGCTGATACTCGGCGTTGACAAAAACGCACAGCGCATGGTCGCCGAGATACATAGACAGTTCAACACGATAGTCGGCCTGCGCGAGGGCAAGGCGGGCGTCGTGCCGGAGTATAACAAGTGCATCGACATCGCCACAACGGGCGCGCTTCACGAGCTTATCCCCGCGGGGCTTATGACGATCATCGCGACAGTCATAGTCGGATTTGTCGGCGGCCCACTCGCAATCGGCGGCTTTTTGCTCGGCAATATAGCAAGCGGCTTGCTGCTTGCGCTGTTTATGTCAAACGCAGGCGGGCTGTGGGACAACGCCAAAAAGTATATTGAAGCGGGCAACGAGGGCGGCAAAGGCAGCGAAGCCCACAAGGCCGCCGTCGTAGGCGACACCGTAGGCGACCCGTTCAAGGACACCGCCGGCCCATCCATCAACACCCAAATAACAGTGGTTTCGCTTGTAGCGTCATTGCTGTCCGGCCTTTTCGTAGCAATTTCACTTTTCCACTAACAAATCATCTGCAAATGTGCTATTATATTCATATAAAGTCTAATCAGCATTAGAGTTTTGAGGTGAATATATGAACAGCAAAATGATGAAAATCGGCGAAATGGCAAGCTTTAATCAGGTTTCGATACCCACTCTGCGGCTTTATGACAAAATGGGGCTTTTGAAGCCGTATTATATCGACGGCGAGACAAATTACCGCTATTACGGTATGCATCAAAAGGCGCGGCTTGACATGATACAGTACATGAAGGAGCTTGGCATCAGCCTTTCAGAGATAAAAACCATACTCGACAGCGGCGATGTGCAGCTTATTGAGTCGACACTTATCCGCAAAAAACGGCAGGTGCGCGAGCAACTTTCAACGCTTGAAACGCGGCTCAAAGCCATTTCACGCACCATCGAAAGCGTCGAGCGATTTCGCAAAGCCCCCACCTGCGGCATGACAACTGTCGAATATATCCCCCACCGAAAAATATATTCCATGCACACGCCTGTAAATTTTTACGACTACGATATCTCCGTCTACGAGCAGCTTTTGGGCGAATTGAAGCTCGATATAATCAAAAATAATCTGCCTGAAATTTACTACTGCAACGCGGGCACTATCCTCAAAAAAGAAGATTTCTTGGCACAACGCCTAATTTCTCACGAAATTTTTGTATTTGTTGACGATGATATACCAGACAGCGCCGCCATAAAGCGCGTTGACAGCGGAATGTTCGCCTGCATTTACCTCGACAGCTTTGAGGATGAGCCAAAATACGCCGCCAAGCTTCTTGAATTTTGCGAAAATAACGGCTACACCGTTTCCGGCGACTATATTTGTGAGGTTTTGACGGAATTTAACGTTTTCGACAGCGAAAAACGCTCGATGTATCTGCGTTTGCAGGTGCCGCTTGCCTTTAGATAAAAGATTGTTATAAAAAAGACAAAATCCCCTTGACTCTCACCTTTGAGCAGAGTGTATACTTATTACAGAAGCAAGATATGCTTTGCCAAAGAATTTTCAAAAGAGAAAGGGAGATTACAATTATGAGCAAAATTAAGGTTGTGCAGTACGGCTGCGGAAAAATGAGCAAATACACCATGCGCTATTTATACGAGCACGAAGCACAGATAGTGGGCGCTATCGACGTCAACCCCGCCGTTGTCGGCATGGACATAGGCGATTACGCCGAGCTAGGCGTTAAAACAGGCGTTCTCATCAGCGATAATGCCGACGAGGTTTTAGACAACACCTGCCCCGATATCGCCGTTGTGACCCTTTTCAGCTTAGTAAGCGACTGTTATGACCACTACGTGAAGTGCCTCAGCCGCGGTATAAATGTCATCACCACCTGCGAAGAAGCCACCTATTGTTGGACGACAGACCCCGTGCGCGCAAACAAGCTTGACGTTTTGGCCAAAGAAAACGGCTGCACCTTCGTCGGCAGCGGCATGGAGGACACATTCTGGGTAAACATGGTCGGCCTTGTCGCGGGCAGCTGCAACAAAATCACAAAAATCGAGGGCGCTGTCAGCTATAATGTCGAGGACTACGGCTTGGCACTCGCCAACGCCCACGGCGTAGGGCTTACACCGGAAGAATTTGAAGCAAATATCGCTCACCCCGAGGTGCTTGAGCCGGCATATGTGTGGAGCTCAAACGAAGCACTGGCATCAAAAATGGGCTGGACAATCAAGAGCCAAACCCAAAAATGCGTGCCGTACTTCCACGATTCAACGCTCTACTCCTCAACGCTCGGCAAGGATATACCAAAGGGCAACTGCATAGGCATGGCAGCCGTCGTGACGACGGAAACCTTCCAAGGGCCAATCATTGAGACGCAGTGCATCGGCAAGGTGTACGGCCCCGACGACGGCGATATGTGCGACTGGAAAATCACCGGCGAGCCGGACACAGAGTTTCACGTCGTAAAACCCGCCACAGTAGAACACACCTGCGCCACCATAGTAAACCGCATCCCCAGCGTCCTAAACGCCCCCGCAGGCCTAGTCACCCTAGACGAGCTAGACGAAATATCCTACCTAACCTACCCAATGGAATATCACTGCTAAACTTTTATGAATAATAATGCCGCTGCACATGTAAAATGCTTGTGCAGCGGCATTTTTTATGTTGCTTATTTAATCTCTTTCTCCGCCGCGTGTAGCATTCCCTTTAGGTAACCTGTCGGATATGCAAGCGAAGCCAGTCGACCGCCTGTTGACTTGTAGCCGTGAAAGGCGTGGTCGATGGACATATATCCATCAAAACCGCTGTTTACAAAGCGTTTTAAAATAGCGTACATATCTGCATAGCCGTCCTCGCAGAGAGTTTCCTCAAAATTCGGCAATGGGGCGGAAACGTTGCGAAAGTGCACCTCTGAAAGCTGTCCGCTTTTATTAAAATCGCCTATGTCCTGCATTAAATCGCCAAACTGCGCATTTTCAAGCCAGCACCCTACACACATTTTAACAGTGAGTGCCGTGCTGCCTTTTGCCAAAGATAGCGCCCTTTTATAGCAGTCTGTATTATATATAAGGCTTGGCACGCCGCCAAGCGACGGCACAGGAGGGTCATTTGGGTGAAGCGCCATACGCACGTTGTTTTCTTCACATACAGGTATCACGCGCTCGAGAAAATATTCAAAATTACCCCATATTTCATCCTCTGTATACACGCGTCCGTTGCTGATTGGGCGTGCGTTAATTTCGTCCATATTGACAAAAAACGATGCTCCGCCGCGCGTGTGCTTGCCTGCGCAGCAGCCTGTGCGAAAAATTCCGTTTGGCTGCCACGCCACAGAGACAAGCGGCGCGCCTATTGCATGTGCAAGCTTTACAAAGCTTATAAATTTATCAATTTCATCATCACGCGCACTTGTTCCGAGGATAATATCTGCGTTTTTTTGCAGCGGCGGACAGGCAAAATCGGAAATATATAGGTCATATTTTGCAAGGCGCTGCGCCTCTGCCATCATGTCGTCATAATTGACATGCGGCGGCATGACGTTAAGATTTAAGTAATTTACGCCCATCTCACGTATAAATGACAGCTCTTCGTCAGAATGACCGTAGCCAGCCGGTATTTCTATTTTAATTGACATCGGCTTCTCCCCATTATTGCAATTTAATTTTCAGCCCACCAACGGAAAAAGCTGAACACATCATCACGCTCCGCGAGCGGATTTTGACAAAGCGCCGCTTCGTCAGGCAAAATGCGCACCTTTGTACGCCTTGTGAAAAAGCGGTTTCCGAGATAAATTACCGCTTTATCTGGCATAAGCCGAACAGCAGCAAGGCTCTGCATTGATTTTGCAAGCTTTGCCAGACGATTTGTCATATCCGCATTCAGTACGCCATCTGCTTCTTGTGTGTAGACGGCAAGTTTTTCACCAAGCTCTGCTTTATTTACTTCCGCCTCATGATATCCGCATTCACGCAGAAATTGCTTTTCGGCGCTTGGCTCAAGCATATTTTTGCACAAAATAAGCCAGCCGCACGCTGTTTCTTGCTTTGAGAAATTTTCGGCAGCAAGCAGTGTGCCGTTTAGAAAGCGGTAATCCACACGGTTGTTTTGACCTTTAAACGGATAGTGAAGCGTCATTTCGCAGCCTGAAAACTGCATATTTCCATAGCGCCCCGAAAAAGCGTGTCGGCAGCTTAGGCTGCTTCCCTTCCCCTGACGCAAAGGCAACATGTGGAACGTGTTGAATTTGTCTTCGCTTATTCCTTTTTTATCCGTATACTCAACATTTTGGAGCGGCGAGCAAAGACCATAGATCACATTCACGCGCGCAACAGCGTCGCTGTAAGCGGTGAGCTGTCGGCGCAGATACACAAAATATATGAGCATATTTGCAACGCCAACAGCCATGCCGGCAGCATATAGATTAAGCAAAAGAAGCACAAGCGCAGCCGCGTATATTATGGTGTGCAGCACATAAAGCACCTGCACCTTGCGGCGCAACACATTTAGATTTTCCTGTGCGTGTGAAATGTTTTCCATGATCTTTGTCACCTCTTTATCAGTTGTTTGCGGGGTCAGCCATAAAAGCTAAAAGTGCGTCGCGTTTTTCATCAAGATATTTGCCCCATGCGGCGCTGTCTACAAATGGATTTGGCGCATCGGGGTTTTCAAGCTGCTTTTGACGGCGCTTAAGTGTTTGATTGTTGATGCAGTGATTGCCGAGGAAAACCTCAACCTTTTGGTCGCGAACTTTTTTGAGAGAATCTAAAAACACCTGGCGAGTTTTATAATCTGTATCGCCTATTTCAATTAAATAATCCTTTTGTAGGGTGTTAAAGCCAAAGCCGCCGTAATAGCCGCAGCGCTTGACCTCGTCACCGTTGTACGCGTCAAAAAACATTGCGACACAGCCATCGGTGTGACCCGGCACCATAAAGCATTCTATCTTTGTGTTGCCAAAGGTCAGCACATCGCCCTCTTTAATTTCATAATCGGGTGTAAAAAGCTCATCGCAAATGTTGTTTGAGTCTTGAATTGCCGAAATTTCTGGATTTTCACGGTACATTCGCGCGTCAGGCTCGCTTAGATAAAGCTCGGTGCCAAACATACGCTTGAAAAACATTGCACCGCCAATATGATCAAGATGACCGTGAGAATGTATTATCCACTTTACGTCAGACGGCTTAAAGCCCGCCTCCCATATCGCATTTATAAGCATAGCCGTCGCGCCGCAATTGCCCGAGTCAATAAGCAGCAGCCCGTCGCCTGTGTCGATAAGATGCACACACACCCATTCGTCGCCCACAAACCACACGTTGCCATAAAGCTTAAACGGCTTTACATAACGCTTTTCCTGATTGAGCCAAAGTGAGCCAAAGTGTGTTGTGGCAAGCTCCTCTCGCGCTTTTTGATAATTAGAATAATTTTCTTTCATTGTCGCCATGTGCTACGTCTCCTTCCGCTTATTGCTTGACAGCTTTCTTTTTGGCAATTTGCTCTTTGATGATAGGCACTAATATAGAGCCTATGGCAACTATAAGCAGTATGCATGAAACAGGGCGCTTAAAGAACATAAGCATATCGCCCTTCGCGTAGCTTATAGCCTTGCGGAAATATGTTTCCATTTGAGAGCCTAGAACAAAGGACAGGATAAACGGCGTGTTAGGTATGCCCGCATACATCATGTAAAGCCCCACAGCAATGAAGAAGCACGCCATGATGATATTAGCGATATTGTACGTCTCGATATACACGCCCAGCAGGCAAAGCACCATGATGACAGGATAGAGAAAATGATACGGCGCGTCGAGCAGCTTCGGAAACCAGCGAATGCCAAAAATTTCAACTACAAGGCAGAAAAGAGCCGCGATAAGCGCCGCGAGGAAAATCATGTTGCAAAATACAGGATTGTTTTTCTGCATAAGCGGTCCTGCCTCGATGCCGTGAATTGTAAGACCGCCCAAAAGCATGGCTGTCGTGCCGTCGCCCGGTATGCCGAGCGCTATCATCGGGATAATTGCACCACCGACGGATGCATTATTTGCCACCTCCGGCGCCCAGATGCCGTCAGGTATGCCCGTGCCGAAATCTTCGGCGTGCTTTGAAGAATTTCGTGCTGTGGCATACGATACCATGTTTGAGAGCGCCGCGCCCATGCCTGGTAAAAAGCCTATGCCGAGGCCAATCAAAAACGAGCGGATAATATTGCCGATGTTTGATGTGAAATCCTTTTTAGGAATATGAAAGCCGGTGAGCTTGCCGTCAAAGGAAGAGGTTGGGCCTTTTTCGTTGCGCGCATAGCTCATTATGATAAGCGAGCCCGCGAAAATGCCTATCATGACAGTTGCCATGCTAAAGCCGCCCGCGAGGTAGTAGCTGCCAAATGTAAAGCGCTCTGTTGAGGAAATCGGTGAATAACCCACCTGCGTGAGCAAAAGGCCCATGCCGACGCCGATGAAGCCCTTGACCATGTTGCCCTTTGAAATCGCGACAACGAGCGTGATTGCGAGGAACGACAGCGAAAAATATTCCCACGCGCCCATTTTAACTGCGATAGACGCAATCAGCGGGCAGGCTATCATTGCGATAATGACAGACGGCACTGTGCCCATGAAGTTTGAAAGCGTGCCGATTGAAAGCGCGCGCGACGCCTCGCCCTTTTTGGTCATTGCATATCCGTCGTATGTAGTGGCAAGCGATGAGGCCGTGCCGGGAATACCGAGAAGTATTGAACCTATAAATGAGCCGGAGCAGCCGCCTACCCATATGGACATAAGCAGCGCAAACGCCTGCGTGGGCTCCATCGTAAAGGAGATGGGCAGCATAACTGTGATTGCAAGCCCTGCCGCCATGCCGGGGATAGCACCAAGTATAACGCCAACCATTGCACCGGCAAAGCACATGATAAGTGTGGCAGGCTCAAGCAAAAGAGCCAATGCGGAAAAAACGTCTGCCATTTGTGAAGCCTCCTTAAATCAAATTAATAATATTGCCAACAGGTAAGCGTAGATGCAGCACTATTGAGAACATTACATATATAATACCGGTGATGATAACGGCATAGACAATCGCCTGCCATACAGGGACTTTTTCGTCCTTGCCAAACATAAGGCATAATACAACAAGCATCAAAAGCGTAGGTATTACAAAGCCCGCCGCCCACATTAAAACAATGTAACCTATAATTACACCGATAATTGCCAAAAAGCGTTTTTTCTGCTCGCCGACAAGAAACGGCTTTGCGTCCTTTGTAGGCTTGCGCACGACAAGTATTGCGCCGCATAAAAGCATAATTGCGGCTGAAATAAACGGAAATACCTTTGGCCCAACGTCGCCGGCCATGTTGGAATCCGGCAATTGAAAGGTCATGAGCGCAACGGCAGCGCCGATGATAACTGTTATGATGCCAACAATGCGATCACGATGCATAATAATTCCCCCTTAAATTTTTAAGCTGTTAAATTACAAGAGCCGGTGCGGGCTTTTCCGCACCGACTCTTGATTTTGTGCTCATTATCCGTTTACTATTGCATACGCCTCGTTGTAAGCAGCCTGTTGCTCATCAAGCAATGCAACGGCTTCATCAATTGGATAATACTCAACTGTTGTCGCCATTTGTGCATAGCCGTCCTTGACTGTTTTTGTATCGGCAGCAGCCTTGATGACCTCGTTTACAGCATTAATATCCTCATCGCTCATTGTCTTAGGCCCTGCAATGTAGCCGATGTTTGAAAGGCGCGGCATAGCTGCATCCTCCTCGGGATAAGCGTCAGACAAAAGCGGAACATCAGGGAAGAGGCTGCTCGGTGTTGCGCCAACCTTACCCCACTGAACAAGGCATTTCAAATCGCCTGATTTAACATACTGGTCATTGCCTGTCGTGTTCATAAAGCAAAAGTCAATTTGATTGCCCATAAGTGCTGTAACCTTATCTGCGTTTGAGCCTGCGTCGACCATTGTTGTCTCAAAGCCAAGCGTTTTCTCAAAAAGGCCCTCTATAAGCTGTGTTGATGAGCCCTGCTGAATGCCGGACATCAGCTCGCCCGGATTTGCTTTTGCGTATTCAACAAGCTCTTCAATTGTGTTAAACGGGCTGTTTGCCGGAACAAAGAGAGCACCTGTTGCCTCGTCAGGCTCTGTGATGAATAAGCCGCAAATTGCAAACTCATCAAGAGTGTGTGCATACTGGCCTGATGCGATAGATGTGCAAAGGCCTGTGTGGTACATGAGAAGATTGAGGCCGTCCGGCTTTGCGTTGCGCACTGTTTCAGCAGCAACTGAGCCGCCGCCTGTTGTGTCGTTGACAACTATGTAGTTTCCGCCGTTTACCTCGCTCATGCCCTGAATAAATATGCGCCCGAGCATATCTGTGCCGCCGCCCGCCTTAGCAGGGACGTACATGCTGACGGTGTCTGTCGGCCAACTTGATGTGCCTGTTGTCGCCTCGGCTGTAGAGCCTGCGGTTGACTTTGCCGCTGATGCTGCGCTTGAGGTTGCTGAGCTTGAGCCGCAAGCGACAAGTGCAATGCATAGCGCTGCTGCTGTTGCAAGAGATAGTAACTTTTTCATATTGTTTTCCTTTCCATTTTAAAGTCCTGTGCAGACTTTATTGCTTATAAATATTGAAACGCTGTCTGTTTCTGTGCATTAAGAATATCATGCGGCAAAATTTGTTACAATACACAAAAAAGCCAAATATATTAGCACTTTTTTACATTTGTGTGAACATTTCGTTTTTTGAAACAAATTATTTTCAAATAGATTGCATTATTACAAAAAAAGAAAACAGCTTTTTAAAATTATGAATAGTTTTAAAAAGCTGTTTTCTTTTAGGATAAAGACAGCGCAAGACGGACGGCACTCCGTCTTCACTTTGGCAAGTACTTGCTTGCTAGCTTTAATTCTATTATATTGTAATAGCTTAGTAAATACCATAAGTCTACAAATAAAACTATGTTTTTTTCAATCGCGCATTAAATATGCATTAAATGCAACATAAATATTTCATTTATTTCACAGATGTTGAAACATCTTATAGCCATGCGCCACTTTTTGAGGTATAATGCAGGTAAACAGCAACCGTAGGAGGATAACATATGGCAAACATAGCTTTTATTTCCCCAAGCCAGCAGCTTTCACACGAGGCCGAAAAAATTGCAGCCGAGCACAATCTTCCGCTTGCACTAAACGAAGTTTACAGCACAGGCTATACGGATAACGAGAGCGCAGAATATTACAAAAACCTCGTGCGCGGCGGAATTGACATGTTTATCGCCCGCGGCTTTCAGGCACAGATAATAAGCAGCGCCGTCGACGTGCCGGTAATTGAGATACATATAACCGCCGAGGAGCTCGGCATACTTATACGTCAAGGCCGTTCTATGCTCAATGACGAGAATGCACTTATCGCGGCGGTGTGCAGCTATAACATGCTGTCGAGCACCGCAAAGCTTGACAGCCTTATAGATGCAAACGTCAAACGCTATATTACATATAATTATGCAGATGGCGTATCCGCTGTAAATCAGGCTTTAAAGGACGGCGCAAAGCTCATAATCGGTGGCGTAGCCAACTGCGCGTATGCGCAGCAATATGATGGCATAAAAACGCTGACAATTTCAACCGGCAAAGAGAGCCTTGAAGAGAGCTTTCGCATAGCCAAATGGGTTGCAACAGCTGTTGACACGCAAAAGCAAAGCTACACTGAAATACGTGCGCTGCTTGACAGCTCTATAAGCGGCGTGCTTGAGCTTGCAAACGACGGCACGATTTTGCTTGCAAACACACCTGTTTCCGAGCTTTTAAATAAGCGCAGCGACGAAATACTCGGCAAAAGCATATTTGAATTTCTTGAAAAAAACAGCGGCGAAATGCTTCGCAGCGCTATCGAAAGCAAGGCTGAAGCTCATTTTGCGGTTCTTTTACCGCAGACAAAAAAAGAGCTGACCATAAATGTATCTCCGCTTGACAACGGCAAAAAAAGCATAATGACAATTCACGCCGGCACGCAGATACACGAGATGGAGACAGAGCTGCGGCGCGAGCTGCTCTCGCGCGGTTATGTCGCCCGCAGCAGCTTTGATATGTTAATTTCAAAATCACAGGCTATGCTTGAAATTATAAGCGAGGCAAAGCGCCTTGCGCAATTTTCGACAATGCCAATGCTCATAACCGCACCGCAGGGCTGCCCGCGCGAGGTTTTAGCCCAGTGCATCCACAATTACAGCACGCTTAAAGACAACGGCTTTGTGCACATAGACTGTGGAGCATGGACGCCGCCGCACATCAACGAGCTTTTATTTGGCAGCGCAGACAAAACCGGAGAGTACAGCTCGCGCTGCTTGGCAGAGCTTGTGGAAAACGGAACGCTTTTTGTGGATAATATCGACAAGCTTTCTCTTGAGCTTCAATATAAAATATACTGCCTTATAACGCACAGACTATTTTTAAACGGAGAAAACCGCCCTATGCACACGCAAATGCGCATAATTGCAGGCACTTCAAAGCCGCTTTCCCCGCTTGTCGACAGCGGCGCTTTCAGAAGCGATCTATTCGGTATGTTGAGCATTTCGTCAATTGAAATGCCACCGCTTTGCAAGCGTCCCGCCGATATCGAAGCGCTTGTGCTCTCAAACATTGAGCAGCTTTCAAGCGAGCTTCGCCGCCCCATGCACATCACAAACGGCGCACTTAGTTGTCTTACAAAATATTTATGGGCGGGCAATGAAGAACAGCTCAACGCCTTTTGCCGCCGCCTCGCCGTCATGACAAAGCACCGCAATATCGACGAGGGCTTTGTGCGCATTCAGCTGAATTTGATGTACCCGCGGATGTATAAGGGCGACGAGGACGAGCATATAGTTATAATGCGCGACGAAAAAATGCTGCAAATTGCCGAAATGCTCAAAAAACATTCGGGCAGGCGCGAGGAAGTTGCGGCAGAGCTTGGAATGAGCAAAACAACATTATGGCGATGTATGAAAAAATACGGGCTTACAAACGATATCTGGAAAGAAAAATTATAATAAAAACAGTGCAGTAATTTCAAGCCAAGAATTTGCTGCACTGTTTTTATTTCATTTTTTGAAACAAGTTTACTTTTGCACCATAAATTTCTTCATGTTTGTCTCTTTTGTTGATAGTGAATAATTTTATTTAATGATAATATAAACACATATTTATAACTATATAAACAAGGAGACAACGAATGATTACTATAAGTGATGAACGAAAAGCCGAGCTTATCGCAGCTCTTCGCGGCGCAAGCGTCGCAAAAGAGAACATAACACCCGAGTATAAGAAAAATCTTGACCTTGCATCGCGTCAACAGATTGATGTTCAGACAAGTGAGGGCAAAGTGCGGTGCTATATTTTTACCGCGCATAATCACACTGAAAATTGCCCTGTGCACATCAATCTGCACGGCGGCGGGTTTGTGCGGCCCCATGTTCTGCGCGATGAGATATACAGTGCAAAAATAGCTGATGCAATCGGCGGTATTGTGGTTGATGTCGATTACAAGCTTGCGCCCGAAAGCCCGTATCCAACTGCATTTAACGAGAGCTACGCCCTTTGCAAATGGGTATTTGAACAGGCAGACGAGTGGAAAGCGGACAAAAAGCGGATATCAATAGGCGGACACAGCGCAGGCGGCAATCTTGCCGCGGCTTTGGCGCTGAAATCCGCAGCGACAGCAGATTTCAAGTTTTGCCTTCAAGTGATAGATTATGCCGCACTTGACATGGCGACAGACCCCGCTGACAAGCCCGATGCGCACTCAAACATGATTCCCCTCGAGCGTGGGCGAATGTTCAAGGAGGCGTACATCGGCAACGATGAAGCTACGGCAAAAGAGCCGTTTTGCAGTCCACTGCTTGCGCCCGATGAAATGCTTTCAAATTTGCCTACAACTCTTATAATAAGTGCCGGCAAGGATAATTTTCGTTTTGAGGACGAGGCATATGCCGCCCGGCTCGCCGCGGCAGGTGTGCTCGTGACGGTAAAACGCTTTTTAAATTCAAACCACGGCTTTATCGTTCACTGCACAGATGAATGGCAAGCAGGCCAGCAGCTTATTATAAACACAATTAAGAATACAAGCCTATAAAAAGGAGGGTTTCATCATGCAAAATTCACCCATTATAGCAGAGATGACCGTCATCCCCGTGGCGGGCTACGACAGCATGCTTATGACGCTTTCAGGCTGTCACGCGCCGTGCTTTACGCGAAATATTGTCATTTTAAAGGACAGCTCAGGGCACACCGGTATAGGCGAAATACACGGCGGAGACTACACCTGTGACTGTCTCAACGCGGTGAAGCCACTTGTTGTCGGGCAGGAAATAGCTAGATATCGCCACATATTGCAAAGCATTCATAAAATATCATCAACCGGCAAAGCCGATAACGGCGAGGGCATACAGACGCTCGACATTTCAAAGCTGAAATTTGTCGTCAAAAGCGAATGGGCTATCGAGTGTGCTATGCTCGACCTGTTGGGGCAGCATCTTGGCGTGCCTATGGCGGAGCTTTTAGGTGAGGGCGTGCAGCGCGAGAGCGTCGAGGTGCTCGGCTATATGTTTTTTGTTTCAGACAAAAGCAAATGCGCAAGCGGCGATATGCAGTATATAGACGAGAGCTCGAGCACGGATAAATGGTTCAAAATGCGGCGCGAAGAAATACTTACGCCCGCGCGCATAGCCGAGCAGGCACAGTGCCTCAATGAAAAATACGGTTTTAAAAACTTCAAGCTAAAAGGTGGCGTTCTCGACGGCAAGGTTGAGATGGACTGCTTGCGCGAGGTAAAAAAGCTTTTCCCAAACGCTCGCGTCAACATTGACCCAAACGGCGCATGGAGTCTCGCCGAGGCGATAGATCTTTGCAAGGACATGCACGAGGTTATAACATATATGGAGGATCCGTGCGGGCCGGAAGCAGGCTTTTCGGGACGCGAGATAATGCGCGAGTTTAAAAACGCCACATATTTCCCTGTCGCAACAAATATGATTGCCACAGACTGGCGACAGTTTTATCACACCGTGAGCCTCAACGCGTGCGATATAATTTTAGCCGACCCTCATTTTTGGGGCTTTGACGGCACAATACGCATGGCACAGCTTCTCGATAGCTGGGGGCTTACGTGGGGCATTCATTCAAACAACCATTTTGACATCACGCTTGCCGCTTTTGCACAGGTTGGCTGTGCAGCACCGGGCAACCCCGCGCCGATAGACACACACTGGATATGGCAGGACGGCCAAAACTTACTTAAAGACGCCCCTCAAATCAAGGACGGTCGCCTTGCCCTGCCGCAAAAATCAGGTCTTGGCGTAACGCTTGACATGGACAAGGTGATGAAAGCCAACGCCCTCTACAACTCCCTCAAAACCCACGACCGCGACGACGCAATGGCCACCATGCAATACCTAATCCCCGGTTGGAAATACAACCACAAAAAGCCAGCGCTCGTAAGATAAAAATAGCAGCGTCAGGTGTCAAGATATGCTTGCGCTTGGCGTTTTATTTCTTGTCTGACGGTTTCAAGCCCAAGCTCTTGAGATTTTGAGTGCAGTGCTGCGATTTTTTGCTGTGTTGAGTCTCCGTAAAGGCCGTGGCTGAAGGCTGTTGAATATTCGCTGTAAAGGGCTGTAAGCTGGGCTAATTCTATTGATATTTTTGTTGTGTCGAGCGTCCAGCCTGCAAGCGGCGATGGAGTATAATTTTCAGTATTATAGGTGTATTCCAGCAATGATTTTTCATTTTCTGGCAGGGTTTGGCCTATGCGCTGATATTTTAAATTCCATGAAAGTGAATAGGCGGGAAAGGAATATGTGCCTTCAGGATTATCGAGCATGATATATCCGTTCTCGCCGTCCGCGAGCCAGTCCTCGCCCTCTACGCCATAGGTGAAAAGGTCAAGCCTGTCGCGGCTTGAATACAGCCAGTCAAGAAATCTCATCGTCTCGTCCACAGAGGTGGAATATGACGGAACACAAAGGAAATTCCACGCCTGCATTGTTGAAATTATGCCCGCTTCTTCGCGATTTTCAGCGTTTAGCGACGGCTCGTAGCACCAAAAGCCCACCTCTGCGTTCGGAGCGTTTTGCGCTAAGATTTTTTGCACTGCGTCGGATCCGCCTGTGCCTATGGCCGCTTCATACGACGCGCTTTGGCCGTGAACAAATGCGTCTCTTCCCTCGACTGCAAACATGGAATCTTCCTGTGCATAAACACTACAAGCCGCATTGTCAAGAAGATATTTCGCCATAAAATCCGTGTTATAAGGCGTGTCAAGTGCAGCAAAATGCGAGCTCTCGTCGCCTGCAAACACAACGTCCACAACGTTTCCACAGCTTTCATCAAGCACTATTTTTGCGGGATAATCAAAAAACGACCATCCTGTTACATCAAAAAGATTATCGTTGCGCATAGATAAATCCAGCGAGTTCAAAAGATAAAAGCCCCGGTTGCCAATTGATATCGGAGCGATATCCGGAAACTGCTCAAGCACGGCGTCATAAAACTGCCAAAGCTGCTCACGCGAGGATATTTCAGTAAAGCCAAGCGCGCACTCACGCAGTATATCCCTGCGGTAAAAAACTCCCGTGGGATCATAATAGCTATTTGTTATAGGTATGGCGTACAGCTTGCCGTCAATGCGGTTTGCATCGAGATATTCTTTTTCAAAGCTCTCATAAAGGCCGCTGTACTGTACATTGCAAAAATATTTTTCAAGGTCAAGATACGATTTGCTCTGCGACATTGCGCTGAGGCTTATCCACGGAGCGTCAAACACAAGCGAATAATCCTCATGCGAGGTCAGCACGCGGTTGAGTTCATTTCCATAGCTACCAACGTCTGTGAGATTTATTTCAAGCTTCCAGCTATGCTCCGCGTCCATTTGCTCATAAAGCTTATTGATAACACGCTCAAGCCCCTGCTCGTCTCCGCGCAGCAAAATTTTTATTGTCGGGGGCGCGGATTCATCGGCGCTTTCTGGCGCGCTCGTACATGAGGTAAAGGCGCAAAACGCAATTACCACGCAAAGCATAATATTCAGCGCTCTCAAATGTTTTTTCATGCTTCACCCTCCCCTTTTTTAAAGCGTGTGCGGTACTCCGTTGGCGTTGTGCCTGTTTTGCTTTTAAATACGCTGTAAAAATATCTGTGATTATAATATCCGACAGCAGTGGCAATTTCTATCGTCGAATAATTTGTTGTCTCCAAAAGTTCCTTTGCCTTATTTATGCGAGTGTCCACAAGATAATCGCTTGGCGATTTTCCGACTGCGGCCTTAAACATGGTGCGAAGATAATTTACGGATAATTCCGCATATGAGGCAACGTCTTCAACGTTCAGGAGTGGATTTGTATAATTTGTCTCAATAAATGTGCAAATGCGGTCTGTCAGTTCTTCTTTTTTGCTTTGTACCTCGCTGTTGCGGCTGTCTATTATCTCACAGCAGCACCTTAAAACAAGCAGCTTGTACTGCTCTAAGGTGTCGCAAGCCTGCAAGCGCTCGCGCATATATCTATAATTCATGCGCGCCTGTGTCTCGCTGCTTATGCTAAGTGATTTTGCCACGCGCGAAAGTGTAATCGCAAGCTGTGAGACAGACATATTTATGTAATCGACATTTGCGACGGATATTTTTGCAAAAAACGCATCTATCGCCGCGGAGGCTTTCTCCTCGCTTCGGCTTCGCACAGCGTTAATAAGCGCGGCCTCGTCCTCATTAGGGTATTCAGGTGTGATGTGGCGTTTTATTGAAATATCACTGTACGCAGTGACGCTGCCACAGCCCATGACAAGGCGGTAGCCGACGGCTGTCAGCGCTGCTTCAAAGCTTTGCGAAAGCCCAAGCAGCGCATTTTCCACCGTGCCTATTCCGCAGCTCACTGTGAACGGCAGATATTTTTTCGTCACCCCAAGCAGCCCCGTGAGCACATCCTTTGCCCAGTGCAGCGTCTGCGCGCCGGTATTTTGCAGATTGATGACAAGCGTGACGTTCTGCGGGTCGTCATTTATGTTAAAAACAGTGCACTGCGTACCAAAAAGCTCTGACACCACATTAAAAAGCGCATATCTGTACAGTGCGAGGTCCTGCATTGTTGTGTCGGCGGTCAGCTTGGCGTAGCCGTCGAAGGAGATAACCGCGACAAGGTACTGGGGATATTTTATAAGCAACGGAAATTTTTCGGCTTCGGCGCGGCATTTTTCCTCCGTGGCAAACTCCGCGCGCAACAGTCGGCTCAACAGCTCTCTGAGCTGCGCCTTGTACATCTGCGAATTGCCGCTGTTAATCTCTTCAAGCTCTGTGCAAAGGCTCTCGTATGCAGAGCCCAAGAATGAAAGCTCATCCTGCCCTGACCCCTGTAAGGCTTTGCCGCTGCTGCGCATTGTGGATACAAGCTTTGAGATTGGGTTATATATATTGCGGCTGCAAAGCATGGCGACAAAAAACGCCAAAACCATAAACACCGCGAGTATCGACAGCGTAAAGCTGCGTATGTACGCCACGCCCGCAGTTATCTGCGCTTTTGGCACTATGTACAAAAAGCTGAACATCAGCTTGTCGGCCTTGCGGCAGGTCACGAGGCAGTCGCGGCCGTCGTAATTTGTGTTGAAGGTCAATTCCGATTTATTCGCGTTTTCCTCCACTGTTTTCCATAGCTTTGTGCCTTGAAGCGTCGTGTTTATCTGTTTTTCATTGAAGCTTGAAAGTATGCTGCCGTTTTGCGACACTATATACATATATTCAGGCGAGGATATATCGGCCGTGATAAGGCTGTGAAGTTTGCTTTGATTAAGATTTATTATCAGGCCGCCCTGCACGTTGAGCAGGGCGTCTTTTTTTGCGAAAATAAGCGTGACGAAGTTGTGCGTCTGCTCATCATCTCCCTCCCAAAGGGAAAAGGAGGTGCTTCTTGGCAAAAATATTGTACTTGAATTTTCGTTGTAATATTCAAAAAGTTGCAGCGCCTGTCTGTCATAAAATTCATCAATCGCCGACACTATGCCTGCGTTTGTATACACCTTGTCAAGCTGCTTATTTATAACGTAAATAGAGTCGACACAGCTGCTGTATACGCCTGCGCGCTCAAGCAGCTTTGCAAGAGCAAGCTCATCCTCAACGCTTGTCTCAGTGCTGAACATCGCGTTTGTCATATCAAAGGTTTTATAAAGCTGATGAAATGAGTCGTATGCGTCGCTCAGTATGTAGTTTGTCATGCTATACGCCTGATTAACAGAGTCTAGCGCCGCCGCCTGCTGCTTTTCCATCGTCCGCGCCGTCAACACGTATGTGAGTATAGTCGAAAACACCGCGAGCAGCAGCACACTTCCCACAAGATAAAGTGTCGTGATGCGAAGAAATGTTTTTTTGCGACGTATACGCTGTTTAAGCTTTTCAAAACGCTTCATTTTGCACCTCCGTACAGCCATATTTTATACCTTTATTATAATATAAAATGTAGGTGCACCGCAATAGCTGATAGGTCAGAATAATAACTGCTTGTGTTTGAAAATTAACTATAACTAGTCAAAATAAGCTGCAAAGCGCTTTTAGCTAGGTATAAAATTCACCGTTTTGCCACAGTGCAATTTATTTTGACTTGAGAATCGCCGCACCGGTGCGGTATGCTGTAGCCAGAGAGAAACGCACAGCACGCAAAGGAGGAGCATTATGTCAACTAAACAGGCGACGCTAAATCAGCGCGCTATACAGCAAAAAAAACACGGCTTTTTAACAGAGATAAATAAAAACGGTATGCTTTATCTCATCATGGTTCCCGGACTATTATTCTTCTTAATATTCTCCTATATACCAATGGGCGGTCTTGTGATGGCTTTTCAAGACTTCAACATTATAAAGGGAATATTCGGCAGCGACTTTTTCGGGCTTGGCAACTTCAAATTTCTATTTGCAGACGGCACGCGCGAGACAGTGCTGCGCGTTGTGGGCAACACGCTTTGGCTCAATTTTTTATTTATAGTGTTCTCCACAATATTTTCAGTGGCGCTTGCGATAATGTTCAACGAGGTGCGCAACAAGCACGCAAAACGCATCACGCAGACGCTTTCAATTTTGCCGTATTTTGTATCATGGGCAGTTATTGCGCTTTTGCTTGAAGCCTTTCTTAAAGCAGACGGCGGCTTGCTATCCACCACGCTTGCAAACATGGGCATCAATATAAGCTTTTATTCAGACCCCTCGCCGTGGCAGCTTATTCTTGTGATAATGAAGGTTTGGCAGGGCGCGGGCTACGGCGCAATTGTGTACATAGCCACGGTGACAGGCATCGACCCCGGCATATATGAGGCCGCCGAGATTGACGGCGCGTCACGCTGGCAAAAAATAATCCACATCACAATCCCCATTCTGCGCCCCACTATAGTTCTCATGACGCTTTTCAGTGTAGGCCGCATTTTCTACGGCGATTTCGGCATGATTTACGGTCTTGTGCAGGACAACAGCCTGCTGTTCAGCGCGGCAGACGTCATCGACACCTACGTTTACCGCATGCTGCGTCAGCTTCATAACTACGGCATGTCGACGGCGGTCGGGCTTATACAGTCGGTTTGCGGCTTTGTGTTTGTGTATGCCGCCAACAAGCTTGCACGCAAATACGAGCCGGATTCGGCTATATTCTAAACGGAGGTGGTAAAAATGACAACAATAAAACAGCACAAAGCAAAAATAAAGGTGCCTGCGGGCGACAAAGCGCTCACGATATTTTGCTACAGCTTTGTAATAATTTTCGCGATTTTATGCCTTGTCCCATTTATTCTTGGTCTTTCGGCCTCGTTTACAGCCGAGGTGGCGCTTGCCAAAAATGGCTATCAGTTTTGGCCGAGCGAGTTTTCAACAGCGGCGTATGAGCTGCTTTTTAAGACAAGCCAAATTTTTGACTCCTACAAGGTGTCAATTTTCGTGACGGTTGTCGGCACGGCGCTAAGTCTGCTCGCGACGACGCTGCTCGCGTATCCTCTCAGCACCGGCAAGCTTAAATATGCCGGAAAGCTCAACTTTTTCATCTACTTCACAATGCTTTTCACAGGCGGGCTTGTGCCAACATATATGCTCGTCAGCCGCTATCTCGGCATGAAGGACAGCATTTGGGTGCTCATTATTCCGATACTTATAAATCCGTGGAATATGTTTTTGCTTCGCAACTTTTTCTCATCAATCCCCGGCAGCCTTGCCGAGAGCGCAAGAATTGACGGTGCAAACGACATCACGATAATGTTTCGCATAATTCTGCCCGTCTCAACGCCCGCGCTTGCGACAATAGGGCTTTTCTACGCGCTTGCATACTGGAACAACTGGTTTCAGGCGCTTATGTACATCGACAAAAGCGAGCTTAAGCCGTTGCAGGCGATAATCATTGAAATGCTGCGCAACGCCGATTTCATGAAGCAAATGGCAGGTCAAATGGGTGTGCAGTCAACGCAAATACCGTCCATCACCTCAAAAATGGCGACGGCAATGGTTACAATAGGCCCGATAGTTCTTGTATATCCGTTTGTGCAAAAATATTTCACAAGCGGCATAATGGTAGGCTCTGTAAAGGGCTGACGCATTTCGCATGAACCGCAATATCTTATGCGGTACATATATATTTATTTTAGGAGGAGCAATATGAAAAACCCAATCAAAAAACTGCTTGCCGCTACAATGACGGCGGCAATGGCACTGACAATGACGGCGTGCGGCGCAAGCAGCAGCGCGTCAACAGCTTCCGCAGCGGGCAGCACAGCCGCGGCAAAGCCCAAGGAGACAACGCTAAAGGTGTACATGTTTAACCAGCCCGAAAACTTCGACAAGGTGCTCGACAAATTTTACGCCGAGACAGCCGACACGCTGAACATTAAGCTTGACTTCATCTTCAGCGACGCTTCAACTCACCGTGAAAAAATCCCCCTGATGATGAGCAACCAAGAGGACGCAGATCTTGTTTTTGACGCGTACTGGATGAACCTCGCCACGCTTCAAGGTCAGGGCGCATACGCCTCGCTCAACGAATATTTTAATAACGACGAATACGCGGGTCTTAAATCTGCGTTTTCAGACAGCTACCTAAAGCAGGTTACAGACGAGGACGGCAACATATTTGCCATTCCGTTTACACAGGCGGCGGAGGATATCCCTGTGATATATATCCGCAAGGATTTGCGTGAAAAATACGGCATGGAGCCGATAACCTCAAACGACCAATTGCAGGAATATTACGACAACGTAATGGCGGACATCAAAGCCGGCACGCTTGACATGACAGCAGCAATAGGCGTAAGCGGCACACGCGCGTTCTATTATCTCGACCTTGACATCTACGACAAACGCGCAGAAAACATTTATGTCATAGACAGCACCTGCTTTGGCGTCGGCATGGAAATGGAGGCCGCAATATCGGACGACGGCAAAACAGTGCTAGGCGTTGGCACACTCGGCGACCCCGACGAAGCGTTTGCTGATTTCCCCGCCCCATATAACACAAATACCCGCAACACACGCGTAGTAGACAGCCTTACAAAATGGGGCAGCTATGCACAGGCAGACGCTCAAACAGAGACAGACGCAAAAACAAACCTGTTCTTCACAGGCAAGGTGGCGTCAATCGAGGGCAACATCTCAAACTATACCGACATGGAAAAAGCCATAACAGACATCGGCGGCGAGCTTGAGTGCTACGTCTACACAGACCTTATGCGCAACGAAGAGCAGATTGTCACAAGACCGCAAACTGCGTGGAACTTCCTTTGCGTACCTATTCAGTCAAAGAAAAAAGATCAGGCAATGCAGTTTATCAACTGGCTGTTTGAAAGCCAAGACAACCATGATTTATTTGAACTTGGCATCGAGGGCGAGGACTGGAAGGCCGTCGGCACAGACGCTTACGAGTCGCTTACACCGGCAAACAAATACTCGTTCCCCGGCTATGAGATGACATGGAACCCGAATTTCATCCGCACAAATAACTCACTGCCGGAAGAAGCAAAGAGCATCGTAATGTATCAAAATGACCCCGCGACATATCTTGACTGCACTATCTCGGGCTTCACCTTTGACGCAAACACCACACCGGAGCTTAAAACGGCAATTGCGGCTGTGCAGTCGATACAGTCTGAATATCAGCCAATACTCATGCTCGGCTTAAAAGGAAATTCCGACGCGGCAAAGGCAACGCTTGACGAGTATTACACAAAAGCAAAAGCGGCAGGGCTTGATGTCATTCGCGACGCAACAAAAACACAGCTGCAAGCTTTTCTTGACCGCACAAATTCATAACCATTGCATAAGCGGCGGCAAATTGCCGCCGCTTATTTTTAATAAGAGGAATACATATGAAAATAGGTTTAATCCAAACAAAGCACACCGCAATGTGCAATTTTCTTGACAGCAGCTTTGTTTTCACAAAAGAGCAGTGCGTAAAAATGCAGCGTGAGGGCGTGCAGCAGGCGCTTAATCTGCTTGGCGATGCCGCAAACGGCGGGTATGATTTGCTCGTCACAACAGAATGTATAAATTATATCCGCACCTCGAATAGAAACATCTCTGCCGACAAGACGCTCTACCCCGCGCTCGACTGCGCCGAGGTGCACGCGCTTTCACTCGCGGCAAAAAACGCAAATTCGTGGCTTGTCGCGGGCTTTGGCTATAATGACGGCAAAAACGCATATAACGCCGCGCTGATTTTTGACAGAGGCGGCGCGCTTACAGATATTTACCGCAAAATATATCTCGCGGGCGACGAAGAAAACGTGTTCACAGCGGGCGATAAATTTGTGACGGTAAACGCGGATTTCGGACGCTTTGGCGTGTGCATCTGTTGGGATTTGCAGCAGCCCGAAACAGCGCGTCAGCTTGCGCATATGGGCGCGGATATCGTCGTCTGCCCAACATGGGGCTATGAGCAAAACCTATACGGACGCGCCCGCGCGTATGAAAACGGAATTTACCTAGCCGCCGCAATGGCAGTGCCCGCATGGGGCAGCATCGACGGCGAGCGCACCCCGAGCAGCGTAGCAGCGCCAAACGGCGAGGTGCTTTGCGTTGCAAACAAGGATAAACAGCAGCTTTTAAGCTGCGAATTAAGTCTTGAAGCGTGCCGCCCTTTTAAAAAAATGCGGCTTTATCAAAATATACAATCAGCCAAAAACGGAGGATAATTTTATGTCTTTAACACTTGATGCAAGCACAAAGCAGTTTGCCGTTAATACATCAGAAAAATTCAAAACAAAGCTGCTTGCGGTGCTGCCGCGCAGCGCTTGCAAAATACCGTCGCGCGCCATAAACGGCGTGCACGACAACAAGGCCGACGGCGGAGAATATACATCCGATAACGGCATTTGTTGGTGGACTAACGGCTTTTGGGCAGGTATGCTGTGGCAGCTTTACAAGGCGACAGGCGACGAAAAATGCGCTTCTGAGGCACGCTTTACAGAAGAAAAGCTCGACGAATGCCTTGAAAGTTATCTTGGGCTTCATCACGACGTGGGCTTTATGTGGCTGCCGAGCGCCGTGGCTGATTACCGCTTAACCGGCGACAGCATAGCACGCAAACGCGGTTTACACGCTGCAAGCCTGCTCGCAGGGCGCTTTAACCCCGCAGGCTTCATACGCGCGTGGAACGATATTCCAAACAGTGATAGCGACACACGCGGTTGGGCGATAATCGACAGCATGTTCAACATTCCCCTCCTCTACTGGGCAAGCGAGGAGACGCACGACCCGCGCTTTGCAAAAATAGCCGCCATTCACGCCGACACCGTCATGAACAGCTTTGTGCGCCAAGACGGCAGCGTGCGGCACATTGTGGAGTTTGACCCTGAAACAGGCGCTTTTGTGCGAGATTACGGCGGTCAGGGCTACGCGCAGGGCTCGAGCTGGACGCGCGGTCAGGCGTGGGGCTTATACGGCTTTGTGATGAGCTTTAAGCACACAAATGCCGTAAAATATCTGGCCGTCGCTCAAAAAATTGCCGAATATTTTATATCGCAGATAAAAAAAGACGGCGAGGGTGCATACAAAATTCCTGTTGATTTTTGTCAGCCCGATGCCGTGCAATATTATGACGACATAGCCGCAGCCGTCGCCGCGTGCGGGCTTATCGAGCTTTGGCGGCTTACAGAAAAACGCGAATATCTCGACATCGCCGTCAATCTGCTAAAATCACTTGACGAAACTGCCGACTGGAGCTGCGACACAGATGGCATACTGCAAAATTGCAGCGCCGATTACCACGGCGGCGAGCACAATGTCAATTTCACCTACGGTGACTATTTCTTTTTTGAAGCCGTGCAAAAGCTAACAGGCGACGAGCTTTATATATGGTAGGAAGGCTGATTATACATGAACGGCAAAATTAAAAATCCAATTTTAAAAGGCTTTCATCCCGACGCAAGCGCGCTTTGTGTCGGCGGAGATTATTATATAGCCACCTCAACCTTTGAATAGCTGCCCGGCATTGACATTTATCACTCGACAGATTTAGTCAATTGGAAGTGGGTGGCAGCGCCTATCAAGCGGTCATCTCAAGTACCTAGCGAGCTTTTGGGCAACTATAATTCAGGCAGCCTGTGGGCCCCGCACCTTTCATACAGCGATAGCAAATTTTGGCTTGTTTACACAGACGTTAAGTCATCAACAGCATTCAAAGACACGTTGAATTACGTCATAACAGCCCCAAAAATAGACGGCCCATGGAGTAAGCCTGTCTTTGTGACGGCAAGCGGCTTTGACCCTTCGCTTTTTCACGATGAAAACGGAAAGCATTATTTTCTAAATATGCTTTTTGACTGGCGGCTTGAAAACGCAGGCTTTGCGGGGACAGTAATACAAGAGTTTGACGCAAAGGAGATGCGCCTCACAGGCGAACGAAAGCATTTTTATAAAGGCACAGCCCTCGGCGTGTGCGAAGGGCCACAAATACTTCAAAAGGACGGCTATTACTATCTACTTTGCGCCGCTGGAGGCACAGGCTATATGCACGCGGCGACGGTCGCACGCTCAAAATCACTTTACGGCGAATGGCAAACCTCCCCCTATCACCCGCTTTTGACCTCGAGCGACGACCCGCAAAATCCATTGCAAAAAAGCGGTCACGCCTGTTTTTTACAAATGGGCGACGAGTGGTATATCACGCACATTTGCGCAAGACCGCTCACACAGCGCGGCTGCTGCACGCTCGGGCGCGAAACTGCACTGCAAAAAATAGAGTGGATAGATGGTTGGCCGCGCCTTGTAAACGGCACGTCGCACCCCGATTTATACGTCGATGCGCCAAGCGGCTCTACCGCTGTGCAAAAGGTGGATAATAGCGAAAGCATATGCTTTTCAAAGGATAAGCCCCTGCCGCCAAGCCTTAAAACGCTGCGCGCGCCGCTTATTGCCGAGCAGGATTACAGCCTTACCGCACGCGACGGCTGGCTTCGGCTCTACGGCAGGCAAAGCCTGTCAAGCCACCATAAGCAGTCACTTTTCGCACTCCGCTGGCAAAGCCATAGCTTCACCTCCGAGGTGCTGCTTGATTTCGCCCCGAAAAGCTTTCAGCAGACAGCCGGCCTTGCGCTTTATTACGACACCTGCAACTGGATATACGCTTATGTCACCTACAACGAAATAAAAAAATGCCGCACGCTGCGCATTTTAATATGCGATCTCAAGAATTTTGCATATGGCAGCGATGAAATTGTTTTGTCAAATAATGCACCCCTGCGCCTATCCGTCAAGGTGGACGGTGCATCGGCGCAGTTTTACTACGCACAAAACGTCCAAAGCCTTACGCCGCTTGGCGAAGCACAGCCCGCAGACCATTTGAGCGACGATTATATAGAGACACGCCGCTCCCGCTGCGCATTCACAGGCGCAATGATAGCCCTCTGCGCCCAAGATATGGACACCCATAATTCCCACGCCGATTTTCGGAATTTTAAATATGAGGAAACATAAAAACATAGCGGCTGCAAAAAATACAGCCGCTATGTTTTTATAGTATTTTTTTATTTTTGTCCGTAATACGCATTTGCGCCGTGTTTGCGGAGGTAGTGTTTGTCTAGAAGTTCTTGCTGCATGGGGGCGGCTTTGGTGATGGCTATGTCGTGCCATGCCATGAAGCTGACCTCCTCTAAAACTACGGCGTTGTGCACGGCGTTGAAGGGGTCTGTTCCCCATACAAACGGGCCGTGGCTGTTCACTAGCACTGCGGGGACGTCTGCGGGGTTTACGGAGCGGTTATTAAATGTCTCGATGATGACCGCCCCTGTCTCTTTTTCGTATGCGCCGTTTATTTCGTCCGGCGTCATTTTGCGCGTGCATGGGATATCGCCGTAAAAATAATCGCCGTGCGTTGTGCCTAGCGCGGGGACATCTAAGCCCGCCTGCGCCATTGTCGTCGCCCAGCGGCTGTGCGTGTGCACGATGCCGCCAATACTCGGGAATGCCTTATACAGCTCTAGATGCGTCGGGGTGTCCGAGGACGGGTTCAGTTTTCCCTCGACCACCTTGCCTGTCGCAAGCTCCGCCACAACCATGTCGTCCGCCGTCATCTCGTCATATTCAACGCCCGACGGCTTAATCACAACAAGACCCTTTTCGCGGTCAATTCCGCTTACGTTGCCCCATGTGAAAGTGACTAGGTTATATTTCGGCAGCAGCAAATTGGCGTCGCAAACTGCTTTTTTTAACTCTTCAAGCATTGTTGTCTCCTTTATTTAAGCTTCCACGCGAGGTCGTTGAGAAACAGCTTTTCTTGCAGGCTGTCGACCGTGGTGTCTTTATTTATATGCACAAATTCAATGTCCATCATCGTCGCCCAGTCCTTCATCTGCTCGGCTGTAACGTCGTAGCTTAGGACTGTATGGTGCGCTCCGCCCGCTGTTATCCAGCACTCAAGGCCGACTGTGAGGCTCGGCTCTGCCTGCCACATCACGCGTGCGACGGGCAAATTCGGCATTTCAAGTATCGGCTTAACACAGTGGATATCTTGGCAGATAAGGCGCAAGCGCCCGCCCATATCTATTAAGCTTACTGCAATCGCGTCTCCTGCTTTGCCCTCAAACACAAGGCGTGCAGGCGGCTCGCGGTCGCCTATGCCGAGCTTGTGAATTTCTATGCGCGGCATATCCGCGGCGACTGACGGGCAGACCTCAAGCATATGTGCGCCGAGCGAATACTCGCTGCCCTTTACGAGGTTGTAGTTATAATCCTCCATAAACGACGTTGTGCCGTCTCTGCCCATCGCCTTGATTATGCTTGTCATCGCGGCGACCTTCCAGTCGCCCTCGCCGCCGTAGCCATAGCCGTGCGCCATAAGGTTTTGCGTGGCAAGCCCGGGCAATTGGCGCATTCCGTACAAATCTTGGAACGTGTTTGAAAACGCCATGCAGCCCTCATCGTCGAGCATTTTTTTCATAGCTATTTCTTCGCGCGCCTGATAACGAATTGTCTCGATATCGTCTGTTTTAAATGTATACGCGGCGCGGTATTCGTCCATTTTTGCGTCAATTTCCGCGTCCGTGACATCGTTCATTGTGTCCACAAGCTGACCCACCGGCCAAGTGTTGACCTGCCAGCCGAGCTTTGCCTGCACCTCGACCTTGTCTCCCTCGGTGACGGCCACCTCGCGCATATTGTCTCCAAAGCGCATGACCTTAAGGCTTTTTGAAACAGCCACGCCCACTGCGGAACACATCCAGTCTCCGAGGCGCTTTTGCATCTCGTCGTCCTGCCAGTAGCCCGCGATAACCTTGCGCGGCATGCGCAGACGCGCGGCGATAAAGCCGTGCTCGCGGTCGCCATGCGCGGCTTGGTTGAGGTTCATGAAATCCATGTCGATTTCTTCGTTTGGTATTTCGCGGTCATACTGCGTCGCGAAGTGGCAGTACGGCTTTTGCAGGTTCACAAAGCCGTTTATCCACATTTTTGACGGGCTGAACGTGTGGCACCACGTGATGATACCCGCGCATTCCTCGCTGTAATTTGCCTCGCGCACCACATCTGTTATCTCGGCGGCTGTTTTTGCCGTTACCTTATACACGATTTTATATGGCAGATTTCCGCTCGCGTTCAGCTTTTCAGCCATCAGCGCGGCACGCTTTGCAACAGTGTCAAGCACCTCGTCGCCATATAAAAACTGGCTGCCGACAACAAACCAAAATTCATAATTTTTCTTATTCATATCAATTTCTCCTTTATATTTTTTAAATTTTGCGCAAACTTACCTCATCCGTCGCTCCTACGTCGCGCCACCTTCTCCTAAAGGAGAAGGCTTTAAAGGCTTCTCCCTCGGGAGAAGCTGGCGCCCGCAGGCGACTGATGAGGGGTATTTACGCGCCGCTAAAAATCACGCCAAGCTATCCACGGCGGCTCTCTCAATCGCCAATCCCGCCTTATACGCTTTCATATACGCGTTAAAGCCCGCCGCGTCAATTGCTGACGGCTGTACACTCTCGCATTTTGCGTCTGCGAAAATTTTTGACGCGAGATACTCCTCAAGGCTTTCGCCGCCCTTTTTATTTGCGCGGTATGCGGCGAGCAGAGCCATGCCCCACGGCCCGCCCTCTCCCGCTGTTTCCATAACGCTCACAGGTGTATCCATAGCGGCAGCAAGCAGGCTTTGCCCCACGCCCTTCGCCTTGAAAAACCCGCCGTGCCCGAGCAGCGAGGTTATCTCAACGCGCTCTTTTTCAAGCAAAATATCCATGCCGATTTTCAAGGTGGCAAGCGCGCTGAAAAGCTGTGCTCGGGCAAAATTTGCAAACGTAAATTCAGCGTCCGGCAGCCTTGCAAAAAGCGGACGACCCGCTTCAAAAGCCGTTATATGCTCGCCTGAAAAATAGTTGTAGCTCACAAGCCCGCCGCAGTCTGCGCTGCCGTTTGGCGCTGAGTAAAACATTGCGTCGAGCACCTCGTATATGCTTATCTCCTTGCCGACTTCTTTGGCAAAACCAACAAGCATGCCCGCCCACGCGTTTATGTCGGACGTGCAGTTGTTGCAGTGCACCATTGCCACCTGCTTGCCTGTCGGGGTTGTGACGATGTCGATTTCGGGGTAAACGCGACTCAAGGGTTTGTCGAGCACCACCATTGCGAACACGCTTGTGCCCGCGCTGACGTTGCCTGTTTTGGCCGCCACGCTGTTTGTCGCGGCCATTCCCGTCCCCGCGTCTCCCTCGGGCGGCGCCATCAACGCGCCTGCGGCAAGCGTGCCTGTGGGGTCAAGCAGCTTTGCGCCCTCCTTTGTCAGCACGCCCGCGTCCTCGCCCGCGCATAAAACCTTTGGCAAAATATCGCGCAAACGCCACGGCAATCCGCGCTGCTCGCAAAGCTTATCATAGCTTTTGAGCATAGCGTCGTTATAGTCACACGTGTCGCTGTCAATCGGGAACATTCCCGACGCGTCGCCCACGCCGAGCACCTTTTTGCCAGAAAGCTTATAGTGAACATACCCCGCAAGAGTTGTGAGAAACGCTATATCCTTGACGTTTGCCTCATTATTGAGCACCGCCTGTTCAAGGTGCGCGATGCTCCACCTCTGCGGAATATTAAAGCTGAATAATTGCGTCAGCTTTTCGGCGGCAGCCTGCGTGCTCGTGTTGCGCCATGTGCGAAACTCCGCAAGCTGCTTGCCATTTTTGTCAAACGCAAGATAGCCGTGCATCATTGCCGAAAAGCCCACCGCGGCAACCGCGGTAAGCTTTAAGGAGTATTTTTTCGCAACGTCGGCGGCAAGCTTTGCGTAGGCCGCTTGAATGCCCGTCCACACGTCGTCAAGGTGATACGTCCACACGCCGTTTTCGAGCCTGTTTTCCCAGTCAAACCCGCCCGACGCTATCGGCGTGCCGTCTGAACATACAAGAACAGCCTTTATGCGCGTTGAGCCAAGCTCTATGCCGAGGCAGGCTTTGCCCTCTTTTATTTGAGTAGAAATATCCATATTTTTACCGCCTTATTTTGCGTTATTTTTATTTTTTCGCGCGAGGACAATGCTCTGCACAACGAGGAACAGGCAAATCATGACGGCGACGGTGATATTTGTCCACCACGCCTCGTCAAGCCCGAGCGACGAAACAATATTTTTGATGGTGCTAAGTGACAGCACGCCGAAGAATGTGCCAGCGATGTTGCCGACGCCGCCCGTGAGCATTGTGCCGCCTATTATAGACGAGGCAATCGCGTTCATTTCAGCGCCGCTCGCGTGCGACGGCGAGCCTGAGCCGACGTGCAAAAAGTACACAAAACCGCCTATGCCCGCAAGCAAGCCGCAAAGCACATACGAGAAAAACTTCGTGCGCTTTACGTTTATGCCGAGCATATTTGCGCTCTGATTATTGCCGCCGACGGCGTAAACCCCGCGCCCGAATTTCGTCCAGCGCAGCACCGCAAACAGTATTATCACAACAAGCACGGCCACTATAACGCCAATTTCGACATACGCGGGCACATACGCGCCAAGCTTATTCACAGCGCCCATGCCGGGGACTGTTATGCGCGTCGATTTAAGCGCCTGAAAGCTCTCATTTTGCACGTTGAACTGCGTCGCGTTGACGATTGTCGTCATGCCCTTTGCGAAAAACATGCCCGCGAGCGTGACGATGAACGGCTGAATTTCAAGATAAGCGATTAAAAAGCCCTGAACAAGCCCAAACGCCAAGCCTATGCACAGCGCTATGAGCACTGCGGTCAATATGCTGCCGCCCTGATAGTCGAGGTTGACGGCGCAGCACATGCATACAAGTGCCGTCACAGCGCCGACGGAAATGTCTATGCCGCCCGTTATCATGACAATACTCATGCCGCAGGATAAAACGACAAGCGCGGCGTTTTCATTTAGAATATTGAAAAATGTCTGCGCCTTTAAAAAGCCCGAGCCGAGGAAAAGCATCGCGCACGCGTACATCAGGACAAATACCGAGATTGTGATTATAAGCAGCAAATTTGTGTCCGAAAGACCTGCCGATGATTTTAGAGGATTCTTTTTTGTCACGGTGTTAGCTGACATATTAAGCCGCCTCCTTCACGCGCTTTTTGGGCGCAATTTTTGTCCAAAGCGCAAGCATTTTTTCACGCACAACAGGTGCGCTGAGCACCACAAGAATAATTACGACGACTGCCTTATACGCGGGCAATGCGCTTGACACGACGTTGAATTTGAACAGCGTCGTCGTCAAAAGCTGAATGACATATGCGCCGAGTATCGACGAAGCCATGTTGAATTTGCCGCCGCTGAGTGCGTTGCCGCCGAGCGCCACGGCCAAAATTGCGTCCATCTCGATGTCCTTTGCGACGACGGAATAGTTGATTGTTGAAAAGCGGCTTACCTTTATAAAGCCCGCCACAGCCACGCAAAGGCCTAAAATTACGTAGGTGAGAAATTTTATAGTTGCGGGGTTTATGCCGTTGAGCCTAGACGAATGCGCGTTTATGCCGACGCACTGCGTATACAGGCCGAGATTTGTGAATTTAAGCACAAGCGCAATTATTATCATGCAAAGCGCCGCGATAAATATTGGCGTCGGCACAGGAATGCCGGGGATAAAGTTGCCGAAATAGCCAAACGAAGCGTCGCTGATGATGGGCAGCTCGTTGTTGTTTATCCACGCCGCGATAGAGCGTCCGGCTGTGAATAAAATCAGCGTTGCGACCATCGGCTGAATTTTGAAAAAAGCCACCATAACGCCGTTGAACGCGCCGAACAGCATCGACACGACACAGCCGATTAAAAACGCGACTATGATGGGCGCTTGAAGTGTGTCGGGGCGCGAGTTTGTGCCGCATAAAACGCGAAGCACAACGCTGCCCGCAATGGCGATTGTGGCGCCGACGCTTATGTCCTGTCCGCCCGACGCCGCCGTGACAAGCGTCATGCCTATGGCGAGGATGACAAGCTCTGACGCGTTGTCGAGCACTGTTATAAGATAGCCCGACAGCACAGGGTCGCCCGCGCTGTTTTGCGCAAGAGTTATGGCAAAAAATGACGGGTCTGCGATAAGGTTAAATATAAGCAGCAGCAAAAGTGCCGCAATCGGGATAAAAATTTGACGGTGCACAAGCGCACTCAGCATTGCGCCAAACTTTTTTGCGCCTGTTTTTTGCTGTAAATTATTTGTAGCGGCCATTATTTCTTTTCACCTCCGGCAATCGTCATCATGATTTTGTCCTGCGTCAAATCGTCGCCGCTCAATTCGCCCACTACCCTTCTGTCGCGCATGACGACAAGGCGAGAGCACGTCCGCAGCATTTTGTCTGTCTCTGACGAGATAAACGTGACGCTTTTGCCCTCTGACGCAAGCTTTAGCACAAGCTTTTGAATTTCCATCTTTGTGCCGACGTCGATGCCGCGCGTCGGCTCGTCTAAAATGAGGTAAATCGGGTTTGCAAGCAGCCAACGCGCAAGGATTGCCTTTTGCTGATTGCCGCCCGAGAGTGATTTTATCGGCGTGTCCGCCGAGGCTGTGCGTATGCCGAGCAGCTTTATGTATTCCTTTGCAAACGCCTCCGCCTTTGCGCGTGGAATAGGCTTGAAAAAGCCCATGAGCACCTGAAGCGCAAGGATAATGTTTTCTCTCACTGATAAATCGCCCACTATGCCGTCCTGCTTGCGATCCTCGGCGAGATAGCTTATGCCGTGCTTCATAGCGTCGAGCGGGCTTTTGATTTTTACTTCCTTGCCGTTTATTTTCACCTTGCCGCCCGTAACATGGTCAGCGCCGTATATCGCGCGCACACATTCGCTTCGGCCGGAGCCAAGCAGGCCTGTGAAGCCGTTCACCTCGCCCTTGCGGATTGTGAAATCAAACGGCTTTATGCCCGCGGCGCTCTCAAGCTGATTTACCTCGATAACAGGCATAGACTTTGTGTCAACGTGCACAGCCTCGCCCTTTGCCTCGATGTCCGACAATTCGCCAAGCTCCTTGCCCATCATCTTTGACACAAGCTTTACGCGCGGCAAATCCTCAATAATATATTCTCCAACAAGCTGGCCGTCGCGCAAAACAGTAATTCTGTCGCACACCTCGTACACCTGGTCAAGAAAATGTGTGACAAATATAATGCCGACGCCGCGGGCTTTTAAGTCGAGCATGAGCTTAAACAGCTTCGCGACCTCCTGCTCGTCAAGTGAGGAGGTTGGCTCGTCGAGAATGAGCACCTTGCAGTCCATATCGACGGCGCGCGCTATGGCGACCATCTGCTGCACGGCGATAGAACAGCTCGCAAGCTGCTGCGTCGCCTGTGCCGGAATGCCTAGCGAGGTGAGCAGCGTCTGCGCGTCTTTGTTCATCTGCTTCCATTTTGTGAGCGCGCCGGCGGTTCTTCCTATATACATATTCTCTGCAACAGTCAAGTTGGGGCAGAGCGTAATTTCCTGATAAACGGTGCTTATCCCCGCCTTTTGAGCGTCCTGCGGAGATTTTATAACAAGCGGCTTTTGCGTCCCCTGCATAAAAATTTCGCTCGCGTCCTTTTGATATACACCTGTCAAAACCTTAATGAGTGTAGATTTTCCCGCGCCGTTTTCCCCCATCAAGGCATGAATTTCCCCTGCGCGCAGGGTGAAATCTACATGTTGAAGAGCGTAAACGCCGGGGAAGCGCTTATCAATCCCGCGCATTTCAAGCACAGCGCCTTCTTGCATTATAGCTTCGCCTCCCATAAATATTGTAAATACACCAAAACCACGGCAGCGGACGCCATATATGGCGTCCGCTGCAAATGTAGGGGACGGCGTCCTCGACGTCCCGCTTCGGTTTGCACAAATCTTTAACGCCAAAACACGGCACGGCTACGCGGACATAAATTCCTGCACGCCGTACCGTGGTTTATTTTATTAGATGCCGTACTTTTCTACGTCTTCCTTTGTGATTGTGCTTGCGTCAAAGCCTTTTTCGTCCATGATGATAACCTTTTCTGACGGCTCTTTGCCATTTTCAAGGTCTTTGATGATGGTGTCTATGTAAGAGGCTTGAAACGGGTTGCACTGGCCGTCGTAGTTCCAGTTGCCTGCAAGCAGCTCTTCGAGCGCCCAAGAGTTGCAGTCAAAGCCCATTACGATGACGTCTTTTCCAACGCCGTGGCTGATGTTTGCCTTGTCAAGTGCCGCGACAGCGCCCTTTGCCATGTCGTCGTTCTCGGCATAGATAACGTTGAATTTTTCGCCTGAATCAATGACAGCCTGAACAATCTGCTGTGCTGTCTCTGCGTTCCACTCAGCTGTCTGCTGTGTGACCATTTTCCATGTGTCGTTTGCGGCAACTGCTTCGTCAAGAGCGCCTGTGCGGCCGATTTGTGCGGCTGAACCCATAACGCCCTGAATGTGAATTACGTTGTACTCGTCAAGCTTCTGTGAGGTGAGCCAGTCAACGGCTGTCTTGCCTTCCTTTGCCATGTCGGAGACGATTGACGCGGCATAGAGGCTCTCGTCTGCATCTATTGTGCGGTCAAACAGAATTACGCGAATGCCCGCAACCTGTGCATCCTGAAGCACTGAATCCCAGCCCGATGTGCCTGCGGCTGAAATGAGAAGGTAGTCGACCTCGTCCTGAATGAACTTCTGCGCGGCGGCAATCTGCTCGTCGTTCTTTAAGCTGTAAGCAAACGATGCGTCGTAGCCGTTTTCAGCGGTGAACATCGCCTTCAAGTCCTTGTCGTTCGCGGTGCGATAGCCGGACTCATTGGGGTCGTTGTTGATTATGCCAACCTTGATTGCCGCAGAAGCTTTAGTGGACTCTGCCGCTGTGCTCGGTGCTGCTGTGCTTGCAGCCGTCGATGAAGATGATGCCGCGCCCCCGCATGCCACGAGAGAAAGCGCCAAAGCCAGAGAGATAAATAGTGCAATTGTCTTTTTCATTGTTATCCTTCTTTCTTTTGTCCAAGCCGTCGCTCGGCTCGGTTTCTGTAATCATCTTATCGTGCCGTAGCAGCAAAGTCAACCCATTTTGACACTCGAAACACATATTCGTCCCATTAGACAATACAAATTTTTATGCATTTTTATTTTTTAAGTACAAATTTAAAAAAATCAACCCTTTTGCGCTATAAAGGTTGATTTTTTTACGATTTATATTTAATTTTAGTTCAATATTTTACGATAACGCGCGCGGTACAAGCTTTTACACATGCGATAAACATGCGCAAAAATGACGTCAACGCTGCGATTTATCTTGCCGCACCTTTTATTTTGCGTAAATTTATCATCTTTGTAAAACGCGGCAGTTAATATTTGTTCTTATTTTTTATGTTGATTTCCAAAAAAAGAATAAATAAGTTGACCTATTTTGGTCTATTTTCTGCTATAATATGTATTTATAAAGTCTCTTTAACGGGAGGGTCATCATGGCAATCAAATACAAATTTTTGGCGGAGCTGCTGCGCGAGGACATTCGGCAAAACGGCGCTCAAGCAAATTACAAAATCGCCACCGAGACAGAGCTCATGCAGCGCTATCACATGAGCCGCCAAACTGTACGCCACGCGCTTAAAATGCTTGCCGACGAGGGCGTTGTCGAGACGCGTCAGGGCAGCGGCACGTACAGCACAGGCAGAATGAACACCGTCAACATGCGTCAGGTGGCCATAATCACCTCTTTTCTTGACGATTATATATTCCCGACAATTTTGCACGACGCGCAGATGGTATTTTCCGACGCGGGCTATTCAACGCTTGTGTTCGCGACTGAAAACGGCGTCGGCACAGAGCGAAGCATTCTTTTAAAGCTGATTGAGCACCCCGTGAGCGGCATTTTGATAGAGGGCAGCAAAACGGCGCTGCCAAACCCAAACGCCGACCTTTACCAAAAGCTTCGGCTGTCGGGCGTTCCTCTTATATTTTTGCACGGCGCATACGCAGAGCTTTCTAATTTGCCGTGCGTCTGCGACGATAATTACGGCGGCGGCTACCGCTTGACGCAGTATCTTATGGAAAAAGGCCACACGCAAATTTCGGGCATTTTCAAAAGCGACGACGTGCAGGGGCCGCAGAGATATTACGGCATGGTGTCCGCCCTGCGCGACGCAAGCCTGCCGATACGCGACAGCGGGCTGTTTTGGTACGACACGCAGGCGCGTCAGGAAATGCTTGAAAATCATGATTATGCGCTGCTTCATTACTTTATAAACAACCGTTTAAGCACCTCCACCGCCGTGATTTGCTACAACGACGAAATAGCGTTTTTGCTGATTAAAGAGCTTCTCGCCGCAGGCAAGCGCGTGCCGGAGGACGTTGCGGTGGTGAGCTTTGACAACAGCTATTACAGCCAAATGGGTCAGGTGAACATAACCTCGCTGCGCCACAAAGGCGAACGAATGGGTCGCCTAGCCGCCGAACAGCTCCTTCACCTCCTCCACGGAGAATCAGTCCCAACCCGCACCCTCCGTTGGGAGCTCGTGCAGAGGGCGAGCGGGTGAGAAAAGAGAGAAGATATAAGAAAGAAGAAAGAATTAGTGCGTCTGCACAAGGTTATATAAAGCCTTACGTAGGCGCACTATTTTGTTATACTATATTTAATTTTCGTCACTATCCTCAAAGGAAGCCTGCGATAACTCGATATATTCCTTCAGCTTTTTCTGTAACAGCTTTTTATCAATTAATTTAAGCGTATATTCCGATACCATAGTCGGGGACAAGCTGCGGCTAAGTGCAAATTCAACAACCTCATCGTCCTTGCTAGCACAGAGGATAACGCCCACACTGGGATTTTCATTCGGTCTTTTCACCTCTCTGTCAAGAGCTTCAAGATAAAGGTTAATTTTCCCAACATATTCAGGCTTAAATTCACCTATTTTCAGCTCAAAGGCAACTAAACAAGACAGTCCCCTATGAAAAAACAAAAGGTCAACGAAATAGTCATGATTGCCAACCTGCATCTTGTATTCTTCGCCAACGAATGTAAAATCCTTGCCTATTTCAAGAATAAACTCTTTCAGGTTACGGATGATTGATTTCTGCAAATCGCGCTCAGATACACTTTCAGGCACATCAAGAAAGTCAAGAATATAGTTGTCCAAAAAAATATTTCCGGCTGCCTTCTTCGCTTCTTCAATTACCGGAGCAATTGGTCGCTTTGATAGCATATATCTTTCATAATATCCGCTGTCAATCTGCCTTGCAAGTTCACGCGCACTATACATTTCCTTGACGCACATATTCATATAAAAATGCGTTCTTCCATTGTTTTACAGCTTGACATTATCTTTAAATGATTCGACCAACTCAATTGTGTCAACAGTGTTGACACTTTTCCCTCGTCCTTATAAAGATCATAGAATTGCTTCATCCGATATAGTCCGCGGCGAGTAAAGCCTTTTAATTCGGGATAATTATGTTAAAAAAACTCCTCAAGGCTCTGTATAAAAGCATCTCAGTAAGCTGCGCTCTGCGACTGCTCGCTGATGTTTTTACCAATAGCTTGATACATCAAAATCAGCTCTTCGTTTACCTTTTTATATGTGCGCTCTCTTGCGGCTTCTATAATATTAACTATCTCTTGAAATTGGTTATTATATAATTGCAATTCCATTTTTTATTTAATATCCCCTTGTCATGTATTTTTCGCTTTTCATTTCAATAAGCTCTCGCCTCAATAATTTCTCTTGTCAAATCATCCTGTTCAAAGCATTTTTCGTCGATATACTGCTGTTTTATCGGGGTTTCTTTCTTTTCTAGGGTTTGTATTGCTTTTTCGGCAAGTGTTGCAAGGAGTGGGTTGCATTCGGCTACAAAGTTTATTGTGCCGTCAAGGCAGCATTCAAGCGCGCGGCGGGTGGCGTCGAAGCTTATTATCGCCACGCCGTTTTTACCGCATTTATACCCTGCTTCTTCAAGCGCCTGCATTGCGCCGAACGCCTCGTTGTCATTTTCGCAGTACACAGCGTCAAGCTGCTGCGGTGCGTCGCTGCCGTTTAGATACTGCGTCATCACCTCATACGTTTTCGCCTGCGTAAAATCTCCGTCAAGCTGCACAAGGCGCTGCCAATTCTCGTGCTTTTCCATCGCCGCGTCAAGCGCCGCCGTGCGGCCAAGCTGTGCCGTCGAGCCCTGTGTGCCCTGCACATGTATGATATTAAGCGCCCCCTTGCCTGTGCTCAACGCGTACCGCTCCAGCCATCTCACGGCGCTGTCGCCCTCCGCGCGAAAATCAGAGCCTATGTGCACCGCGTAAAGGCTGCTGTCCGCGACGTCTGCCATGCGGTCAATTAGAATGACAGGGATATCCGCGTCCTTTGCCTCTTCAAACACAGAGTCCCAACCGCTCTCGCAAATTGGCATAAGTATAATGTAGTCGACGCGTTGCTGAATAAATTTGCGTATTGCTGTGATTTGATTCTCCTGCTTTTGCCGCGCGTCGTCAAACAGCAGCCTATATCCGTTTTCCTCCGTGAAAACAGCCCTCATCGACTCCGTGTTCGCCACGCGCCAGTCAGACTCCGCACCGACCTGCGATATCCCCACGACAATGAGGTCAGTCTCCGCGTCTGTCTGCGCCGCAGATTTTGGCGCACAGGCGGTTAGAAGCAGCATTGCCACTGAAAGTAAAATTGCTATACTACGTCTCATGCCTGCCTCTCCTCCCCTTTTGTCTTGTTTGGAATACGCACCGTCACCGTTGTGCCAACGCCGAGCTTGCTTCCTATCGAAAGGCCGTATTTTTCGCCAAACATCAGCCGTATGCGCTCGTGAACAGTCGAGAGGCCAAAGCCGACGCGCTGTCCGTTTTGTATAGCTGTTTGAAGCTGCAAAAGGCGCTCTGGCGATATCCCCGCGCCGTCGTCTGTCACGCGCAGCAAAATATCGCCGCCCTCTGCCCAGCCCATAATGTAAATGTGCCCGAGCCCGCGCTTCATTTTGATGCCGTGATACAGCGCGTTTTCAACAAGCGGCTGCAATGTCAGCTTCGGCACCGCTGCTCCGCTGAGCTCGGCGGGAATATTTATCGTATACCCCATGATGTCCTTATAGCGCACCTTTTGAATTTGCAAATAGCTGCTCACGTGCCTTGTCTCGTCCTCAAGCGTGATAATATCCTCGCCCTTGCTCAAGGACAAGCGGAAAAACGTCGACAAATCAGACACCATTTCTATCGCCGCCTGCGTTTTTTCAGCCTCGATAAGCCACGTGATGGTGTCCATTGTGTTGTAAAGAAAATGCGGATTTATCTGCGACTGCAAAAGCGCAAGCTCCGTGCGGCGCAAAATATCCTGCTTTTTGTTGTTTTCCGTTATCTGCACGTTGAGCCGCGCCGCCATTTGCTCTACGCCCTCGCTGAGTATCGAAATCTCGTTTTCGTCCGACTGCACAGGCTCGTGCGCGCGCAAATCTCCCTTGCTTATCTCCTCGACACGCTCGCATAAAAGCGCCACGGGCTGCGTTATCGAGTTGCTTAATTTAGTTATATACCGCGTCAAAACGATGAGCAGCACTGCGCATATAAGCGCAATTACGATGGTTTCGGCTATGATATCCTTATAAATCTGCGCCTGAGGGTCGTTTAAGTACGCCGCCTCGTAATAGAGGTACGTGTACATGTACTCCTCGATGAGCGAGGTAAGCACGTAGACGTTGTTTTCAAGCTGACTTTGGCGCTCGTCGTAGCCGGGTGTCGCCTCAATCTCATACAGCTTTGTCTCGAGGTTTTCGCATAAATCGAGCACGCTTGTAATCGCAAGGCGGCTGTCCTTTTGCGTTGTCGTGCTAAGTAAATCGCGCGCAAGCGTCTGTGCGCTTTTCACCTCGTCGAGCGGCAAGCCCTCTGAATACTGGCTCTCGATGACGTAATAATACATCTTTTGGTCGATGTTTTCCTTAAACGCCTGATTAAATTCAGACGCGGTTGTCACGTTGTGCAAAAGCCGCGAGTTGTTGTTGCTGTATGCAAGCAGCATACCTAGCACCGCCGCAAGCAGCAGCACCGCAAGCACGCAAAACACAGCCGTGATGCGCCGCATCTGCCGCGCTATCGTAGCGGTTTCTTTTTTAGCCTTATTCATAATGCCCGCTACCTCGTCCAGCACGGAAGTCGCGCGGTGTGCAGCCCTGCGTCTTTTTGAAAATAAAGCTGAAATAATGCGAGTCTCGGTAGCCTATTTCAAACGCGATTTCGCCCGAGTGCTTGTCGGTTGTGCGCAACAGCTCCTTTGCCTTTTCCATGCGCTTACCTGTTATGTATTCCGTCAGCGTGCGCCCCATCTCTTGGCTGAACACGGCTGAAAGGTAGTTTGCGCTTATGTTCACCTCGCGCGCCACGCGGTTGAGCGAGAGGTTTTCGTCTGTGAAATGGCTGTCGATATAGCCCGCTGCCTGATTTATAAGCCCCCTGCTCTGGCTGCTCGACACCTCGTCGCGAAGCGTTACGGCGGCGAGCAAAATCTCCGCCATGTAGCCCTTTAGCTCGGCGGCTGTTATGGTTTTTTCAAGCATATCAAGGCAATTTAGCTGCGATAAAAAATCCTGCTGCGGCACGCCGAGCGACGCGACGTATTCCGCCGCTGCAAAGCGCACGTTTAACATAAGATACTGACAAAACGGCTTTGATTCAAGCCCCTCTGCAACGCTGTGAACGTATTCGTCTATAAACGCCGGTATCTCCTGCGCGCCCGCGTTGCGCATGACGTCCGTCAGCACGGCGGGGTTCACCTTGGCGGCGTCCATCTGTGCAAGCCCTGTGCTGCCGCCTGTGCCTGTGAGCGCGCCGACTGTCTGCGCCGTCAAAATATGCTGCGACGGCAAAATGTAGCGGTACGCCACAAGGCGCTGTACCTCCTCGGCGCACTGCGGCAGAGTGCTAAGGCGCTGCGTCGGTGTGCCGACGGCCACATACCAGTTGTAGCTTATCGGGCTGGCCTCGTATTGCTTTTGCACTGTGTCGATGCACCGCGCGATGTAATCGGGCATTTTGCTCTCGTCGCCCTTTATGAATACAGCATAGGTCGTCAAGTCCCACCGCGCGAGGATATGTTCGGAGTATTTGAGAAAATGCCCGAGCAGAGCGTCGCGAATATGTGCGGCGGAATCTCTGTACTGCTCGGCCTTGCCCTGACTTTCGGGCACGATTGAAAAGAAAGCGAGCGTGTAGCACTGCGCGCGCAAATCCATGTCAAGCTTGCCCGCCTCCTCGTAAATCTGCTCGACGGTGAGCTGACCCGACACCGCCTGCTCGAGAAAATGACGGCGGGCGTATTGCTCGTGCTCCTGTTCGTCGATGTGATATTGGCTCAAATAGCTTGTCTGCATGCGCTCCGCCTCAATTTTGCCGCGGATATTATCGAGCACCGCTATGAGCTTCGCCTTTGAAATCGGCTTTAAAAGATATTGCTCTACGCCGATGTCAATGGCCTTTTGCGCAAGCTCAAAGTCGTCAAAGCCGGAAATAATGATGACCTTCATCTGCGGAAATTCACGCAAAACCTGCTTGCTCAAAGCAAGCCCGTCCATAAAAGGCATGCGAATGTCAGTGATTAGCACATCGGGCTTTGTTTTAAGTATCATCGGCAGCGCAATTTCGCCGTCCGCCGCCTCCCCCGCAAACTCAAACCCACACTGCCCCCACGGCACAGTGTCCCGCAAAGTCTCGCGTATTATGCTCTCGTCTTCCACAATAAATACCCGCAGCACTATATCCTCCCCTTTTCACCAAAAAAATACGGCAACATTCTGCTGTAATTCTATCACAAACGCCGTGCGTGATAAAGCAAAATATTGCCGTATTCTATTTATGGGTAATTAAAGCGTGTTGTTTATCAGCAAAAATCCGCGCGGCAGTACATACATTTTCCGTCCTTAAAGGTCATCATCGGCATAAGTATTTGGCTTCCGATAAACGTATTTCCCGCGATGTCCTCGTGCTTTATCGGCTTTTGTTCAAGCTTAAATATGCATACATCAGACGGCGTTCCCGCGCTCATGCTGCCAAGCTCGGGGCGGTTTATAAGGCGCGCGGGGGCTATTGTCACGGTGTCGAGCACAGCTTCAAGGCTCATTCCGAGGTCGAGATATTTTGAAAGTATGCGCGGCAAGGAGTGAAGCGGGTGCAGGAAAAAGCTTCCCGAATTTATGTCGCTGCTGATGATGTCCGGCGTAAAGCCCTGCTCGAGCGCCGTTTTGCACACGTTTATGTCATAGTTGCTGCGCCCGTTTGACGCGTCAATTATCACACCGCGCTCGCGTGCTTTAAAAAGCCCCTCGTGCACTTTTTTGTTTTCGTCAAGGCAGGTGTTTTCACCGCGCGAGTGATAAATGTGGCACATCACATCGCCGGGGCGCAGCATATCCGCAAGCTCGGCAAGCGGCAGGCTGCAATCCGTAACGTGCACCACAACGCGCGTCTTTGCCTTTTCGGCAATTTCTATCGTGTGCTTGAGCGATTTTGCCGCGTCCTTTGGCGAAATAATGCTTTTAGATATGCGAGTTTTCAATCCGACGAGGTTGTCAGGGTAGCGCTCAAACAGCTCTAAAATTTTGCCCTCGTCAAAATATGCGGGGTCGAGATTTTCTGGGTAACGGTCATTCGACTGCCCGCCCGACGCAACAAGCAAATCGCTTAATATCCGCACGTCGCTCATAACCATGACGCGCCTGTAAAGCTCATATCCACCCGCGCCGCAGCTCCCGCCGTCAACTGCCGTTGTAATTCCGCAGCAAAACGAGCCTGCGTCAGGGTTCACACTATTTTCCGCTCCGCGGTTAAAGTAATGCACATGATAGTCAATAAGCCCCGCCGTCACAATGCACCCGCTCGCGTCCACCACCTGCCGATACTCCCGCCCCGCCTCAGGCACAGCAATCAAGCCGCCATGCAGCGCGATATCCCTTTTCTCAATAACGCCCCTCGCAGGGTCATAAACATTTCCGTTTTTAATTAAAAAGTCCAATTGAAGCCTCCTTTACTTTTTATTATAAACTTGATATAACTTTAAGTAAAGTTATCTATTAGAAAAACTAAGTTTAATTGCAAAACCTCACGTTTTTTGTCAGCTTGCCGCGCAGGGCATATGCGACGCAATTATCCCGCAGTCTCGCGTGCGCAACCATACAGGCGTTTCCTACGCAAAGGGCTATCGCCTAAACCGCGCCCTAAAGGATTTCATAGAAATGACCCGCCAAACCGCTCTCCAAATTCAAAACTTTCCCCCGCCAAATAATTTATTGTAAACACAAAAGACCTCCCTCGTCAGAGGAAGGCAAGGGTGGTTAGAGCGATGTAGTCTTGCAAGCTGCTGTTTTTTACCCCTCCCCAACTATCCTACCTCGCTTATCAGCTCGGGGCAGCTGTCAGCGTGCAAAATCGCGCGGCCACGGCAAGCCTTGCCACAAGGCATTTTTAATTCTCCTCGCACAGGCGTTTAGGCCGCTGCCCGCCACCTGCTGCATAAACAAAAAGGTTGTCTCGGTTTTTGGGTCGTTCATGAAAACAGTGCCAAGCCAGCCGTCCCACCCATATTCTTCGCTATTGCTTCTCATGGCACACTGATATGGATTCTCGCATTTTCGCATAAGATTGCCGTAATTATACCCTCGCATCCATTGGAAATTGTCTATCATATCACGGCGCAAATCGTCTGTTTGTCCCTCTTTGGTAAAATACTCGGCTGTGTGCTCGGTGAGATAACGCCTGCCCTCAAAGCTGCCCTTTTGCATCAGCATTTGGGCAAATCTTGCGTAGTCATCTATTGTTGAAAACAAGCCCGCGCCGCCCGACACAAATGCCGGACTTTTTTGCAGCTTATCAGAAATTCCAAGATGCTCATAGGTGTAGGCGCGAAGCCCATTTGGTTCTGCTTCGCAAATGCCCGCCAAGCGGCTTTGCTTTTGCGGCGGAACAAAAAAATCTGTGTCGGCCATGCCCAGTGGCAAAAATAGCTCTTCTCGCAAATAATCGCGCATACTTTTTTGAGCTGCGACCTCAACCACCGCGCCCAAAATGTCTGCTGAAGTGCCGTAGCACCAATGACTTCCCGGCGTAAACGCCAACGGAATTTCCGCCAGCTGCTGTGCCACCTCCATTGTTGTCATGGGGCTTTCGGTGTGCAGCTTTTGAACTATTTTTTCAAACAGAGCTTGTGTTTCGCGGCAGGTAACGCTGTCTGTGCCGCCATATGTAAGCCCCGATGTCATAGAAAGCAGGTGGTGGATTGTCATTTCCTGCGTATTTTCACGCCGCCGCTCGCCAACTGTCTGCTGCGCAAAGCTTGGAATGTAGCGCGAAACAGGGTCGAGCAAATCAAGCTTTCCCTGCTCCCACAGCTTCATCACCGCCCATGCAGTGACAGGCTTGCCGGTAGCACGAAAGCTGCACCGTGCGCCATAATCTATCCCATAAAGAAAACACAGCTCACTGTCACCGATTTTTCGATGAATAAAATACGCATTTGAGCTGTCCGTTTCAAAATCCTGAACAAAGCTGCCCTTGATTGCGTCTATGCAGTCTGCTTGGCTGATGCAGCGCAGCTTCGCCACCAAGCTGTTAAGCACAGGGTCGTTTCTTCCTATTCTGTCACTTTCGGCGGGCGGCGTGCCCAATGCTAAAACAATTCCGCCCTGCTCGGCAAGCTGTGCAAGCTTTTCTATCATGCAAAAACGAACTGCGGCCATTGACGGAATAATGACAATTTTGTACTTCTCGCCGGAAATATGCAGCTCTTTATCTTTAATTTCACTATTTGCGATGCTTTCAAAATCAATAAAATCGAAATCAATATGGTTGCTGTACAGCATATGCGCCGTTTCAAAGGCACACGCTGTCGATTCCTTTCCGCGCTGCACATCTGCCTCGGTATCAGCCACCGGATACACAATTGCCACATCACAGCAGTGCACACCCTGCGCAAGCAGATAGCTTAATCGCTCGGTGCACTCAAGAAAGCTGTCCATTTCAGACCAATACGGCATATGATAATGGTTGCAGGGCGGTGCCCACTCCCACATACTGCCATGTGTAGAATAGTAAAGGCCATGCAGCGATAAAAGATTATGCCCAAGCGCAAAATTGCGAAACGTTGCGTCGGCAACATCGGCGCTTGATGTCTGCCAGCCGCTTGAATAAAAGCCCTCAAGCCATACTCTTGGGCGCTTATACAAATGCGCGATAGATGCCGACACCTTTGTTTTGATTAAATCAGAAGCCAACCGCGGCTGGTCATTGCCGGGTCCCTGATTCCATCGCATAGTCCTGAAATAATCACCGAACTCTGTGATGTCCTTTCCGCGCCCGCCATGGTCACATCCAAAAATCATTCCTCTTTTTTGATGCCAATCGTATACCGGCTTAAAATATCCCTCTTCACTTAGCTGAACAACAACGTCGTAATAATCCAAGCGAATTTTTGGCGTTTCGTCACCGATATCTTCAAATAGTGCCATCAACTTTGGAGCGATATCATAGCCTTTTCTCTCTTTAAATTCCTGTGCAAAATCGTCGCACCACAAATTTCCGCGAATATTAAAATTAAGCTCATCTGAAAAAAAGTAGTTGATTCCCGACCCACACTCACCTGCAAAATGCCGCTCAAAATCTCCGTAAAACTCATCAGCTATCGCTGCGCCAACCCCCTTCGCCATAGGGTTAAGCGTATACTCAACTGTTTTAGGCGCAATTGTATCTCCATCTCTTTGCAGCAGCTGCCCTTTAAATTCAGGGTGCTGCGACAGCACCTCATCAACAAAAAAGCCCTGCCCCGGCGCACCACGCGTGTAATCGCTAAGGCTTATGGATATGCCGTGCTGCTTGCATTCCTGCATAAACCGGCCGACAAGCCCCCACCACTCATCTGAAAGTGGTTTTGGGTCGCTTTCCATTGTCAGCCCATACTGCAAGCCGCCCTTATCTCCGTGACAATAATTTATTTGAAGCCCCTCGATATGGTGCTCCGTCAACTGCTGCAAAATCCAGCTTAGCTTTTCCTTTGTGATAGTATCTCCGTGCCACCGAAAAAATGAAACCTCGCCATACCCCTTTGGGGGCGCTTTAAATTGCTCAAGCAGCTGTGAAAGGTTCATATGCATTCCTCTTGTTTAATTTCAAATTGATAAAACGAAAGAAGCGGCAGGTATGTTGTGCTGTCACACAGCATTGGCTGCAAAGGCGCATTGCCTGTGGCGTAAGAAACAGTCGCAGCGCCCTGCAAGGCACGCTCAAGCTTTAGAACAACTCTGTTTTCACATATGCTCCCCGCTTCAATATCTACGCTGCCATTTTCGTCCTCCACCACAAACCAAGCAGCAAACGGCATATTAAATGCTTCAAACCCAAACGTGATGTGCGAAAAGCTAAGCGTGAGTGTTGTTTCGCTGCTTGCCGCCGACTGAATGTCAGGCGCAAACCACTCGCCTGCGCCGCAAAGAATATGCCCGCTTGGCGCGCAAGGCGTTCGCCAAGCAGCGTATTTGCAGCGGAGCTGTTATGGATTTCGTCCGACATAGTGCAGTCAAGCGTCGGCAAAATATAAACCCTGTCTATATCATGAGCGGCCTTGCGCTGTGCCTCTTTTACAACGCTCCATCTCACCGGTGAAGTACTTGCCGTGTGTCTGTTGAGCTGATATGTAAAAAACGGAACGCAATATTTAAGGTCAGCGCGCAAATCATTAACTATCTTAGTAAAATTATCTAAATAGCCCTCCGCCTGCTGCTGTGTGTCAGTGTCAGAGCAGCCCTGATACCACAAAATGCCCGCAACATGAACCCCCGCACTTTGAATACACTGAAGCATATTTTCGTATAAATCACCCTGCAAGCCTTTTACCCAGCGCCTAATGGGCGAACCGCCAAGTGCTGTCGGTACAAGGCCAACAGGCAAGCCGGAAATGCGCTGAAGCATTTTCCCAAAAGCAATATATGGTGAGGTGCCGCAGTTTGAATTTTCGGCATTTGGTGCTGACCAGCAGTCCGTTGTCTCATTTAAAGGGTGCGCCGCCAAATCCCACCTGCCGCAGTTGCGGTAAGTGTGCACGCCCAATTGAGAGGGGTCGTAAGCGTTGCTTCTGCCATATCCCGCCGCGTTAGACTGCCCCGCAATGACAAACACATTGCCCACACAAATATGCAGGCGCAAATCTCCGCGCAAAACCCAAATTTTTCCGGCATCTCTGCCTATATCCATGCCTGTTTCAAGCCGATATGGTCCTCCCGCCGGAATTGAAATATTTATGTGCCATATTCCCGTTTTTTCTGTGGTTTTTTCATTTGCCGCGCTTTGCCACGGCAAAACCTGCGCGTTGTCGTCCTCGCGCAGCAAGCGCACCACAACAGTGCACTCTTGCCCCACCTCCGCCTGCGGCAGCTCCCAAATTCCGGACAGCGCAGCGGTGGCAGCGCCGTCTTGCTGCTGTAGCACCTGCCAGTCACTTATACCTTTTTCTATTTTTACTCCGTGGCATTCCATTTAAAGTCCCTCTTTCCTTTAATAACGCCATCAGCCCTGCGGCAAAGCTGACACAAAGCACACTAACTTTTTTCATCTTAACATATCCATCTATGCAAAACAATGTGATATATTGTACAAAACTATTGAAATAGTGACATGGCATTTTAAATTTTGCAGCCTGCATATAACATAAAAAACAGCAGCCTCACCTTCAAAAAAGGCGGGCTGCGTTTTTATATTTATATCATCTCAATTTTAAGCACAGTGTCAATTTTGTCCGGCAGCGGGTATGTATAGTTTCCCTGTTCGCCTAGCGAGACATAGCAAATATCTTTGTTGTTGCGCGCGGCAAAGCTGTCGCTTATTGGGATGAGCGTGGCGTCTGATAGGCGCGATACTGATTTAATTTTATTTTTATCTATGCCGAAAAGCCCCACCGAGCCGATTGGCGCTTCCATCACGTGCGCGTAAATAACATTGCCTTTGCGCGTGTAGCGTCCCCAGTCTGGCTTTGGCAAGCCGCTTGGCTCACAGCCGTAAATGCTCTCGCTGTTTTCGCTCATCCAGCGGCCTATCTCGTTTAAAATCTCCACGCTCTCTTTTGGGAAAGTGCCGTTCGGCTTTGGCCCCACGTTCAAAATGACGTTGCCGCCCTTTGAGACACATTCGACGAGCATATGAATGAGCATTTTAGGAGTTTTGTAATTATGGTCTGTCGGCGTATAGCACCAGTGGTTGTTGCAGGTGGTGCAAAGCTCCCACGGGACATAGCTGCCGTCCTTTTTGCGTATGCCGTTCTCGGGAATATGATGCTCGGGGCTGACAAAATCGCCCGCATACGACGCGGGGGTATCTGTCAGCAAACTGCCGTAGCCGCTGCCGCCGCCCTCTAAGCGGTTGTCGATTATAACCTCCGGCTGATAGCTGCGCACCATTTTGATAAGCTCGTCGGCCTTCCACTTTTCACCGCACATTTTGGCATATGAAAAGTCGAACCACAAAATGTCGATTTTTCCGTAATCGCGGCAAAGCTACTCTACCTGACCGTGCATATATTTTAGGTAGTTGTCAAAGTCGATTTTTTCGTCCTTATAAGCTTCGTTGCCGCGCATTGGGTGGAACATGTCGTCGTATTTCGGGTAGTCGTCGTGGTGCCAGTCAAGCAGCGAGTAATATAGCCCGACGTGCAAGCCCTCGGCGCGGGCGGCGTCTGTAAATTCGCGCACTAAGTCGCGTTTTGCGCCGTAGTTTGTCGATTTGTAATCTGTCAATTTCGAGTCAAAAAGACATAAGCCGTCGTGGTGCTTTGCTGTCAGCACAATGTATTTCATGCCCGCGTTTTTCGCGGCTTTCGCCCATTCGCGCGCGTCATAGCGGCTTGCGGTGAACATATCAAGCGTGGGGGCATACTCCTCAATAGTCATTTTGCGCTGACTGCGAATCCATTCATCAATGCCGATAACCGAGTAAGCGCCCCAGTGAATAAACATTCCAAAACGCGCATTTTGATACCAATCTGTTCTCATAGTTAAAATCTCCATTTTTAAATTATGTTGTTTTTTATAACACAGTAGGGCGGGGGCTTGCTCCCGCCGTCGCAACCGCCTACCGCAAGTTACGGCGGGAGCAAGCCCCCGCCCTACGGTGTGAATTGTAAATTTGCGCAAACCTAGCATTTTGTTTATCAAAAAATAAAAAATAAATAGCCGCCGCGATTATGCGGCAGCTATTTTTATATTTGTTATGCCACGCCGCGGATTTCTTTTGAAAGTTTTTCCATTTCCGCTACGCCCTCATCTACTGTGACTTCTTTTAGCATGATAAGGCTGTGCTGCTCGCCGAGCATTTGGTTGACTTCCGCTGATTTTTCGTCGAGCGGACGGTCGAGAACGATGTTCTTTACCTGCAATGCGTCAAGCGCGCCCTCGGGCATGCCCTCGAGGTTTGCGATGCTCTCAAGTGTGTCTGCGTTGAGGTATGCGGGGAACTCTCCAACAGATGCCTGAAGCTTTGCGCCCTCTTCAGATGCGACGAATTTTGCAAATTCCCACGCCGCGTCTTTTTTCTCTGATTTTGCGTTTACAGCGATAGGTGTTACGCCGCCGACTGTGTAGCCTGCCTCAACGCCTTCCGGATGCGGAAGTGTTGCGATGCCCCAGTTTACGTCTGTCTCGCCCGCTGCTTTTTTGTTTAGCATTGTCGAGCAGAACCAGCCGCCCATCGGCATCATTGCGACGTGACCCTGCATGAACATTGATGAATAGTGCAAATTGCCTGTTTTAAGTGTTGCATAATCCATGCATGTGCCTGCGTCCTGCATACAGATTGCCATGTCGTAATATGTCTTGAACGCGCTCAAATCGTCGCTCAAAATTGTTGTTTTGCCGTCTACGACAGCCCAGTTTTCAGCGCAAGCCTGCCATGTGTGGAACAGTGCGCCGTAGTCTTTGTTTTCGCCTGTGCCGCTTGTCACTTTGCCGGCAAGCTCTTCAAACTCTGTCCATGTCATGTCGTTTGTGGGATATTCGATGTTGTTTTTGTCGAAGATGTCCTTGTTGTAATAAAGGATGTAGTAGCTGCTTGATGCGGGAAGTGCAACTGTTTTGCCGTCCATCTGGAAGTTTTCGGCAACGCCGTTGTATATGGAAAGGTCGATGTTGTCGCGCTTGATGTACTCTGAAAGGTCTTCAAGCTGACCCTTTGCGGCAAGCGCGGGTGTTGTGTCTGCGTCTTTGATGAAGAACGCGTCAACGTCGCTGCCGCCGTTAAGCATAACGCTAAGTTTTGTTGTGTAGTCCGCTGACGGAATGTCAACGAGGTCAATTGTTATCCACGGTGCAACCTTTTTAAAGCCCTCGATAAGTCTATCCATACGCTCTGTTGTTGTCGCGTCCCAGAATGACACCTGAATTGTGACAGGCTCGTTAGTTTTTTCTGCTTCAGATGATGCCGTCGATGCGGCAGGCGCTGTGCTTGAGCTTGATGCTGCGCCGCATGCCGCGAGAGATGAAACAGCAAGTGTAAGCGCAAGTGCGAGTGCTAAAATCTTTTTCATGATTGTTCTCCTTTTGTAAAATCTTTTTCGGTGAAGTTCCTCTTCTTCCGTTGCAAGCTTATTGTAGAATATTTAGAGGCAGCTTTGTAGTTTCAATTTCATCAAAACACCATACTATTTTTAAAATCAGCCGAAAAAACTATTACTATTTTACAAAATTGTATTTTTCTGCTAGTTTCGGAGCGACGAGGGCATCGCCCCCTACGTTGCCAAACGGATACGTAACGGAAAACCCGTCCGCTACATCTCCAACATTGTAGGGAACCCATTTTATGCGTTCCGAAGCCGATGGTTTGCGCGAAGCTAACGGAACGCATGCAATGCGTTCCCTACTCTTCCGCCGTGCCTCGCACCTTATGCTGATACTCCTTCGGTGTCATGCCTGTGTGGCGCTTGAAAACCTTTGTGAAATAGTAGGCGTTCTCAAAGCTCAACATGTACGAAATCTCGTAGATGCGGTATCTTCCCTCGCGGATAAGCTCCTTCGCGCGCTCCCTTTTTTGCGCGTTTATGTAGTCGACAAGGTTTTGCCCATACTCCTTTTTAAACAGCGCCGAGAGATAACTCGGCGAAATGCTCACAGCGTCCGCCACGTCTTGCAGCATAATACGCTCGTTGACATTTTCGCGCACGTAGCGCTTCACCTTTTCGCCAAGCTCGTATTTGCTGCTTGTCATCTGCTCTAAAACGCTTATCACCTGCTGTGAAAATTCGCAGAGCCACCGCTTGACCTGACGGTAATTTATAAAGGTGTTGAGGCGGTTTATCATGCGGGAGATATTTGTGAAATACTCGTTGCTCGTCTCCTTTTCAAACAGCGGAATGAGCACCGTCGAGGTCAGGCTGTATAAGTCGCAGCACGTGCTCACGGCGTCGTCGCGGGTATGGGGCGTCTCCTCAAACGCCGTGCGCAGCTTTTGCAAAATATCGCTGCACTGCGCTATATTTTTGCTGCGAAGCTCCATCACAAGGCGGTTTGTATATTGGCGCGTGTCAAGCGGCAAGCACTGCGGCGCGGCGGCGTCCTTATAATAAATGAATAAAATCGCAAGGCACTGCGGTTCAAACGGCGTGACGGAGCTTGTTAGCACAAATTCGGGGCGCACGGCGGTGGTGCTTCTGTTTTCATACAGCTTCGTCGCTGTTATCTCGCCAAAATCATAAGGGCTACCCTGCTTTGCGGTGCTTGCCTGAACAATCAAGCCGTTTTCGTTAAACACGAGCAGCTTGCGTATATAGCTGCTGACATATGCCGCAGAAAGCGCGTCGTTCATGACTGCTTGCGCACGCAGGCAGTCTTTTTTAGCGTCCTGCGAGGTCAAACCTCCATACTTCATCGCCTTGCTGATATCGTAATGGTTTGCGCAAAGAAGCGCCACGTTGTACAGCTCTTTAAAGTTGTTGTCAAGCTGCAATTTCACGGTGTCAAGATACATCGCGTCGATGCTGTCCGCCTTTTCGGTGATGATGCCATTTAAATATGTAAATAAATACACATTGCTGAACACGCCCACAACAAGCACACAAAGCGCCGTATAAAGCGTTATGCGAAAGCTAAGGCTTTTTGTGTTTATCTTTTGCATAATTTCACCTCTCCTTCCATTATATATACCTTTCCCCTCCAAAACAATTCTTTTGTAAAATCCGATAAAATAAAGCTAAATCGTAAAATAGTAATATTTCGCAAATTGCAATAGCAAGTTGCAATAGTTTTGAATTAAGCAATGATAGATGGTAGAATGATGTGGGATTACGCAGAGAGGGCGAAGCCCGAACGGA
>RZZW01000047.1 GCA_009929695.1 Clostridia bacterium
TTACATATTGTCTGGACATGACAAACACCTCCTGTTGTAGTTTCTATTCTACAACAGGAGGTGCTTTTTTTCACTGTCCGTATTTCGGGGTATAGTCCAAATCGCGGAGGGGGTTTTTAATAATTATAAAATTATTTTGAAAGGCGTGCTTTGAGGCTTGCGAGCTGGTCGCGGAGCTGCTGAGGCATACGCTCGCCGATTTCGTTGTAGAGTTCTTCTACGCCGTTGCAATCCTCGAGCCAGAGGTCTGCGTCGACTTCGAGCAAGCCCTTGATTGTGTCGACTGTGATGTCGTCAAGGTCTGTGATGTCGATGTCCTCGGCGTTGGGCATGTAGCCGATTGCTGTCTCGTTTGCTTCAACCTTGCCGTTGCAGCGGTCAAGAATCCACATGAGAACGCGCATGTTGTCGCCGAAGCCCGGCCAAATGAAATGGCCTTCGTCGTCTGTGCGGAACCAGTTAACATTGAAGATTTTCGGTGCTTTGTCGCCGAGCTTTTCGCCCATTTCGAGCCAGTGACCGAAGTAATCGCCCATGTTGTAGCCTGTGAACGGACGCATAGCCATCGGGTCACGGCGGACAACGCCGACTGCGCCTGTGGCGGCAGCTGTTGTTTCAGAAGCCATTGCAGAGCCGACGTATACGCCGTGTGCCCAGTCAAAGCTCTGATATACAAGTGGAGCTGTCTTTGCGCGACGGCCGCCGAATACCATTGCTGTTACAGGCACGCCGTTGGGGTTGTTGAATTCTTTTGAAAGGCACGGGCAGTTGATGGCCGGTGCTGTGAAGCGGCTGTTCGGGTGAGCAAGCTTATTGCCCTCGGCTGTAAATTCTACGCCGTTGACCTTTGCGCCCTTCCACTCTGTCGCGTTGACAGGCGGGTTCTTGTCAAGACCTTCCCACCACACTGTCATGTTGTCGTTGTTGAGGCCGACGTTTGTGAAGATGGTGTTCTTCAGTGTGCTCTCAAGCGCATTGAAGTTTGATTTGACATTTGTGCCGGGTGCTACGCCGAAGAAGCCCGCCTCGGGGTTGATGGCATACAAGCGGCCGTCGTCGCCAATGTGCATCCAAGCGATATCGTCGCCGACTGTCCAAACCTTGTAGCCCTTAGACTTAAGGTATTCGGGTGGAATAAGCATTGCGAGGTTTGTTTTGCCGCAGGCAGACGGGAACGCAGCAGTGATATACTGTGTGTTGCCCTGCGGATCCTCGATGCCGAGGATAAGCATATGCTCTGCCATCCAGCCTTCTTTGAAGCCCTGATATGAAGCAATGCGAAGTGCAAAGCACTTTTTGCCGAGCAGAACATTTCCGCCGTAGGCAGAGTTGATAGACCAAATTGCGTTCTCTTCGGGGAACTGAACGATATAGCGTTTCTCCTCATCAACCTGCGCCTTTGAGTGCATACCGCGCACGAAGTCGTTCGACTCTGTGCCAAGCTGATCAAGAGCACCCTGACCCATACGTGTCATGATGTCCATGTTGAGCACGACATAGATAGAGTCGGTCACTTCGATGCCGACCTTTGAGAACGGGCTGCCGAGAGGACCCATGCAGTAAGGAATGACGTACATTGTACGGCCTTCCATAACGCCGTCATAAAGCGGAAGAAGCTTTGCCTTCATCTCGCTTGTCTCCATCCAGTTGTTGATGGGGGCGGCATCTGCCTTTTCTTTTGTGCAGATAAATGTGCGAGCCTCAACACGAGCTACGTCGTTGGGCTTTGTGCGGTGAAGAAGGCAGCCGGGGAGTGCCTCCTGATTGAGCTCAATCATTTCGCCTGTTGAAAGAGCCTCGTTGCGCAGCGCTGTAAGCTGTGCGTCACTGCCGTCAATCCAGACAGTTTTTGCCGGTTTGAGCAGGGCTGTGACTTCGTCGATCCATGCCAAAACATTTTTGTTAGTGGTCATATACTTTCACCATTTCCTTTCAAAAATATCCAATATGCAAAAAAATTGCTATTTGACATTATTATAGCATTTTGTTAAAAATAAAACAAGGACAAACAGTACAAAATTAGTTAATAATATGTGAACTCCGCAGAAAATTAAAAGCGAAGTGCAAACTACACCTCATCAGTCGCCTTCGGCGACAGCTTCCCCTCAAGGGGAAGCCTACGAAAGCCTTCCCCCTCGGGGGAAGGTGTCACGCCGCAGCGTGACGGATGAGGGGCAGGCGTCACACCTTAATTTTTCACTTTTCACTCTCATTCTTCACTTTTTGCATATACTCATCCATCGCCTCCGCGACAATCTTCGAGTGCGCCACGGCCTCAACCACTGTTCTCGCGCCTTTAACAACGTCGCCGCTGGCGAAAATTCCGTCGCGGGTGGTGTGGCCTGTCTCGTCAGCGACGAGCAAGCCGCGCTTGTTTGTCTCGATGCCTGTCGTCGTTGAAACTATCTTGTCCTTTGGCCCTTGGCTTATGCTTATGATTACGCTGTCCGCGCGGTAAAGCTGCTCTGTGCCTGCGACGGGCTCGTAAAAGCCTTCCTCGTTTGTCTGAATATCGCAGAAAATCACGCCCTCGTCGGTGATTTCGACAGGCGCTTTGCAATATTCAAAATCGACGCCCTCAAGCCGCGCGTACTCGTATTCCGTATGACTTGCGGCGACTGTCGCCTCTCTTGAAAAGCACGTGAGCTGCCTTGCGCCGTGGCGTACAGCCGTGCGTGCCACGTCCATGGCGGCGTTGCCCGCGCCGATGACTATGACGTTTTGCCCGAGGTGATAGCTGTCTGGGTTCGCGAGGTAATTTATGGCAAAATGTACATTGCCGAATGTCTCGCCCTTGATATGAAGCGCGTTCGGCTGCCACACGCCTGTGCCGATGAATATCGCCTTGTAGCCGTCGCGGAACAAGTCGTCGATGCCGATAGCTCCGCCGATTGTCGTGTTTGGGCGCACTTTAATGCCCTTCATGCGAAGGTGGCGGTGCTCGAAATCGTCGAGAACCTTTTTAGGCAGGCGAAATTCCGGTATGCCGTAGCGCAGAACGTCGCCGATTTTGTCGCGGCTGTCGAAGATAGTCACGTCGTAGCCCTTGCGCGCGAGAATTACGGCGATTGTCAAGCCGGCGGGGCCTGAGCCGATTATCGCGGTTTTTATGCCGTTGCTTTTTGCAGGGCCTTTAGTCATTTTGCTGCTGTAGGTAGAGGAAATGTAATTTTCGATAGTCGAAAAATGCACCGGCGCGCCCTTTTTGCCGAGAATGCAGTGACCCTCGCACTGATTTTCGTGGTTGCAAACAAGGCTGCAAACAGTTGTCAGCGGATTGTTTTCAAACAGCATCCAGCCCGCGTCATCGAGGTCGCCCTCAAGCAGCAGGCTTATCGCTTTTGGAATATTTGTGTGTATCGGGCATCCCTTCTGACACTGCGGCACCTTGCAGTTCAGACAGCGTTTCGCCTCATCCACCACATGATTTGCCATATTGTTTTACCTCTCTTTATTGTTTTTCATATATATTTTACCTTAAAATTTAGCCATAGTAAATAGTTTACACGGCGCAAGCAACATGTTATATTATTATCAAGTACTTTTATGACAAGAAATGGAGATTTCACATGCTTGTATACCTTTTTTACGCCATGACGGCGGCGTGGATTATCGGCGGAGCGGTGGCTTTGCGCAAAATGTTGTGCATTAAAAAACACGGCGAAAACGTGGCGGCGCATATCACCGCGCACGAGACGAGCGACAACACGACATATACGCCGATTGTCAGCTATACTTACGGCGGAAAATACCACGAAACCCGCTGCGGCAAGCCGTCCAAAACAAAGCACCCGCTGCACGAAGCCGTGACGGTGATAGTCGCGCCCGAATATCCCGACAGCCCAATAATGCCAAATGAAAGTCTCGCTCCCCTGCCCATATTCTGCTTCGCAGTGGGCGGCGTGTGCCTTGCAATGTCGATTTATATGAGTGTGTGATACACCCCCACAACGTGCATCGTAGGGGACGCATTGTATGCGTTCCGAAAGTTTCGCGCAAACCGTCGGCTTCGGAACGCATGAAATGCGTTCCCTACGGTTGTAAATTTTATAAATGCACAAGCTGCAAGCTTTTTCTATTTAACGGCGCTTCGCGCGCTAATTGTAGGGGCGAGCTTCGCTCGTCCGCTAGGTTTGCGCTGATTTATAACTTTGTGATATGCATGTTACTTTCTTGCTACATCGTAGGGCGGGGGCTTGCTCCCGCCGTAACTTACGGCTTACGGTTGCAACGGCGGGAGCAAGCCCCCGCCCTACTGCGCTTCGCAAAACTTCCACGTAAATTCATGTACTTTTATCCCCTGACCTATCTTTTCATATCACATAATTCATCTTTGGTTTAACGTTAAATCCCTTTTCGGAAACGATTTTTCTACCATAATATGGAAAATTCCGTTGTTAAAATAGACAAAACCTTGAATGGCGATTATGCAGTTTTGTTGATATGACAGAAAATCAATGATAGGACAGGCTTTTGTGCACATTTTACAAGACAAACGAATATTTTTGTGCTATAATGACTAACACAAGGACGAGATGCACTGCAATCGGCAGCGCGCCCCTTGTACGGGAAAGAGTATTTAACTCACAGAAAGGAACATGCCTTATGGTAAAGCAAGTAAAAATTTCGAGTTTTTCAGAAGTAAAGAACATTATGACCGCCGCCACAAAATGCCTTGACGACATCGGCGTTCACGACACAAAGGGCAGCATTGCTGACGCCAAAAGCATTTTAGGGCTCATGAGCCTTGATTACACAAAGCCGGTAATGCTCGTAAGCGAAAACCCGAGCGAGCTTGAGCACGTGTTCAACGCAGTTTGCTAATTTTTAAGCGCAAAACCCCCGCCGCAGAAATGCAGCGGGGGTTTTTAATTAAAAAATTGCGCTTTTTACCATTTTATGTCGTATTTAACCGCAAAAGCTCTTTACACCTGCGCCAAATACGTTATATTATATAATGTATAGGGCAATTATTTTGATTGCGATATTGGTGAAAGAGGTTTGGAGAATGAAAAAAGATAGATACGGCATTTGTTACTCATTTTACGCTGTCATAGGCTTTGTGCTTGCGCTTTTTGGGCAGCCGCTTTTGTGCGGGCTTTTGCTCGGGTTTGCAATCGTGACATCTAAAAACGAGTGGGTGATAAAGCAGGTTATACAGGCATTTGTGCTCAGTCTTGCGGCGTTTGTGTTGCAGCTTTTGCAGACGGGCGTAAATGTGGTGGCGGACGTTCCGCTTTTCGGCATAATTTTCAGCGGAATGTACTCGCTTGTTGCCGCTGTGATAAACCTCTGCGTGCTGCTGATATGCATTTTTGGCATTGTGAGCGCCGTGCGCGGCAACGACAGCGGCATCCCCGGCTTAAAAAGCTTTGCGGAATGGGCTTTGGGGCACAGCTATGACGGCGAAAGCACCGCAGAGGTTGTGAAAAAATACGCAACACAGCTCGCGTCCGAGGCAAAGGATCTTATCGGGCAATCCGTTCCGGGCAGCGACGAGCCTGCCCCTATTGAAACGCCCATCGAGCCTGCTACCATAGAGGCAATCGCCGCGCCCGCCGAAGTGCCTGCCGCCGCAGAGAGCGTCGCAACCGCAGTTCCCGCTGGAGCGCCCGCGAAGCCCGCACCAAAAACAGCGGCGAAAAAGCCTGCTGCAAAAAAACCTGCGGCTAAAAAGCCCGCCACAAAGACAGCCGCAAAAGCTGCCCCCAAAAAGCCTTCCACAAAGGCCGCAGAAGCGCCCGCTGAAAAGGCGGAGTAATTTATCAGCATTCGGCGAAAAGGGGGAAAAATATTGCTAAACGGCATGGGCAGCTTTTTAAAGCCTTTTACAAAACTCAAGGACAAATATTTTACCGAGGACAGGCGCAACATCGCCACCGCAAACCTTATGATGCTTCTCACGGCGAGCCTTGCGGGCATCGTGATATTGTCCCTGCTTATTTTTCTGTCGCCGTTTTTAATAAAGGGCTGGAGCGCAACGCGGTATCACATGCTGATGTACGTGACGCTCGGGCTTTTTCTAATATTCGCAATATGGTATAAATCGTCTGCAAAAACGCCCGATTACAGGATCGTAAATATCGCGTGCATGCTGTTTTGCGTCGCGCTTATCGCGCATTTTATATCAATAAGCGTCTTTGCAAATCCCGATTTTCCAGAGACGCTTGTCTCGCTGTCGTTTGTCGCCGCGCCGCTTTTATTTTCGCTTCCGTTAAGCTTTACGGCGCTGCTGCTCGCTGTCAACGAGACGGTGTTTTTGATTTTGATAAATAATTTCAAAAGCGCAATATGCATACAGCACGACACATTTTCAACCGTGACGGCGATATTTTTTTCACTTGTCGCGACGTGGAGCGTCATGCGGCTGCGCGTGCTTGACTACGCCGCCCGCTCGAAATACCAGCACCGAAGCCGCACAGACCAGCTCACGGGCATACTCAACAAAAGCGCCTGCACAGCCGCATGTGAGAAGTATCTCGCGGCGCATTCGCAAAACACCGCAAACGCACTTTTTGTGATAGACATAGACGATTTCAAGCTTGTGAACGACACACTCGGCCACAAAAGCGGCGATAATCTGCTTGAGGGAATAGCAAATGTGATGCTGAAAATCTTTGGCAGAAACGACATTGTGGGGAGGTTTGGCGGCGACGAATTTTGCGTGCTGATGAAAAACGCGGTGTCTAACGACATAATAAGCGAAAAATCGCAGCTTTTGCAAAGCAAGGTGCACGAGATTTCGACGTGCCTGATAGGCCGCGACGTGTCGTGCAGCGTCGGCATCACCGTTTGCGCAAACAAGCGCTGCACCTACAGCGAAATGTTCTCAATCGCCGATCACGCGCTCTACGATTCAAAACAGCGCGGCAAAAATTGCTCGACAGTCAAAATTTTGCGTTAAAAAAATGAAAACAAGAGGTTTTTATGGAGCTTATAACCGGACGTCCCGCAGCAAATGACGGGCGGCTCGAAAAGGAAATCCGCACCTACGACATGCTCGACGCGCTCGGCATCGCCTTTGAGCGCCTTGACCACCCCGCCGCCGAGACTATGGAGGTGTGCGAGGAAATTGACCGCGAGCTACACGCGACAATATGCAAAAATTTATTTTTGTGCAACAGACAGCAAACCGCGTTTTACATGCTGATGATGCCCGGTGAAAAGGTGTTTAAGACAAAGGATTTGTCGGCGCAGCTTGGCGTGGCGCGCCTCAGCTTTGCAACCGCGCAGCAAATGGAGGCGCTGCTTGACATAACACCCGGCAGCGTGAGCGTGATGGGGCTTATGAACGACCACGACAACCGCGTGCGCCTGCTCATCGACGAAGATGTGCTAAAAGGCGAATATATCGGCTGCCACCCCTGCATAAACACCTCCAGCCTGCGCATTAAAACGTCAGACCTGATAAATAAATTTTTACCCGCCGTAAAGCATGAGTTTACGACGGTGAAATTGTAGTGGCGACATACATGGCGTGGCACATTTGTAGGGGTCGCTTCCTACAATTGCGCGACCATACAAAACAACAAAAAGCCGTTACAGATGTATTTTTTTACATCTGTAACGGCTTTTTTATATACTTTTATCTCTTCATTTCTGAAACGGGGCCTGTTGCGTTGTGGTTTTGGATGACGTAGTAGGCTTCGCTGAAGTCACTTGAGGGCAAATCGCCGGGGACTGTGTTTTTGAGGCTTGAGGTGGCGTTGCCGAACTCGAGTGCCATTTGCGGGTCGTCATAGCGCAATAAACCAAACAGTGCGCCTGCGACATATGCGTCGCCGGAGCCTATACGGTCGATTACCTCGATGTCGGTATACGGCTTCTCGGTGTAGAATTTATCTGTGTCGGCACAGTAAATTACAGATGTAAAATTGTGCTTTCGCGGTGAGATAACGGTGCGCTGCGTGGTGGCGACGATTTTCACGCCGTATTCCTCGCAGTAGCTCTTTTGGATATCGGAAAGCTCGCCTGTTTTTTGGAACATGCGGCGGCTTGTCTCCTCTGAAACAAACAGCACGTCGACCATCGGGAGCAGCTTTTTGATAGTCTCGCGCGCTTCGTCCTCGCCCCAAAGATTGGCGCGGTAGTTGACGTCGAACGAGATTTTTGCGCCGCCGTCCTTGAATTTTTTGACTAGCTCCATCGCGAGATTGCGCGTTTTGCCCGACAGCGCAAGGCTGATGCCGCTGACGTGGAACATGCGCGTGCTTGTGAAAACGCTCGCGGGGATGGCGTCGATGTCGATTGAATTTATGGAGCTGTTTTTGCGGTCGTAGACAATCGTCGGCTTGCGCGGGGCAGCGCCCATTTCGTAATAATAAACGCCTAAACGCGCGTCGCCGCTTTCGTCGTACTGCAAAAAGTCGTCGGACACGCCGTTGAAGCGGATGCGGTTTTTGATGAATGTGCCGAGCTCGTTTTGCGGCAGCTTTGAGATAATGCCTGTGCGAAGGCCGAGCAGCGCCACGCCGGACGCGACGTTTAATTCAGCGCCGCCCGCGCGTTTTTCAAAGACCTCGCTCTCGATAATTCGCTCATGGCGCGGGGGCGACAAGCGCAGCATTATTTCGCCAAAGCTCACAAGGTCAAATTGATTGTTGTCCATGATAATGTCTCCTTTAAAATAATGTTACGTGGGACAATTTGTAGGGGCGGATTCAATATCCGCCCTACAAGTTTGTGTGAAACTGGCGGGCGGATATTGAATCCGCCCTTACGCGTGTTGCTTGATTTTACTTTAAAGCACAACTCCGTCTTTAAATATGGATATCTCTCTAAAGCCGTTTATTTCGGTTTTTGTCGGCTCGCCGCCGGCTATGCTTACGACCTTTTCAAAAAGGCGCTCGCCTGCGTCCTTGATGCTTTCGCCGTCGGCCACTGTGCCGGCGTTAAAGTCTATCCAGTTTTGCTTTTTCTCGAAAAGCTGGGTGTTTGTTGAAATTTTAAGCGTCGGTGCCGGTGCGCCGAACGGTGTGCCGCGGCCTGTTGTGAAAAGTATCATATGTGCGCCCGCGGCGGTGAGTGCTGTTGCGGAAACGAGGTCGTTGCCCGGGCCCGAAAGCATGTTTAAGCCCTTTGTGACAACCGCGTCGCCGTAGCCGATAACGTCCATGACGGGTGCGCTGCCGCCCTTTTGGACGCAGCCGCAGCTTTTGTCCTCAAGCGTTGTGATGCCGCCCTTTTTGTTGCCGGGGGACGGGTTTTCATACACGACCTGATTGTGGCTTGTGTAATAATGCTTGAAATCTGTTATCATTTTGACGGCTTTGTCAAAGACTGCTTTGTCCTTGCAGCGGTTCATCAAAAGCCCCTCTGCGCCGAACATTTCGGGCACTTCGGTGAGCACCGTTGAGCCGCCTTTTGATATAAGCAAATCGCTGAACGCGCCGACTGTGGGGTTGCCCGTGATGCCCGAAAGGCCGTCTGAGCCGCCGCATTTCATGCCTATTACTAATTGTGACACGGACACGGGGCGACGTGTGAACTTTTTGGCGTAATCGGCAAGCTGCGCGAGAATTTCGGCAGCCGCTTCAAACTCGTCCTCGACGTCTTGACAGGTGAGGAATTTGACGCGGTTTTCGTCGTATTCGCCAAGCTCTGCGACGAACTGCTCATGCGTCAGGTTTTCACACCCGAGCGACAACACAAGCACGCCCGCGGCGTTTGGGTGGCGGGCTAAGGCTGCGAGCAGCTTTCGCGTCTGCGCGTGGTCATCGCCCATTTGGCTGCAACCAAACGGATGCGGGAAAGTGTAAATTCCCTCTAGCGAGCCGCCGATAAGCGACTTATTTTGCTCGACGATTTTTTGCGCAACGCCGTTTACGCAGCCGACTGTGGGTATGACCCAAATTTCGTTGCGTATAGCGGCTCTGCCGTCGTCGCGCACAAAGCCGTTAAATGTTGCGGGCTCGGTTTTTTCGACTTCCTTCACCTGCGGGGCGTAGGTATACTCGCCGTCCTCGGAGAGGTTTGTCTTTGTGTTGTGCACATGCACCCAGCAGCCCATGCCGATATCCTGCGTGGCGTGGCCTATCGGAAAGCCGTATTTTACAATGTTTTTGCCCTCTTTGATATCCGTGAGCGCCATTTTATGACCCTGCGGGATATCCTCGACGGCTGTTATGAGCAGACCGTTAATGTCCATTTTATCACCCTTTGAAATCGGATGCAAGGCCACGGCGACATTATCTGCCACATTTATTTTGACGTAATTACTCATTTGTGTTCTCCTCGCCTTACAGGCATGAAGCGTAGGCTGCCTCTGCGCCCTTTGTGCGGATCATTTCAAGGTCAGCGAGCACGGCGGCTTCAAGGCCGTCGATTTTCGTCAAATCCTTGTCCCACATTTGTGTGTTTGTGAGCACGGCGCTTACTAATTCGGCGGCGGTGTCGTCCTTGTGGGCATAGTAGAAATCGAGCGCCCATGCGTCGTCCTGCACCTTATATTCGTTGCCCGCGGGGCGTTTGCAGATTAAACCGTCTGCGTCGCGGCGCTGAATGTCGTTTGAATAAAACGCGATATACGCGGCGAGGCTCATTGTTAAGCACGCGGGCAGCTTGCCCTGTTCTTTTACATATGTCAAGAAGCTCGGCATATTGCGGGCTTTCCATTTGCTTGTTGAGTTGAGCGAAATGCTCATGAGCTCGTGGTTGACAAATGGATTATTGAAGCGGTCAGCCACTGCTGAGGCGAACTCCATGAGGTCGTTTTTGTCGAGTGTGAGCGTCGGGATAATTTCATCGTAGAGCATTTTATTCATGAAGCCCTTGATGCTTTCGTTGTGCATGCAGTCGCGCACGATGTCTTGGCCGGAGAGATACGCGCCGAGCACAAAGCCTGTGTGAGCGCCGTTTAAGATGCGCACCTTGCGCTTTTTGTACGGTGTTACGTCGGGCACAACATGGACATTTAAACCACATTTTTTAAACGGAAGCTTTTCCGCAAGCCATTCGGGGCCTTCGATTATCCACACGCCGAACACCTCGCCGACGTCGAGAAGTTTGTCTGTATAGCCGTTGATTTTCTCAAGCTTTTTAACTTCTTCCGCGTCGCGGATGCGGCCGGGGACAATGCGGTCAACGAGTGTTGAGCAGAAGGTATTTTCTTCATTGACCCATTTTTTGAAGCCGTCCTCGAGCTTCCAGTCGTCGATATAGGCGTTTACACAGCGCAAAAGTTCCTTGCCGTTGTTGTCGATAAGCTCGCATGAGAGGATGACAACGCCGCCAAGATTTGCTTTGTAGCGCTCAAATAATACGCGCGTGAGCTTTGCGGGGAAGCTGATGGGCGGCTGCTGGTCGAATTTGCTCTCGCTCTCGTGCACGATGCCCGCTTCTGTGGTGTTTGAGACGATGTACTCTAAATCCTTGCTGCGCGCGACGGCGAGCATGGCTTCAAAGTCTTGATACGGATTTATGCAGCGGCTGCATGACGAAATGACGCGCTTTTCGTCGATTTTCCGGCCTTTTCCGCTGCCGCGCAGGTACAGCGTGTACAAGCCGTCCTGCTCGTTTACCATTTCGACAAGCCCCTGTGCGATGGGCTGTGCGAGGACTACTTTGCCGTTCCAATCGGCTTTTTCGTTTGCGACGTCGAAGAAATAATCGACAAACGCGCGAAGAAAGTTACCCTCGCCGAATTGCAGCACCTTTTCGGGCGCGTTTTCGAGAAGATAGCCATCATAATTTATGTTTTTAAGGGTTTTGTAGGATAGCTGTTCCATTTTTGTTGTCCTCCGTTAGTTTATGAAATATTACATATTAAGTATAACATTATTGTTGAGAAAAATAAAGGGGAAAATTTTGTGGGGATTGCGCACCGACTTATCGGGCGATTCGTGAATCGCCCCTACACACGTCGTAGTAATTGTAGGGGACGGGTTTCCCGTCCCGCAGAACATTACGGCGCATATGGGACATTTACGCGATTATATATTTTTTCCAAAAGCTGCTGTGCTTGTGCTTCTGACAGCTTTTTGCCGAATGCTCGTTTGCCATTTGCTCCGTCGCCTTTATTGGCATATTCGGCGAAGGTGCTTGTGGCGCGGTTGGCGGTGTCTTGCCAATCGTCGAAGCCGTCAGGCATTATTACGTCGCTGATTTCGCAGCTAATGAACGCGGCTTTGCCGTATGCGCGCCACGGGCGGCCTAGATAAAATGTGTGCTTTGCCGTGCCGTCGATTTTACAGTTATAAAACACGTAGCCGATGTCTTCCTTGGCGGTGCTTGGGGCTGTGACGTAGCCATTGATGGCCTCACCTCTGTCGCGGCAATGGATAGCGCAGTTTTCAAAAAGTGCGTCCGCGCCGCCGAAAATGAAGTCGATATCGCCTGTTATTGAGCAATTTTTGTAATACTGTCCACTTTTTATACGCGGTGTAAACTGGTGCTTGCCTAAAAAGCCGTTTTTAAGACGTTCCTTTTCGGGCAGAGGGCCTGTGAAAAGGGTGTCTTGACAGCCGACAAAATCGACGTTTTCAAATACCGCATATGCAGAATAAACAGCGGCGGCGAGCGATTGTCCGTGCACTCTGCCGTCGCCTGCGGTGTTTGCTATCGTCATGTTTTTGACGCATATTTGCTCGCCGTCAAACAGCGCCGTCTGCGAGCGAAACGTGCCGAGCGGCTGACCCTGCGCGTCAAAATGCTTGCCGCCGTCTGCGCCTGTGAGCAGCACTGCGTCTCGGCTTTCGCCCACAAGCGTGGCGTTTGGGTGGCTGCAAACAAGCTTTTCGCGGTAAACGCCGTTATATATGTACACCGTCACAACGTCGTCGAGCCGCGCAGCGTCAAGCGCCGATTGAATTGTAGTGTACTGAGCACTGCCGTCGGAGGAGACTTTTAGTTGCTGCATTTTTTGCTCCTTATTATAATCGTAAGCGCGAAGCGCCTTCATCTTTACCTCCCTTGTTAAAGGGAGGTGGCGCGACGCAGGAGCGACGGAGGGATTCTACTTGCGGTTTCGCGCAAACTATTCTATTGTCATTCTGAGCGTAGCGAAGAATCTTTTGTGCGTCGCCATAGGTTTTAA